>CAJFKR010000055.1 GCA_904386005.1 Candidatus Flemingiibacterium merdigallinarum
TCGGTTCCCTTATCGTGATTATTGTCTTTTTTAAGTTTTCTATTTCCATGTTTCTATTATATCATTCTTCCGGTAAAAAGTAAATGCTTTTGCCGTGTTAAATTTACGGAATCAGATTGACATCGCGGCATAAATTTGCTATAATATTATAATGGATATTAATGAGAAATAATTTCTACGGAGGACAACACCAATGTCACAAAAGCTGCGCGCCGGCATAGTCGGCGCAACCGGCATGGTCGGTCAGCGTTTCATCACGCTGCTCGAAAATCACCCCTATTTTGAAATTTCCGCGCTCGCGGCAAGCCCGCGCTCTGCCGGCAAAACCTACGAGGAGGCGCTCGGCGGTCGCTGGAAGCTCGAAGCGAAGCTGCCCGAGTCGGTCAAGGATATGGTAGTCATCGACGCCGCGAACATCGACGAAATGGCAAAAAAGGTCGATTTTGTATTCTGCGCGGTCGATATGAAAAAGGACGAGATCAGGGCACTCGAGGAAGCCTATGCTAAAGCGGAGATTCCGGTCGTGTCGAACAACTCGGCGAACCGCTGGACGCCCGACGTACCAATGGTCATTCCTGAAATCAACGACAGCCACATCGAAATAATCGAGTCGCAGAAAAAACGGCTCGGTACAAAATACGGCTTCATCGCGGTCAAGCCGAACTGCTCGATTCAGTCGTACGTACCGGCGCTGACGCCCTTACTCAAATGGCGTCCGACCGAGGTCGTCGCTACGACCTATCAGGCGATTTCGGGCGCGGGCAAGACCTTCCGCGAGTGGCCCGAGATGATCGACAATGTAATCCCGTATATCGGCGGCGAGGAGGAGAAATCCGAGAAAGAACCGCTGAAAATCTGGGGTCACATCGAGAACGGCGAAATTGTAAAGGCTTCGGCTCCGCTGATTACCACACAGTGCATCCGCGTCCCTGTAACCGACGGGCACACCGCGGCGGTATTCGTCCGCTTCGCCGACAAGCCGTCGAAGGAGGAGATTCTCGACGCGTGGAGGAGCTATTCGGGCAAGCCGCAGGCACTCGGTCTGCCGAGCGCGCCGAAGCAGTTCATACACTATTTCGAGGAGGACAACCGTCCTCAGGTCAACCTCGACCGCGGACTCGAGGGCGGCATGGCAATCTCGCTCGGAAGACTTCGCGAGGACACGATATTCGACTACAAGTTCGTCGGACTGTCGCACAACACGCTCCGCGGAGCCGCCGGCGGTGCGGTCGAAATCGCCGAGCTGCTCTATCGCGAGAAGTATTTAGTTGTTAGCTGTTAGCTGTTAGTAGTTAGTTATTAGTAGTTAGCTGTTAGCTGTTAGTAGTCGTAGATTTAATATAAGGGGGTTGATTAAATGAAAAGGCAAATCAATGTAGGTCTGGTCGGCTACAAATTTATGGGCAAAGCGCACTCGAACGGGTTGACGCAGCTGCCGATGTTCTTTGACACCTCCGCCGATATCGTCAAGAAGACAATCTGCGGTCGCGACCCCGAATGGGTCGAGCAGAGCCGCGAGAAGTTCGGATGGCAGGACTGCGAGACCTCGTGGGAGAAGCTCGTAGCGCGCGACGACATCGACGTCATCCACATCACCGCGCCGTCTAACGTACACAAGGAAATCGCGCTCGCCGCTGCCGAAGCAGGAAAGCACATTTTCTCGGAAAAGCCGCTCGCGCTGAACACGTCTGACGCGCGCGAAATGCTCGCCGCCGCGCAAAAGGCGAACATCAAGCATCAGGTCGGCTTCAACTACCGGTTCGCTCCGGCGGTCGTACTCGCGAAAAAGCTTATCGACGCCGGCAAGATTGGCAAGATATACCATTTTCGCGGCTCGTTTTTGCAGGACTGGATAATCGACCCCGAATTCCCGCTTGTATGGCGGCTTGACAAGTCGGTCTGCGGCTCGGGCTCGCACGGCGACCTCGGCGCGCACGTCATCGACGCGGCGCGCTATCTGGTCGGCGACTTCGACCGGGTCATGGGTATGTCGAAAACCTTCGTCACGAAGCGTCCGATCGTCGAGCGCATGACCGGACTTTCGGGCAAAGCCGGCGCCGACGCTCCGCTCGGCGACGTCACAGTCGACGACGCGACGATATTCATGACCGAATTCAAGAACGGCGCGCTCGGCGTATTCGAAGCCACGCGCTTCGCCGCCGGACACAAAAACGATATGTCGTTCGAGATCAACGGCGACAAGGGTTCGCTGAAATTCAGCTTCGAGCGCATGAACGAGCTCTGGTACATGAGCCGCGAGGACGAGGAGGGGCTGCAAGGCTTCCGACTGATTCAGGCGTCCGAGGGCTGTCACAACTACGCTGCCAACTGGTGGCCTGCCGGTCACGTGCTCGGCTACGAGAACACATTCGCGCACGAGTTCTACGAATTCTACGAGGCTATCGCGAACGACAAGCCGACCTCACCGAGCTTTGAGGACGGCGTGAAGTGCTGTCAGGTGCTCGACGCGGTGGAGCTGTCCTGCGAGCGCCGGGCGTGGGTCAATGTCGACGAGGTCTGATATAGAATTGAATTTCCAACCTATTGAAGCTGTATTCGTTTGGGAGTTCGTCCTATAGAATTTATAAATCATTTTAATCACCGGAAAATTCATATTTTCCGGTGATGGAGGTTAAAACTATATGAAACAGGATATTCTGATTGTAGGCGGCGGCGGCAGAGAGCACACAATCGCGTGGAAGCTAGCGCAAAGCCCCGACTGCGGAAAGCTGTATGTGGCGCCCGGAAACGGCGGCACTGCCGCTTTCTGTGAGAATCTTCCGATAAAAGCGACCGACGTCGACGGCATCGTCGCGGCGGCAAAGGAGAAAAAGGTTGATCTCGTCTTTGTCGCGCCCGACGACCCGCTGATGCTCGGTATGGTCGACCGGCTCGAAGCCGAGGGAATCCGCGCTTTCGGTCCACGCCAGAACGCGGCTATAATCGAGGGCAGCAAGGTATTCTCGAAAGAGCTGATGAAAAAGTACGGTATCCCGACCGCAAGCTACGAGGTTTTTGACAGCTCATCCGCGGCAATCGACTACATCAAGCGGCGCGGCAGCTATCCGGCGGTCATCAAAGCCGAGGGACTCGCGCTCGGCAAGGGCGTAATTATCGCCGCGAACCTCGAGGAGGCCGAAGCCGGCGTGCATGAGATAATGGACGACCGCGTGTTCGGCGACGCCGGAAACCGTGTCGTAATCGAGGAATTCCTGACCGGTCCGGAGGTGTCGGTGCTCGCGTTCACTGACGGCAAGACGATAAAGCCTATGGTTTCGGCGCAGGACCACAAACGCGCGTATGACCACGACGAGGGACCGAACACCGGCGGCATGGGCACATTCTCGCCGAGCCGCTTCTACACGGACAAGACTGCCGAGCTCTGCATGGAGACGATCTTCAAGCCGACTGTCGACGCGATGAACCGCGAGGGCAGAACCTTCAAGGGCGTGCTCTATTTCGGACTTATGCTGACCTGTAATGGACCTAAAGTCATCGAATACAACTCGCGCTTCGGCGACCCCGAGACACAGGTCGTCCTGCCGCGGCTCAAGACCGATTTTCTCACGATAATCAACGCGGTCATTGACGAGAAGCTCGACGAGCTTGACATCGAGTGGGACGATTCAGCCTGTGTCTGCGTCGTAGCGGCGTCGGGCGGTTATCCGGTGAAGTATCAGAAGGGTTATGAGATAACCGGTCTCGACAAGCTCGAAGGTCAGCCTGACATCATGGTGTTCCATGCTGGAACTGATATTGTCGACGGTAAGCTCGTGACGTCGGGCGGTCGTGTGCTCGGTGTGACCGCAAAGGGGGCTGACCTCGATCATGCGATCAAGCGCGCGTACGAGGCGATTGCCGAGGTCAAGTTCAAGGATATACATTACCGCCGCGATATCGGTATAAAATAATTCGCCCGGGAGCTTTTTCCCGGCAGAATCGAAATGACAAACGAAACGCAAAACAGAAACGATTTACTCAGAGAAATACGCAAAAAGCTGCCCACCTTTTCAAAGGGGCAGAAGCAGATCGCCGGATTTATCCTGTCGCACTATGACAAGGCGGCGTATATGACCGCGGCGAAGCTCGGCTCGCTGGTCGGAGTGTCCGAATCGACCGTCGTCCGGTTCGCGATCGAGCTGGGCTTTGACGGTTATCCGGACTTGCAGCATTCGCTGCAGGAATTGATTCGAACTAAGCTTACCACTCTCCAGCGAATCGAGATCGCGAACGACCGCATCGGCGATTCGGATTTGCTTGAAAAGGTGCTTTGCTCGGACATCGACAAGATCAAGCACACACTTGAGGAAATCGACCGCGACAGCTTCAACCGCGCGGTCGACGCGATGATCGGAGCCGACATGATATACCTAATCGGTATGCGCTCGTCGTCGTCGCTCGCGAGCTTTCTCTACCATTATCTGAATCTGATTTTTCCTCATGTCAGATTGGTGCGCACGACCTCCGGCTCGGAGATCTTCGAGCAGATACTGCGTATTTCAAGCAAGGATGTGATTATCGGCATCAGCTTCCCGCGCTACTCGAAGCGTATCATCAACGCGCTTGAATACGCGCGTCGTCAGTCGGCGCACGTGATCGCAATAACCGACAGCGCGTCGTCTCCAATAGCGCAGACAGCGGACGATCTTCTGCTTGCTAAGAGCGACATGGCGTCGTTCGTCGACTCGCTCGTCGCGCCGCTGTCGATAATCAACGCGCTGATTGTCGCGATCGGGCGCAAGAAGCAGGAAGAGGTCTCGGTGACCTTTACGAAGCTCGAGCATATCTGGGACGAATACGACGTCTACGAAAAGCCGCACGAGGACAGCTGATGAAAAAAATCGGAATTATCGGCGCGGGTGCCGCCGGCATGACCGCGGCTATATTCGCCGCCGAAGCCGGCGCCTTACCGGTTTTGATTGAAAAAAACGACCGGCTCGGTAAGAAGCTTATGATCACCGGAAAGGGTCGCTGCAACGTTACCAACGACAGCGACGTCAATACGCATATCGAAAATATCCCGACGAATCCGCGGTTTATGTACACCGCGTTGAATAGCTTCACTCCGGCGGACACAATGAGCTTTTTCGAGTCGCTCGGCGTGCCGCTCAAGACCGAGCGCGGAGGGCGCGTGTTCCCACAGTCGGACAAAGCCGCCGATATCTGCGGCGCGCTCAAGCGGCGTCTGCACCGGCTGAACGTCGATATATTGCACGAGCGCGCGGAGCACATATTGACGCGCGACGGCTGTGTATATGCGGTTCGGACGAACGCGGGGATACATGAATTCGACGCGGTGATACTCGCGACCGGCGGGGCTTCGTATCCATTGACCGGCTCGACCGGCGACGGCTACAAAATGGCGGCTGAACTCGGACACACGATAATCACGCCGAAACCGTCGCTTGTTCCGGTCGAGGTCGCCGAAAAATGGGTGTCCGAGCTGATGGGACTTACGCTGAAAAACGTCATGCTGACCGTATGCGAGGAGCAGTCGCAAAAAGAGGTTTTCTGTGAGCAGGGCGAGCTGCTTTTTACCCATTTCGGACTGTCCGGACCGCTCGTTTTGTCGGCGTCGAGCCACATGAAGGGTCTGCCGTCGAAGCGATATCTGATGAAAATCGACCTAAAACCCGCGCTCGACTATCAGACGCTCGATCACCGCTTACAGTCGGATTTCGCGAAATATCAGAACCGCGATTTCGTGAACGCGCTCGGCGATCTGCTGCCAGTCAAGCTGATTCCGGCGGTGATTCGCCAGTCGGGCATTGACAGCCGCAAAAAGGTCAACGTCATCACGCGCGAGGAGCGTCACAAGCTGCTCGACACACTGAAAGGTTTCACGCTGACCGCTGCGCGCTTCCGACCTATCGACGAGGCGATAATCACGTCGGGCGGTGTCAAGACAAGCGAGATTTCGCCGAAAACGCTCGAATCGAAGCTCGTGAATGGTCTGTATTTTGCCGGCGAGGTGATCGACGTTGACGCGTATACCGGCGGCTTCAATTTGCAGATAGCCTTTTCGACCGCGCACCTCGCGGCGACAAGCGCGGCGGCTGAATTAGCTTCTAAATGAATTTACGGACAAAAATTTTAGGACTTGCGGATTCAGTGCCATCTTTGCCGAATACCGAGATGCTTGGCTAACAGTCTTTGATTTTGCAAAGCAGACTTCGCTTATGCGAAGCAATAGTCTTAAATATGTCTATAATTATTTCGAAAGGACAATGTATATATTATGCTGAGAATCGCACTTGACGGACCGAGCGGCGCGGGCAAGAGCACATTGGCGCGCGACATTGCCGACTACTATGGTATAACTTACCTCGACACCGGCGCGCTCTACCGGACGGTCGGGCTGGCGGCGAAGCTGCGGGGCGTCGACCCTCACTCCGAGACGGAGATGACCGAGCTATTGCCGACAGTAAAAATCGAAGTCCGGATTGAAGCCGGAGAACAGCGGGTATATCTTGACGGCGAGCCGGTCGGCGAACGTATACGCACTCCCGAGATGTCGATGTACGCGTCGGCGGTGTCGGCGCTGCCCTGCGTGCGCGAGTTCCTTTATGAAACACAGCGCGGCTTCGCGAAAAGCAATTCGGTGATTATGGACGGTCGCGACATCGGAACGGTGATACTGCCGGACGCCGACGTCAAAATATATCTGGTCGCATCGGACGAGGTGCGCGCGACGCGTCGATTGAATGAACTGAAGGCAAAGGGAATTGACACTACGTATGACGAGGTGCTGGCTGACATGAAGCGGCGCGACAAAGCCGATTCGGGTCGCAGCATAGCTCCCGCGGTCAAGGCTGACGACGCGGTTCTGCTCGACAACAGTAATCTCGACCGCGAAAATACGCTTAAAGCCGCGGTACAAATAATAGAGAGTAAGATGAAATGAGCTTTTATCAGAACGCGCAGAAGCATTTCGCGAAATTTTTAAAGCGGCTTTTTCGGGTCGAGGTCATCGGTGCCGAGAACGAGCCTGAGACGGGCGGGTTTATTGTCTGCTCAAATCATCTGTCGTATTTCGACGTTATAATCCTCTCGGCGGTGTTCAAACGCCAGATTCGCTATATGGCGAAAAAAGAGCTGTTCCGCGTTCCGCTGCTCGGGCGGCTGATACGGGCGTTCGGAGCCTTTCCGGTCGACCGCAAGGGAAGCGCGGTTTCGTCATTAAGAATGTCGATAAAGCTGCTCGAGGATGGAGAATGCGTCGGTATGTTCCTGCAAGGACATCGTTTCTATGGACGCGAGCTTGAATCTACCCGTTCCGAGGTCAAGGGCGGAGTAGGCATGACCGCGTATCACGCGAAAGTGCCGATAGTGCCGGTTTGTATCGACACTGCGAATAACAAGGTGCGTATGTTCAAGCCGACGCGAATCCTGATTGGAGAGCCGGTGCCGTACGAAGCGCTCGGATTCGAAAAGGGCGGCGCTGCTGAATACGAGCGTGCGGCGTTGAATATATTCGACAAAATTATCGCTATGAAGCGGCGCAAGATTGGTGAGGGCGACAATGGCTGAAGTCACTGTAGCGTCGCTCGCCGGATTCTGCTTCGGTGTGAACCGTGCGGTCAACACAGTCAAAGCCGCGATTGACGGCACGAGCCGGGTATACACGCTCGGCAAGCTGATACACAATCCGTCATTCTTGATGTCACTTGCCGACAAGGGCGTCAAAGTGATATCTGCTGACGAGCTTGACGCGATATTTGACGCGGCAAGTGAACAGAACCCGACTGTGATCTGTACCCGAGCGCACGGCATAACACGCGAGCTGTCCGAGCGGCTTGACGACTATTCGCGCCGCAACAGCTCGTTCAAGGTCGCCGACTGCACCTGCCCGTATGTCAAGAAAATTCATGACATAGTCAAGCGAGAGACGTCGGAGGACACATTGCTTAGTGTCCTTGGTGATGAAAATCATCCCGAGGTTATGGGTATTGTGAGCTGGTCAGGCGGCGACTATGTCGTCGCGAACAACGCCGATGAATTGGTATCGCTTGCCGGCAGTGCCACAAAAAACTATAACACCCTCATATTGGTAGCGCAAACCACTCAAAATCTAAAAGAGTGGGAAAAAACTCAAAAAATTTTCAAAAAACTATATACAAATTCAAAAATTTTTGATACAATATGTAGTGTAACAGAAAATAGGCAGAATGAAGTCTTGAAGCTATCCCGAAAAATGGATATGATGATTATTATTGGCGGGAAAGACAGCTCCAACACAGCCAAGCTCTTTTCGGTCGCCAAAGAAAATTTGGATTTGACGTTTTTGATAGAAGATGCTTCCTCCATTCCGCTCAAGTATGTTAAACCCCATATGAAGGTGGGAATCGCCGCGGGAGCCTCAACTCCGGGCGAAATTATTCAGGAGGTTCAAAATATTATGAGCGAGAACATTGAAAAAACCTTTGAAGAGATGGTAGAGGAGTCCCTCAAGCCCATCAACAACGGAGACCGTGTGACCGGTATCGTCACCTCGGTTTCGGACAATGAGATCCACGTCGACATCGGAGCAAAATTCACCGGAATAATTACATATTCCGAACTCACCGACGACCCGTCCGTCAAGCTTAGCGACCTGTATAAGCCGGGCGATGAGATCGAGGCGGTTGTTGTCAAGGTCAACGATGCCGAAGGTGTCGCGCAGCTTTCTAAGAAAAAGGTCGATGTAGCGAAGAACTGGCAGGCAGTTGTTGACGCTCATGCCAACGGCGACGTGCTTGACGCGAAGATTATCGAAATCGTCAAGGGCGGCGTGATCGGTCTGTGCGGCGGCGTACGCGTATTTATTCCGGCGTCGCAGTCGGGTCTGCCCAAGGACGCTGACCTGCATGAATTGCAGGGTCAGACCAAGAAGGTCAAAATAATCGACATCAACGAGCAGAGAAAGCGCGTAGTCGCTTCGATCCGTGTCGTTGAGAGAGAGGAATCCAAGGCTCGCAAGGAAGCCTTCTGGGCACAGGTTGAGCCCGGTCAGCAGTATCACGGCGAGGTCAAGAGCCTTACTTCATACGGCGCGTTCGTCGACCTCGGCGGCGTCGACGGCATGGTTCACACATCCGAGCTCTCGTGGAAGCGCATCAAGCATCCGTCCGAGGTTGTCAATGTCGGCGACATGATCGACGTCGTTGTCAAAGACGTGGACAAGGAGGCAAAGCGCATTTCGCTCACCTACAAGTCCCCTGACGAGGATCCGTGGAAGCTCTTCACCGAGAAATATTCGGAGGGCGATACCGCTCATGTCAAGATTGTGTCGCTCATGGACTTCGGCGCGTTCGCCGAGGTTGTACCGGGCGCCGACGGTCTGATTCACGTATCGCAGATCTCGCGTGAGAAACTCGATAAGCCTTCCGACGTGCTCAAGGTAGGCGACGAGATCGACGCTAAGATCACGAAGATCGACCCCGAGACTCACAAGATCAGCCTTTCGGTCAAGGCGCTCCTCGATGACCTCGACAGAGCTGCCGCTGACGACGAGCAGTAATTATTAAAAATCAGAACTGTTGCAAGTGCTTTTTCAAGGTACTTGCAACAGTTTTTTATGCTTAATACAGCTTTTTGTATGCAGAGTCTTAAAAATATATCGGCTAAATTGATTATTCGGTCAGATTCATCGCGCGGTATTCGGAAGGCGTCAGACCGGTGTGCTGACGGAAAAGTCGACTGAAATAGAGCGCATCCGGGATACCGACCGAGCGGGCGACCTCGGCTATCGTCATACCCGGCTGTTCGAGCAGCTGCTTCGCGGTGTTGATCCGCAGCGCGGCTATGTATTTTTGCGGCGAGATGCCGCAGCGCTCGCGGAAGAGTGTGCGCAGCCGACCGACGCTGATGAATTCAGCCGCAGCGAGCTCGGACACAGTAAGCTCTCGGTCGAAGCTGCGATGAATTCGCGCGATCACGCGGTCGATGCGGTCGTCGGTGCCCTGCAGCGCCGCGTCAGGATTTGACTTGAAGCGCGCGATGTCGACGCAGAGCTTTATAAGTGTCTGTGCGAGCGAGAGCTCGAAATATTGGTCGTGAGAGATGAAGTCGGCGAAAAGCCGTTCGAAGCCGGAGGTGAGCCGGTCGTGCAGTCCTACCGAATAGATCGTCGAATTTTCAATACCGCAGCGCGTGAGCAGCGACGCCGCCTCGCTTCCCGAGAAGTGCGCCCAGTAGTAACGGGTCGAGCTGTCGCCGCTGTAGTTGTAGTGAGTGTGCGGGAAATAAAATATCACGTCTCCGGCGCGCATCACGCGGGTGTCACCGCCGTTCGAAAGCTCCATCTCGCCGTTCACAAGATATTGCAGGTAATAATCCTCTCTGCCCCGCGGGTTGTCAGTCACGAACGGTTGCTTTAATACGCAGGCTCCGGCACAGTTGACCGCGATGAATGAGTCGTCGACCCGCTTGTCGCAGTCGCCGCCGGTCAGTGAGATATAGTAGGATTGCAGTTCCATAACAGTCGTTTTCTCCATATCGGCATTCGGTTTGTGTATGGTAATCTTTTAAAAAAAGAGGTATACTTAAAGAGATGAGTGGATAATAAATAATATAGTCGGAGAATTTCATGCTGACAGCATGAATTATATTGTATCAATTGTAATTCAGTATACTCCCTATTGAGACAAAATTAAAGCGCAATATTAAAATATTCTATTAGCATACTTTTAATAATTCACAATACTTTTGCGAGTGAAATACATAGGTGAAATATATGGACAAACGCTTTGTACTTATCCTGCTCTGCGCGTCGATGCTTTTCTGCGGCGCGTGCGGCGACTCGGCCACGCCGGTAGAGACGACCGCGGGCACTATAGATTCCCAAACTGACAGCTCGGTCGAGACCGAAATCACCGACGGTCTGCCGGACGTCGACCTCGACGGCTGGGAGCTGCGCATCAGCGCTCACCACGACGTCCTGTCCGACGAGCGGACGATATATTCAACCGAGCTTAATGGCGAGCTAATCAATGATTTGATATACAACCGTAACTTGGATCTTATGAACCGCTTCAACTTCACGATGACGGTGATTCCCGGAAACGGCTGGGCGGACGACTACAATCGGCTCAAAACGAGCGCGCTCGCCGGCTCGCGCGACTATGATATGGCTTTCCTTTTGCCGTTCGCGGCAAACGGAAATCTCGTGCTCGACGGATGCCTGCGCAATATGCTCGACGTCCCTTATCTCAATTTCGACCAACCGTGGTGGCACACAAATGTCAACGAGCTGTTCACCTACGACGGCTACCTGCCGTTCGTCTCGAGCGACTATCTGCTCAGCTCCTACCAATACGCGAATATACTGATATTCAACAAGGTCATGGCTGACGAGTTCGGGCTTAACGGAATATACGACATGGTTAGAAGCGGCGAGTGGACGCTCGACAGCTTCGCCGAGACGGTAAATCAGGTGTCGGGCGACCTCAACGGCAACACGGTCAAAGACGAGGGCGACCGATTCGGCTTTGCGACCAACTACGGCTATCACGCGCTGACCTTCTGCTACGCGATCGGCGAAATCAGCGTGCGCTTTGAAAATGACGAGGTCGTGCTCGGCTACAAGGACGAAAAGTTCTACCACCTCGCCGAGTGGATGTATGATTTGTTCTACAACTCGAGCAGCGTATTCGAAATCGGCTGGGACAAGGAATGCGACATCACGTGGGATGAAAACCGCGTGTTCATACAGGCGCTCTGGATGAACGACCTCGAGAAGTTCCGCTCATACAACAGCGCGTACGGAATCATCCCCTACCCGAAGTATGACGAGGCGCAGGAGGATTACTACACCTACGTCGACGCGCGTTCGGGCGGAGTTTCGATTCCGATCGACGCGACCGATGAGACGGTCGAAAAGGTCGGACTTATACTCGAGGCGCTGTCCTGCGCGTCCTACCGCGACATCATACCCGAATACCTCGAGTCGGTGACGAACAGCAAGCTGACGCGCGACGACGACTCAATCGAGATGCTCGAGATAATCTCCGCCGGCAGACGCTGGGACGTCGGCTACACAATGGCGACGACGACTTCATACACATGGGTACTGCACAACGACCTCAAGGCGTCTGGCGGACAGATCGCGTCGGCGCTCGAGTCGAGGACTCCGGCGACAATCGAGTACTACAACAAGATAATCGAAGCCTACAAGGAGCTCGCGGCGCGCGGGTAAATGGGCAGATATATCGGGTAAAACGCACAATATACAGGCTTGATATCTGGCAAATCGCACGGCAATCAGACCTGATATTCAGTCAGAATATACAGAAAAGAAAGGTGATACAAATGAAATCAGCACTTAACGCATGGTCGATCAAGGGCGACTCGGATTTCGAGACGGCGATTCGCGACGTCAAAGCCGCCGGATTCGACGGAATCGAATTCAATGTCGACGCATCGGGCACACACGCGCTGACTGTCGACATCACTGACAGCGAGCTTGCCAAGATAGCGACGCTGTCCGAGAAATACGACCTGCCGGTCGTCAGCATCTCGACCTCGCTCTGGGGCGGACACATGGGTATCGGCAGCGACGACGAAATCGAAGCGTCGCGGACGATACTGACTGCACAGCTGCGCTGCGCCAAGGCGCTCGGCGCGGGCGGCGTTTTGATAGTCCCGGGCGGAATGAGCGACACAATCAGCTTGAAGCAGGCGTATGACAACTGCCAAAAGACGCTCAAAGCCCTGCGCGGCGATATCGAGAAGTACAAAATCAACGTCGGAGTCGAGAACGTCTGGAACGGCTTCTTCACGTCGCCGTTTGACATGGCGAACTTCGTCGACGCGCTCGACTGCGAGTATATCGGCGCGTACTACGACATCGGCAACACGATCGCGTTCTCGCGCACCGAGGACTGGATTGACATCCTCGGGCAGCGCATCAAGAACGCGCACATCAAGGGCTTCAAGCGTCATTCGGGCATCAACAACGGCGGCGACTGGGTAGATATTTCCAAGAGCAATATCGACTGGAAGCGGGTCCGCGCCGCGCTCGACACTGCCGGCTACACCGGATACATCACCGGCGAGGTCTCCAAGACCGACCCCGATATGAGCTGGTCTGACTACTACCGCATGGTCTGCGGAGAGATTGACGATATCGTTAAATAAACTGCCAGTCTGACCTCCGGAATGCATATCTGGATTGTCAGAACAGAATAAATTAAGTCCGAAAACCATTTTTTAGGACTGCGGGCTTTGTGACATTACATACCGCGACTGATATTTCGCTGTACTGTACCGTCACAAAACTCGACATGGAAAGGAAGGGTTTTATTATGAAAAAATTAGCTATCATCGGATGCGGCGGAATAGGCAGCTATCATCTCAGCCATTTCGTCAAATATGACGACATCGAGCTTGCGGGCTTCTGCGACCTGATTTTAGAGCGCGCAGAGAAGTTTGTCGAGATCGCGAAAAGCGGCAAGGCGTATACCGATTTCACGAAGATGTACGACGAGGTCAAGCCGGACATGGTGTTCATCTGCATCCCGCCGAACTGCCATGGCTACGTTGAGTTTGAGACGATCCGCCGTGGAATCCCGTTCTTCGTCGAAAAGCCGGTAGCGCTCGACATGAAGCTCGCCGGTGAGATCGCGAAGCGCATTGAGGAGAAGGGACTCATCACCGCGGTCGGCTTCCAGTGCCGTTACGACAACATCAACGACGCGGCACGCGACTACATAGCAAAGTATCCGATAGTCACGGTAGCGGCTTCGCGTGTCGGCGGTATTCCGGAGGTGCCGTGGTGGAGAATCAAGGCACAGAGCGGCGGACAGCTGGTTGAGCAGACCGTTCACCAGATGGACATCCTGCGCTACTTCCTCGGCGAGCCGGACACCGTATACTCGGTTGCTTCGCGCGGTTTCGTCACCGACGAGAAGTGCCCGGGCTACTGCACCGACGATTTGTCTACGACGCTTATCACATTCAAGAGCGGCGTCACCGCTACGATGATGACCGGCTGCTACTCGGAGAACGGCGCGTCGTGGGATTCGAAGATGACCTTCGGCAGCATCTCGTCGCGCATGGATTATGTCCTCTGCTCGAACGTCCGTTTCTACGGTCTCAAGGAGGACGACAAGGCAGCCGCGGTCGCCGGAACTATCAGCGGCGATGGTACTCAGAGAAAGAACGAGAACGAGACGGGCATCAATGTTCCGACGTCGATCGACTTCGGCTACATCTGCGACCGCACGTTTGTCGACGCGGTTCTCACCGGAGACGGCTCGAAGATTCGCTCGCCCTACGCCGACGCGATGAAGACGGTAGCGTTCTGCCTCGCCTGCAACGAGTCGATGGAAACCGGTATGCCGGTCAAGCTGTAATCACGGGAAAAGAAATAGAAAGTATGGGGACGCCGGAATTTCCGGCGTCCTTTTGTTATTACGGTCGATTTTGCGCGGTAAGATTGCGGTTTTGGGTTGACAAGCCTTTGGGATTTGTGCTATAATCTTATCATAAACCGATACGCCCTGACGCGGCGGGAAAGGAATTACTGTAATATGAAAATTGCGATGATAGGCGCGGGCAGCATTGTCTTCTGCAAGACCTTGCTTTTGGACATCGTGCAGATAAAGGACATAGGTCATGTCGAATTCGCGCTGATGGCGCCGTCGACGCGGCACACTTCGGACGTGAAGCGCTTCTTCGATAAGGTCAAGGAGCAAAACTCGCTCGACGCCGACGCGTATGTGACGACCGACCGCCGAGACGCGCTGCGCGGCGCGGATTATGTCATAGCGACTTTGTCGATAGGCGGGGTAGAGGCGAACTCGCTCGACATCGATATACCGCTGAAATACGGCGTCGATCAGTGCATCGGCGACACAAACTCGATCGGCGCGATCTTCCGTGCGCTGCGGACGATTCCGGCGATGCGCGAGCTGGCGCGCGATATGCGCGAGCTCTGCCCAAACGCGCTGCTTCTCAACTATGTCAACCCGATGGCGACCGTCTGCCGCGCGCTCGATGACGAGGGCGTGAAATTTGTCGGACTCTGCCACGGCGTGCAGACGACGATACGGCTGATCGCCGGTTACCTCGGACGCAGAGTCGAGGACATCGACTATATCTGCGCCGGAATCAACCACATGGGCTGGTTTATCAAGCTCGAGCAGGACGGGCGCGACCTCTACCCCGAGCTGCGCGAGAAATTCGAGCTGCCCGAATACTACGCGTCAGAAAAGGTGCGCGGCGAGGTGTTCCGGCATTTCGGCTATTTCATGACCGAGTCGACCGGACATCTGTCCGAGTATCTGCCTTATTTCCGCAAGAATGAGCTCGCGCGCTCGCTCTACTGCGACGAGCCCGACTTCGGCGGCGAGACCGGAGCGTCGCTGAAATGGGCGAAGCGGGTGCGCGAAAAGTACAATGACCGCGATATGCTCGAAAACGAGCCGCTCACACTGCCGCCGCGCTCGGTCGAATACGGATCGTACATAATCGAGGCGACCGCGCTCGACCGCCCGTTCAGGTTCAACGGCAATCTCCGCAACAACCGGCTGATCACGAATCTGCCCGAAGACTGCGTATCCGAGCTGCCGATATTCGCCGACGGCTCGGGACTGCATCCGACATATGTCGGCAATCTGCCGCCGCAGTGCGCGGCTCTGAACCTGACAAACATCAACGTCCAGACGCTCGCGTTCCTCGCCGAGAAGTATTCCGACCCCGAGCTGGTAGTACAGGCCGCGGCGCTCGACCCGCTGACCGGCGCGGTGCTGACGCTTAAACAGATCCGCGAGCTGGTGTCCGAGCTGCTTGACGCCGAGCAGAAGTGGCTGCCGAATTTCGAGGGCAAGCGCCCGCGCCCGACGCCGACGATTGTCATACCGTCCGACTGCAAGCGCGCGGATGTGCCGGCAGACCCGGCGCTCGCGATCTCGACCCGACTCGCGAATTTATAAATACTCGCCCCCGCGTTCTCAAATGACGCGGGGGCGAATATATTTAATTCGGACATATGAGACTAAGAGAGGGAAGCCGACCTGCAGAATATCTGATGAATTCATTTATACCGAATGAAAGCTTCATTCTAACCACTTTGTTTAATGAATAATGACATTCATTACAAATAATGGTTGATTGAGAGCTCGCCTTTTTGACCATCGTTTGATGTTATCTGCCGGTTTGGTGTCTGTTTATTATGAGCTTCTATTGGAGTCAATTTGTATAACCCAAGAACTGGTATACAGGCGGGACAGGGTTGAAAAAGTTGATTATGATTAGAGACAAATGTCAGATAAATCTGTTGTCTAAGCTGGTGACATTCAGAATTGAAAAGAATATGTAGAAAATATTCAGTCGGTCTGACGGTTCATTTCCTCGAGACAATGACGGCAAACAAGCTTGCCCTTGAATAGAATCACATCGTCAGCGTTGCCGCAGAACAGGCAGGCAGGCTCGTATTTCTTCAGGATAATCTTATCCTCGTCAACGAAGATTTCGATTGAGTCCTTATTTTTTATATCCATTTTGTTGCGAAGCTCGATCGGAAGCACAATTCTTCCGAGTTCGTCGATTCTACGCACGATTCCCGTACTTTTCATAATACTTTTCCTTCTTTCGTTTATTTAGAGATTAATAATGCAAAAATGGTATTATTCATCCTGCATATACATATTTTACCACGAAACGACAGAAATGTCAATAGGTAATCTTATAATTTTTTGACTTAATTTGGAGACATGATTTTGTATATTATGACCATAAGATTCAAAGATGGAGGTTGATTCAGCTGCTTAAAACGGCTTTTGCCTTGATTTGCGTCACATCGTTTATTTATTCGTTTTTTGTCGGAACGACAGCAGAGCTGGGAGGCGCGCTGCTTGACGGAGCGGGACGCGCGCTCGAGGTGACGCTGTCGCTGGTCGGCGTCATGAGCCTGTGGAGCGGGGTGATGGAAACCTTGCGAGAAGCGGGGGCGATTGAAGGGCTTTGCCGGCTGACCCGCCCGCTGACATCCAAGCTGTTCCCGACGGCTTCGGCGAAACATCAGGGAATCGACGCCGCGGTCGCGTGTATCAGCGCGAATCTGCTGGGGATCGGCAACGCGGCGACTCCGCTCGGCATTGCCGCGGTGCGTGAGATGCAGGACGGCGATGAAGTCGCGCGAGACGACAGCATAATGTTGACTGTTATGAATACCGCGTCTCTGTCACTGATACCGACGACACTGCTCGCGCTGCGCCGAGCTTCGGGCGCGGAGCTGCTGTTTGAGCTGCTGCCGGTGATCTGGCTCGCGAGCGGTATCGGCATGGTAAGCTCGATAATTGTGGTTAGAATATTCGCGTACTGCGCAAGGCGCAAGCGGCGAGAATCTGACAGACGAATAAGGATGCGCGGCGGTGTATTGGATGAGCCGCGCCGTAATCAGAAGCAGGACGAGTCCGGATAAAACGGCTATGTTGAACAGCGCGGGAGTCGTCATGCTGATTGTTAATGTATGGCGGCAATGCGGATTTACTGATAGAAACGCTGGTCATAATCAACAGTGCTGACGGTAATCAAAATTTCTGTGGGGTGAAATTTCGTGCTGATCGAAAAAATCGCGGCGGCGGCGATTCCGGCAGTGATCGCGTTGTGCGGAGTGCTCATGCTTGTTTCAAAAAAGCCGCTGTTCGACGCGTTCGTCGGCGGCGCGAAGTCGGGGATGCAGACGGCGTTTGGTCTGTTCCCGACGCTCTGCGTATTATTCTGCGCGGTGTCAATGTTTCAGTCGAGCGGACTCGCCGAGCCGATCGCCGGATTATTATCGAAGCTCGGAGTTCCGGATGAGCTCGCGCCGTTTCTCGTAATGCGCCCAATCTCCGGTTCAGGGTCGATTGCTATGCTTTCCGATATCTTCAAATCGAGCGGTCCGGACAGCGCGTCGGGACTCGCCGCGTCGGTGATAATGGCGTCCTCCGACACGATGTTCTATGTCGTCTCGGTTTATTATTCGTCGGCCGGTATTAAAAAGCCGCGCTACACAATGGCGGCGGCTTTCATTGTGATGATGATAACGACGATATCGGCGATTATTTTGACTAAAATCCTGCTTTGACTCATTCATAGACGATATATTCGCCCATGATGTCTTCGGCGAAACGCTTCAAGTCGTCAGGAGTCGCCGGACTGCCGTAGAGGTTGCCGGTGCCGTGCGTCTTTGCGACGTCGGCAGGGTATTCGGACAGAAAATAGAGGTGCGAGTTGTAGTAGCTCGGTCCGTAATAGAACGCGGTCGGACAAAATTCGGGCGAGTCGGCGTAGATGTCGCCATCCTCGTCGACTACGATGTCGAAGGTGAAGAAGCCGCCGACCATATTCTGCCAATACTGCATTGCCGACACGAGGTTGCCGAGCGAGTATATGCAGAGCGTTTCACCCGAGTCGCTGCTTATCCATTCGATCGGCTGCAATACGTGCGGGTGGTGACCGAGAATCACGTCTACGCCGTTATTGGCGAGCAGCTCGGCGGTGTAGCGTTGGTCGGCGCTGACCGTGGTCTGATTCTCATTTCCCCAGTGTACCGACGCGATGACAAAGTCCGCGCACTCATTCGCGAGCTTGCACTGACGGATGATGTCGTCGTCATTGATATATGGGACGATAAGCTCGCTCGACGACGGCAGACTGATTCCGTTTGTGCCGTAGGTATATGAGAGGAACGCGATTTTCACGCCGCTGTATTCGAGGACACGGATATCGTCATAATCGTCGGCGTCGGTGTAGCCGCCGATCATCAGGATGTCCTGCGAATTCCAGAAGTCGATCGTGCCCGCGAGACCAGCTGTACCCTTGTCGCACATATGGTTGTTCGCGATGTTGACGACATCGAAGCCGATGTCGATTAAGTCGAGCCCGAGATCCTGCGGCGAATTGAACTGCGGGTAGCCCGAATATCCGAGCTCCGCGCCGCCCATCAAGGTCTCCTGATTGATAAACGCAATGTCGAATCCCGCGATGTAGTCGGCGACGTCGGCATACATCGGCTTGAAATTGTATTCGCGTGTAGTCTCGTCCGCCCGACGCTCGGCGTCCATATATATGCAGGGATGTATTACATTGTCTCCGGCGGCCAGAAAGCTGATTCGAGTAGGCGCGAGCTGTGGACGAGCCTCGGTTTCAGGCGTGGTATCGGCGCTTTGGCTCGAGTCGTCATCGGAAAAGTCGATTCCGTCAATTGGCAGATTGTCGGGCGAGCTGGTCGACGCGGTCGGGATATCGCCGCGCAGTGCGCTCGGTGCGTCGATCCGTGTGACCAGCGGCTCATTTGAGGGGTGACCGCACGAGGTGAGCGCGAATATCAGCAGCGCGGAGATTACGAGCGGGTAAATGTGCAGTTTATTAAGCATAATTTATCACTTTCGTGTATCAGTTTGTATCACGGCGCTTACCGTCGCGCCGGATGAATCTGCGACGGAAGTTCAGCGGATACTCGACTCCGACCGGCACGATGAATGAGACCGAATTCGGAACTATCGAGAACTCCGCCTTGCGGACAAGCTCTATCTCACCGTCGACACTGACCGCGGTGTCACGGTCGAAGTAAAAGGCGATCGACTTGTCCTGAAAATAGTTGACTACACGGCGACCGAGCCGGGTGTTCAGGTGCGTGCCCTTTTTGTACGGACCGACGAGCGACAAAAATTGCAGACGCGATACCTTTGAGATTAAGCTTATGTCGAGCAGTCCGTCGTTCTGACGGCTCTTTGGCGCTGAATGGAAGCCGCCGCCGCAGAATCCGCCGTTCGCGACCGCGCAGAGCTCAAATTCGCGCGCAAGCTCGCTGCCGTCCGAGCGCACGACCTTGATCACACTGCCGCGGTTGCGTATCAGCACGATCGCGACTCCGACCATGTAGGCAAGCGCCTTTGGCATGAACGACTTCTTTTTAAGCTCGGCGGCCTTGCAGACGACGTCGCAGTCAAAGCCGACATTGAACATATTTATGCCGAAGCGGTCGTTAAACGAATAGCAGTCTATATTCATCGGATCGCCGAGCAACTGCTTTGTCACGTCCGAAAAGAATTCCTTCTGCGCGAAATTGCGTACAAAATCGTTGCCGGTGCCGATCGGTATCACACCAACCTGAACTCCGGGCAATGGACTGTATTGACGCGGGTCATGTACGACGCCGTTTATTACTTCATTGAAGGTGCCGTCTCCACCGCAGGCATAAAATCGATAGATATCACCGAGCGGCTTTTCTGCCAGTCTTTTTTTTACGTATACAGTGGCGTCGCCTTTGCAGGTCGTGCGGTAAATTTCATAATTGACCCGCGAGACGTCACACGCGTCCTTGATTATATCGGAGATTCGTTTTCCCTCGACGCCCTTTCCAGCGACCGGGTTTACAATAAAAATGTGTTTTATCAAAATTGTTTCCTTTCCGATATTTTTATGCGATGACCATTACAAGTGTGGCGGCTGTCATGAGTATAAGACCGCAGAGCGTCCGTCGCGACAGCTTTTCCTTGAATACAATCAAAGCAAATCCGATTGTGACAAGCAGTGACAGCTTATCAACCGCGACGACCGCGCTGGTCACACCGTCCTTGAGAGCGCGGTAAAAGCAGAGCCATGAGGCTCCGGTCGCGGCTCCCGAGGCGATGATAAAAATCCAGCTTCTTTTATCGATTTTGCGGATATCTCCGGCTTTTTTGGTCAGAATTACGAGCAGCCACGCGAATATCAGCGCGACTCCGGTGCGTATCGCCGTGCCGAGGTTTGAGCCGAGGTCGCCGACGCCGAGCTTGCCGAATATTGTAGTCAGGCTCGCGAATAAAGCTGCACCTATCGCGAGGATGAACCAGCCGGACGATTCTGTGTCGGCTGAAGCCTGTGACATCACACCTGACGTATTCGTTTTAGGCGAGGGCTTTATTTCAATCATCAGAAAGATACCGAGCGCGAGTATTGCGAGAGAGAATAGCTTTAGTATTCCGACAGTCTCATGAAATATGATAAAGCCGAGTATAATAGTCAAAATTGTGCTCGATTTGTCAATCGGAACGACGCGGTTGATGTCGCCTACAGACAGCGCCTTAAAATAGCATAACCACGACGCGCCGGTGCATACGCCCGACAGAATTAAAAAATCAAGGTACGACCGTCGATTGATGAAAGCTCGGTCGCCTCTCCGGTTATAAACACCATTATCCATGAAAAAATCAGCACCACAGCCGTCCGCAGCGCGGTGCAGAGGTTGGAGTCGGTGTCGCTGATGCCGATTTTGGCGAGAATTGACGACGCGCCCGCGAACAGTGCCGAGAGCGCGGCGAAGAGCAGCCACATATTAAAAATCACCTTGGAATGTTCATTATGTTCTTATTATTAATTATACCATATCTCGGGCGAAATTTCAACCTTTTTGACTCTGCGTTGTAAATAGATATGACCCAAAAAGACCAGAAAAAATAAAAGACATGGTATTACAGCGAATTTGTGCAGCCGGAGTGGAGCCGTAGGCGGAAC
>CAJFKR010000056.1 GCA_904386005.1 Candidatus Flemingiibacterium merdigallinarum
TTTCATATGTCGATGTTTTGTGACGGTTTGCGAAGCAAATCGCGGTCATTGACCGCGAAGTCACAAAACTCGTGTCTGAAAATTTATTTTCAGACTTATACCGTACTAATATTATAAACGTTTCCAGCTGAAATGTCAATTGCCAAAAAGTAAACAAAAATATTCAAGCGTGCAAAATTAATCAAAATAGCAAACACTATTTGTATGTAATGTCTATCGACAAAACGACTCGATTGGTGTATCATTTATATAGGAAATTTAGTGGCTGGCTCGGACATAACCGCGAGCCGGTCGTTGACAATGTGACAATAGTACATCCAAACTGTACCGCGCCGGTGCGCAGGCAGCCTCTATTAGAAAGGATGAATCAAGTTTAATGAACGAAAACAACAATAACCCGACGCCGCCGTCCGAATCCGAAAACGGTATATCGAACGATGTGAACGTGAATACAACCGTTCATGAGTCGGCGGCAGCTGATACAGCGGCGGTTGGTACGGCGGCAGCTGATACAGCGGCGGTTGGTACGGCGGCAGCTGATATAGCCGCGCAGAATACTACAGCCGCTGATAATGAAGCGATTAAACTAAACGCTTTTCCTGCCGCTGACACCGTCTCTTTGAACACAGCTCCGAATATGCAGCCGGAACAAGCCATACAGTCGACAATTACAAACAATAGCACAGCCGCGTCTGTAACATCCGACACAATCGCAGACGACGCTAAGCCGGACGATGTTCCATTATTGCAGCTGGTCAATGTCGTCAAGCGTTATGGCTCCAAGACGATATTGAAGTCGCTCAGCTTTTCAATAGGACGCGGAGGCATCATTGGTCTGCTCGGTCCGAACGGAAGCGGCAAGACGACGATAATCAAGCTCATCAACCGTCTGCTCGTGCCGAATTCGGGGCAGATACTCCTGAATGGCCGACCGGTAGACGTCGATTCCGCCTCGGTCATCTCATATCTGCCCGAGCGCAGCTACCTGCCGCTCGGCGACCGGGTCTGCGATATTATCGATTATTTCTCCGATTTTTATGTTGACTTCGACCGGCGCAAAGCGTATGAAATGCTGACCCGCCTTAAAATCAACAGCCGTGACCGGATACGCACGCTGTCCAAGGGCACGCGCGAAAAGGTTCAGCTGATGCTCGTCATGAGCCGCCGCGCGCAGCTCTACATCCTCGACGAGCCGCTCGGCGGAGTCGACCCCGCCGCGCGCGACTTCATACTCGACACAATACTCGCAAATTACCATGAGGATGGGTCGATCATCATTTCCACGCATCTGATAGCCGACATCGAGCGCATACTCGACGACGTCATATTTATTGCGGACGGTCAGGCGATGCTCTGCGCGTCGGTCAAGTCGATACACACAAAGCATCAGAAAACGGTGGACGAGCTGTTCCGGGAGGTATACAGATGTTAGGAAAGCTGATAAAGCACGAATTCCGGGCGACCTCGCTGTTCTGCGGGCTGCTGTTCGCCGGACTTATCGTGCTTGCCGCGCTGTCGCGGTTGTTTATGCTGCTTGAGCAGCAGCTCGAATTGTTCAGCCTGCCGTTCGGGATTACATTCGGACTATATTGTGTGTTCGCGTTTGCGTCGATGACTATCGTATATGTTATAATCGCCCGCAGGTTTTATGTCAACGTATACGGAGACGAGGGATATCTGACGCTGACCTTGCCGGTCAAGCGCTCGTACATAATCCTGTCCAAGCTGATTGTCGGTATGTGCTGGATGGTAGCGCAGGTCGTAGTTATCATATTATCTTTACTCATATTGACTGTCTCTCCACAGTTCATCAAAGCGTTTTGGGAAGTGATCGCGGCAATCGAGCTTGTCGCGCTGCGTATCGCGGCGATACTCAATATGCCGATTGGGCTGATGATAAGCGAGCTTGCGGTACTGCTGATTTTGACATTTGTCTTCACTATACTCATGCTATACGCGTCGATATCAATAGGGCAGCTGTTCACACGTCACCGCCTGATCGGGTCGGTCATAGGCTATATGCTGATCAGCGCAGTGACCAGGATCGTAATGCAGATATTCTGGTTGATTATCGGTCTGTCGCAGAATATGGTCGGAATGTTTCAGGATTTGTTCGTTTACGGCGGCGCGCTTGACCATATATCCTCATTCAGCTTGCAGGTAGACATTATTCTCTACATTGTGATCTATATCGCGCTGACCATATGCTGTTACCTGCTGACTCATTTTATCATGAGCCGCTCGGTTAATCTGCAATAATTATTTTTCATGTATAAACCAGCCGTCAGGTGTCAACAATATTACCAAACCGATGTAAGGTGAGTAATATTTTGAATCATTGAAAGGCTGGTTTTATACATGGAAAACAAAATCAGGAAAAAATCAATCAATACGGTAATCTATCTTTTGCTCGCGGCGATGCTTGTCTGCGTGCTGTTCGTCTCGATTTATACGGTCGCGTCAAAACGCTCGGGAGATGTGACAGATGAGGTGACGTCAGAAGTGGATACGACCACGGCGAAAACGTCAGTCACGACCGACGCCTCGGTTTCGACCGACGCCGCAGTCACCGACGACAGCACGGACATTGACGTTGAGGCTGACGTCGACGCTGCCGACGAGCCGGTCGACGCTGAAGTCGAGGAGACTCTCCCCACTGCGGAGACCGGCGACGAGGAGCTTCCGGTCACGGTTGACGTCCGCTATTTCGTGTCTCCGGTCGCCGGTATGACGTCCAAGGATTTTGAGATTGACATCCCGGTATACTCGCTGACGATGAACGACTACCGAGCTCACACCGGCGTCGACATTGCCGCGTCGCTCGGCAGCGAGGTCGTGGCTGCGTCGAGCGGAGTTGTCTGCCGCGTCTGGAGCGACCCGATGATGGGACAGAGTGTGACTATTGACCATGGCGACGAAATCTACACGACCTATATGAATCTGTCGCCCGAGATTCCCGAGGGAATTACTGTCGGCGCGAAGGTGACTATGGGACAGACCATCGGCTCGGTCGGCGACACATCGCTCACCGAAATAGCCGAGGAGCCGCACCTGCACTTTGAAATCAAGGTGGACGGTCAATACGCCGACCCGCTCGATTATATCGCGGTGTCGGATATTCCCGAGAACTCGTATTACGAGGATATGGCGAGCTGACTTATATATCCAATATAGGGTTGGCTGTCGAGCCGCGCAAAAAGCCTGCGTCAGCAGGCTTTTTGTGATGTATAATATCCGCGATATCGCTCAAAATAACAATGAGTGATGAAAATCAAATATTTCCGGCATTTGTATTTCACATGAAGCTGATTTCATTTTGTCGGCAGCACTGGTTTTGCGCAATTTCGTCAGCTCTGCGTTATTTTTTGCGGCTATGCAGAAAATGATCGACCACAATTGCCGCGTTGCGCGCGACGTCGTCGGTGCAGTCCACGCACACATCCGCGTATTTGCGGTAGAGCGGCTCGCGCTCGTCATACACGTCACGCAGAGTCTTTCCGGCTTCCATCACAATACCGCGCGCGGCGGCGTCGCCGACTCTTTTCTCGATCTCGTCAAAGGGCAGACGCAGCCAGACGCACACGCCGTTCTCTCGAAGCCGCTTCATCGCGCGGTCGCTGTATACCGCGCTGCCTCCGGTCGCGATGACGGCGCTGTCAATGTCGAGCGAGCAGAGCGCGCGTTCCTCGGCGTCTTTGAAGTAGTCGACGCCAAAGTCAGCTATGATCTCTCGCAGCAGTCGTCCCTCCTGCTTTTGCAGCACGAGGTCGCTGTCTATGAAGTCATAACCGAGCAGCTTCGCGGCGACGACGCCGATTGTACTTTTACCACATCCGGCCATTCCGATGAGTATGAGATTTGGGTTCATGGGTTTATCCTTTCGGGTTGAAAAATTTTTGGAAAGCGCATATGGGGACGGGGAAGATATAATGAAGTGATAAAATGACGACTGTATTTACATTTGTGTTTGTGATTTGTTTTCAGCTGCGGATATAGCGGCTATAGTCATTTTTGGATATACATATGACAAACGTCATGATGATTTCGCAGAGCTACGGCGAGTATTGGAGCTGTGTTAAATGAAAAGATCAAGGACAAAACTGATAGCCTACGACGTCGCCGCGGTCGCGGCAGCGTCGCTGCTGTTCGCGGCGGCGATGAATATGTTTATACTGCCTGCCGAGATCACGGTCGGCGGAATCACCGGAGTCGCGACAATAATCACGCACTTCGTAAACCTGCCGGTAGGATTTACCATTATTATCCTCAATACTCCGCTCATCATACTGAACACCCGCCGATATGGTCGCGGTTTTTTACTCCGGACGTTGATTGGCACAATCTCCACCTCGCTGGCGATTGACCTTGCGAACTTTCTGCCCGTCACAGTCACCGATCCCTTGCTCTGCGCACTGCTCGGCGGAGCGGCGATGGGAGCGTCGCTCGGAATCCTGCTGTCGCGCGGCTACACGACCGGCGGCACCGACCTTGTCGCCTGCCTTATCAAGCGAAAGCTCCCACGGGTGCCGACCGGCAGTCTGATCATGCTATCCGACGCGGTCGTCGTACTCACATCGACAGTTGTATTCGGCGGATTCGACCGGCTGCTGTATTCAATTGTCTGCATATTCACGATGAGCCGGATTGCTGACTATCTGATTGCCGGTTCGAGACGCGCGTTTCTCGCGTTTGTAGTCACATCACAGCCCGAGCGCATGACGTCGATGATCAGTGAGCGTTTGGGTCGGGGTACGACTCTGCTTCGCGGTATCGGCGGCTACACGCTTGAGCCGAGGCAAATCATAATGTGCGTTGTCGGCAAGGGCGAGATCTTCTTTTTGAAACAGGCGATCAGCGATGTCGACCGGTCGTCGTTTGTAATTGTCCTCGGAGCGAGCGAGGTGCTTGGCGAGGGATTCATATCACCTGACGGCGGCAGCTATGGTTTGTTTGTGTGAGCTGACAGTATCATTATACAACCTATTGGCTCTGCTGTCAACCGAAAATTAACAAAATATGCTTGTTCATCGTATTGATATAGTATATAATAGTTTATAAAGTAAAGCGGCGGCTGAAACGACTGCCGTCGTGAGCTGATTTCGCAGCGACTGGAGGGAGACGCATGGCTGCCGGCAAGAGAGGGACATCGCACAGCGGGCTCGGTGAATTGTACTGGAACCGGCTCGACAATGCCGCAAAGCTCGTGCCCGCGGTTTCCGACACGCGCGGTACCAATGTGTTTCGCGTGTCGGCTGTGCTTTTGGATGAGGTTGACCCAGAGCTGCTCCAGTCGGCGCTTGAGCGCGCGCTGAAAATACTGCCGGCGTTCGCGGTCAGGCTGCATCACGGACTGTTTTGGTATTATCTCGACGTGAACCGCGAGACGCCGCGCGTGCGCGAGGAATACCTTTATCCCTGCTCTCCGATCTGGCGGACGCAGGAGCGCGGTTTTTTATTTCGTGTAACCTACTATCACCGCCGAGTCAATTTTGAGGTCTTTCACGCGCTGACCGACGGCATGGGCGCACTGCAATTTTTAATATTGCTGCTTCTCTGCTACTTCAATCTGTCGTCTCCCGGCGAGCCTTCGAGCGAATACATTCGCAATTGGTGCGAGGAAATCGCGCGCGACTACGACGAGGACAGCTTCTCGAAGCATATGCCGTCCGGCATCGACAAGAGTAAATCAATTCCCGAGCCGGACGCGTATCATATCCAAGGCTACAAATACGACGACACGCGACTGAATGTATTGTGCCTGCTGCTTCCGGTCGACCGTATGCTCGAGCTGGCGCATGAGACCGGCTCGACATTGTCCGAATATCTGGCGTCGCTGCTGATATACTCGATATACGAAAGCTCATATCGGCGCTCAAGGCTGAAAAAGCCGATCGCGGTCAGCCTTCCGGTCAATCTGCGGCAGATGTTTACATCGACCACAATGCGGAATTTCTTCGGTCACATCAATATATCAATAACCCCGACCGACGACATGAGCTTCGAGGACATACTCGCGCTTGTCAAGGAGCGTTTCAAGGCGTCGCTGACCCGCGAGAACCTCGAGCGGCAGATCGCGCAGAATGTCGCAATCGAGCGGATTACCGCGGTAAAGCTCGTGCCGATTTGGCTCAAGGATTTCATAATGCGACGCTTTTTCGCCAAGGCGGAGAAAAAATACACGATAACCTTTTCGAATCTCGGCGCGGTAAAGCTGCCCGACGCTATATCGTCGCGTGTGCGCCGCTTCGAAATGCTGCTCGGCGCGTCGCGCACTCATCCGAAGAAGGTCTCGGTCTGCTCATATAAAAACGAGCTTGCGCTCAGCTTCTCGTCGACGATTGACGACAATCAGCTCGAGCGCTGCTTTGTCAAATTTCTGGTCGACCGCGGAGTCGACATCTCGATTTCGTCGAATGAGACTCCCGAGCCGCACAAGCCTCCGAAGCAGAAGCCAAGGTCAGAAAAGCGTGAACGCCGGAAGTCAAAGACTGACAATGAACAGAAGCCGGCTCCTGACGCGGAGCAGAAGCCGGTTCCCGACGCGGAGCAGAAATCGTGTCCCGATAGAGAAAATGTTAATCCGCCGTCTGACGGCAGAGGGAAGGGGGAGGCATAATTGCGATATTGTCCTCACTGCAAGGTCAGGATCGAAAACGAGCTGGATTTCTGCCCGCTCTGCGACATGGAGACCGAGCTTATCGACGGCGAGACCGCGGACGAATACCCATATATCCGCACCCGCTTTTCAAGACGGCTGCTCATCAAAACCATTACCTTTTTAGCTGTCGTGATCGCGGCCGTGAGCTTTCTGATAAATCACTTGGTGCCGACTGACAGTCCGTGGGTATTTATCACCGTGGCGGCGATCGTGTATGTCTGGATAAGCATGATGAATGTGATTCGCAATGCGCGCAATCCCGGGTCTATATTGCTCTGTCAGGTGCTGACGGTCAGCGGGCTTACCTTTGTCATCGATTATCTGACCGATTTTCACCGCTGGTCGGTCAATTATGTGATACCGTTCCTGATCTCCGGCTCGGCGATCGCCATTGTGCTCTTTATTATGATACGACCGATCAAGTACCGCGCGTACACGCTTTATCAATTGGTAATCACGATACTCGGCGCGCTCGCGCTGATGTTATGGTTCATCGGCGCCGCGGAGGTTGAATGGCCGTCGGTCATGGCGGCGGCGGTGTCGGTCATCTGCTTTGCGGCAATGGTGGTATTTGCCGACCGCAGCACACGCAATGAGCTACACAAGCGGTTCCACTTTTGATTTCGGCAGTATTTACAGCCGAACAACATTAGATACAATGGCATGAAATGCCTGCAATGGTGTTTTATGCTTTTGCATATTAAAATAATAAATATAAGAGTAATAGTTAGGAAGGATTATAATTATGCACGAAAAATTGCGCAGACAGGTTTCGGATATCTGTAACACGCTTGACCGGCGCGGACTTTGCGATTTCCGACGCGGAATTGTCAGCGTGTATGACCGAAAATGCGGCGTTATACTGATTAAACCCGACCGGATGAGCTGCTCTGAAATCACGCCGATTGATATACTCGCAGTTACCGACGACGATCGAGGATTAATTGACGGAGAGGGCGCGCTCCCCGAGGAGTTTGAGATACATATGGAGATATATCGCCGAATCGGTTCTATAAACGCGATAATCAGCTCAAATCCGGTATACGCGACGTCGTTTGCGCAGACCGGGCGCGCGATCAAGCCTTACGGTACGACGCACGCCGAGTATTTCGGCGACCTCATCCCCTGTACGCGCAAGCTTTCGCCGAACGAGCTTTCAAGCGATTATCTCGGCAGCTACGGGCGGATTTTGGCAGATACTCTGACCGAGAATCCCGACTGGCCGCAAAAGGTAGGAGCGGTGCTCGGCTTCTCGGACGAAGTCTACACGGTAGGCCGTACCGCGGAGGAGGCACTCGGGCGCATGACCGCGATCGAGGGAGTGGCGAAGCTCGCTTACTACACCGAGATGCTTATGAAGAACGGCGCGTCGGGCGGCACGCGTATGCAGGAGGATCTGCTGCGTATGCGCTATGAACGCGAAAATCCGGTTGACTGACCGGCGGGCAGTTATTCTTGATATGAAACCGGACATAGGTCGGGCGTGACCTGACATAGAATACTTCTCTGACAGAGAATTCTTCTCTGACAGAGAATTCGTCTATGGATATGCCGACCGCGGTATGACTGACGCGGTTGTTGAAATGTCAGCCGCAAGGCGTCAATTAATCATATGTCAATGATCAAATATTGAAAGGAATATACAAACATGGTAAAAATTGAAATGGAGGATGGAGGCGTAATCACACTTCGTCTCTATCCGGCAAAGGCTCCGATCACAGTCGCGAATTTCGAGAAGCTCGTCAAGGAGGGCTTCTACGACGGACTGATATTCCACCGCGTAATCAACGGCTTTATGATTCAGGGCGGCGACCCGACCGGCACCGGAATGGGCGGCTCTCCCGAGACTATCAAGGGCGAGTTCCAGTCAAACGGCGTCACGAATAATCTGAGCCACGTCCGCGGCACAATCTCGATGGCGCGCACCCAGGTCAAGGACAGCGCGTCGTCGCAGTTCTTCATCTGCCAGCAGGACGCGACCTATCTCGACGGCGACTACGCCGCGTTCGGCGTCGTAGAGGAGGGCATGGATGTGGTCGACCGCATCGCGGCGGTCGACACGGATATGCGCGACAAGCCGTTACACGACATCGTTATGAAGAAGGTCACGCTCATCGAGGACAAATAATCAAAAGCCGGTTCGGAAAATCCGAACCGGCTGATTTCTGATTGCGGGGCAGGCTGTTATAAGGATGCGGGATAGTCTATATTCATGACCGCGAAGCTATAATTAGCTGACCGCGTCAACCCGTCATGCCGCCAATATCAAGCCTACTTTGCGGCTTTCAGCTCGCTTTCGAGCCAGATAAGCCCGTATTCGAAGGCCTCATACAGTCCGTTCTTCGAGCCAACCTTGACGACCTTGCCGTCAGAGGTGCTCTGTATCTGAATCAAAACCTGATCCGGAACTTCCTTGCCTTTATAAACCTTAGTAGACATTATTCCGAGCACAAGCACGTATTTATCATTCATATCACCGTAACATATCTGCTGCTTTTCGCGTACCAGCGGCTTGCCGCGAAGCATCAGATACTTGCCGTCAACTGTATTCATAGCTGTTCCTCCTGTGTCAAATAATACATTATATTAATTTTAACATATTAAAGCACTTCTTTCAAGCGATAAATTGTAAATTATATTGGATTGATATCGTCAATAATATGATTGACAATCGGGCACTTTTGGATTATAATATATAAGATATAGTTATTTGTTTGCCGGAGCTGTCCGGTTATGTTTATTGTAAGGATGTAACAGAGATGAAAAATACCATTGCCCGCGCATTGAAAAGCCTTGTCTGCACATTGCTGTTGGTGTCGACTGCGGCATCATTCGCTTGCAGCAGCGAATCCGATACTGTTGAAACCGAGCCTGTAAGCTCCGAGGTTACCGACGAGGTTTCAACCGAGACCGAGACCGAAACCGAGACTGAAACCGAGACTGAAACTACCGTTCCCGAGACGACCGAAACGACAGCTCCCGAGACGACCGCCGAGACTGAGCCGCCTCTCCCCGAGGAGCCGGAGAACATCAACCCACTGACCGGACTCGAAGCCGACATCGACCTCAGCGACCGCCGTCCGGTCGCTATCATGATAAACAACATCGAGGTCGCGACTCCGCAGGAGGGCGTGTCCTACGCCGATATCATGTATGAGTGCGTAGTCGAGGGCTGGCAGACCCGTCTGATGATGGTGGTCAGCGAATACGAGTCGCTGCCGGTCGTCGGCTCGGTGCGCTCGTCGCGCGAATACTATCTCGATTTCGCGGCGAACCACGACGCGATCTACATACACGCCGGCGGCAGCACGCAGGCCTACGCCGAGATCAAGCAGCGCAACGTCGACAATCTCGACGGCGTGAATATGTATATCCCGAATATGTTCTACCGCGACAGCTGGCGTCAGCAGAACATGGGATATGAACACAGCCTGATGACGACCGGCGAAAAGATCGTCGACGGCATCGAATATATGGGCTATCGCACCGAGATCGACGAAGACCTCGATTCCCCGCTCGATTTCGTGCCGTATGGCGAGGTATATGTACCCGAAAACGACGGCAGCTACATAAAGGTGAAGTATTCGGGAGTTCACCAGCCCTACTTCAAATATGACGAGGACGAGGGCGTATACTATCGCTGGCAGTTTAATGACAAGCCGCACATGGACAATACAGCGGACGTGCAGCTTTCGTTCACGAATGTGATCGTACTGTATCTGCCGAGCAAGAACACCGGCGACTCATATAATCACATGGACGTAACCACGACCGGAAGCGGCGAGGGCTACTATTGTACGATGGGCGGCTACGAGGTCATCACATGGGAAAAGGACGACCCCGACGAGCCGGTGAAGCTGTACAACGAGGACGGGGAAGAGCTGCTCATAAACCGCGGCAAGACCTTCTTCCAGATTTGCACGACGTCGATGAAGGACACGACTGAAATTAAATAAGAGTGATCTCAAACGCGCCGGTTTTGCCGGCGCGTTTGAGAGAGTGGAGAGCTTAGGAAGAAATTCGCCGCAGGCGAATTTCTCTTGACTTGACCCGATTACGGTTGAAATGGACTTAATGCACGGCTTACGCAAGATTTGACGCGTCACCTCACGCCGTGACCCGCCGCGGCGCGGCGGCCCTGCGCGGGCAGAAGCTGTCAAACTCGCACGCATAAAATCGCGTAACAAAGAATACATACCCGCTCGCACAGCTTGATACCGAAATATTGAGTTCACATTCGCACCGCCGCTACACTAAAAATTAATAATCCCGCGTTTACGTTTATTTCGACTCGTCGTCAAGGCGCAGCTTTTCTCGGACTATCAACCGCTTCAGGGCTTTCGCGTTGAACGGTATCAGCGGGTAGAGATAATTCCTTCTGCCGTTAAGCGTAGTATTTGTCGCGGTAAATATCAGTATCAGCACTATTCCGCCGATATAGCCGTACAGCCCGAACAGCGCGGTCGTGACCAGCAGCATCAGCCGCAGCAGCTTGAACGCGTAGCCGAGCTCATAGCTCGACTGTGAGAAGTTCGCGACCGCGACGAATGCCATCGCGACTATGACCTCGGGCACGAACCAGCCGATCTGCACCGCGAAGTCGCCGAGTATCAGTCCGCCGACGACGCCGAAGGTGTTGTTCAGCGAGCTCGGCGTGTTCATCGACGCGAGTTTCAGACCGTCGAGCGCGAACTCGATTATGAACAGCTGAAGCAGTATCGGCAGGTTACACTCGTTTCTGACCTTGATGAAATCGAGCCAAGACGGAATCCACTCGGGATTTGAGATAAACAGATACCAGGTCGGCGTCAAAAACAGCGTGAGAAGAAAGACCGCGTATCGCGTCAGCCGAAGATACGAGCCGGTCAGCGGCGGGAAGTAGTAGTCGTCGGCCTCCTGCATAAAGTCGAGCAGACAGGTCGGCAAGATCATCGCCTCGGGCGATGTGTCGCAGAGCAGTATCACGCTGCCCTCGAGCACGTGCGCCGCCGCGACGTCGGGGCGCTCGGTGTAGCGGAATTTCGGAAAGGGATTGTACCACCTGCGCCTGACGAGACATTCGGCAAGACTCTCCTGACCGAGCGACAGCGCGTCGACCTTAATATTTTTTAGCTTGTCCCGCAAAAGCTTCACATAATCGTCGTCCGCTCTGCCGTCGATATAGCAGAGGACGACGTCGCTTCTTGACGCGCTGCCTATGCAGAAGCGCTCGAAGGTTAACCGCGGATCGCGTATCCTGCGGCGGATCATCGTTGAATTTATCTTGACTGTCTCGATAAAGCTGTCGTGCGCGCCACGCAGCACGCGGTCGTTCTCGGACTGACTGACGCCGCGTGCCGGATAGGTGCGCGTGTCGATAATTATGCCCGTCGCGCCGAGACCGTCGACGATCATACCCATAGTTCCGGACATTATCATATCTACAAATTGCGCGGCGTCACTTGTCGGCATTACCTGCGTATATGGCAGATGCTCGGCGGCGAAGGTGCGTATATCGTCGACCTTGACTTCTTTAAGCTCGGCGAGATATATAAAAAGCCGTTCGAGCAGCGGAGTGTTCATGAAGCTGTCGATATAATAAAAGTGTACAGAATGACCGGCGATAAGCTGCTCGCGGCTGATTATATCGTAATTTTTGCCGATGCCGAACAGCTTGTCATAATATTCGATATTTTCACGGTAGTTGTCCGAAAATTTGTATTGGGGCATATGCCAAACCTTCCGATAAATGTAAAATAATAGTGACTATGACCATAAATACCCGACAAAACCGGTATTTATGGCTGGGAATCTCAAAAAAATTCATAAAATTCCGCGGGAAAAGTAAAATCGATTCCCGTGGTATCGATTTTACTTTTCCTTCAAATCGAATTTTGAGGTTACCAGCTTCAGTCGAACAACAATAGTATTGTCAGAAATTTGGCATTTATAACCGTATGCGCGGTATCACCTCAGACCAAAATATGCCAGTATGCCGTTGTAGATGCCGAGCGCGAACAAATCCGGCTCGCTTGACATCAGCGAAGCGTCGACCGGATTCGTGATGAATCCCATCTCGACGAGCACCGCGGGCATATAGGTTTTGCGCAGTACATACAGCGACGGTCGAGCGAAAACGCCGCGATCGCGCAGTCCGGTTATCTGACTGAGCTCGGCGACTATGACTTCACCGAGCGCGAAGCCCTGCGACGCCTGCGAATAGGCGTAAGCCTCGGTGCCCGACGCGGATGAATTAGTCGACGCGTTGGTGTGCAGGCTGATGAAATAGTTCGCGCCCCACGAATTCGCGGCGTTGACCCGCGCGGCGAGACTCGACGAATTGCTCGTACCGAGCTGCGTCGTCGGAGTCGCGCGCGACGTGCGCACCTCGAAATTGCCGTTCTGGCGCAGCAGGTCGGCGAGAATCACACCGACGCTGTAGGTGATGTCCTGCTCACGCAGCCCGTTGCCCTCAGCGCCGGCGTTCGGGTTGACCGGATTGTGTCCCTGGTCAATGAAAATTTTGATTGCCATTATTTACCTCCGAATATAGTATTATCAATACCAATATATGCGAAAAACCGTCCGGGGTGTATGTTTGGCGGACGATGAAAGGATTAAAATTTCCGAATGAAAGAAATCAAACGAATACTCAGCTTCACCCGCCGCGCGGTCGACGACTATGGCATGATATCCGACGGCGACAAAATCGCGGTCGGAATCTCGGGCGGTAAGGATTCACTTACATTATTGTACGCGTTGTCCGAGCTGCGCCGCTTTTATCCGGCGAAATTCGAGCTTGCGGCGATCACCGTGGATATGGGCTTCGACACGCCGGTCGACTGGGAGCCGGTGCGCGCGTTATGCGGCGAGCTGGGAATTGAATATACGGTCGTGCCGACAAAGATAGCGCACGTCGTGTTTGACGTGCGGCAGGAAAAAAATCCCTGCGGACTCTGCGCGAAGATGCGGCGCGGCTCGCTGCACGACGAGTGCAAGCGTCAGGGCTGCAACAAGCTCGCGCTCGGGCACCACTTCGACGACGTCGTCGACACGTTCATGCTGAACCTGTTCTACGAGGGACGGCTCGGTTCGTTCTCTCCGGTGACCTACCTGTCGCGCAAGGATTTGACGATGATACGCCCGCTTATCTACGCGCAGGAAAAGGATGTGCGCTATTTTGTCAGACGCCATCCGCTGCCGGTCATCGAGTCGCCCTGTCCGGCTGACAAAAAGACCGAGCGCGAGTCGATGAAGCGTCTGCTCGCCACGCTCGAACGTGACAACAAGGGACTGCGCCACCGCATATTTGGCGCGATGCAGAAAGCCGGAATCGACGGCTACCACGAGGGCAGGCTCATGAAGTTTCCGGACGACGAGCTTGACGTTGAATCGGATATGTCAACTGATGAACAATCGGAAAGCAAACCGCCGCTCGAGTGTGTGGTCGGCGGGGAATCGTCTCATGAGCGGGCGGACGACCTGAAATCGCCGCCGCCCAAACACACAGTACCATGACACACATCCGCGACCTGATTTTATAGAAAATCGCGGACTTTTTACATAAACCTATTTATTTTCGGCTAAATTTGTGTTATAATATGTGTTATATTATAATGTAAGGCAATTACTAAGCGCGTATCACAGAAGCTATGGAAAATTGACTCACACGCGATTTGACGAGTGCGAATCGTGACCTAACTAACAGCTATTCCGTGTTCGCGCCTATATTTGGAGATATATATGTGCGGATTTGTCGGCTTTTCGGGCAGGCTCGAGAAGCGTCAGGAAATACTTGAAAAAATGATGTCGCGAATAATTCACCGCGGACCCGATTCGGCGGGCGAATTCATCGGCGACGATATCGCGCTCGGTTTTCGCCGGTTAAGCATAATCGACCTTGACGGCGGCGCACAGCCGATTTACAATGAGGACAAGAGCGTCGTTACTGTTTATAACGGCGAAATATACAACTTTATGGAGCTACGGCGTGAGCTTGAGAGGGCGGGACACCGCTTCACGACGCGCACCGACACCGAGGTGCTCGTCCACGGCTGGGAGGAATACGGCGAGCAGCTTATAAAAAAGCTGCGCGGTATGTTCGCGCTGCTCGTCTATGATATGAAAAATCACAAGCTGCTTGGCGCGCGCGACTATTTCGGCATCAAGCCGTTCTATTATTATCGCACCGAGGGCGGAGACTACCTGTTCGGCTCGGAGATAAAATCCTTTTTGGAGCACCCGGAATTTGTCAAGAAGCTGAACCGCCGCGCTCTCCGACCCTACCTCACGTTTCAATATTCGGCACTCGACGAGACTTTCTTCGAGGGCGTATACAAGCTCCCGCCGGCACATTACTTTGTCCTTGACCTCGATAAAAAATCATTGCTCGAGCCGGTGCGCTACTGGGACGTCGACTTCACCGAGAAGCCGGGCGATTTTGACGCGCTCGCGTCCGACATCGACAAGACGGTGCGCGAGTCGGTCGAGGCTCACAAGATAAGCGACGTCAAGGTTGGCTCGTTTTTGTCGGGCGGCGTCGATTCGTCATACATCACCGCCTGCCTTATGCCCGACAAGACCTTCTCGGTCGGCTTCGACTATGACAAATTCAACGAGACTGACTACGCGAAGGAGCTGTCCGACAAGCTCGGAATCGAAAACTACCGCGAGCTGATTTCGGCGGACGAGTGCTTCGACGCGTTTTCCGATATACAGTATCACATGGACGAGCCGCAGTCAAACCCGTCGAGCGTGCCGCTCTACTTCTTGGCTCGGCTCGCGAAGCAGCAGGTCACGGTCGTGCTCTCGGGCGAGGGCGCGGACGAAATCTACGCCGGCTACGAGTGGTACGACGAGCCGCCGATGATGCAGAAATACAAGCGCATTCCGCAGCCGCTGCGCCTCGCCGCCGCGTCGGTCGCGAAAAGGCTGCCCTATTTCAAGGGTCATGACTTTATAATCAAGTCGACCGGACGTCCGGAGGACTACTTCATCGGTCAGGCCTATGTCTGGGGCGACAAGAACGCGTTGCGCGTGCTGCGTCCCGAATACCGCGTAGGACCGTCGCCGAGCGAGGTCACCGCGCCGATCTACGCGCGCGTCAAGGACAAATCCGAGCTTGACAAGAAGCAGTATCTCGACTTAAATCTCTGGCTGCCGGGCGACATTTTATTGAAAGCCGACAAGATGAGCATGGCGAGCTCGCTCGAACTGCGCGTGCCATTCCTCGATAAATTGGTCATGAAACAGGCCGAGTCTCTGCCGCACGAATATAAGATAAACGGCAAGAACACGAAATACATTTTCCGCAAGGCGGCGAACAAAACTCTGCCCGAGGAGTGGGCTGACCGCAAGAAAATGGGCTTTCCGGTCCCGATTCGCCGCTGGCTGCGCGAGGAAAAATATTACAATATAGTCAAGGACTGCATAACAAGCGAGTATGCCGCCGAGTTTTTCGACACAAGGCTGTTATTGTCACTGCTCGACGAGCATTATGCCGAAAAGGCGGACAACGGACGCAAAATCTGGACGGTATACACCTTCCTCGTCTGGTACAAGAGATTTTTTATCGACGAGGCTTAATGTCCCATCAACATAATTCACCGAAGAAGGAAATATAATGGAACAGCTGAATATTATTCCGGTGCTGCTCGGCGCTGACCTCAACTGCTACAACGTGGCGCGCGCCTTTCACGAGGAGTACCGAGTCAAATCCTACGCGTTCGGACGCTACGCGATAGGTGCGTCCAATTATTCGAGAATAGTAAAATTCACAATAGTTGAAAAGCTCGATGATCCGGAGGTGATGGTGTCGACTCTGCTGGATTTTGCCGACAAGCATTCGGACGCGAAGCTGATCGCGTTCGGCTGCACCGACGATTACGCGTCGATGCTGATACACTACGGCGACCGGCTGAGACCGAAATACATCGTGCCGTACATCGGTCCTGAGCTCTTCGAGCGGCTCGCGTACAAGGCGAGCTTCTACGCCGATTGTGACAAGCACGGTATCCCATATCCCAAGACAAAGATCATCACGCCGGATACGAAGCTCGACAGTATACTCGACGAGTCACAGCTCGGTTTTCCGTATCCGATTATAATCAAGCCGTCGGCGAGCGCGGTCTACTGGCGATATCCGTTCGACGGGATGAAAAAGGTCTACACCGCCGCGAGCCCGGGCGAAGCCGAGATTGTCATCCGCCGCATCTTTGCGTCCGGCTATCCCGAGAAGATAATACTTCAGGACATGATTCCCGGCGACGACTCGCATATGCGCGTTCTGACCGCGTATTCAGACCGGAACGGCAAGGTGCGCATGATGTGTCTTGGCCACGTCCTGCTCGAGGAGCACACACCGAAGGGACTCGGCAATCACTGCGCTATCATAACCGAGCAGAATCTGCCGCTGATGGAGCGCTTCAAGGACTATCTCGAGTCGGTCGGCTATGTCGGCTACTCGAATTTCGACATCAAATACGACGAGCGCGACGGGAGCTGGCGAGCGTTCGAGATAAACCTGCGGCTCGGGCGCAGCAACAACTATGTCACATCAGCCGGCTGCAACGTCGCGAAGTATGTTGTCGACGACTATATTAAAAATGTAAAGTATGACGGAACATATTTCTGCGACCGTGAAATTTTTTGGCACAGCGTGCCGAAAGGCGTTATCTACAAATATTGCCGCAACGCGGATGAGGTGGCGCACGCGAAGTCGCTCGCCCGAGCGGGCAAAGCGCACCCGTCGCTCTGGTATCGTCCCGACCTCTTTCTGAATCCGCGCCGGCTGTTCTATCTTGTCATGCACGGGCGTAATCATTACGGAAAGTTCAAGAAATATTATGGAAAAGAGTAAGATGCTCGGCATACTCGGCGGGCTCGGTCCGATGTCGACGGTCTACTTTTATGAGATCATTACCGCGCTCACTCCGGCGAGCTGCGACCAGGACCATATCGACATCGTCATATCCAGCCGCGCGACGACTCCCGACCGCACCGAATACATTCTCGGGCGCTCGGATAAAAACCCGCTCGACTGCATGATCCCCGACGCGAAGCGTCTGGTCGCGTTCGGCGCGCAGATAATCGCGATTCCCTGCAACACCGCGCACTATTTCTACGACCGGCTCGCCGCCGAGGTAGACGTGCCGATACTCAACATAATCGAGGAGTCGGTAAAGACACTCAAGCAGAACGGAGTCAGCCGCTTCGGGCTACTCGCTACCGAGGGAACGGTGAAGTCGGGCACATATCAAAAATACTGTGCGGGGCGAAAGGTCGAATGTGTGATACCCGACGAGATACATCAGAAGCGTGTGAACGATATCATATACGGTCAGATCAAGCAGAACCGTCCGGTCTCGCCCGAGAGCTTCTATGAGGTCGTACACTATATGCGCTCGCTTGGCTGCGAGCGGGTGATACTCGGCTGCACCGAGCTGTCACTGCTGAAAAAGGAGCTGCGGCTCGGCGAATTCTACACCGATTCGCTCGAATGTCTCGCGGTATCGACGATAAGGGCCTGCGGCAAGACGCCGGTAAAACAGATTCAGATTCCGACGAGTGCGGATATCAAACCAGTTTTAACCTAAACTGCCGTAAATGACGGCTTTGGCAGCAATACAATACAGAAAGGAAAATTCCTTCCGTTATGCTACTATCTAAAATACTCGCCGACGTCGAATATAAATCGGACACCCCGAGCGAGCTTATCGACTCGCTCGAGATTTCAGACATCACCTACGACTCGCGCCGCGCGACCGCGGATACGATGTTCGTCTGCCTTATCGGCGCGGTCTCGGACGGACATAATTACGCGGCGGGGGCATATGATTGCGGCTGCCGTGTATTCATGGTTCAGCGTCAGCTCGACACGCTCGCGCCAGACGCCGTGCAGATTGTCACTGCCGACACCCGAGCCGCGCTCGCGCTCGCGTCAGCCGCGCTGTTCGGTTATCCGTCGCGCTCGCTTCTGATAATCGGTGTGACCGGAACCAAGGGCAAGACGACGACCGCCGCGATGATCGGCTCGATTCTGAACGCGGGCGGGATCAACACCGCGACGATCGGTACGACCGGCATCGTCATCAATGGTGAGACTACTCCTACCAAGAACACGACTCCCGAGAGCTATGAGCTGCACAAGGCTTTTCGCAAAATGGTCGATTCGGGCGTGTCCTGTGTCGCGATGGAGGTGTCGTCGCAGGCAATTTATATGCGCCGTGTCGTCGGCATACACTTCCACATCGGCGTTTTTACGAATTTGTCGCGCGATCACATCGGCGGGGTCGAGCACCCGACGTTCGAGCACTACATGATGTGCAAAGCCGAGCTCTTCCGCCAGTGCCGCTACGGCATATTCAACGCCGACGACCCGCACTACACCGACATGGTCAAGAACGCGCGCTCAATCAACACTACGTTTGGCGTGAATATGCGCTCGGGCGTGAGATGCGACCTTGCCGCGCGCGATATACGCTCATGGCACAAGGGAAATCTGCTCGGCGTCAGTTTTGTCTGTCGGACGCTGATGCGCGACTGCGAATACAGTCTGCGTATGCCGGGCGAGTTCAACGTCTACAACGCGCTCGCGGCGATAGCGGTCGCGCAGCGCATGAATATAAGTGAGCGTACGGTCGTTGACGCGCTGGCGAAAACGACAGTGAGAGGGCGCTTCGAAATTGTGACGCCCGGGGCGGACAGTCAGCTCGACGACGTGGTTATGATAATCGACTACGCGCACAACGCCGTCTCAATGCGCGCCGCGCTCGAGACGATACGGAGATACAAGCCGAAGCGGCTGGTGGTGCTGTTCGGCTCGGTCGGAGGGCGCACGAAGCAGCGCCGCGCCGAGCTTGGCGAGGTCGCGGGACAGCTCGCGGACTTCTGTATAATCACGAGTGACAATCCCGACTTTGAGCCGCCGGAGGATATAATCCACGACATCGAGGAGAGCGTTAAACAGACCGCCTGCCCATATGTAACCTTCGTCGATCGACGTGACGCGGTGCGCTATGCAATCGACCACGCGCTGCCGGGCGACTTGATACTCTTTGCCGGTAAGGGTCACGAGCAGTATCAGATAATCGAGGGCGAATACCGGCACTACGACGAGCGCGAGGAGATCGCCGCCGCGGTGACCGCGCGGGCGGCGAAAATTTAACTTGACCCCAGCGGATATTCATAATTACAGGCGGACGGCTCGCCGATTGTACGGTTGCCGGAATGAAATGAAGAAGTTTTATAAAAACATCGACAAGGAAAGGTAGACTTTGTTCTAAAAAAGTCATGGTTAGTAAATGAAAATATTGATTATCGGACTCGGACTCATCGGCGGCTCAATGGCGCGTGCGCTCAAATACAACACCGAGCACTATGTCGCCGGCTACGACATACGCCGTGACGCGGTGCGCAAGGCTCTGCTTGTCGGAGCTATCGACGAGATTGTCGAAAATCCCGACAATCTTGACGGGTACGATGTAGTTATGCTCGCGTCTTATCCGTCGGTGACGCTCGACTTTTTCAACGTAAAGGCGTCGCTTATAAAAAAAGGCGCATATGTATACGACCTCGGCGGAATCAAGCGGCAGGTCTGCGAAGCCGGATTCGCCGCGGCTGAGAAATACGGCTTCTGCTTTGTCGGCGGACATCCGATGGCAGGTATACAGTATTCGGGCTTCGAAGCGTCGCGCGAGTCGCTTTTCAACAACGCGACTATGCTGCTTGTACCTCACCGCGACATCGACGTGCGCCAGCTCGACTTTACAGTCAAGCTGTTCAAAGCCTGCGGTTTTACATCGGTCAAAATCACCGACGCAGAGAATCACGACCGCATCATCGCCTACACGTCGCAGCTCGCACACGTGCTGTCGAACGCATACGTGAAAAGTCCGACCGCGCCCGAGTTCAAGGGCTATTCGGCCGGCAGCTTCCGCGATCTGACGCGTGTCGCGCACCTGAACGCGAAGATGTGGGCGGAGCTGTTCATGGACAACCGCGACAATCTTATTCGCGAGGTCGAGTGCCTCGCGCACTCGCTGCTCGAATATTCGGACGCGATGAAAGCGGGCGACACCGCACGGCTTGAGCAGCTGCTCGAGGACGGCTGTAAAATCAACGACGAAATCAAGGCTGACGAGAAGAAGTAACTTAATAGTGTGTAACCCCTACGGATTTCTGTAGGGGTCATTATTTTATATAATATTTCGATTTGTATGTAGTTATTACGGAAAAAATCGTAGTATATATATGAAGCTGAAAGGGGGCAGGACAATGGACGACGAAGCTATCATCGAGCTGTTCTTCGGGCGAAGCGAGCAGGCGATACATGAGCTTGACACAAAATACGAGCAATTCTGCCGCAAGCTGTCATACAACATAGTCGGCGATCGGCGGGACGCGGAGGAGTGCGTGAACGACGCGTATCTCGGCGCGTGGAACACGATTCCGCCGGAAAGACC
>CAJFKR010000057.1 GCA_904386005.1 Candidatus Flemingiibacterium merdigallinarum
CTTGGCAACTTCAATTCTACCACGGATTTGTCACTATGGATTTTCTTTTTTGAAAACTTTTACCCAGTGGGGTATTGCAACTTCATTTTACAACGCGCCCTTTATTATCATTTTTTCATAATTGATTGACATTATGAATAAATTATGATATAATTAACAGTAGGCACGTTGTATTATATAATTTAGCAACTGCAAATGCTGATACAATTGATATCGGTAGACTTGTTGAATTTAGCCAAGGAGATGATTGATATATGAAAAAGCCGTTTACAATAACAGTTCTGCTATTGGCATTGATTGCCAATATTGCGTCCTGTGGTTCACAACCGGTCACAGTAGATGACACAGAAGACCTGACCACAGAGGTGACAACCGCGCCCAAAGAGCCCGAATATGAGTACGCCGACCTCGATATGCAGGGGGCGGACTTCACTATCCTCAACCCGACCACAACCTGGGGCTTCTATACCTATATCGACTTCGAGGAAGCCACCGGAGACGTGCTCGACGATACAATTTACGAGCGCAACTCGAAGCTCGAGGAGCTGTATAACTTTAATACTGTCGTCGTCGAGGAGGACATCGACTCTATGACGCCGCTGATCACCAACGCGGTTATGGCTGGCGATAACTCGTATCAGGTCACGTTTCCCCGCTGCACGACGATCTCCGCGCTCATCACTGACGGTTATTTCTATGATTTGTCAAAAGTCCCCGAATTGCAGCTCGACCAGCCGTGGTGGGACCAGAATGTAATCGAGGTCTCGTCGCTCGGTCCTGAAAAGACGCTCTACTACGCCGCGACCGACTTCTCGCTGACCGGCTTTGACGGTACAATTTGCATATTCATCAATGAAGATATGCTGTCTGACCTGGGCGGAGAGATGCCCTATCAGCTCGTCCGTGACGGCAAGTGGACGCTCGACGAATATTATTCGATAATGAAACTCGGCGCGTCGCTCAATGGCGATGATTCGTACACCTGGAACGCGACCGGCTCCTGTACATATGGTCTGCTCAGCTGGAACACCGGACCGAGCGCGTTGCTCATCGGCGCCGGAGCTGAATATATCTCGCTCGACGATCAGGGGTATCCGGTCATCGGTTTCGAGTCGGAGCATTTCATCAACGCCGCTGAGAAGGTCGCTTCGATGCTGGCGACTCCGGGTGAGTGGCTCGAGCTCAACACAAACCAGGATCCCGACCATTACGAAGTCGCGTTCCGCAACGGGCGCTGCCTTTCGATTATAGCTGAGATCAAAGCCAGCACAAAGTTCCGCGAGATGGAGGATTTGTACGGTATCGTTCCCCTGCCGAAGTATGACGAGTCGCAGGAAAAATACCGCACCTACCGCGCACCGGTCAATCCGCTGATGTGCATACCGGTGACGAACCCCGATATATCCGAAGCCGCGCTGATTATGGACGCGTTCTCGTATATGACCTATAAGGATGTGCTGCCGGTCTATTACGACGTCAGCCTGTCGCAGAAGGGACTGCGCAACGAAGACTCAATCGAGATGCTTGATATCATCCGCGACACACGCTACTTTGATATCAGCCAATGCTACGGTTGGACGAATACGCTTTATTCGGCAATCGAGGGACTTATCAAGGTCGGAAACGGTGCGATCGCGTCTACGATAGCTTCGAATAAGGAAGCGGTTAACATTAACATCCAAAAGACAATGGAGCTGCTTGAAGATATAAAATAACATTGATTCGATACAGCCGCCAAACTCATGTAAAACAATGTCTTATGTATATTCAGATTAATCCAAAACGAATTATTATAATTTTCAGCAAGTCGCCATATACAATATCAACGCCGTATTACAATTATACATTCAACTGTAAAATTACCGGAGCTGTCGCAACCGACAGCTCCGGTCATTATTTCCGCTCCTCAAGCGCGGCGAACACCGCGTCAACCGCTTCCTCACGCGTTTTGTATTTTCCGGATGAAAAACTGTTGTCAATCGCGAAGCTCCAATATTGATGCTGTTTGTTGTAATACAGCACGGCGACTCGGTGATTTATCCGCAGATAGGGGTTTCCCTTTCGCGAATTCTTCCAGCTGCGCCGCCTGAAGTTCTCAAGCCGGGCGGCACGGTTCTTGTAGTCGCGTTCACGCTTCTTCGCGCGCTCGACGTCTCCCTCCATTTTACCCGCGCAGATACAGCCAACGCCGAGCGAGCGATAGTTCGGGTGTATCATGTGGTGGACATAACGGATTATCTGATGCCCGCACATCTGGCAGATTCCGGACGGTGCGCCAAGGTCGGTTATACCGGCGCAAACCCAGCCGCTGTGCGGCACATCAGGGTTGTTCCAGAGGTTTTCAGTCATTTCGTCATCTGGCGCGAGCAGCTCTTCCTCGTCAGAAGCGTCCGGTTCTGACAAGATTGTGTCTATAGAATCGGTCAGTCTGTCAGTGCGGTCAGTATCAGCAGCATCTATGCGTCCTGACTCAATTTGAAGCTGCTCGCTGACTACCGCCTCGACAAATTCGGAATCAGAGGTAACGCTGACAGCTTCATCTGGCTGTGTGTCGGCATCATCTGCACCGAACGCGGGAATCCCCTCGGAGATGAATTTTTCGGTAGCTGCCTGCACAGCTTCCGCGCGAATGTCATGCGCGTTCGATTCGGTCACCGCAGCCGTATCGCGAATGTCGTGCGTGCTTGATTCGGTCACCGCAGCTGTATCGCGAATGTTGTGCGCACTCGATTCGGTCACCGCAGCTGTATCGCGAATGCTGTGCGCGCTCGATTCGGTCACCGCAGCCGTATCGCGAATGTCGTGCGCGCTCGATTCGGTCGCCGCAGCCGTATCGCGAATGTCGTGCGTGCTTGACTCGGTCGCCTCAGCCGTATCGCGAATGTCGTGCGCGTTCGATTCGGTCGCCTCAGCCATACCGCCAATGTTTGGCGCGCACGATTTGGTATACGCAGTCCCCATACCCATGCTGGGCTCAACTGATTCTATATTGCTTGTAGGATTATCCGCCGCGCTGCCCGCAATCAGCTTCGGCTGACTCGGCGGCAGGGCTCCCGCACTCTGATTCTGCCGACGCGTAAAATAGTCCTCCGAGATATTGCGAATCTGCCCAGACTGCTCAAAGCGCACCTTGAAGCTCCGACGGCGCTCATCGACCGCGATTATTATACCGTCGCCGAAAATGTGGTGAGCGACCCGCTCGCCGACTGTCAGCCGCGGCGGCTCTATATATGCTCCGCTGTGTCGCTCGATATAACGCCGGCTCTCACCCTCAAGCTCGTCCGGTATCTCGCCGACGCGCACATAATTCTCTCTGCCGATTTCATACAGGAAACGCGACGGCAGCTTCTTCGTCCCATTCTGCGACGCGCCCTCTGAATCGGTCAGGTATAGATGCCTCATCGCACGGGTCAGTGCGACATAGCAGAGTCTGCGCTCCTCCTCAAGCCCGGGACGCCGCCGCTCCTCGATAGTCTTTGACGACGGAAATATCCCCTCGGAGAAACCGGTGACGAATACCGCCGGAAATTCAAGCCCCTTAGCCGCGTGTATCGTCATCAGCTTAACGGTATCCTTGTCCTCGTCCGAGCCCTCGCCCGACTGCATAGCGAGCTGATTCAAGAATTCCTCGAGCGTCAGCTCCTCGCCAAAATTCTTCTCGAATTCATCTGCCATCCGCTTGAATTCAGCTAAATTTTCGAGCCGCTCCTCGTCGCCCAGCTCGCGGATGAACTGCTCGTAACCCGAATCGGCTGTAACAGTCCGAACAAGCTCGGATATGCGCATACTTCCCCGCCGCGCTCGCATATCCTCGACAAAGCTAACAAACTCTGCCGCGCGGCTCGACGAAAATATGCCGTCGTGCAGGTGCAATTTCAACAACTCATACAGATTTGGGTTCTCGGGCGCGCCGAGCGGCTGAATATCGTCCTTGAGCATACACAGCGCGGTGAGCTTCGACCGTCCGAAGCGACGGCGCGGTGTGTTGATGATCCGCTTGAGCGACGCGTCGTCGCCATACGCGATGACGCGCAGATAGGCAATGAGGTCGAGCACCTCCATGCGCTGATAAAAACGCACGCCACCGTATATTTCATACGGTATTCCCACCTCTACCAGCCGCTTCTCAATCACCCGCGACAGAAAGCCCGAGCGGTAGAGTATCGCGATATCCGAGTTGCAGAGCGAAGCCTCACGCTTCAGCCGCGCGATCTCGTCGCATATCGCCTCGGCTTCGAGCGAATCGCTCTTGGCGTGAAAATGCACAACGTCGGCTCCGGGCGGGGTCAAAGTGTAAAGGTCCTTTTTGATACGCAGCTCGTTTTTGTCGATAAGGCTGTTCGCGCATTTCAATATCTGCGGAGTTGAGCGGTAGTTGCGGTTCAGAAATATCGTCTCGGTTGGCTCGTGGCATTTGTCAAAGTCAACGAGCAGCTTTACATCCGACCCGCGCCATTCGTAGATGTTCTGGTCGGGGTCGCCGACTATCAGCAGATTCCGATGCTTGTCGCAGAGTATGTCGACAAGCTGCATCTCACGCTTCGAGCTGTCCTGGAACTCGTCGACCTGTATATAGTTTAGCCGCTCCTGCCACTTCTCGCGCACCTCCGCGTTCGTAGTCAAAAGATAGAGCGCGAAGCTGATAAGGTCAGTGAAGTCGAGCGAGTAGGTCGCCTTCTGCCTTTGCAGAAAGTCCTCGATTATCTTGTCCTCGACCGACTTATCCGGCGGGTATATCCGGCACTTGCGCGGGCTGCGAATCGATTCGACATACGACATATCCGCTTTGAAGCGCGCGATTTTCTTGAGAATCGCGCCGAACGACGCGTTCTCGAGCCGCAGGTCGTATTTCTGGTAGATCTCCTCGAGCATTGAGCGCTGCATCGATTCGTCGATTATGCGGAAATCCTTGGGCAGATAGAGCTTGTCCGGGTCCTCGCGTATCAGCCGCGCGCAGAAGCCGTGATAGGTGCAGATAAGCGAGGTGTCGTATCCCTCGCCAAGGATAGAGTTGATCCGCCGCCGCATCTCAGCCGCCGCTTTGTTCGTAAACGTGACGCAGAGTATATTAGCCGGATCTATTCCATATTCGTCGACCAAATACACATACCGGTTGACAAGCAGTCTCGTCTTACCGCTGCCCGCGCCCGCGATGACCCGCACAAACCCCTCGGTCGCACGCACCGCCGCGCTCTGTTGTTCATTCAGTCCGCCGAATACATCCATATAGCCGCCCCCCGTCGCGTGATACTGATTGTGGCAATTATTTTCTGTCTATTATGTAAATATTATAGCACAATCGTTCGATTTTTTCAAGCCTATATATGAAAATCCATGCGGATATTCGTTTTATCTCCAATATGCTTGACATTGCGACGCAGTTGTGGTATCATATCTATAACGAAACTCGGAGGCGACGTCTGATACATGAAAAAAATTCTGAAGCAAAATCTTCATTATATAATATTCGCAATCTTTCTGCTCATCCACTCGCTCGTCTGTATTTTCACGACCTACTTCGGCGACGACTACTACTACGCGGCTTTTATTAAAAAAGGAGCCGATTACTTTGTAAGTGAAAATATTTTCCACTACCAATACACAAACGGCCGCGCGCTCGTCCACCTCATCGACGAGCTATTGCTCGGCGTCAGCTTCTGGTTCTGGCGGATATTCAATATCGCCTGCGTCGGACTTCTGATTATCGGAATCGCGAAAATCGCGTCGCGCTGTTATCGCGCTGACATTGCTTCAAGACGATATGAATATTCGCGCGCCGTAATCGCGGCGTCGGCGATATTCGGTGTGATCGACTTAGCGATACTGCGTCAGAGCGTCTACTGGGCGACCGGCGCGCTCAACTACCTGTTCCCGACAACCGCGCTCGTATGGTTCTATTATTTCTACCGACGCGATTTCGAGCGTTTTTCGGGAAGCTGGCTGCTGGTCATACCCGCGTTTTTTGTCGCGGCAACGACCGAACAAGCATCGGCGTCGGCGGTACTGGTTTCGCTCTGCTTCATCGTGTCAAGCGTTGTAGTGAAGCGGCTTGCGCCGAAGCCGGCTTATATCGCGTCGTTTATAAGCTCGGTCGCCGGATTCTGCACGCTCTACCTGTCGCCCGGCAACTCGGCGCGCACCGAATACTACCCCGACTTCTACGCGCTGTCGCTGCTCGGTCGGATCAGACACAATTTCCGTGAGCTGACGACTGTAGTCCTCGGTCGCGGCGGAATCGGAATGATTGTCTGTCTTGCGTTTATACTGATCATCTACGTCTGCGTATCAAAGTATATCCTGCCGACCAAGGATGAAAAATCAACGCGCGATATACCCACCCGTGACAAATCCGCGCAAAATACATCAACCGGCACGGCTCCCCTGTCCGGCAAAGCTATGCACGATGCCAAAATAAACCGCGCCATTCTCACGACCGCAAAGCTGACCGCGCTCGTGACCTCACTCGCGCTCGGACTGTATGTATACGGTCTCGCGGTCAACCCGCAGCTTTTGCAGCTGCTGCCGGTCGGCTTCATCATCGCGCTGCCGATACTCGCGGTCATGGCATATACAGTCGTCCGCTACTTCAGACGCGGCAAGATTGACGATTTGTTCTTCGTCTGGTGCGCGGTCGCGATGCAGTGCGCAATGGCACTTGCGCCCGAATACGGTCCGCGGACTCTGCTTATCAGCGTAGTCAGTCTGATGATACCGGTAGTGCGGGTGTTTGCGTCGCGCCCGAACCCGATGGCGTTTATGTCAGCTGCGCTCGTCGTGTTCGCGCTTATGCCGAGTTATATGTCGACGCCGCTTTTGTTTATAGCTCTGACAGTCATCCTGCTCGCGGGCGCGTTTATACTCTATTCCGACAATATGCGCGCGCTTGCCGCGTCCCTCGCCGTAGCCGTATGTCTCGGACAATTCGCGACCGTCGCCGCCGGGTATTACGAAAATGTCGAAACGCTCAAATTGAACGAGCGGCAGGTCACTTCCTACGACCCGACGACGAACGAGCCGCTCGTGCTCTATTATCTGCCGAATGCGCAGTATAAATACACGATGCCATACGACGACCCGTACCATCAGCGCGTATATTTGATCCTGCACGGTCTGTCGCCCGACACGCCGGTCGAGTATCATGAGCCGACTGTAGCCGCTGAAAATTAATGAGAATATTAGCTGCACGCAATTATTTACATTTGCGTAATCGTTATTCGGTATTATGTTAACATTGTAGGATTATAATATTCATGGAATTTTAAACGGTATGTCGGTCAGATTGCATGGCGATCGGTATACTAATATGATATCATGAAAGGAACTCTTAAATGGAACAAATCCAAAACCCCAAGCGTTGTGCCGGTCAAGCGATTGCCGGCGGTATTCTGCTGTTGATAAGCGAAATCTTTGTATTAATCGGCAATCTTATCTATTTTATTCCAACGGGCGCGCCGGCAAATACTTATCTTCCGTCAATTATAGTATGCCTGCTGTATATATTTTTCGCAATTACCTTGCTGACGCGTAAGCGCAATTTCTTGCAGCTTATACCGGTAGCTTTGATTGTGATTTACGAATTATATACAAAACTGACCTATTTTACAGGTGAAGGAGCAAAAAATATCGATGAGGTCCTCCGTGACTACGGTTTTTCGGGGATTGAAATAGAGCTGTACAACCTCGCATATATCGTATCCGCACTGCCAATGATATTTATGGTCGTAGTAATTATACTTGCCGCGACCAACCGTAAGCACACGCTTTGCGCACTGCCCGGAATTTTCGCGCTCATAGGCTTCGCGCTCAATACATTAGTACTCATTAGTTTCATTGGTCGTATATTAGATCCGAACCTGCTTTTCAGCCAGTTGAATCTCCTGTCCGCGCTCGGCATACTCTTCGCCGGAATCGGCATCGGAAAGCCGGCGGTTGAATATAACTTAAACGGAGCGGGCGGAAGCCTTAAAGGCGTATACGGTCACGTTTCAATGGGAGCGCACATAGCAGGTCTGTTTTTGACGTTCGGAATCTACCTGCTTGTCTGGATTTACCGCACTACCGCCGCGCTGAACCGCGACGAGTCCGAGCCGCCGCGTTCGCCCGGAGCTAAGCTCGCGCTGTGTATGTTCATACCGTTCTACTATATTTATTGGACCTATAAGAGCGCGCAGCGGATTGACCGGCTGTCCGAGAAATACGGCGAAACGTCGAACATGGCTACAATCTGCCTGATTCTCGCGATATTCATCGGCTTTGTCCCGCCGATTCTGATTCAGGACAAGCTCAACAATATCATCGAATATGAAAACGGTAAAAAATCGCCAATTCATAATCGTCCCGGCAATATCGACGCCGCCGACGAGCTGAAAAAATACAAAGAGCTGCTCGACGCCGGCGCGATCACACAGGAGGAATACGAGGCGAAGAAAGCACAGCTGCTAAATATGTAGGCAATCAGCCTGACTGTTTAACAAAGTCCTCAGCAAATACCCCCGCCCGCCGACCTAACACCTCCTAACCTCTCATTCTAAACTAACAACTAACTCCTAACAACTAAAAACTAATCTGACCGCATCGTGAGTGCGGTCAGATTTTCTATATTTTCCAGATATCCTTCGCGTATTCGCGAACTGTGTAGTCGCTTGAGAAACGACCGGCAGACGCCAGATTCAAAAACGCTTTCTTTGAATACGCGGCTGTGTCGCGAAAGTCACGATTCGCGGTGCGGCGAGTATCCGAGTAGTCGTAGAAATCGCCGAGCAAATAATAGTTGTCGGGCGAATGCCAAGACGCGCCCTCAATCAGCGATTTATACAGCTCGTCATAGCCGCTGTCCTTGCCGAATATACCACTCGTCAGACTGTCGACTGCGCGGCGTATCCGACCCTCCCGCAGGTATATCGCCCGCGGGTCATAAGCAGGCATCAGCTCGCGCAGTTCTTCAGCTGTCTTGCCGAAGAAATAGTTGCAGCCGTCGGGCGCGGCTTCACGGATTTCAAGGTTCGCGCCGTCAAGTGTGCCTATGGTCGGGCAGCCGTTCAGCATGAACTTCATATTTCCGGTGCCGCTCGCCTCCGTACCCGCGGTCGATATCTGTTCGGAAAGGTCGCCCGCCGGAAAGAGCAGCTCACCCCACGACACATTGTAGTCTGGGATGAACACGACCTTCATCAGACCCCTGACGTCCGGATCGTTGTCGATCACTTTGGCAATCGCGAGAATGAATTTGATTATCGCCTTCGCGCGCATATATCCGGGCGCGCTTTTCGCGCCGAAGATGAACGCGGTCGGCGTGAAGTCGCCTATCAGCCCGTCCTTGATTCCGAAATACAGGTCGACTATCGACAGCGCGTTCAACAGCTGTCGTTTGTATTCGTGCAGTCTTTTCGCCTGAATGTCGAACATGAATTCCGGATCGACGTCGATTCCGCAGCGCAGCTTTATCGCGGCCGCCAGCTTCTCCTTCTTCAGCCTTTTGATACGCGCGAATTTTTCTATCGCCTGACTGTCGTCGGCGAAACGCTTAAGCCGCTCGAGCTCGGAAAGCTCGGTCATGAAGCCGTCGCCAATCAGCTCGCCAATATATCCGCACAGCTCGGGATTCGCTACTCCGAGCCAACGGCGAGGCGTGACACCATTCGTCTTGTTTGAAAATTTCTGCGGATAGAGCTTGTACCAGCCGTTGAGCACATCGCGCTTCAATATCTCGGTGTGCAGCGCCGCGACGCCGTTGACCGCGAAGCCCATAAAGCAGGCGAGAGGCGCCATCCTGATTTTGCCGTCTTTAATTATATCCAACTCGCCACGAGCTTCCGACGCCGCGCCGTCTAATCTGATTCCACGCGAAATCAGCTCGCGCTCAAGCCGTCGCTGTATTTTGACGATTGCCGAATATACTTTCGGGATCAGCTTTTTGACAAGCTCCTCGTCCCACTCCTCGAGCGCCTCGCGCATTACCGTATGATTAGTATACGCGAACAGCTTCGACGCTATATCGAATGCCGCGTCGAAATCGATTCCCCGTTCCTCAAGCCGTACAATCAGCTCGGGAATCGCCAGCACCGGATGCGTGTCGTTCAATTGTATCACCACGAGCTCGTGCAGACGCTTGATATCGCCGTTTGGCTCCGCCCCGCGCAAAAGATCGCGTATCGACGCGCTGGTCAGAAAATACTGCTGACGCAGCCGCAGCTCCTTGCCCTCGGGCGTGTTGTCGTTCGGATACAGCACCGCGCAAATCCGCTCGGCGCGCTCACGTTCGGCGATCGCTTCCTCATACCTGCCGTCGTTGAAAAGCGTAAAATCAAACGGCGTCAACGCCTCCGACTGCCAGAGCCGCAGTATTCCGACCATCGACTTATCGATGTTCGACTTATCGATGTTCGATTTATCGATGTTCGATGTGTCGATGTTCGATTTATCGATGTTCGGCTCGCCGCGTCTGTAGCCGAATACCGGCATATCATAAGGCACGGCGCGCACCTTGTCGGATGCGAACTCGACCACTACAGAATCGCGGTCGCGCCGGATCGACCACGGGTCGCCGAATCTGGTCCAGTCGTCGGGCAGCTCGCGCTGGTACCCCTCCGACAGATCCTGCTTGAACAGACCGTATTTATATCTGATACCGCATCCGCAAAGACGGATGTTCTGTGTCGCCGCCGAATCGAGAAAGCAGGCCGCAAGACGACCGAGTCCGCCGTTACCGAGCGCGGCGTCGGGTATTTCCTCGAACTGGGCGATGTCACAGCCGTACTCTGCCATGACGTTTTTGGTGTCGTCGAGTATACCGAGATTGTATAAATTCGAATAAATCAGCCGTCCGACCAGGAATTCAGCCGAATAATAGTAGGCGCGGCGACACGGCTCCGCGGCATAATATATATCCTTTCGCGCCGCGTCAATGTCCTGCCGGTAATAATTCATGACAAAGCCCGAGATGAAGTTGTATCTCTCGGCTACGCTCATCGACGCGAAATCGACTCGTTTCAGCTCGCTGGACAGCTCATCACGAAAACTGTTCATAGACGTTTCCTCTCATTTTATGATTATTTTGTGTCATTGATTTTACCCTCGGCAGCTTCATCGCCATGCTTTGGCGCGCGGCCGTACAGTCGGGTTATCTTTTCAAGCCAGACGAAATCCTCCGCCCGCGGTTCGACCATATATTCCCAGCAGCCGGTGGTAGACGGCGTGTTGATTCGCTTTTCGCTTCCCTCAACGCGCAGATCCTGCATTGTGAATATCACATAGTCGGCGACTGAAGCAGACAGCGCGGTCATCATTCGCCGCACGACCTGTTTTACGCCGTCAAAAGCGGCTATCCCGAGATAATCGGCTGCCTTCTGTCGTGTTTCGTCGTCGATCGATCTCCACCAGCCGGCAGTAGTGTCGTTGTCATGCGTGCCGAGGTAGCCGACAGTATTTCGCGCGTAGTTATGCGGCAGGAACTGATTGTCGGCGTCGCTGTCAAACGCGAATTGCAGTATCTTCATCCCCGGCAGACCCGCATAATCGCGCAAAGCGAGCGCCGAGCGGGTGACGTCGCCGAGATCCTCGGCAATCAGATTTAATTTCGGCAGCCGCTTTTTTAATATATCAAAGAAGTCGCGCCCCACTCCCCGCCGCCATTTTCCGTTGACCGCGTCTTGCGCGCCCGCCGGAATCGTGTAATAGCTGTCAAACGCGCGGAAATGATCGAGCCGCGTTATGTCATACAGCCGACCGCAGCGCGAAAGCCGCGACATCCACCACTTGAAGCCGTCCTCACACATTCTTGCCCAATCGTAAATTGGATTTCCCCACAGCTGCCCCGTCTTTGAAAAGAAGTCGGGCGGAACTCCCGCGACCAGCTTTGGTCTTGACCTGCTGTCAAGTAAGAACAGCTCGGGGTGCGCCCAGACGTCGGCGCTGTCATGCGCGACATAGAACGGAATGTCGCCGACCAAAAGGATGCCGAGCCGGCTTAACTCACCGCGCAAAGCGTTCAGCTGACGATTGAAAATATACTGGCAGAACACCACATATCCCATTTCCGACTGCATTGACCGTGAGTATTTGCTGACCGCGCGCTTTTTGTCACGCGCGTCGTCGGGCCATTCCCAGTAGGGGCTGCCGCCGAAATGCCGCTTTAATGACCAGTATAGAGCGAAATCGTTGAGCCAGCCGCGCTCGCGGCTGATGAACTCGTTGTAATCCTCCGACTGCTTCCCTTTTTGCAGGAAGCGATCATACGCGAGCCGAAGCAGCTTGTCCTTGACTCTGCCCGCGTATTCGTAGTCGATTCTGTCGTCGCGATTGCCGCCGGCATAAGCTGATTTGCGGTTTTCAGTCAGCTCGGACTTGTATAGCAGCCCCTCGTCGCACAGCAGCTTCGGGTCAATGAGCAAATGATTTCCGGCAAACGCCGACGGCGACGCGTAGGGCGAATTCACAAAGTCGCAAATCGTGAGCGGCAGTACCTGCCAGAGCCGTTGTCCGGCGCCAGCGAGCAGCTGTGCGAACCTGTATGCTTCTTTGCCGAGACTACCGATACCAAATTCGCTTTTCAGGCTCGCGACCGGAAGCAGCACCCCGCTCACGCGTTCATTCAGGTTTTGTCTGTTCCTCATCCCTTGACCGCTCCTCCGGTCACGCCCTCGACATAATAACGCTGCATGAACATGAACAAAATCGATATCGGCAGCGCGACGAGCACCGCTCCGGCGCAGAACATCGTGAAATAATCGTATATATTTTCGCGCGATATCATCTGGAACAGCCCGAGCGCAACCGTGTAATTCTGATAATTGTCCTTCATTATGACCGAAGCGAAAATATAGTCCATCCACGGCGCCATGAATGTAGTCAGCACGGTATAGACAATTATTGGCTTCGACAGCGGCAGAGTTATCTTCCAGAAGATCATCGCTTTGGACGCGCCGTCGATGCGCGCGGCTTCGTCGAGCGCGAAAGGTATTGTGTCAAAGAAGCCCTTGGCGACGTAATACGCGAGTGCCGACGCGCTCGAGTAGACGAGTATCAGCGCAAAGAGCGACTGTGTCAGTCCCACCGCCTTTAATATGAAGTAGACGGCGATCATCGACATGAACCCGGGAAACATATTCAGTATCAGACCTATCCGCTGTAATTTGCCGCGCGACCTGAAGCGAAGTCTTGACAGCGAGTAGGAAATCATCAATATATATATTGTAGAAAGTATACACGAGCATACCGAGACAAAGAGTGTATTCAGATACCAGCGCGGGAAATTGAACAGTTCGGTTTCGGTGAACAGCCGGATATAGTTGTCAAGGGTGTAATTTTTCGGCAGCAGATATTTTATAGCCGCTCCCGGCTCGGCTCTGAACGAGTGGATTAACAAGAACACCACCGGTATTATCCAGACTACACAGAGCAGCGTCAGGATAATATATATGATGCTGTTCGCCCGCCTTGACGCCTTGCCATGCTTCATTGGAAATCCCCCTCCTTGTTTTCGGACGCGGTGCGATTGTATACAAGCAGCGAAAAGGCCGCTGATACCACAAACGTAGCTATACCTATCACCGACGCCAGCTTGTAGTTCTGTTCGCCGGTCGTGATTCTGTAAAGCCAGGTTATAAGCAGGTCGGTCTTGCCGCCCTGATAGTAATCGCCGCTCATAGGTCCGCCGCTCGATAAGAACCAAATGACATTGAAGTTGTTGATATTGCCGACGAACTGTGTGATAAGGTAGGGCGTCGTCACAAATAACACATACGGCAGTGTGATTTTCGTAAACTGAACAACCGGAGACGCGCCGTCGATTCGCGACGCTTCATACAAATCCTCGGGGATATTCAACAGGATGCCGGTCGTTATCAGCATCGAATAGGGTATGCCCACCCACATATTGACCACGATCACCGTGATCCGCGCAAGATTGGCGTCGGTCAAAAAGCGCACCGGCTGTGAAATCAGCCCTATCTGCTCCAAGAACACATTCACAAGTCCGGTTTCAGACAGCAGTATCCGCATAAACATCAGGCTGACAAACTGTGGTATGGCTATAGTCAGAACGAATATCGTGCGGAAAAATTTTTTATACTTGATTCCCCGTTTGTTTATCAGTATCGCGAGAATCATTCCGAGCGTGTAGTTGGTTATCGTCGCGAAAAGCGCCCAGACCAGCGTCCATCCGAGGATACCCCGGAAGGTCGAGGAGAGCAGCTTGTTTTCGCCAAATCCGAGCAGCGACCGGAAATTTTCAAATCCGACCCATGTAAACAGATTGCCGGGCGGCATATGAAAGCGGTCGTAGTTCGTAAAAGCGATTGTTACCATGAACACAAGCGGTAATACGGTAAAGATTATCACCGCGAGACTCGGCACAAAGAGCAGCGTTTTGTGGAAATTCTCATTTGTGAGGCTGTATAGCTCGTCGCGCAGTGTCGGTATATGCCCGCCGTCGCGCGCCGCTCGCTCGCTGTTATACGCGTCTCGGACATTCGACAGGTATATAGCAAGGTACACAAACAGGAGAATCAGCGCGGTTATGCCGTACAGCAATACCAGCATAGAGTTGTCGCCCTTGGTATATTCGAATATGCCCTTGTCCTCGTTCCAGATTTCGGTCTGGACATTGCTGCCGAGATTTTTCAGCTTGGCGATATAATAAATTCCTGAATTCAGAAAATAAAACCAGAACACAAGCTGCACGGCGAGATACAACAGTCCCTTGGCAAACCGTCTCCGGCGTATACAGCCGGCGCCCATTATCAAGAACGATAATCGTGTGAAAAAATCCCCGCGTGCGAATATCCGCGCGTATCCGGCGAGCGCGTCGGGGATTCGCTTGACGGCGCGCGCGGCGCGCCCGGGTAGGCGTGCCATATATGACGCGAAGTCGCGCGGCAGGCTTTTCAGCCGCCGCTTGAATCTGATGAAAGCGCGCCTGACCGGTCCGGACGCGAGATAATCAATATCTATCATTTTAATTTCCATGACTTTGCAGATCAAAGTCTTTCTTGGTTTGAAAATACTTTTCAGACTTATGACTTTGTTATAAGCAAAGTCCACCTTTCCATGTCGATGCTTTGCGTAGGCAGAGGTCAGCTTATCGGATTGTTTATCGATTCCGACAGGGTCGCGAGCATTGACTGCAGCCGGTCGTCGCTGACATTACCCGAGACGAGATCAGTGCCAAAGCCCTCGGCAGCCGTCCAATACGAGCTCGGGACGTTGTTCTGCGAAACCGAATATTCGTTTTGCATCGCAAGCGCCGCGAGCGCGACATCAGATTTAACCGTGTCGTTTTCCGCCGCGTTGATGTTAGACGGACCCATTCTGCGCTCCTCAAAGCGCTTCAATTGATTTTCTTCATTTGTCAGCCATGCGGCCAGCTTGATAGCGTCGGCTGGATGCTCGCTCGCGGCGTTGACTCCGACGAGCTTGTAGCCGGCAAAGCCGATCATCTGACGCTCGCTGCCGTCTATTGTAATCTTTGGCAGCTTGGTCGCGCCGAGATTTTCGATCCCGATTTCATTCGCTATCTTCTCGGCTATCCACGTACCCGAAACCGCGGCGATGACCGAACCGTCGCCGAAGCCGGACACAACCGACGAATCATAGTCGGCGCCGAAGTTGATATAGCGCGAATCCTTGCAAAGCTCATTCATCGCGCGTGCCGCCGCGAGTCCGGCGGAGCTGTTGAAATTAACCGTCTTGTCGTCCGCGAAGCCGCAGCCCGCGGTCAGGAAGAAGGACGCGAGGTACCACGAATCGGACAGCTTCATCGCGAATTTTTGTCCGTCTGTACAAGCGTCGAGGATTTCATTCAACGTATCCGGCGGAGTCGCGAACACTTCCTTATTATAATATAAGAAGTAACCGTTGTCCGCGGTCATCGGAAACGCGTAGAGCTTGCCGTCGACTGTGGCGGCTTCGACCGAACCGGCGACATTTTCGCTCTCGACCGTATCCTTATACGACCCGCCTATCTGTGCGAGCGCGCCCGCCGAAACGAGGTCGACAAGCTGGTCGTTGGCAAAGCTGAATACATCGGCAGCCGCGTCCGGGTCGTCGAGGAATACCTTTTTCGCGTCGCTCTCGCCTACAACTCCAAAGCTGAACGTATATTCCTTATCAGTATTCGCCGCCGCGAATTCATCGCACATTGTGCGCAGCAGCTGCATATCATCCTGAGAGCCCCAGACCTTGAGCTCGACTCGTTCGCCGTCTGTATTGCCGTCACCCATGCCGCAGCTCACAGTCAGCGACGTCAGCACGACGGCTGTGAGTACGGCAGATATTATCCTTTTCATTTGTCCCTCCAGAAAAAAAGTATACATGACTTGCATATCAGCGTGTAAAAAATCACGTATTCGTAGTTTATACCGCGGCACGCGATTTATGCCGTATACAGACAAAACCGAAAATACAAATTTTACAAAAAAAATCCCGCGGTGAGCGGGAAATGGATTTAGGTTGGATTTATTATGAGACAAAAAGCGAGAGACAAAGCACCCCGCGCATTGCGCGGGGTGCTATCACTATCAATTGTCAATCATTCAGATATTTAATTTTAGCGCGGCTCATTGTGAAATCTGATTCCAGTTTTCGACGAATGTCTCGACGTCAGCTTCAATCTTTGACTGAATCGCCGCGAACTCGGACGCGAGCTCGCCGGTGCCCTTCAATGCTTTGGTCAAAGCGTCGGTTGTGCCGCCGAAATTGTATATGCAGTTGAAATCATAATAAAGTGTGTCGAATATGATGTCGAGCATCTCGGCGCTGTTTTCATCACGCGACGCCTTTTCCTTGTAGGTCAGGTCATACGCGAGCGGGCGTATGTATTTGTAAGAATAATAGTCGAGCGCCTCGGTGATAAAGCCGGCGAATTCAGGGTCGGATGTCGTCGGAATACCGATGAACGCGTCCGCCCACGCGTTGACGTACGAGTGGTAGTCCTCCTGCTGCTCATCCGCCTTGGGCATTGGCAGAATCAGATAGTCGCTCTCCATGTTGCGCAGGAATACCGACGCGCTTTCGGCGTAGTGGTACATACACAGCGCGCGATCCTCAACAAACGCCTTTGTAATGATGTCGTTCTGCTCGACATACTGTATATCGACAATCAGCTGCTTCAGCTTCTCGATAACGCCAAGGGTTTTCTCATTGACGATGTCGACACTGATACTCTTGCCGTCGTCCGAAATCGTCGACAGATTCACGCCCGCGGTGGTCAAAAGACCATTCGTTACAATGCCGCCGAGCTGTTGGTGAATAAATCCGAAGAAGTCGTCAGACGCGTGCATTACGTTGTCGCCGTTGAGGTCGGTGTTCATATCCTTGGTCATGTTTATGACCACGTCAAGCGTCCACTCGCCGTCGCGCACGAGCTGGCAGAAATCTGTGTCGATTCCGTAATCCTCGGCAAGGTCGAGATTCAGATAAAACACTGCCGGCATCTGGTACATCGTCGGCGAGATGTCGCCGGTCGTGTAGTACATCTTGTCGTCAAAGCGCAGGCTGTCATACATCAAGTAGCTCCACCAGTTCTGGTCGAGCGACAGGTACTCAAGGTCGTTGAGATTCGCGAGGATTCCCTCGACCGCGAGTGTGCCGAGCGTGCCGCCGAGGATTGTCGATATGCAGATCGTATACGCGTCGTCTCCGGCGAGGACACTCGATTTCATCGCGGTCGTGCCAGCGGCGGCGTTTACTATCTGGATATACTCGATGTCGATGTTGTAGCGATCCTCGATAGCGAGGTCGCGCTCATACAGGCTGTCGTTGATAATGTCGCCGTTCAGCTCCTCGCCCGGGAGATTTACGTGCATCTCGGGGTGGTCGTTCGCGTCGAGGATTGTGAACACTCTACCGTCGAAATTCTTTTCCCCGAGCTCGTCGAGCCGGTCGAATTCGATTCCATCACCGATCGTAGATTCAGATTGAACTTTTGTCGTTTCAGCTTCAGTCACGGATGTATCGCCGCATGAAATATAGAGCAGCGAAAATCCGGCGAGCATGGCGCAGAGTATACGTTTGAACACAAAATTTCACTTCCTATGATATAGTTTGGCACTGATATAAGTATACCACATTTACATCATTGATTCCACATATATCGGTAATAATTCATAAAAAATTAACATTGTGCTTTAGGGGTGAATTTATGCTAACGACTCGTTCTTTTGTGGGATTAGCTTTCATTTGAGACGCGAATAAATCAAATACCGCCTTTTCATGAAGCGGATCCAACGCGGCTGTTGGCTCGTCCAATATCATTACCGGTGAGTCTTTGTACAATGCTCTTGACAGCGCAAGCAGCTGCTTCTCGCCGCCGGAAAATTCCACCCCATCTTCGTAAAAGCGGGTTGAGTAATGGGTTTTTATTCCTTTGGGAAGCTGCAATACCTTTTGCTTTGAGAAAAAGCTCTCGGAGCTGTATGCTTTTAAGTCGCGGCTGTATGTCGGATTCAAAAGATTTGACAGAATGTGTGAAAGCTTTCTCTCGCTTTCGGAAAGTGGTATGACTCGCCGCAAAATGGGTGCGCGGCGGGCGGTACGCCCCATGCGAAATACACGGGACAATATGCCCGCCGCGGTTTCGGTCGTCGGTGCGGACGAGGCGCTATCTTTTGCGATGGCTAACGCATATTATGACCATACCGGTCAGATGCAATCGTTAGTTTCCCTCGACCGCCTCAAGCAGACGCTCGGCGATCATCCGCATACCAAGGTCATTCGGATGATTGTATAAACCATGCGTCGCCGCGTCGTCGTTGATTCCGGCGAGACTGATCCAGCGATCGCCGTGTTTTTCGCAGACCGCACGCCGTTCGGCGGTCAGCACCGGACGCAGATAATAGCCCTCGACATGATAAAACTGAGTATCGCCCGAGTCAAGGCCTTGACGCAGCGCGTCATACCGGTCGCCGAATCTGACTTTCGGCGACTCGCCGCGATTATTTTCAACGCTGCGGTCATATTCGCCGCTGACATTCGCGCCGAAAAACATAAATACAATGTTCGGCTTCCAATTGATCGCCTCCGCGTAGCTCTTTTCAATGTCGAAGTCGTAAAATCCACGCTCGAAGTCGGCTACCTGCAATATTCCGTACACCGCTCCGGGGTGAATTTTCGAGTAGCCAGCCGCGAAAACATGAACATAATCGCGCTCCGGCGACGACGCCGCCATGCCGCAATCAAGCTCCCAGCCGATGTCCGGCTTCGGTCCGTGACGGGTTATCGAATTGCCGACAAACAGTATTCGCATATCGCCGTCATTCTGATCAAGCAAAATATTTTTGACAATTTGATTCGTCGCAGGTACCGGATTTTCTTGCAAATCAGACATATTATATCCTCCTTGTGACAGTTTATACCACGTATATTATACTATGTCATTTCGGATTTGTCAAGATACATTCGACTGATATAGCATAATAGACAAATTTGCAACGATATTTTTTATGTGTCAAATGAACATCATGTTTCAGAAATTTATAATATTAACATAATATATTCACAATTATGTATTATAATTATTGGAGCAACCGATTTTAAATCGGATTCTTATTTTGAACGGATGTGATATCTTGGGCGAATTCTTTGTCAATGTGCGCGATAACCTGAAAATCGCGTTCAAAAGCGTAAAGTTCAACTGGAGGCAGTATGCGAGCTTCTTCGCCGCGCTGTTTTTGATCCAGAGCTTCTTCGGAATGCTCACGGTTTCGAGCGACCTCAATATCGCTATTACCGAGGACATAATCTACGATGAATACGACTACGACATAGTCCTGCTCGACCTCACCTACTCGCAGACGGTGTTTTTGCAGAACGATGAGCTTCAGGTTTTCGCGAGCGACCATATATATAATATCGTCCGTATCGTCGACCGTTACCATGCGGCTGACAACACCACTACATACGATGTGTACCTTGACTTCATCGGCACTGACATGGATACCGATTTCACAATGTTTAAAAACAAATACATACCCTATCTTCAATCAGGTTCAGCGGCGGGGTCGACAATAAAATACAACTACTCCGAGATATACAAGCTGTCAAGCTATGTGATAGGCTCGATTATCAGTTATGTCGCGTTTGCCGCTATCATGACCGCGGTCTCGATTCTGCTGATTACGTCGATTTATCGCATCCGTGTCAACCACTATAAATTTACCTACGGTATTTATATGGCGTTCGGCGCTGATTACAAGCAGCTCTGTAAAACCTCCTTCTGGGAGATGATGGTGGTTTCGCTCATAACCTTTATACCGTCGCAGTTGTTTTCAACCGGTATAATCTGGCTTATCTACAGCGGCGAGGGCTTTGACTTCGGCTACAACCCGTTCGCGCTGCTCAAAGTCTTTATAATCAACGTTGTTATAGTCGCGGTTTCGGTCTGCTTCCCGATGTGGCGAGTGTCGCGCAGTCAGGTCACGAACCTCATCGTAACCGAGGACAACTCAAACCTCGTCACGTCTCCCCGCCGCTCGTTCGACTTTTTCAAGCTCACTTTCCCGGTCAAATACGAGTTCGCGTCGATGTGGCGTTTCCGTAAATATCTCGCAGTGATGATTCTGACCGCGGTCGGATTCTCCGCCGTATTCGTCAGCGGCTTCTACACCGCCGACCTCTACGCCTACTGCCGCGACTACCAGATGCCGCAGTTCACCGCCGAACTCACCGACGAGTCGGCGTATATCGACGAGCTCACCGCCGACCTCGCCGCAATCGACGGCGTCGACAGCGTAGCCGGATACGCTACCGCGAACGCGCTCGAATACCGCTCGCATTCATTGATACAGGCGAGCGCGGTGCTGCCCGGATCGGACATGGTCGTCCCCGAGGGAGTTGACGGCTTCATGGCGGCGAATGACATCAATTACATCTTAGTCGACAAGTCTATGATCGACGCGCTCACGTCCGGACTCTGGGATTATAAAATTGAGGGCGATCCATATGAGATTCTGACCGACGACACCGCGATCATCGTCTCGAACTATATGGGCAACCGCAAGGTCTGCGACTACAAGGTCGGCGATATCGTCAGGGTCGGCGCGTTTGACAGCCAGAAAAAGCAGATCGACATCAA
>CAJFKR010000058.1 GCA_904386005.1 Candidatus Flemingiibacterium merdigallinarum
TGCCGATCATGATGCCGTTGTCGAGACCGACCGCGTCAGACGTGAATGTGATGTCGGTGATGAACTCGCTGCCGTTGGCAGCCGGAGACGACGATACCGTGAAGCCGTCGTAGGTGTAGACCTTGTCGCTGCCGTCATGCACACAGCTGGGCGCTTCCATGTAGTCGACATATTCGCCGACCGTGTCAGTGAGCGTTGCTATTGCAGTCTCCGCGTCCGAGCCGATTACGATGGTCACACCGTTGTCGAGTTTGCAGTTATAGCTGCCGTCGTCGTTGAGCGGCAGTGCGTCCGAAGCGGCAGCTCCGGTGTCCGGCGAATTAGTCGCGGTGGTTTCCGCTGTAGTCTCGGCGGTCGTTTCGGCGGTCGTCTCGACGGTATCAGCCGATGTGGTTTCGGTGGTTTCGGACGTATCGGCTTCGCTCTGGCAGGAAACAGATGCGAGCAGGGCGAGCAGAAGCATGGAAATAAAAAGAAGTTTCATTTTGTACAATCCTTTCGGTTGGGTTTGCGATGCGCCGCGTCACGGCGTCGGGGAAAGTTATCGGCGGCAGATGGAATACCGCGTCACGGCGTCGCGGGGTAGACTCCGGCAGCGAAGCTGTAGTAGCCGGCTTCCTTGTAGGTCGAATAGTAGGCGACCTCGGCGTCGGTCAGGAGGAAGCAGCCGTCATTGTTCGGCGCGGGCTGCGGACAGGTGTCAAAGTGGTACCAATTGCCGTCGATTTTCACGAGATTCCAGTAGTGCGGGTTGGTCGTGCTGTCGCGCTGAATCATCATATTCGTAATTCCCGCGCGGGTGAGCAGAGAGCGCGCGACCGCGTAATAAGTGTAGCAGTTGCCGTAGCGCAGCTTGTAGCCTGAATACGCGGCTTTGTAGTAGTAGCCCATCAGGTAGCTGGTCACAGTCGAGTATTTCAGATTCTCACAACACCAGTCGTAGATAGCCTTAGCCTTTTCGCGCTCGGTCATCGAGCCTGTTATAATGACTGACAGAATCTCGTCGGCGAGCGAGTCGAGCGTGCTCTGCGTTACCGGCTTTATCGTGACTTTAGCAGACGCGGTAGCGGCGTTGCCGCTTGTGTCATACGCGGTGTAGGTGACTGTATATGTACCGGCGACCGAAGTGTTGACGTTCTTCGAGTTGACGTATACTATGACAGTGCCGTCAGTTTCGTCGTATGCAGTCACTCCCGAGCGGTATGAGATCGTGTCGCCCTCGTATGCGGACAGGTTTTTGACGCCTGAAATCACCGGCGGCGTGGTATCTGTAATGACTTTAAGCTTTGCGGTCGACTTCGCGGTGTTGCCGCCCTCGTCGGTCGCGACTATTGTGACGTCGTATGTGCCAAGCGTGTCGACCGACGGCGTTTGGTCATATGTAAAGCTTACGTCGGTGTTGTCGCTGCATGACGCGACAAAATCCTCGGGCGACGGCAATACGCCTTTCTCGGTATCGAGGTCGCGCAGCTTGAGCGTGGGCTTGATCGTGTCAACGACATTAAGCGTGACTGTAAACTCGCTGTACTCGCCGCGCAGTCGCAGCGTATGGCTGCCGAGTGCGAAATCAGCATAGTTCGAGTTTCCGACCGAAGTCAGCTCGCCGCCGATTAATTTGGTCAGCTGCACAGGAGCCTGTCCGGCTTCGGCGGTCAGCTCGGACATAAGGTCGTGAATATACAGCTTGACCTCGAAGCGCGAGCTGTTGCCGTGCGCGTCGGTCGCGACAACGAACGCAGTCTGCTCCCCGACTCGGTCGAAGTCGGGAGAAGTTTCCCAATTGAGCGTGCATTCGGATTCATCATACAGATTTACAACCGCTGACTCGGGCGTAAGCGAACTGCCGAGCGGCAAATCGAAGCTGAGCACATCGGCGGTAGGCGCGAGCGTGTCGGCAAGCTCGAAGTCGAATAACAGCTTCACGTCGGAGTCGCCAAGCTCATCGCCGACAATGTCGGCGGTGACGTCATAGCTGCCGCAGGACGCGGCGTCAAATGAGTCAATTTCAAGGTTGACGATTCCGGGCAGCAGCGAGGACAACTGATCAACGACTCCGACCTCGTCGAGTCCGAGCTCGCACTCGACTCCGCTCAGCGCGTCCATTACGGTATAGAATACCGGTTCGGTCGTGGAGTTTCCGGCTTCGTCAGTCGCGATTAGTGAAAGCTGCCCCTCGCCGACGTCGTCGCATTTGAACTCGCCGTCGAGCGTAAATGTCAGGCTGGTTCCATCGCTGTATTCGACGACAAAATCCTCGGCGTCGATTTCACTGCCGACGCCGACAAACAGCTGACAGGTCACAACCTCGGGCGGAGTGGTGTCGCGGACGACGGCGGTCAGCTCGAACGGGATGAATCCGAACAATGTCGACGACAGCTTGTTCTCACCAAGACAAGTCGTATCGATACTGTCGACGTCATCGTCGATTTTGCACAGCGTGCGGATTATTTTATTCGATTCAATCAGTCCGAGCGACGGCGCTGAGCCGGCTTCTATGTAAATCGGGCGCGAAAGATAATATAAGAATCCGCCCGCGGCGAGTCCGACGAGTACAAAAAGCGTCAGTAGAATCTTGACGATGGGGTGTCGTTTCTTTTGCTTTGCGAGTTCTTTTCGCTTCTGACGCTTACTGACGCGCCGCCGAACCCGTTCGACCGAATCGCCTGATTCGTTATTCGCTATATCCTGCGATGAGGTCACAGCAGTTGAATCGGTTGACTCGACAGTATTTTGGTTGTATTCGGACTGCGCCGCGTCGGCGTAGTCGTCGAAGGTCAGCAAGGTCTCCTCGCTGTCGATTGTTTGATTGCTTGATTTTGGGTTGTTGGGTGATGATGCTTTCTCATCCATATTTATATACTGCCTTTTGACTTTATAAAATCAGCGGTCGGGGTGGTTGTCGCCGCCTGAATATATGCTGCCGTTATTTCCGAGCGCGCCGATGCAGACCGAGCCGACATCATAATCGGCGATGTCGCGCCAGCCGGAGGTCGAGCCGAACGAGCCGGATTCGAGTCCCGAGAAGAGCGAGTAGCTGCCGTTCGCGTGCTCGACTATGACCGCGACGCTTCCGGCGCGGATCGAGACCGCGTCACTGACCGATTCGGCGTCCTTGAGTCCGAGCGAGCGGTAGCCCTGCAAGCGGACGGTTCCATCTTCAAATAGCAGCACCGACGTCTGACTTCCGGCGGCAATGGCTACGCAGTTGCGGTATGAGCCGACATCGCACTGACCGCAGGCGTTCGAGCCGCAGGCTACGAGCGTGCCGTCCAGCTTGAGTCCGAGCGTGAAGTTCTGCCCGGCGGCGACTGCCACTATGTCTGTCCAGCTCGAAACGTTGCACTGACCGTAGGTGTTGTCGCCGACCGCGGTGACAGTTCCGTCGGCGTGCAGCAGCACCGAATGGCTGAGACCGGCGGCGATCTGAATCACATCGTTGGTTTTCGGGAAGGTTTCGTCAATATTGTGTTTCTCATTCGGTATCGAGCTTACGCTGCCGTCCTTGTGCAGAACTATGGTATGATACTCGTAGGTGTCGACTGAAACCGCGTCGGTGATATCGGTGTCGGATATCCGACCGTTCTTGATTATGAACTGCTCCTTGTAGAGCGCGAGCGTATGCGAATGATAGGTGCGCTTCTGTTCGGTTGTGAGCAGCGGCCAGATGACATCGAGCGCGGCGCGAACTCCCGGGTCGTCGGGATTTACCGATAATTCGACCGACGAGATGTCAATGGTAGCCGCATCGAGCAGCGACTTGTGCTTGGCGTTGTAATAAATGAGACAGGAGCTGTCATTTGTCTCGCGGCTTCGCGTAATTATCGCGTCGGCGATCTCGCTGTCGCTGACCGCGAAGCTGTCGACCGCTTCAAGCTCATCGATAAAGCTGACCAGACGCTCAAAGCGATGGCTGTCGAGATAGTGGTTGACCGCGGTAGTGAAGATTTCGTCCGCGGTGCGCTCGCGGTCGTTTATATAGCGCAGCTCGCTGGCTACACGCAGCGCGTTCGTGTAGTCCTCTTTGGCTATAAGCAGGTCGATGATTGAATGTACAATAGTCGAGAAGGTCTGGTCGTCCGACGCCACCTTCGCGACACGATACGCGTTTTCGTTGATTTCATCCGAGTCGGAGACCACGTTCGCGGCGGCGAGCGAGACTATTTCTTCCTCAAAGGTTTGCGGCGCGGCCATCGCGTAGACATATGCCTGTTCATAATCGCCCTCCTCCGCGTAATAAGCCGAGGCTTCCTCGCAGACGCTCTGCAAGAGGCTTTTGTATTCGTTGTCATAGAGCAGCTTGTAGGCTTCGTTATAGCGTTTCTCTGACGCGAGCAGCTTGGCGGTGCTCTTTATGTCGGTGTAGTTGTAGAGATACACGCCGATCACCGCTTCGCCGATAATCACAAAGAAGCATACAGTAAGTATCGCGGCGAGCAGTCCCCGGCGCAGCGGCTTCTTTTTCGGCTTTGTGCCGCTGTTCCGACCGTGTGAAACGCGCCGTTTTGCTTTGGCAGGAGCAGCCCGGTCAAGGCTGTTTTTTCGAGGTGCCGTATTGTCCGGTATGGCGACGGCAGTATTGTCACCTGCCGTGCCGCTTTCCGGTGTGACGCTTTCCGGCGGTACATTGTCCGGTACGGTCGGCTTTATATAGTCGTATGGAGTGAAAGAAAGCACCTCGCCGTTCGCAAGGCGCACCTCCGAGATATACGCGGTACAGCCCTCGAGCTTCATCTTCGACGGAACCGCGCCGTTGAATATAAGCGTTTCTTTTTTATTTAAGTCGTCGTCGGTATAGACATAGCTGTGATATGAGTGACGACTGTCCGGCTCGTCGAGCGGCAGCGATGAGAAGCGGTATTTGAAGGTCAGGCTTTCGAGCGGAATATCAAGCGAATGCTTTATCACGATTCGCATCATCACCTGTGTGCCGTTCGCCTTATATAGACATATCGCTTCGACCGAAGCGGGCGAGGATTTGTCATAAAGGTGTGGAACTTCAAAATCGATGCTGTTATCTTTTTCGTTGTTTATAGTTACCATTCCTTTCACGCGGAAAAACCGTGACAATCGTCATTCAAAGTCCTCGAGCGGGACGAGCGGGATGTCGTCAATCGGATGGTCGGTCGGCAGGTAATATTTGGTATCTGTATCCTGAAAATGCCACCACTCCGAGTTGATATATGTGAAACCGCAGGAGACCATGACATTGAGCATATAATTCATATTGTTGCGCGCGGTTTCGGTCATTGTCGTGCTTGTCCGCGCAGATTCGACGGTGAAGGTGTGCATCGGAGTCGGCATCTCAAGCTCGTTGCCCTCGCTGTCGATGAGCGACATATCGACAGCGGTTCCACGGTCGTGTACGCCGCCCATGCCGATTGCCGGATTCGCGACCCATTTGTGTACCTGTACGACGTCGAACCAGCGTTGCTGGACACTTGTCGGACGATATGCGTCGTAAATCACTATTGTATACCCATCCTCGCGGAATTTTTCAATGGCGAGCATCAGCTTCTGCAATGTGTCATACTGTAGCATACAGAGGTTGCGGTTGTAGAACGGCTCGCCGATTGTCGTGTCAGATGTGGACAGCTTCATCGAAACCTTGACGTCGTACTGCGACAGGTCGACTCCGGTGTTGTCGATATCGGTAGAGTAGTAGACCTTAAGGTATTTGCTTATATCGACAAGATGCGAATACGCGTCGACGTAGGTGTTCTCGTTCGTGCGCGCCGAGCCGTATTCAATAGGCAGCTCGGCATAGACCTCGCAGGACGCATCGATGGCTTTGAGAAAGCCCTCGTTCGTAAAGCCGATTTGCTTGCCGCTCGAGTCGCTGATTCTAACCCAATCGGGATCCTCGGTTTCGGTTAGCGTCACGACCTCGCCGGCATAAAGCGTCTCAATCGGATTCGTGTCACCGATATTCGCGTATATCGACATACGGTCGACGACCCGCATATCAAAGCTGCGATATTCGTCGCCGACATAGTTGGCTTCGTTCGGCTCGGTTTCCAAAGCCGGTTCGGCGAGCTCGCCGAAGTCGAACGATTGCGCGGGAAATTCGATGCCAAGGCTGGCCGCGACGTCGAAGTCGCGGTAAACCTGGCTGTCTACATACAGCGCCGAGCCGCATGAGCTGTGCATGAGCAGCGCTGTCAGTAAAAATATGAATGTGAGCTTGTGTTTCATTTTGTTTGACCACAGCCGTGCTATCCCGCGTCAGGCGGAGAGACGGCATCCTTTCTGTGATTTCGGCTTATCCCGTCACGCGCTCGTCCGAGCCGATCAGACTGCGCAGATTGCGTTCGGTAATTTCAACTATCACATAGTCGGCGTCAAAGCTGTCGAGTAAATCGATTCGGTAGGGTATCGCGCGTTCAAACCGCGCCTCCTCAAAGGACGATGCGAGCATGGGTATCAGCGCGTTCGCGAACGAGTCGCGAAAGATCAGCAGCTTGCCCTTGCCCGCGCCGCGCGTCGTTATCTGCATATCCATAGTCGACGAAAAGGCGGATGTGTAGATGAACTGCTCCGAAAAATCCCAAGTCGGGTTGCTGTCGTATTTAATGCTGTCGGGGTAGAGCAGAGTGTCGAGGTCGCCGCGCAGGTCATGCTTGTCTGAAAATTCGAGCGAGTCGAAGTTGACCAGAGTGAATCCGAGCTTTTCGGCGATCAACTCGGCGGCGACGCGCGCACCTCGCTCGTTCCAGTGAGTGTCGCGGCGGTGATAGAGCAGATTGTCGTCTGAATTCCGTGCGGCTCCGCCTGCTTCGGCTTCGGTCGAATCAGTCCCGCCTTTGGCCGCAATCAGAGCCGCGCGCGGGTCGGCGACCTCGACTCCTCGGTCGGCGAGCTCCTGAATCAATCGGTCGAGGTCGGTCGGCTGGTCGCTCATTATATAACGGGAGGGCATATATTCGGGATAAATGTGGTTTTTATTCGGCGCGGCGACGAACAGAAACTTCGCGCCGCGGCTCTCGGCATAATCGGCGAGCGCGGCGACTGAATCAGCCGCGGCTGATATCTCCTCGTCGGTCATCGGATTTGTGCCGAGGTAGTTGTCGATAGTTTCGGAAAAGAACAGAAAGTCGTCGCGGCCGACTACAACCTGGTCGTTGCCCTCGCCGAACAGCCGCTCGCGTATTGTCGAGTATATATCGACAACTTTACCGCGGAAAGCGAACGCTTTCGAAAAATACTCCTCGTATTGGTTGCCGAAATCCTGATTTATTCCGGATTCATCGAACAGCTTCGGCGCGGTTACGCCGCCCTCGGCAACATTCGACGCGCCGGGAATCAGCATCGCGGCGAGGAAGAATATGCAGATGGCGAAAAATAATGTGCAGAATATAAATTTGAAGACTTTTACCATTATTATTACCATGACTTCACGTCAGCGAAGTCTTCCTTCATATGTCGATGTTTTGTGACGGTTTGCGGAGCAAATTGCGGTCGAAGACCGCAAAGTCACAAAACTCGTGTCTGAAAATTTATTTTCAGACTTCAGACCTTGCGCTTCAAAATATATAGTAAATGAACGGGTTGAACGCGGAGGACGCGAGCGACATTATCGATAAGGCTAACAACGGCAGGCAGACGATGTAGCCGGTACATTCGACCACGCCACAAAGCCGGCTGCCCGCGAGCTTTGATTTTACATATGGCAGTACCGGCAGAGAGAATATGACCGACGCGGCAAGGATAACACACATATACGGCGAATAGTATATAAACGCGTCCGAGATATTGCCCGAAAACGAGAACATCGCGCCGATATATCCGAACGCCGAGCCGACGCTCGCCGAGTTGAACACGACAAATCCCAACATGACCGCGAGCAGAGTGTATACACGTGACAGGATGCGTGTGAATAGATTCTTTGCGGCGAAATTTTCGAATTTTGTGACCTGCTCGAACATCATAAGCAGACCGTGCCACATACCCCATAATATGAAAGTGAAGTTCGCTCCATGCCACAATCCGGTCAAAAAGAATACAATCAAACGATTTACAATTGTCCTTGATTTTGAAACCCTATTGCCGCCGAGCGGGAAGTATACATATTCGCGGAACCACGAGGTCAGCGAAATGTGCCAGCGTTTCCAGAAGTCGCGTATGGTAAGAGCCGAATAGGGGTAGTTGAAGTTTTCGAGCAGCTTGAATCCGAACATCGACGCAAGACCTATCGCCATATCCGAGTAGCCGGAAAAATCGAAATACAGCTGTATACAATAGGCGAGGGCTCCCGACCAAGCGAGCAGACTGGACGGATACGCGGCTTCGAACGCAGCGCGTGCAATCAGTGCCGCGGTATTCGAAATCAGCACCTTTTTCGACAGTCCGAAAATGAATCGGCGCACGCCGAGCGCCGTGCCGTCGAGCGTGACCTCTCGGTTCGCGAGCTGGTCGCGTATGTCGTTGTATTTAACGATGGGACCGGCGATCAGCTGCGGGAAGAAGGATATGTACAAAAACAGGTTGAAGAAGCTCGGCTGTGCTTCGGTCTTGCCGGTGTATACGTCAACGGTGTATGAGAGTATCTGGAATGTATAGAATGAAATTCCAACCGGTATCGTATACGACGGCTGAAGCAGGTGCAGCGAAAAGCTGTCGTTCAGCACGCCCACAAGCCACGGCACGTATTTGAAGAAGCAGAGCGAAGCTATATCGGCGGCTACGGTTATGACGCAGAGGATTTTTCTAAGCCGTCCTTGCTGGCGCGACATACGCAGTGCGGCGAAGTAGTTGAATAAGACCGTGCCGATCATCAGCAAAATATAAACCGGCTCGCCGAACGCGTAAAAAATTAGGCTCGCGACCGAGAGCAGAGCGTTGCGGGCTTTTATGAATTTTTGCGGAATGAGCGTGTATAAAAGCCAGACGGTCGGCAGGAATATGAACAGAAAGACAGTTGATGAAAATACCATAAAATGACAGGCAGTGTTCTGCCGGCTCCTTTTAAAGGGTTGCGGTCGAGACACAGCTCTGTCTACCCGTAGTGGGAGACAGTAGACACAGCTGTATAAAATCGGACATTACATACCATTATAACACTATTTTATGAAATTTTCAATACATAATTTGAATAATAAAAGGCAGTGATAGTGACATGAATTTTACGCTGAACAGCCCTCACGACTGAATATTCCGAAATAAAAACGCAGAATGAAGCCGCCGGCTTCATTCTGCATAAATTAATATCTGATTCAAAATTATACGCTCAGACACAAGCCGAACGAAGCGCGGCTATCGCGGCGGACGCGTCGTCGGCGCGGAATACCGATGTTCCGGCGACGAATACATTCGCTCCGGCGTCGTATGCCGGACGTATCGTCTCAGCGGTGATTCCGCCATCGACCTCTATGTCAATATTCAGCCCGCGCGATTTCACCATAGCCGACACGGAACGGACGCTCTCGAGCGTGTCGGGGATGAAAGACTGTCCGCCAAAGCCCGGTTCGACAGTCATGACCAGCACCATATCGACATAGTCGAGCAGCGGCTCAAGAATGAACGCGGGAGTCGCCGGCTTTATCGAAATCGAGGCTTTGACTCCGGCGGAGCGTATCTGTTTTAGTACCGAGATCTGGTCGTCGCAGCTCTCGTAATGTATCGTGATAAGGTCGGCGCCCGCCTTGACGAAATCGTCGATATAGCGCGCGGGGTCGGTGATCATCAGGTGTACGTCGAACGGCAGGCGGGTATAGCCGCGTATCGACTGAATAACCTTAGCGCCGAAGCTTATGTTCGGCACGAACACGCCGTCCATTACGTCGAGGTGCAAAAGGTCCGCGCCCGCTTCCTCGGCGCGTTTGGCTTCGCTGCCGAGGTTCGCGAAGTCGGCGGCGAGAACTGATGGGGATACTTTAATCATGTCTCTATTTGTCCTTTATTGTAATTTATTGTTTGTCCGGAACAATCCGGCGATAATGCCATATTATAATAACAGGGCAGGACGGCCGGAGTGTGCAGGGACAAAAAAAGCCAAGGAGATAAAATTAACAGCATACGTCGGACGTCATTTTAATCTTGTCATGTCAGCAGCTCTGAATTTATCAGGTTCGATACATGACAAAATATATGCCGAGCCGGCGCGCCGCGCGTTAATTCGTCCGGACTATCAGCGCGACCGCCTGCGCGGCGATGCCTTCGCCAGAGCCGGTGAAGCCCAGCCGTTCCTCTGTAGTCGCCTTGACGCTGACCCGGTCAATATCAATTGACAGCGCGTCCGCGATGTTTCGCCGCATCGCGGGGATGTGACCGGCGAGCTTGGGCGCCTGCGCGATTATCGTAGAGTCGACATTCGCGATTTCATATCCGGCGCCATGCAGCAGCAGGACGACGCGGCGGGCGAGCAGTAGGCTGTCGCAGCCCTTGTATTCGTCCGAGCTGTCGGGAAAGTGCCGCCCGATGTCGCCGAGCGCGGCTGCCCCGAGCAGTGCGTCCATAATCGCGTGGACAAGCACGTCGGCGTCCGAGTGCCCGTCGAGCCCCTTTTCATACGGGACGTCGACGCCGCCGAGTATCAGTTTTCGTCCGGCTTTAAGTCGGTGGACGTCGTAGCCCTGACCGATACGGAGATTTATTTGTTCCATAGTTATATTATGTGATATTGTTTATAATATGTAATTTTGGGCTGTATATACATAGTTAAGCCTTTTATGACAAAGACGCAGCGCCATTTATGTCAGCTTTTGTCATTTTATTTTTCGCAGCACAGCCAGCTTGAGATTCGAATATTTATACGCGTTTTCGAAGTCGCCGCAGCATTTGCAGCAGAATTCGAGGTCGGTGTACAAATCGAACGCGAACGTAGGCGCGAGCTTGACGTCCTCCTCGCAGTACGGGACAAGTCGAGCTTTCGCGCCGAGGTAGTCGGCGTTGACCATGTCGAGCTTGGCCTCGATGTGCGAGCGAAAAAAGCCGTCGGGCAGCTCGGAAATCAGCGGCTCGAGCCGCAGACGGTAGAACCCGGCATTTTCGTCCGGCACCGAATAAGCCTTGCCCGAAACCCCGTCGAGCAGCTCGCGCGCGTAGACGTAAATCGCGAGACTGCTGTGACCGAAGATCATACGGCGCAATAACATCAGGTTGTCCTGCTTTTGATGTGACTCGGAGCCGTCGGAAACGCCCGATATGCACGCCGCCTTGTCGAGCAGCATTCGCAGCAGCACTGCCTTTCCGGAGGCCTGCGCCGGGTCGGGGCTGTCGTTTGGTGAGCAGCGCTCGGCTTCGTCGAGCATAATCTGCGCTTCTCCGAGCCGGCCGCTTAAATATTTGTCGAGCGCGTTTTTAACATAGGCTTCATACAATAATCCACGCAGCTCATCGTCTAACTTCTGTCCGGACGATTTGCAGCGTTCAATCATCTGTTGATACTTCTTTTTTACAAGCAAAGCTTGCAGCTCTACTTTTAACTTGTAGGAATTGTATTCTTCAAGGTCGCCGAGGAATGCTCCCGCCGGAATCCCGAGCCGGTCGGCGAGCGCGCAGAGGGTCGGCAGCGACGGCAGAGCCGCTCCATTTTCGATGCGGCTGAGCATATTGCGCGTAATGTCGCCGCCCGAGAGCTCTTCCTGCGTCAGTCCGGCGAGGACGCGCGCCTCGCGTATCCGCCGACCGATGTCGTCGAGTATCTGACAGCGATTTGTCTCGCCGCTCTTCATTCGAAGTCACTTGTTTTTATGAAATTTTCGATTTCGGGCAGCTTCTCGGCAGTCTGTACGACCGAAGCGCGTATCGCGGCGCGCTGACGCTCGAGCACACTGTCAATCTCGTCCTGCGCAGATTTTAATGACGCCGATAATGACGCCATGCCCTCGGCGGCAAGCTCGGTCAGCTTCGAGTTGATCGCCGCGACTGCCGATGAGTAGCGGTCCTCGAGCGATTTTGACAGCTCGGATTCGCGCTCGCGCAGCCGACGCTCTCGCTCCTCATATGAACGCAGGGTCTCGGCTGCGGCGGTCTTTGCTTCCGTCTTGATTTTTTCGGCGCTCGATGCCGCCTCTATCATCAGGTCGCCGACTCTTTTTGACATCATGTCGTATTTTTGCAGTTTTTCCTCTGATTCGGCGAGCAGCTTTAGCTTTTCACTTGTCGCCGTAAGCTCCGATTCGAGTGCGGCGACGCGCGCTTTCAACGCCTCGATTTCATTTTTCTGCGCCTCGAGCTTGTTGTTCTGCGCGGAAATGACCGACTCCGCGCTCGAAAGCTCGGAATTCTTTTTGTCAAGCTCGCTCCGGTACTCGTCGACTGAAGCCGCGAGGTCGTTCTGCGTCTTGAGCTGCTCGGACAGCTCGCTAAGCTTCGCTTCGAGCGCGCGCTTCTCGGCGGCATGATTGTCGCTGAGACCGGCTATGTAATTGTTGACGTCCTGTTTGTTGTATCCGCTCATTGAGCTGCGGAATACAGCTTTTTGAGTACTCATTTTGTTTATTTCATTAATTCCTTTCTTAGGGAAGTTTTCTTAGGTTGTATATATTCATTCGCTGGGTTGATTTTTATGAATTCGATAGCTGTAATTCATATCTGTCTCCGCCGAGCGCGTCGAGCCAACGCTCGGCAAAATCCTCGCCGTTCGGTATAACCTCGGACTTAAGCCCGAGCCGGCGTTCTTTCGCAGTCCCGAGATTGTGGTAGGGGAGCAGCTCCGCACGGATAAACTGCCCCGCGTGCGCGTCGAGGAAGGACTTCAGGAGATATAGATCCTGCTCGCTGTCATTGTGCCCGGGAATCATCGGCAGCCGCAAGGTGACATCAGCCCCGAGCGAAAACAACAGCGACAGATTTTCGAGTATGCGTCTATTCGAAACGCCGCAGTATTTTGTATGCTTTGTGTCGTCGAGCGCTTTCAGGTCATATAGGAACTTGACGCCGCGCGCCGCGGTCTCTCGGTAGAATTTATCTGACCCGCTGCCGCAGGTTTCGAGCGCGCAGTCGATATGCTCGGCGACCGCCGCGTCAATAAGCGCGAGCGCGAATTCGGGCTGCATTGACGGCTCGCCGCCTGATAAGGTCATGCCGCCGCCCGAGCTGTCGTAGAAAATCTTGTCTTTTATGACCTCGCGGATAATGTCGTCGACGTCGAGCGGCTCGCCCTTGACTTCGTTCGCCGACGTCGGGCAGACTGTGACGCAGCGCGCGCATACCTTACAGCCTGTCCGGTCGAATTCCAGCCGACCATTCTTGACTTCGCGCGCGCCTGACTGACAGGCTTGCACGCAAAGCCCGCAGGAGGTGCATTTTTCCGCATCGAACAGCAGCTGCGGCCGCGGCGATTTCGATTCGGGGTTGTGGCACCAGACGCAGGAGAGCGGACAGCCCTTCAGAAACACGGTCGTCCGGATTCCCGCGCCGTCGTGCAGCGAGTAACGCTGTATCGCGAATACATTGCCGGTCATAGCTTGTGTCCGGTGCGGGCGATGACGTTGTTCTGCAGATCGCGCGTCAGATTGTTGAAGTAATCGCTGTAGCCGCCGACCCGCACAATCAGGTCGCGGTGCGCGTCGGGATTCAGCTGCGCGTCGATGAGCTCATCTTTGTCGAGGACATTGACCTGCACCTGCTGACCGCCATACGCGAAATAGGTCTTGACCAAGCCTACAAAGCCGTTCTTGCCCTTATCGGTCGCGAACAGAGCCTTGTCGAATTTGAGATTTAACACGAAGCCGCTCGTAACCTCGGTCTGGTCGTAATGCAGTACGCTCTTTAGCAGCGCGGTGGGACCGTGTGTGTCGGCTCCGGGCACGGCTCCGATGCTGTCGGCGAAGAGCGGTTCGCCCTTTCTTCTGCCGTTCGGCAGAGCCGCGGTGTGACGGCCGTTGTTCGCGGCGCGGTTGAACGGGCTGCATCCTCCGCCGTAAACTCCGCCGCGATAGGTGCGCAGTGTCAGCAGGTGACGCATGAAGTGGTCGGTGACATATCCGGCAAGCTCGTCCACCCATTCGATGTCGTTGCCGAAGCGGTCGGGGTTGTCGCATAACAGCTTGTATACCTCGGGGTATCCGTCGTAGTCGGCGTCGAGCGCGGCGAGCAGAGTCGGCATATCCAGCCGCTTTTCGTCAAAGACATATTTCTTGATAGCGGCGAGCGAGTCAAACGTGTCGGCCATGCCTTCCGTCAATATCTGACCGTGACCGTACAGCGGTCCGCCCGACTTGAACTCGATTCCCCGCTCGATACAGCCGATTGTGGTAAGGCAGCGCAGCGGCATCGGGCAGTTTTTGGCTACGACGCGCTGACTCTTGTTCGCCATTTCGCAGGCGGTGTCAGACAGAAAATCGAGCTGGCGGAAAAACGCGGCGAGAAATTCATCGAAGCTCATAAAGCCGCACGGGTCGCCGGTCGAGATCGACAGCTTTTGGTTTGACATCTTGTCGACGCCGTTCCAGAGCGTGTATTCGAGCGCCTTGCCGAAGTTGACCTCGCCGTCCTCGAGTCCCATGTGGCTCTTGCCTTGTATGTCGATTTGATTGCAGCCGTTCATCACATACTCGTGCGCGTCGGACGGCGGCATACCGAGCTTTTCATACGCGGCGCAGACGACCTCGTCATTGTACAGTGCCGGCATACCGATTCCGGTAGCTATTGAGTCGGCGGCTTTTGATAAGAGCTTGTCGGGCGTGCCCTTGTGTACGCGCAGGGTCAGGTTCGGGGTGTTGTACTTGTATTTCATCGCGACGTCGAGAATGTCATAAGTCAGCTCGTTCGTGAGGTCGCGCCCGTCGGCGTCGCTGCCGCCGATGCAGAGGTTCCAGGTCCGGCTGTTGTGGAAGAACTGCCAGATATCGCAGAGCACCTCATACCGGGTCTCGGCGTCGGTATTGCGATAGAAGTCGAGCATATACTGATCAAAATGCCCGGGCGAGTCTATGCCGTCAAAAGTGAACAGCATTACATAAACCGCGCACGCGCTGTAGAAATCGGTACAGGGCAGCTTTGGCGCGTCGGTAAAGGTCTTGACGGCGCGTCGCAGCTTTCGCCTGACAGTCTCGTCAGAAGCGGCTTCGAGCTGCCGCTCGGCGGCTTCACGCAGCCGTCTGCCGAGCGCGTCAATGGCGTCGAGCGTTACGTTAACACTGTCGTAGAAATCATCCTTGCCGCGGTTTATATTGCGGTAATGCGCGACCTTTTCGCGGAAGAAATCGGTTCCGTATTTTGCGATGTCGGCGAAATTAGGTACGGCGTGACCGAGCCAGGTGCCGCCCCAGATCGCCATTGCTTTCATCAGCGCGCGCTCGTTTTCTGAAAACGAATTCATAATCAGCGCGCCGGTGCGCAGCGGGTTCATTTGATTTTTGATGTATTCATAGTCGTCGGCGAGCTCGGGTGTCTCGGTCGCGAGATAATCGAGTCCGTCGCCGTATACCGAAATTCCGCCGCCAAAGCTGAAATTGACATTCATGCCGTTGAAAGAACAGTCGGGCAGTCCGGTCAACTCGTCGATATGCAAATTCATCTCGGACGCCGCGCCATATAATCCGCGCGCCACCTTGAGCGACACACAGTCGCTGTCGCAGTCGAGGTAGTACCGAGCGAACGGCTCGCGGGTGGTTTTGAAGGTATGCTTCATGATGATCACCGGCTTTCATCTGTGTAGATAGTGTGTATCGGGTCACCGCAATATCGGCGGCGATTTTTCATCACATATATTCTATCATAAAACTTCGCGTTTCGCAATAGTTTGACAGCATTTTTTCACGCCGGTTATACTTCTAAATTACGGCAGGGTCGCAGCGTAGTCGTTAAGGTCGTTCTCCTCGTTTTCGTCGATTTCGAAACGGTTGATTGCGGTATAAGCGTCCGGAACGTCTCCGACTATGATAGTCTCGGCGAGAATTGCGTCGCATGACAGCTCGAGCTTAACCGTGTCCCAGCCGACAAGCATATTCATAGCTATCTTCACGCGTAGGTAGATTCGGTGCATCGTTTGGTTTACGCCCGACTCGATGAATTCGCTGTACAGCTCGGCGGCGACGTCGCCGATAGGCACGAGCCGTATACCGACCGAGGCGCCGCGTCCGGTCAAAAAGCTGCTGCCGATGAGGTTTCCGAGCGGCACCTCTAATGTCATTTTGTCGATGTCGGATACATTGCCGGCGATATTGCGTATCGAATCGCCTCTGACGCGATTGAGCGCGGTTATGTTTGTCTCAATTGAGCTGACTCCGGTGTCGCCGTAGACTACGTCGATAAGCTTCTGACCGTCGGGGAGCGAGCCGAGCGCGTCGTCAACGCAGGTGGCTATAACCTCGCTCGCGTATAACCTCGCACGGCTGCGCGCGGCGTTCAGCACGAGCGGACGCAGCCGCAGCTCAAACAGTATCAGTATCATCAGAAATATAAAAAGAATCACGGTTACGAATAATAAGAGCTTCTTTTTGCGGTTGCGCCGTCGCATTAATGATCACTCCGATATCTCCTCGGACGCGTCCGATTGTTTTCTGCTATTATTCTATGTTCCGGCGGGATATTTGTGAATAGAGTGTCGAGGGTGGGCATAAGCCGGAGCAGTGTTTACAAAATATTGAAGAAGATTGTCGATATATGTGATATAATATATTCTAATAATGTGAATACAAATGTATTCGAATCTGTAACTATTAATCGCGACCTCGACGACCGCATCGCGATATCGAAGCCGCGGGGAAGAGATGGTCATTTATTATGAAGCTATTGGAAGACCGCATTTTGTCGGATGGAGTCATTAAGGAGGGCGGTATTGTCAAGGTCGACAGCTTTCTCAATCACCAGATGGACATCGAGCTGATTAACGAAATCGGTCGCGAGTTTTATCGGCTGTTCGGCGATGAGAGGGTGACGAAAATATTGACAGTCGAAGCGTCGGGCATTGGAATCGCCTGCATTACCGCGCAGTATTTCGGCGTGCCGGTCGTGTTCGCGAAAAAGTCCGAATCGAAAAATCTCGACGGAGATGTATATACCGCTTTGGTCGAGTCGTATACTAAGGGTAAGGAATATACAATCCGCGTTTCAAAGAAGTTTTTAAATAAGGACGACCGGGTGCTGATTATCGATGATTTTCTCGCTAAGGGCAAGGCTTTTTTTGGACTGAACGAAATTGTTAAAAATGCGGGCGCGACATTGTGCGGCTTCGGAGTCTGTATCGAGAAAGGCTTTCAGGAGGGCGGGCGTATCATCCGTTCGATGGGCGTGCATATCGAATCATTGGCTATAATCGAGCTCGACGCGTATGGAAATATAGTGTTCAATCACTGATTTTATGGGCGGGGAGCCGACTGTACATAAGTCATCCCGCACGCGGGCTAACAAAACACAGGTAAAGGAAGAATAATTATGATAGCAAAGAAACCAAAAGATTCGTATACCGAAGCGGTGCATATACTCACGCTCGGAAATATGAACGGATATGACAGACTGTTCGGCGGAAAGCTGATGGAGTGGATAGACATTGTTGCGGCAGTGGTGGCGAGACGGCACTCAAATCATAATGTTACGACTGTAAGGGTGTATGAGCTTGAGTTCAAGGAGCCGGCGTTTGCGAACGACCTCGTGGTCATGACCGGAAAGATAGTATATGTCGGACGAACGTCGATGGACGTCTGCGTCAAGTCGTATGTCGAGAAAGCGGACGGCTCGCGTCAGCTCATCAATTCGGCATACCTTACATTGGTCGCGCTCGACGAAAACGATCATCCGGTGCCGGTACCGCCGCTTGAGCCGGAGACCGACGATGAAAAAGCCGAATGGGAGCGCGCAAAGGCGAGACGTCAGGCGTCCGGACGTTAAGGAGGGGTCAAACTGGAAAAAGTACCGTTTCGAAAATGGCTGCCATATCTCGCGGTCATGATACTGCTGTTCTACTTTGTCCCGCCGGTGCTCGACGGGACAAGGTTCGAGGATTTCGCGCTCATGATTATCACGCCCGCTTGCTGCCTCGGCAGCGGTGTCATCTTCGGCAAGATAAACGGCTTTGTGTGGTATTACTGTATAATAGTCGGACTGATATTCGCGCCCACACTTGTACTTAATTACGCGCAGAGCGATATACACTATATCTTCGAATATGGCGGGCTCGCTCTTGTCGGAAATCTGCTCGGGTATGCTTTCCATCGCGATAAGTATTGATAGAATCGTGGCGAAATTGCCGGGGGCAGAATCGATATCAATCGATAAAATTGCAGCTTGCCGCTGAATTCGTCATAATCATATAGCTGCGGCACAAAATATCCGGACGGTAGGTTAATACCTGTCGTCCGGATTTTTAATATTATCGTTAGTTGCCGATTAAGCGCGGCGGAGCTTCTTTACAAGCACGATGCCGGCTGCGGATGCTGCGAGCAGAGCCGAGACAGCGATCAGAGCGTCGCTGGTAGCCGGAGCGGTCGCGGTGTCGTCAGCGGGAGCTTCCTCGACTGCGTCGGGGGTGACCACCGGCTCGCCGTTCATCGAAAGAATGGTGTACTGGAAGCCGTCGGCGAGAGAATCGATCATCGAGCAGCTGATTACGCAGTATGCGGTTCCATCGGGGCAGATCGAGCTTAAGTCATATGCGCTTGTCAGCTCGACGCCGTTGACGGTCAGAACGTATTTGCCGTCCTTGTCAGCGACCGATACGGTCAGAATGTCGCCCTCGGCAAGCCCGAAAGCAGCGTTCTTATCGTTAGCGCAGCTTGCCCAGCCTTCCGGACCGTATGATTCAACGAAGGGATCTGTGCCGTACCAACGAATCAGATTGGTGATACCCTGGTTGTTCGCGTAATTTTCGCCGACCTGGAAGAGCTGCGGCTTCTGTAAAAAGTCCACGCTGAACCAAGTGTCTGTACCGGTGTCGGGAAGCTTGTCGATACGGATCTCGATCTCGAAGCCGTCGAGTTCAACCGGCTCGTTGTAAGCGATACCGCCCCAGTTGACGCCGTCGACATAGTAGCCGCCGTGCGAAACCTGAATACCGTCGTCAGTCTCGGCGACGGTTACGGGCGAGTTCTTGTCGTCGATGAGATAGCCGTTGCCGGCAGTCCAATTATCGATTCCGGCAGCCGAAATCGAAAGAGTTGCGCTTGCCGCTACGGCAGCCGCGCACGCTAATGTGAGAAGTTTTTTCATAGCTTGTTTTCCTTTCGCGTGATATGAATTAACTATCATACAAAATATGTATTTATTGATATTGTACCATTAATGCGGCATTACGTCAATATCAAAATTATACATGGAGTAATCAAAACTATACAATGAAATAAAAAGACCCGCTGTTGTGATTTTTTCGATTTTTTTACAGCGGGTATTGTGCGACAGCTATTAAATAGTTGTCGATTGTATTGTGTGAAGGTGGGTATATACGCGCGTGTGATTGTCCGACAATATCGCGATAATATTATCAGATGACGACGCCGGGGATGAAGCCGACACAGATACCGATGACCGCGGACATCGCGATTATGATGATCGGGTGCAGCTTCTTGAACGCGAGCACCGCCATCACCGCGAATATAGCGAGCGCGATGTAGATCTCGGGGCGGGTGAATGCCGACAGGCTGACGCCGTCCTTGAAGAAAACCGTCTGTCCGACCGAAACCAGCGCCGCGCCGATGAGTCCGACTACCGCCGGCTTGAGTCCGGACATTGCGCCGATTACATAGCGGTTCTTCTTGAAGCTGTCATATATGCGCGCGATAATCAGAATTATGATGAACGACGGCATGACGACGCCGAGCGTAGCGCAGACCGCTCCGAATATTCCGCCGGTCTCAATGCCGACATAGGTTGCGATGTTGATCGCGAACGGTCCGGGCGTGCTTTCGCTGACCGCGATGAAGTTGACTACCGCCTCGCTTTCAAGCCAGCCGTGTGCGACAACCTCATCCTGTATAAGCGGCAGCATCGCGTAGCCTCCGCCAATTGTAAACAGACCGATTTTGAAAAATGTGAAGAAAAGTTCGAGAAAAATCATTCGGTTTTACCTCCGTCGGTCTTTTTTGCTATGATCAGCGACGAGATGATTCCCGCAAGCGCACAGCCGATGATGATATACAGCACATTGATATCGACAATTGCCGAGAGAATGAACGCCGCGGCGGCAATTGTATAGGGAATAGCTCCGTGAGGGCATTTCTTGAACATCGACCAGAGCGCCTTGATAAGCAGCGCGAGCACGCCGGCGCGTATGCCGAAGAAGGCGTACTGCACAACATCAAGCTCTTGGAATTCGTTCAGTATAAACGCGATAATAGAAATGACGATGAACGACGGCAACACGACTCCCAGTGTCGCAAACAACGCGCCGAGCACTCCGCAGACGCGGTATCCGACAAACGTCGCCGAGTTGATCGCGATGGGTCCGGGTGTGGATTCCGCGATCGCGACGATTTCGAGGATGTCATCGTCGGTTATCCATTTGTGATTCTCAACCGTCTCTTTTTGTATCAACGGAATCATCGCGTAGCCGCCGCCGAACGTGAACGCGCCGATTTTAAAGAAGGTCGCGAACAGCCGCAGCGCGGTTTTGAGTTTGGATTCGCTCTCCATTAAATAATGACCATAGCTTTAAATTAAAGCTTCCTTTCTTTGTTGATGCTATGTTTCTTCACAATTGAAGACAGCGATGAGGCGCACGTGTGCTCGTTAGCTTAAGTCCTCGTATGTCATAGCAATATTTATTGTGACATTATTTTACCATAAGGATTGACATTAGTCAATTTATATGTTAATATAGTATTGATAAGCGCCCACTTATGTATCGCCGACTGATGCCGATTACGGCAGCGTCATCGTTGGCGCGGGAATAAGCGGTCGATACGGCTTGTATACGACAAAAGGAGTGTACTATGACTCGGGAGTTTCACACTTTTACATCAATAGAATGAGCTACAGTTTCAGGAATGACGGTGCTTTTTGTTTACAAAAAATTTTTCTTAAAAGGTAGCAATATA
>CAJFKR010000059.1 GCA_904386005.1 Candidatus Flemingiibacterium merdigallinarum
GAAGACAAAGTCATGTCCGCTCTCCACTCTCTCTTGTCCTCGCCGTAAGGCGAGGACAAGAGACCACTCTTTTTTACTTGTACGCTTCGTTTATCTTCGCGAGTCCCTCGAGGACTTTCGGCTCCTTTTCCGCGTATTTCGACGCGAAGTCAGTGCTGCCGCTTGTTATCAGCCCGGCTAAGAACGAGCCTACCGAGTCCATCGGCACCGAGTGTACCCAGCCGAAATCGAAAATCAGACTGTCGCGTATCAGGTCGATCATCTGCTCCGACTGCTCGTCGCGCGAGATTTTCGTCTTGAGCGAGACCTCATAGTACTTCGGAATAACGCTCCGGTAGCTCTCGGCGCACATCGCTTCGGCGATTATCGCGCTCATGTCCACGTCGACCACCGTCTTCGGGAAGCAGATCATCGACGTCGAATTGTGCGCGGTCGTGCGGTATTCGGTCTGGTTCTCGTCATACTTCGGATACGGGATGATGCCGAAATCGGTATCCATATCGCGCAGCATCTCAGCAGCTCCGAGGAAGGCAGTCACTATCAGCGCGCGATTCTCGATGAACATCGTCGGCTCGCTGAACTGTCCCGGCTCGTCGAGCGCGCCGAAGTTCTTGTAGGTCGTAGGCAGCTTATATAGGTCGACCAGCTTGATTAATGCCTCCTGCGTGCGCTCGCAATTCAGGCTCATCTCCATGAAGCCTTCATCGTTCAGCGTCGTTATCGGCAGCTCAAACGCCACCTGCCAGAGCCGCGCATGGTTGCTGCTCGAGGTAACGAAGCCGTACAGGTCGCTGTCATTATACACTCCGTTGCCGTCGAGGTCGCGCCCGACCATGGACGATATCTCATTGAGCTTGTCATATGTCCACTCGCCCGACTCGACCAGCTCGTACAGGTCGGGGACATTGTACTCCTCGGCGAGCTGCTTGTTGAAGAACATGACATAGATGTTCTCCCACAGCGAGATCGCGATGTCGCCGGTAGTCAGATAGAGCTTGCCGTTGACCGTGATACTGTCGTTGCACTGCTTCGACCACCACGGCGCGGAAGCGTCTATGTAGTCAAGGTCGAGTATGTTCAGGAAATATCCCTCCATCGCCGGAGTAATCATATACGCCTGATAGCCCGCGACCATGTCATACGCGCCGTCGCCGGCTAAAATCGAGTTGTTCAGCGTTGTTAGAAAGGTATTCTGCGCGTCCCACGAGCCGTCAACCTCGGTGAATTCGAGATTGATGTTAAAACGCTCCTCGACATTCGCATTCCGGTCGTATATCGCGTCGCTCACGAGGTCGCCGGTCTGCTCCTCGACGTCGAATTCGTACGCCCACTCGGTGCGGCAGAGGATGTTGAATTCGGCGCCCTCGTAGTCGACGTCGGGCAGGTTGTCCGAGATTTCACTGCGGTCGGTCTCGACCGGAGTTGTGGCGGCTGCTGCATCAGTCGATTCAACCGCTGTGTCGGCCGCCTCGCTGCAGGCGAACAGCACAGGCTGCAGCAAAAGCAGCAGCGAAAGCGGCAGTGTAAGCCGCGATGGCTTGATTCTATAACGCATCATATGTATATCGCTCCCTTTACATAGAATAAAATTGTTTTCACATTGCCGGTTTTTTGCCTTAACAATATCATACCATATGAAAAAATTTTTTACAATGTACATAATGAGCGATTTATAGGACAATATAATCAAATTGTTAATAATTAAGCAAATTTTACTCTTGCAATTATAGTAAATATATGCTATAATCAAGATATAAGGAGGTGCGTCAGGTGTGAAAACGATACAATTCCGCGAGCTGTGTGAAGTCGAGTTCGATATTCACAATATCATCATTATGAATCAGTACTGGCAGACCGGAGAGGAGTATATAATTGACCCGAACGGTCGGCCTGACAACGGACTTATGTTCCTCTCGGACTGCGACTTCGAATATGTCGATGACTCGGGCAGGGTCGTCGACCGCGCCGAGCGCGGCAGCATCGTATATTCACCGGTCGGCTCGACGTATACCTGCCGGTTCATCGTCGCGGACAACCATGACAAGAGCACACCCTGCGACTACCTTGTCAACTTCCTGCTGTATACCGAGAGCGGCGAGCCCTTCCGGCTGTCATATGACCGGCTGCTGATACGACCGAGAAAGTCGAGCTATTTCCGCGAGAAATTCCGCGAGGTCACGTCATACGAGAACCGCAGCTTCGCGTCGCGCTGGAAAATCAAGAGCCTGCTGTATGAGCTGCTCGGCGAACTCTCGCTCGAGCTCGCCGACCGAGAGATACTGAAAAAACGCCTCGCCCCTCTCTTTCCGGCGATCGAGTATATCCGCTCGACCGATATTTCAAAGCTTGACGCGTCCTCGCTCGCTGAACGCTGTCATCTCAGCCGTTCCTGCTTTGCGCGGCTCTTCCGCGAATACACCGGTATGCCGCCGCTCGAATATATCAACCGTATGAAGATATCGCAGGCAAAGGCCAAGCTCGCGAGCGGTCTGATGAGCGTAGGCGAGGTCGCCGAGTCGCTCGGCTATTCGGACGCGTCGTATTTCTCGCGCTATTACAAGAAGCTGACCGGCAAAAGCCCAAGCGACGATATTGTCAGGCACTGACAGCTTTGCGTGCGCTGTCAACGCATATGACCGCTGAAATTTCACAAGTTTCGCTCGGCGGCGCTTGACAAGCATTCGAAAATATATTATCATTGAAACAAGGAAATCACGGTATGACCTACGTTATGTCTGACCCGCACGGTCAGTACCAGATGTATAAAAAAATCCTCGCCGAGATAGGCTTTTCGGACGACGACGAGCTGTATGTCCTCGGCGACGTCGTCGACCGCGGCCCCGAGTCGTCACAGCTGCTCCATGATATGAGCCTGCGCGCCAACGTCTACCCGCTGCTCGGCAATCACGACGCGACCGCGCGCTATATCCTCCGCCGGCTCTGTCAGGAAATCACGGAGGAGAACTACGCGACCGCGCTCGACGGCGAGCTACTCTCCGCGCTCGCGATGTGGCAATTCGACGGCGGTCAGGCGACGCTCGACAGCTTCAAGCTTCAGTCGCCCGACGAGCGTGACGCTCTGCTCGACTACCTCGATGAGTTCGAACCGTATGAGACGGTCGAGGTCGGCGGCAAACGCTTTGTGCTCGTGCATGGCGGCATCCCGTACGATAAGCGCACATATCCGCTCGATAGACAGGACATAGCCGAGCTTTTGCTGACCCGCCCCGACTATTCGAAGCGATATTATAATAATACCTACCTCGTCACCGGTCATACGCCTACCGTCAACATCGACCCGGCGTCCTCGGGGAGGATATGGCAGGCAAACGGTCACATCGCCCTCGACTGCGGCGCGGGACACGGTCTGCGTCTCGGCTGTCTGCGGCTCGAGGACTTCGCTGAATTCTACGCCGAGTGAAATCGGCTTACAGCATAGAAAGGAGCACACAATGGATCTGAATTTCAATTTTAACCAAATCACCGGCAAGGTGCGCGCCATGCACGCGGTCGGACAGCCGCCGAGACTGGGGATATCGAGCGACCATATGCACTACCTCACCGACGCGCATATACCCTACTCGCGGCTGCATGACGTGGCCGGAGCGTTCGGCGGCAATCTGTACGTCGATATACCGAACATCTTCCGCGACTTTTCGGCTGACGAGGACTGCCCCGAGAGCTACGACTTCGCGTTCACCGACCTGCTTCTCGCCGACCTTGCAAAGGCGAAGTGCGAGCCGATATTCCGACTCGGCGTCACTATCGAGAACTACCAGCACATCCGCGCATACCGGATCTTTCCGCCCGCCGACTTCGAGAAATGGGCGAAGATATGCGAGCATATAGTCCGGCATTACAACGAGGGCTGGGCGAGCGGATTCCACTATGATATCAAATACTGGGAGATCTGGAACGAGCCGGACAACGGCGAGTCGGACGAAAACAACATGATGTGGCGCGGCACGCCCGAGGAGTACTATAGGCTGTACGAGGTCACGGCGAAACGCCTGAAAGCCTGCTTCGGCGATAAGATAAAGGTCGGCGGCTTCGCGTCCTGCGGGTTCTACGACCTTTTCAAGGAGCCGAAAAAATACGGGCTGGATATCCCGTCGCGCGGCGAGCCGAATCCGCTGAGCAGCACTTCATGCGCTTTGCCGACGACTTTCTCGCCCACGTCAAGAATACCGGCGCGCCGCTCGACTTCTTCTCGTGGCACAGCTACGCTTCGGTCAGCGATACCGAGATAATGGCCGATTATGTCGAGCGTTTGCTCGACAGGTACGACCTTGCCGGCGTTGAGACACAGCTGAACGAGTGGAACAACGCGCCGTCGGTCGCGCTCCGCGGCAGCTCGCACGCGTCCGCACAGGCGGCGGCAATGATGATCGCAATGCAGTACAAAAAGACCGATATCCTCTGCTACTACGACGCGCGAATCGGTCAGTCGGTCTACGGCGGTCTGTTCGACCCGCTCAGCTACAAGCCGCTCTGTACATACTATTCGCTCAAGGCGTTCGGCGAGCTGTATTCGCTCGGCAGCGCGGTCGCGGTCAACTGCCCGAAGCGGGACGGTATATACGCGCTCGGCGCGACCGACGGCACACGCCGCGCCGCGCTGATTGTCAATACCGGCTCTGCCAATAATGGCAGTGAAACGCGGCTCAACACCAACCTCACGGGGCGTGTGTACCTTGTCGACCACGACCATATGCTCGAGGAGACCGACCTCGACCCCGCCGACTTCACGCTTGGCGAGAATCAGGTCGCGCTCGTGATAGGCTGATTTCAGCCGAACGTCAACTTTATATGTTAATTACATTTTCTTATCAACGAAAGGAATACCCACATGAAAACCTACGGAAAAACCACATGGCTCATACCCGATTGCTTCCTCGACCCGGTGTCGAACGGTCAGGTCAGCCATGAAGCGATATGCGTTCTGAATACCTCGAATGAGGACGCCGAGATAAAGCTCACGCTGTTTTTCGAGGACCGCGACGCCGACTTCGGGTTCTCGTCGCAGTGTAAGGCTATGCGCACACACCATATTCGGCTCGATAAGCTGCGCTCGAGCGACGGCCGCGAGATACCGCGCAACCTGCCGTACGCGATGCTCGTCGAGTCGAGCGTGCCGGTAGTGGTGCAGTATAGCCGGCTCGATACAGCGCAGGCGGAGCTCGCGCTCATGACTACCATAGCCTATCCGGTCGACTGAACCAAAAGCTAAACTCGCGGGCGATTATGTTCGGTTTGCTATATTTGCGTTAATATAATTTTAACATTTGCCGAATCCTCTTTAATTCGAACAAGATATGTGATAAAATTATATTGTGAAGCCATGATTCCCCGCACAAGCAAGCATTGTATGAATGTATAATCCTGCTACCTAAACCCTGCGGATGTATACTAACCCTTATGTTGATTCAATCCCAAAACAGCTCAAACAGTCACCGCAAAACCAGCCGCCGGTTGGGAAGCAGGGTCCCATTAGGCGGCGCATCCCTGTGATCCTATCGACACGATAAAATGATAAATACACCCGCAAATAAACAATCACAAAAAAATACCCCCCTATTAAAGTTTTCGCGGTGGGGGTTTGGGGGAGGTGCCTTTTCCAAAAGGCACCTCCCCCAAGGAAAAACAATCAATAACGCAATCACATACAAAAGGAGTAATATATTATGAAAATACCATTCAAAGTAGACCTGTCAGGCAAAGTCGCGCTCGTCACCGGAGGCGGCGGAGTGCTGTGTTCGGAGTTTGCGAGGGCGCTGGCGGCTAATGGCGCGAAGGTAGCCGTGTGCGATTTGCGCGCGGAGGCTGCCGAAAAGGTGGTTGAGGAGATAAAGAAAGACGGCGGCTGCGCTATCGCCGTCACCGCGAATGTGCTCGACAAGACGAGCCTTGAAGCGGCGCGCGAGGTGATACTCGAGAAGCTCGGCACTGTCGACATCCTGCTGAACGGCGCGGGCGGCAATAACCCGAAGGGCACGACCTCGAAGGACACGCTCGACCCCGAGGACCTCGACGGCGCTGTCGAGGGCGTCAAGACCTTCTTCGACCTCGACCCCGCCGGAATCGAGTTCGTATTCAACCTCAATTTCCTCGGCACGCTCCTGCCGACGCAGGTGTTCGCCAAGGATATGGCGAAGAAAGGCGACGCTGTCATTATCAACGTGTCGAGCATGAACGCGTTCCGTCCGCTGACTCGTATACCCGCGTACTCGGGCGCGAAAGCCGCTGTCTCCAATTTCACGCAATGGCTCGCCGTTCACTTCGCCAAGGTCGGCATTCGCGTCAACGCTATGGCCCCCGGCTTCTTCCTCACAAATCAGAATCACGATCTCCTCATCAATCCCGACGGTACCTACACCGCTCGCTCGCAGAAAATCCTCGCTCACACTCCGATGAACCGCTTCGGCGAAACCGACGACCTCATCGGCACCCTCCTCTGGCTCGCCGACAACAACGCCTCCGGCTTCGTCAACGGCGTAGTAGTCCCGATCGACGGCGGCTTCGCTGCGTACTCGGGGGTTTGAGGCTTACTATAATTGTATGTATTACTGGGGGAGGTGCCTTTTGAAAAAGGCACCTCCCCCAGACCCCCTCCGCGAAAACTTTTGCAGATTGGGGCATTATGTGGCTGATTATTTGCGGACGGAGTTATTATTCTTTCTCGTCGATAGGACCACAGGGGCGCGCCGCCTAATGGGGCCCCGCTCCCCAACCGGCGGCTCTGTTTTATTATAACTGTTTGTAAATAGATTTCGCTGTAATATGGTTATGTTTTGATTATACAATATCACAGTAATACATATTCTTATCTCACATAGATATTCGGGTCGATAATTATGACTGGTTTGTATATGCTTCGGGCATATTCGACCGTTTTAGCGGTGCCGCCGTTTATACGCTTGTCCCAAACGGCGATGAGTATGTCAGAATTGTCCACCATATACCGGTTTCGCTTCTGCATACAGTCGGAAGTATACGCTTCTTGCAGCGTGACAATTTTATCACAGCGCGACAGGATTTTTTCATACCTGTCGCGCTCTCTTTTTGTCCATCTGATACTCTGGTCGGCACAAGGCAGCACACATTCGAGCGTGAGCTGCGGATTCGATTCTCTCACCTCGAGCACTACCTCGGCGGCGAGCATATCCACCCCGAGCGCCATTCCGGACAGGAAGCTCGTGACTCCATGACAGCTTATCACATAATTCACGGCTTCGTGAAGCCGGTCTTTCAGCTGTACACAGCGCTCGTCGTCCGGCTTATTGAGAAATTTCAGCTTCTGCGGACGGTGTCCGGTGAATGCACAGGTGTTCATATCATATCCATTCCTATTACAATATCAATATCGCTGACCGTGCAGCCAAGGCGTTGATACTGGCTTATCAGATTCAGCTGTTATGTATCGAGCTTCGGTTTTCGACTTCGAGCTGTCGTATCATCACTTCCAATATCTCCAATATCTTCTTCTGCTCGTCCGGCGACAGCTCCTCCAACCGCTTCGACAGCAGTGATTCGCGATAGCCTACCGAGCGGTCGACCACGTCGCAGAATATAGCGTCGGCGGAGGTTTCGAGCGCGTTTATTATCGTTATCAGCTTCTCGCAGCGCGGGAACGACGCGCCCCGCTCTACGGTCGAAATATAGTTGACCGTAAGTCCGGTCTTTTCGGCGAACTGCTCCTGCGTCAGCCCGAGCTGCTCGCGGCACTGCTTTATTCGCTTGCCTATACGCGCGTCTATCATTACAGCCACCCATCTTTTCTATGTCGTTAACTATAATTATATGGATAAGCGGCATATTTATACAGAAACGCTGATACACAGACTATGTATCAGCGTTTGTTTCGAAATTAAATTTACAAAACCGCAATATATTCGACTGATGTGACAGCCACTTTTGAAATAGAATTCCCTGGCCGGAACTTGCTCCACGGTTTTGGCTTTGCGGCGTTGCTTATGGCGTATACATTTACAATCCGGCTTGCTCACCCGAATATCAGTCCCATGATATCCTCTCGCGACGCGCCGCCGATATACTCACCGACATCGACCGTATCGAGCGCGGCGGCGATTATGTCCGGCGAATATTCCACACCGCACAGCCGCGACGCGAGCTCGCCGACGTCGCGTATGCCAAAGAAGTCGCCGCCGAATTCGAGCGCGGCTATCCTGCCCTCGGTAACGCTCATGCGCAGTTCAATCGAGCCGAAGCTGAATCTGCGCTGACGCTCGGTGTCAAAGCTGCCCATGCGCCGGAGATTCCATTCGTCGGTCGAGTACTTCTCGGCTGCCAGCTTCTCGATTCCGGCGTTAAAGCTCTCGTCGAACCGCTCGACCGGAACTCCGTATATGTTTGACACATAGCCGGCGATATACTTCATGAATTTCTCGGCGTCGGATATCTCCGCGCGGCGGCACTCGGGCAGCACCGACGCTATGTTCGCGACTCTACTGCGCACACTCTTGATTCCCTTGCTTTTTAGCTTGTCCGGCGACACCCGAAGCGCGCCCTGCATATTGGAAAAATCAGCTGAAAACAGCAGCGTGCCGTGGTGCAGCGTCTTTGTCAAGCCGTTTTGGGCGTTGTCATTTCCGGTGTCGTTATTTCTACCATCGCTATTCGTGACATTATACACGCACTGCGCATTGCCCGATATCTTGCGCTCCTCGCCGTCAACTGTGACCGCGATGTCGTTGCGTCCGGTCAGCGTCGCCTTTATCCCGAGCGAGTTCAGCGCGTCGATTATCGGTCGCGTGAAATGCCCGAAGTCGAGTCCGCCCTCGCGGATACCCTCGGCGAGCTCGCCGCCCGCCGGTGATATGAACGTGAAGTTGACGTTGCCAAGGTCGTGAAACACCGCGCCGCCGCCGGTCAGACGGCGCACTACCGCGATGTTGTGCTCTTTGGTGAAGCGCGTGTCAATCTCAGCAAACGCGTTCTGGTTCTTGCCTATGACTACGGTCGGCGAGTTGCGCCACAGAAAAAAGATGTCGCCGGAGGTGTGACAAAGCAGGTACTCCTCCGCGGCAAGGTTGTAGTATGGGTCTGTGCTTTCGTTTATGTATATTTTCATGGTTTTATATTCATCGTCGGTCAGACGAGAAATTATAGAAAATGTGCCATCAGCTTAAAAAGGCATATGCTGATTTGCACAGCCGTCACCGTATGTGTCCGAGCGTCACACGCAGCCGGTAGACTGCCGCCGACAGTGCCGACGCGCGCGGCGACAATGTCAGCCCGCATATTTTCGCTATCTCCTCGGCGACCTCGGATATAGACAGCGCGCTCGTGTCTATAAACTCCGCGCCGACCGCTTCGGCGAATGAATCGAACTCGGCGTAGCACCTGTCCGCCATCCTTGCCGCGAACGAGTCCTTGCCCTCATGGCGGCTGGCGATACGTTTTGCCAGCACCTCGCGCGACGGGCGCAGGATTATGTGATTCGCGATATCCACGCCGCGCGTCAGCTCGCGGTACCAGTCGGCGTCAGTAATCGTCATCGGCAAAAGTACGATCTTGTCGCAGTCGGCGAGCCGCCGCAGCATGAGATTGTTTATTTCGCGCCACTCGGCGTGGTCGCGGAAGTCGAAGCATTTCAGCTCGTCGGGTATCACGCGGCGGATGTAGTATCCCGCCTCCTCGAGGTCGCAGATATGCGCGCCGTCGAGCCGACGAAGCAGCTCGAACGCCGTCTGCGTCTTGCCCGCGCCGTACGCGCCGTTGATGAAGATGAAGCTTGCCATGTCCGCTCCTTTCGCTGGAGTGAAATCGGATTGCTTGACCGATTTGTCAAGTCTTGCCCGATTTATCAGGTTATGTTGTATTCGATATCCACCGCGACGCCGCCGTCGAATATAATTATCATCCACAAACTGTCAAGTATGTCCGCGCCGAGATAATATACCAGTACGTCCTGCCCCGTGTAGTCGGCATTGCCGATTTTGAAGCTCCGCTGCGGCGCGCCCTCGCCGAGCAGAGAGACAATCTCGTCCTCGGTCTTGCCGATAAGCTCCGCCTTTTCGACTAGCTTGTATCCTGTGCGAATTCGGTCGTTCTCGTTTGTGTGCCACTTGGATAAAAGATAGCCGAGCGAGTTTGTGTATAAGTATATCCCGGCAAAAACGCAGATGATTACCGCGACCGCGACTACTACTCGCCTGCGCTGTCTATTGTGACGCGCAATTTTGTCCGGCGTGTACATGCCCTCACAGCTCCTGATATCCGGCGAGTGTGTCGCTGCCGATAACCTCACCGCTCCTGACCGCTTTCAGTCCCTCGTCGGTGATGATGAAATTATCGCGCTCTACTTGCTTTATAAGTTCAGTGAGTATAAGATATCGTGTCGCCCAGTATACCTGTCTGGAAAGATAGGTTTCCCGTCCGCTTTTGGTCATTTCCGAGCGCTCAGCTTCTGAAAGCTTTAATGTGTCCGCGATACTTTCAACTATCTCGCACCTCTTGTATTGTCTCCCGTCAGCCAATAGCTGTAAAACCGGAACATATAATTCAGTGAATTTCGGAACACTCATCAATAAACCTCCTGTAATGAAACGTCTTCTCCGTCCAAACAAGTCCCGCTAAAACAAAGCCGCCGGTTGGGGAGCGGTGGCCCCAGCAGTTTCGTCCTTCGGACGAACCTGCCAAAGGCGGCGCGCCCCGAGGAACCGAGCGACTCAATGAGACTCCACCTCCGCGCAGAAATTAACGCCTATTGAACCCCCAATCTGCAAAAGTTTTCGGAAAGGGGTGTGGGGAAAACCCTTTTTCAAAAGGGTTTTCCCCACTGAAACTAACAGTTATACGCCTTTCTTGCTGCGATCGATCTTCTCTACGTCGGAGACGTTGAGGTGAGCGGTGTGACCCGGGATAGGCATGAGCTTTTCGCTGATCACGTCGATGATGCCGTCAGCCTGCGGGAAGAAGTACTTTTCGAGCTCGTGGGACGGAGTGATCCAGTTGCGCGAGCCGAAAGCTACAGGCGGAGCGTCGAGGTAGTCGAACGCAAGCTCGGCGATGTTCGCAGCCATATCGCGCATGACCGAGCCGCGCTCGCAGGCGTCGCCGACTATTATGATCTTGCCGGTCTTCTTGACCGACTCGATGACCTTGGTGTAGTCGAACGGAACTATCGAGCGCGCGTCGATGATTTCCGCCGAGATTCCGTACTTCTCCTCGAGCGTCTTTGCCGCGTCGAGCGCACGGTAGAGCACCGCGCCGATGGTCAGGATAGTCACATCCTTGCCCTCGCGCTTAACGTCCGGATCGCCTAACTTCACTTCGTAGTATTCGGTCGGAACGCCGCCCTTGTGGAACTGCTCGCCGACGTCGTAAATGCGCTGGCTCTCGAAGAAGATGACCGGGTCGGTTCCCGACAGAGCTTCGTTCATCAGTCCCTTTGCGTCATACGGCGACGCCGGGAATACAACCTTCAGTCCCGGGATGTGAGCGCAGAGCGCCGTCCAGTCCTGAGAGTGCTGCGCGCCGTACTTCGAGCCGACCGAGACGCGCACGATTATCGGCATCTTCAATATGCCCGCCGACATCGACTGCCACTTTGCTACCTGATTGAATATTTCGTCGCCCGCGCAGCCGATGAAGTCGGCGTACATCAGCTCGACTATCGCGCGGCCGCCACACATCGCGTAGCCGACCGCCGAGCCGACGATAGCAGCCTCGGATATCGGCGCGTTGAAGAAGCGGTGATAGGGCAGCGCTTCGGTGAGTCCGCGGTAGACCGCGTATGCTCCGCCCCAATCGCGGTTGTCCTCACCGTAGGCAATCAGCGTCGGGTCCTCGTAGAACTTGTCGAGTATTGCTTCGAACAGACCGTCTCTGAGACCGAATATCTTCGTCTTCGGCAGCGGCTTGCCGTTCTCGTCAAATGCCCAGCGCGACTTGACTGCCAGCGACTTCACGCGCGGATTCTCTTCTTTCGGGATGAGCACATCCGGCTCGCGTCCCTCTTCCATTACCGGACGCTTTTCGTTCGAGAACATGATTCCCGAAATTGCGTCGGGGTTCTTGTCGAGGTCCATACGCGGCGAGATTTCCTCGTCGACCGCAAGGCGACAGACCTTAGTCATGCGGTTTATAATAACCTCGTCGATAGCGTCGAACTCCTCGCTCGTAGCTACGCCGCCGAGTATCAGCTTTTCCTTGTATGCCTTGATCGGGCAGGCTTCCTTCCACTCCTCGATCTCCTCAGGGGTTCTGTAGGTCGACGAGTCGGACGGCGAGTGTCCGGTCGTTCTGTAGGTGACAACGTCGAGCATTGCCGGTCCCTCTCCGCGGAGCAGCAGCTCCTTCTTGCGCGATACCGCGTCGATGACCGCGAACGGGTTGTAGCCGTTGACACGCTCGGAGTGCATTTCGTCCGGGTTCACGCCCGCGCCGATGCGCGCCGGCATACCGAACGCCATCGTCTCGCCCATCGTCTGTCCGCCCATGCCGTAGAAGTTGTCGAATATATTGAACAGTATCGGCAGACCCGGGTTGTTGCCGTTGTCGGTAGTGCCCCAGAGCTGACGTATCTGATCCATCGCGGACATATTCAGCGATTCAAGCACCGGTCCGCGTCCACACGCGCCGTCGCCGAAGTTGGCGACTACGATGCCCTTCTTCTTGTTCGAGCGCTTGTATAAAGCCGCGCCGAGCGCAATCGGTACCGCGCCGCCGACGATAGCGTTGTTCGGGAAGATGCCGAACGGGATGAAGAACGCGTGCATTGAGCCGCCCAGACCCTTGTTGAAGCCGGTCGTGCGAGCGAAGATCTCGGCGAGCGCGCCGTAGAGCAGGAAGTCGATAGCCAGCTCCTTGATGTTGCCCTTGACTTCCTCCTTGCCCTCGATAACCTTGAGAATCGAGCCGCCGAGGAATTCCTTCATTATGTCGTAGAGCTCGGCGTCGTCGAGCTTGTGGATGGACGACAGACCCTTTGCTAAAATCTCGCCGTGGCTGCGGTGCGAGCCGAACGTGAAGTCGTTGATGTCGAGCGAGTAAGCCTCGCCGACCGCCGACGCCTCCTGACCGAGCGAAAGGTGTGCCGGTCCGGGGTTGTTGTACTCAACGCCGTTGTAGACCGACTTGGTCTTTATCTCATTGAGCATGGTCTCAAACTCGCGGATAATGCGCATATCGCGATAGATGCGCATCATATCGGCTTTCGAGTAGAGCGTCTTCTCCTCGTCGAGCGTCTTCGCGTACTGGTTAACCGGAATATCCTCGAAGTGGATATAACCGGGCTCAAAAACCTTTTTCGGGTCTATGTATTGACTCTTTGGCATAACTATATCTCCCTTATGAAAATTATAAATTTATACGAAATTAGCCTGCGGCGAATTTCATCTACCCCAGCTAACAGCTAACAGCTAACAACTAATCAAACATTGCCTCGCGGATGACCTCGCAGACGGTCGGGTGCGGGAATACGAACTTGCGGACATCCGCTACTCGCATTTCCTTTTCGACCATCATAGCCGCGCCGTATATCATCTCGGACGCGTAGCTGCCGATCAGGTGTACGCCGAGCACACGGTTGTGCGCCTTGTCGATTATTATCTCGGCAATGCCGTCTCCGCCCTCGTTTTCGGCGAGGTAGCGGCCCGAGTAGTTCATAGTCAGCACGCGCACGTCGGCGTCTATTCCCTTTTGCTTTATCGTCACGGTGGTCTCGCCGACCGACGCGACCTCGGGGTTCGTGTATATGACCGACGGCACCGAAATGTAGCGCATCGCGTCCTTTTTGCCGAGCATATCGTTGACGGCGACCTCGCCCTCGCGATATGCGGTGTGAGCGAGCATCGACTTGCCGTTGACGTCTCCGGCAGCCCATACGCCGGCTACGTTGGTTTTCAGCTGGTCGTCGGTGACGATAGCTCCGCGCTCGGTCAGGACTCCGATATTCTCGAGTCCGATTCCGGCGGTGTTCGCGCGGCGGCCGACCGCGCAGAGTACGCAGTCGCAGGTAATCTCGAGCGGCTTTCCGTCAAGCTCGCAGGATACCGACGAGCTGCCGACTCCGGTGACCTTCGCGCCGAGCATGAATTTGACTCCGCGCTTTTCGTAGTTCTTCTGCAATATCTCGGTGACTGCCGGCTCGGTGGGACCGCCGATGTGGTCGAGCATTTCGACGACCGTGACCTCGACGCCGACCGAGTTGAAGTAGGACGCCATCTCAAGTCCGATTACTCCGCCGCCGATTACGACGATATGACGCGGCAATGTCGTCATGTCGAGTATCTCGCGGTTGGTCTTGACGAATCCGGCTGCAAGCCCCTCGCGCAGTCCGGGAATCGGCGGCACTGCCGCCGACGAGCCGGTGCAGACGAGCAGCTTCGCGCCGGTATACTCGTCGCCTCCGACCTTGACCGTGAAGCCGTCCGCGCCGCGACCGGCAATCTCGGCGTGACCGTTGACGACCTTGACTCCGGCGTGCTTTAACTTAGCGCCGACTCCGCCGACCAGCTTCTTTACGACGCGACCCTTGCGTTCGATGACCTTGGCGTGGTCGATAGCCGCGCCGGTAAAGCTGACTCCGTAGTCGCTCGAATGCTTCGCGTAGTCGTAGATTTTTGCCGAATAGAGCAGAGTTTTTGTGGGGATACAGCCCTCGTTCAGGCAGACTCCGCCGAGCGCGCGCTCCTCGATGAGCAGAACGCTCATACCGTTTTTCGCGGCGTAGTCGGCGGCGTTGTAGCCGGCGGGTCCTCCGCCGAGTACTATCAAATCATACATTTTTATAACTCCTTGTTAAATTGGCGGCAGACGTTATTTCGCAAGCGTCAGGCTGAAGTGCTCGAGCGCGGCCGAGAGATCCTTCAAGAAGCGCGCGGCGGGAGCTCCGTCGAGCGCGCGGTGGTCGAACGTGAGCGACAGCCCCATCGCGGGATAGGTCGTGCCGTCCTCTTTGAGACGGTAGGTGACGCAGTCGACTCCGAGTATCGCGACCTGCGGCGGATTGATGACCGGCGTGAAGCTCTCGACGCCGAGCGAGCCGAGGTTCGTCACAGTAAAGCTTGCTCCCGCGAGCTTGTCCGGCGAGATCGAGCCGCTCTGTGTCTCCTTGATGAGTGCTTTCGCCGCAACCGACAGCTCGTTCAGCGTCAGCGTCTCGGCTGCGGGCAGGGTCGGAACCATGAGTCCGCGGTCGGTGTCGACGGCAATGCCGAGGTTGACGTTCTCGAACACGCGGATGAAGTCGTCCATCCAGTGCGCGTTGCACTCCTTGTGCTGCATCAAGGTCTTTGCGACGGCAAACAGCACCATGTCGTTCAGTGTGATGTTAGCCATGCCGAGCGCTTCGCCGCTTGCCTTTACCTTGGCGCGGTAGTCGAGCAGCTCGGTCGCGTCGAACGACGAGTTCAGCGTGAGCTGTGCCATTGTCGACAGCGACGCGTGCATAGACTTCGCGATCACGCGGCGGATATTTGTGACCTTGACGTCGGTATACGCGGCTTTCGCCGGAGCCTCGGCGGTCGGAACGACTGCCTTGTCAGCCTGTACCGGCTCGGCGGCGGGAGCTTTGTATGCCGCGGGGTTGGCAAGGTAGCTTTCGACCTGCTCGGTAGTCGTAGTTTTGCCGGCGTCGAGCAGCGAGTTGACGTCGCGCTCGATGATGCGTCCCATCGGACCGGTAGGCTCTGCCTGCGAGAGGTCGGCGCCGGTGCGGAGCGCGAGGTTGCGAGCTCTCGGCGAGATGCGCAGACGGTCGCCGTCAAGCGAAGCGGCTTCTTTGGTATCGGCTGCGGGCGCGGAGACAGCAGAAGCTTCTGCCGCGGTAGCTTCAGTCGTAGTAGCTTCAGCCGCGGCAGTTTCAGCCGCGGGAGCCGCGGCTTCGGTCTTTGCCGGAATCAGAGCCGAGATATCCTCGCCGGGGCTGCCGATGATGCAGACGGTCTCGAGGCAGGGAACGTCGTCTCCGGCGGCGGCGAGTATCTCGAGCAGAGTACCCTCGACCTCAGACTTTTCGTCGAAGCTCGACTTATCGGTTTCGTATGAAAATAGAATGTCGCCGACCTTGACCGAATCGCCCTTTTGCTTTTGCCATTCGGTGATAACACAGGACTCGACACTCTGCCCCTGTCGGGGCATGATAACTGCTGTAGCCATGTTATGTATTCAATCCTTTCAAGTTATTGGACAATAGTAATAATACCGGCACCTGCTGATAAAATCAGCGCGCGACGATTATATCGATGCCGCACTCCTCTGCCGCCGACATGATATCCTCGGGCAGGTAGTCGTCAGTGACGATAGCGTGGACGTTTTCGAGCTTGCAGAAAGTGAACGGCAGGCAGCGATTCAGCTTTGATTTGTCCATTAAGACAATCACGCGGCGCGCCTTTTCGACAATCGTATGCTTGAGCTCGCACTCGGAGTAGTTGCCGCTCGTGAAGCCGTCCTTAAGCGACAGTCCGCTGGGCGCGACGAACGCGAGGTCGATATTGATATCGGCGAGGAATTTGAGCGCCTGGTTGCCCGAGATTGAGACGTTCTCGCGGTTTATCATACCGCCGACAAGGTTGACTATCGGCTGCGTCTTTTTGATAAGCTCAAGCGCGATATTCGGACCGGTGGTGGTTATGGCGTGGCGTTCATCCGGAAGCAGGGTCGCGAGCTTCAATACGGTCGTACCCGAGTCAAGGAAGAGCGAGCGTCCGGGTTCGATAAGACCTATCGCGCATTTTGCGATGCGCTCCTTTGCGGTCATGTTCTCATTCATACGTTGGTGGAAGGAGTCCTCCATCGACGTTGTGATGAATTTCATCGAACGCGCTCCGCCGCGAACCTTGATAGCGTCACCCTGTTTTTCGAAATATTCGATGTCCCGCCGAAGCGTCATGCTCGACACGTCCGGAAAGCTCTCCTCGAGCTCCTTCAGCGAAATAAACGGCTTTTCGGTGAGAAGCTCTTTGATTATCGCTCGACGTTGGGAATTCATGTGTTTCATCCTTTCGTTTATGGGTTCGTGGCATCGGTCAAGCCTTAGATTTTAACATAATTCGGGTTAATTTTAACATATCACGAATTATATTGTAACACAAGTCAACCGTTTTGTCAATGGTACGGAATACTTTTTTACAACTATTTAACTATGTTATTTTGATGGGCGTTGGTACACATCATGACGCGGATTAATTCACAACCGCGCGGTGACATGAGAAGTATGGAATAGATATCGCGGCTGCGAGCAGGCACTGTTTTTCGGAGCTGCGCGGTTTCGCTTGTGTGATGCCGGCAGTCTCTGCCCGCGCAGGGGCGCTGCGAGCAGCGGGTCTGTGAGAGTGTGGTTATAACGCGGGGATTTACTTGACTTTGATTATCGGCAGTGGTATAATAGAGAGGAGGTGAGCCTGATGGGAAAGTTTCATATCGTCATTGAAGAAACGGTTTCGGAAACCTTCGAAATCGAAGCCCGTGATATACAAGAAGCGCTGAATATAGCAAAAAAAGGCTACGACAATTGCGACATAGTGCTTTCCGGTCAATTGACAGAAAAACGCATATCCGCATATGACGATGACGGGAATACGGTCGACTGGCATGAATTTTGAATTAGACACCTCGCTTGCCACCGGATATACGAGCAAATCTCAGAAAATCCGAATCATGAGCGAGGCTTGGGTTCGCGATAATATGTATTGTCCCTGCTGTGGGAATTACCGAATCAGAAAGCTTCCGAATAACAGTCCAGTGGCCGATTTTCTATGTGAAGAATGTGGCGCAATATTCGAGCTCAAAAGCACAGGTGTTGATAAACGCAAGATTTCGGACGGCGCATATTCCACGATGATTAAACGAATCACCGGTTTTAACAACCCGCATCTATTTGTTATGCGATACCGTGCAGATTATATAATTTCATGGCTTTCGTTTGTCCCGAACTTTTTCTTTGTTCCGTCAATAATTGAACCGCGCGCGCCCCTTTCCGCAAATGCACGCCGCGCCGGATGGGTGGGCTGCAATATTCTGTATTCCGAAATTCCGGCGCAAGGGAAAATCATACTGATTGACAATTTTCATTTGACCGATATCAGATCAGCGGTCAATAGCTATAATAATATGAAGAAATCAGAGCTTGAAAATATTGAACAACGCGGGTGGGTATTGGATGTGATGTCATGCGTAAATAGGCTGCCTTGCGAATTTACACTGCGTGATGTATACCGCTTCGCGGATTTGCTCAAATCAAAGCATCCAGCCAACCATAATATTAATGCAAAAATCAGACAACAGCTACAGGTATTACGTGACATGGGTGTTATCCGGTTTTTGGGCAGCGGACATTACCGCAGACTGTAAAAATCATTTAAGATATACTCCGAATACTATTTTTTCATTAATCCGAATACTACGCTTTTTCATCGCGAAAGGTGGACCATATGCAAAAATTGCGCATGAACCCGTATTGCCTCGCCTGCTTGGTGTCAAAGCAGCTGAAGGTACCCGAGGGCGCGGATGAGCCGGCGCGGCTCGAATATATCCGCTCCATGCTGCGGCTCGCCGCCGACGCGCCGGACGAGCTGACCGCGCCCGAGGTGAACAGTATGCTCGATAAGCTGCGGGCTGACACGTTCGGCGTTTCAGAGGACTACACCGAGCGAAAGAGCCGCTTCAATCAGCTGATGCTGTCGCTCGAGCCCGAGCTCGCCGCCGCGGTCACAGCTGCTCCCGACCGGCTGCGACGCGCGGTCGGCTTCGCGATCGCGGCGAACTACATCGACTTTCACGCGCAGGACAACGTCACCGACTCGGCGCTGCGCAGATTGCTGTTCGGCGATGTTAATGTCGACGCGACCGCGTATCAATACCTGCTAAGCGAGCTTCGGCGCGCCGCGCGGCTCGTGTATATCACCGACAACTGCGGCGAAATTGTCGCGGATAAGCTGCTGCTTTCCCAGATACGCGCCCTGCTGCCAAAGCTCGACGTCACTATAATCGTCCGCGGCGGCGACGCCGCGGGCGACGCCACCCTCCCCGACGCGCGCGAGGTCGGGCTTGACAATCTCGCTCCGGTGATATCGAACGGCGTCCGTGTCGCCGGCACTCCGCTGCGGCTCATCTCGCAAGAAGCCCGCGCCGCGCTCGATGCCGCCGACCTCATCATATCAAAGGGGCAGGGCAACTTCGAGACGCTCTGCGGCTCGGGACTCAATATCGTCTATCTTTTTCTCTGTAAATGCGAAATGTTCGCTTCTCGCTTCAACGTGCCGCGCTGCACCGGTATGCTCCTCGCGGAACGGCTGAATTGACTCGAAACGGCGGTCGGAGCTATGTCGGCTACGGCGCATTTATCGCTTCGTGGTCGAATAGACGCATCTTTGTCCCAACTGACGATACGCCTTTGTGAATATTTACAAAAATACTCCGCGCCTGTTGACAAAACGCGGCGTTGGTGGTATAATTGTAACGTCAAACAATAACAGGGGAGCTCGTGTGCGGGCTGAGAGGAAGTAATCATACTTCGACCCTTACACCTGATGCGGATAATGCCGTCGTAGGAAGCGACGAGAACGCTGTCGTTCTCATATATAGTGATTCTGTCGGAGGCGCTCATGGGGTGCCTCTGTTTTTACTTTTTGTCATGAGTGAGGTGAGTTCGGCAGGCAGAGGGGGAGCGCCCTGTGCCGGTGAAGCAGCGATGGGAAGCCGTGTTCCGGCGTGAGAGGAGACCAGCAAGTCTCGACCGACCCGTATTTTAAAACCGATGTATCGATTTTGCGAATTGCCGCGGAAGTGTCATGCCGCCATGCGGAATGTCATGCCGCCACGCGGAATGTCATGCCGCCCTCGCTTTGTCGCTCGTCGGCCGACGCGGGATTATTCTGCTCTCCGGCTGCTATTCTGCCGCCGGACGAACACGGAACAGCTACTATGTTTCGTTATATCATTGTCAAAAAGGAGACATACAAAATGAATAGGGTTGAAATCGGCTCAAGATCGAGCAATGTCCGCCGACTCGCGGTCGCCGGACTCCTGACCGCGGTAGCGGTCGCCGGAAGCACGCTGTCCTTTCCGGCATTCGGCAGCAGCTGCGCTCCGGTGCAGCATATTGTCAATATCTTCTGCGCGGTATTTTTAGGTTCGGCGTGGGGCGTAGGCTCGGCGTTCTGCTCGAGTCTGCTGCGAAATCTCTTGTCGCTCGGCAGTCCGCTCGCGTTCCCGGGCAGTATGCTCGGCGCGCTGCTCTGCGGACTCATATACAAAAAGACGAAGCTGCTGCTGCCGACGCTTGTCGGCGAGGTGTTCGGCACCGGCGTGCTCGGCGGCATCGCGGCGTACCCGTTCGCTCTGCTGTTCATGAACAAGAGCGCGAGCGAGGTCGCGGTGTATACCTACATAGTTCCGTTTCTCGTATCGACTGCCGGCGGCGCGATTATCGCGGGCGTCGTGCTGTACACGCTGAAAGGCGCGGGCGCGCTCGACAAGCTGAGAGCTATGTTCAACCGCTGAATCCGTGTCCGTTCGGGCGCGCTTTCGGGAAATCAAATCGGATAGGTCGCGGACGGCTGTACCCGTCCGCGATTATTTTTTAACGTGAGTTCGATAAGAATTATAACAATGTAATAACGCAATCAACTGAACAAACAATATAAGATTCAAACGACCACGTAGAAACCAGCCGCCGGTTGGGAAGCAGGGTCCCATTAGGCGGCGCGCCCCTGTGGTATCTGACGACAAGCAGTAATAAAATCTCTGCGCAGTTGTAAACAATTACACCATGACCTAAATTGTTAAAAGTTTTCGGGTGTGGGGTCAGCACTTAGGCGAGCTTGCTCGCCTAAGTGCCGGGGAGCCCCTTTTTCCGAGTTGCGTCAGCAACTCGTAGGGTCAT
>CAJFKR010000060.1 GCA_904386005.1 Candidatus Flemingiibacterium merdigallinarum
CGCCGCATAGGCAGAATGATGAAGCTGCCGAAATTTTTATTCGGCACGATATTCTACCGTATGCGCGGCGGCAAATGAGCACAATAGAGTATGCGGTCGCAGTCACACTGCGCCGTGTGTATGTGGCTATGGATACACTGCGCCGCAGATTGTATGACAATTGACGCACGATTGAAAGGAGCTGAAGCTGTCGGAGCTATCGGCAGCGAAGAAATATGTTAAAATGCAAACTCATCACCTACACACCCGATGCCGAGAAGCTTGTCGCCGAAGCCGCTAAGCTCTGCTACGCTAAAAGCGACATCGACACATTGTCCGAGAACCTGACGCCCGATAAGGTCGAATCGTTTCTAAAGCTGCTCGGCGACCTCGGTCACGAGTCGCCGATCGAGCACGCTTCGTTCACGTTCGGAATCGAGGGAGTCTCGCGCTCGCTGCTCGCGCAGCTGACGCGCCACCGCATAGCCTCGTTCTCGGTACAGAGCCAGCGGTATGTCGACAAGAGCGGCTTTGACTACATCACGCCGCCCGAAATCGCCGCAATCCCCGAAGCCAAAGCCGAATACGAAGCCGCGATGGCCGAGGACGCCGCGCACTACGAGTCGATACGTCAGAAGCTGATCGAGCACCACCTGAAAACCAATCTCGCCGCCGGCATGAGTGAATCCGAAGCGCGCCGCGCCGCCGAAAAGAAAGCGAACGAGGACGCGCGATTCGTCCTGCCGAACGCCTGCGACACCCGAATCATAATGACTATGAACGCACGGTCACTGCACAATTTCTTCCGCCTGCGCTGCTGTCGGCGCGCACAGTGGGAGATACGCGCGCTCGCGGTTGAAATGCTGCGCGAGGTTCGAGCCGTCTGCCCGCTGCTGTTCGCGAAAGCCGGTCCCTCCTGCCTGTACGGCAGCTGCTCGGAGGGCGCGTATTCCTGCGGCAAGGCGAGCGAGGTTAGACAGGAGTTGCGATGAGAGAGCAGGACAAACAGCAACCCGAGAACCTGTTCGAGGGCATGACGTCGATACGCGCGGTGATAAAATCAATCGAGGACGGCAGCTCCGACCGCAGAATTACGCGCATACTGTTCGACGAGAGCAAACGCCGTTCGCGCTCGGGCGAGCTGTCGTATCTGAAAGCGATGTCGTATAAGCTCGGCTACGAGCTCGCGGTCGTGTCGGGCGACGAGATAGCGTCGCTCGCAATCGGTACGACGCACGGCGGCATCCTCTGCGAGACGACGCCGCGAAGCTATCCGAGACTGTCCGAAGCGGCGATATCCGAGCAGTTCCCCGACCCCGCGACACAATTTTTCGCGATGATCGAGGGAATCGAGGATCCGTACAATTTCGGCTACGCGATACGCTCATTGTACACCGCCGGAATCTCCGCGCTGATACTCGACGAACGCAACTGGCTAAGTGCGGCTGGTGTAGTCTGCCGCGCGTCGGCAGGCGCGTCCGAGTTATGCCGGATCTTCATCGCCGACAACATCGAAGCGGCTGATATCATGCACAAGCTCGGTGTGAAGGTGGTCTGCTGCGACATCAAAAATTCGGTGTCGATATATACAGCCGACCTTACAAAGCCGCTCTTTTTGGCGGTAGGCGGTGAAAAGCGCGGACTGTCGCGCGGACTGCTCGACCGCGCGGACGCGATTGTACGCATCGACTACGGACGCAGCTGCAACACCGCTCTGTCGGCAGCGTCGGCGACCGCGGTCGCCGCGTTCGAGGTTGTGCGGCAGAATCCCGGGCAGAAAGTTGAATAAAGCAATAATAATGACCGATTGTTTTTGCGATATTATGACATCACAATAATGCAACTGTATACGAAAAGAAGCCGGACAGCTCAGCTTGGAGTTGTCCGGCTTTTATATTTATTGATTCTGGTCATAGCCTGTCTGTATTTATTGCTTCTGACCATTGCTTATCGTATGTCCTGATATGCCTCTTCGGTCATTCGACAATCTCCGCTTCGTAGACCGGATGGCAGACAAGGCTGCCGTTTTCGGCGTCGAGTACCAGCGTCGAGCCGGAGTCGAGGTTGCCGCGCAGGATTTCCTTTGCAATCAGCGTCTCTGCCGCGCTCTGGAGGTATCTCTTGAGTGGACGCGCGCCGTAAACCGGGTCGTAGCCCTTTTCGATAATCAGCGACTTTGCGGCTTCGGTTACGTCGAGCTTTATGCCGCCGTCAGCCGAACGCTCGGCGAGACGACGTCTGAGACCGTCAAGCAGGTTGTCGATGATACCGCCGAGGTTTTCCTTAGTCAGCGGCTTGAACATGATTATTTCATCAAGACGGTTCAAAAACTCGGGACGGAACGAAGCACGGAGCTCGTTCATGACCTGCGAGCGCGCGGTATCGGAGATCTCGCCGTTTTCGGTGATACCGTCAAGCAGGTAGGTGCTGCCGAGGTTTGACGTCAGTATGATAATCGTGTTCTTGAAGTCGACCGTGCGACCTTGGCTGTCGGTGATACGTCCGTCGTCGAGGATCTGCAAAAGCAGGTTGAATACATCCGGATGAGCCTTTTCGACCTCATCGAACAGGACTACACTGTACGGATGACGGCGCACCGCTTCGGTCAGCTGACCGCCCTCATCGTAGCCGACATATCCGGGAGGCGCTCCTATAAGACGCGATACGCTGAATTTTTCCATATACTCGGTCATGTCTATACGCACGAGATTGTGCTCGTCATCGAACAGACACTCGGCGAGCGTCTTCGCGAGCTCGGTCTTGCCAACGCCGGTCGGTCCTAAGAACATGAAGCTGCCTATCGGTCGGTTCGGGTCGGAGATGCCGGCACGGCTGCGCTGTATTGCCTCGCTGACCAGTCTGACCGCCTCGTCCTGACCGATTACACGCTTGTGCAGGATATCCTCGAGGTGCAGGAGCTTCTCGCGCTCACCCTCGACCAGCTTTGACACAGGTATTCCCGTCCAGCGCGCGACTATCTCCGCGATTTCCTCGTCGGTGACTGTAGAGCGAACCAGCAGGTTCTCTTTTTGACGCTCGGTGGCAGCTTCGGCTTCTTCGAGTTTCTTCTGTAGAGCCGGCAGCTCGGAATATTTCAGCCGCGCAGCCTTCTCATACTCGCCGCGGAGCTGTGCCTGCTCAATCTCTCCGGTCATATGCTCGATATCCGACTTAAGGCTCTTGACCGCTTCGGCGCTCTGCTTCTCGGACTCCCAGCGCGATTTCATTTCGTTGAATTTGTCCTTTTCGTCAGCGAGCTCGGCAGTCAGCTTGGCAAGTCGGTCACGACTCAAACGGTCGTCCTCTTTTTTCAGCGCCATCTCTTCGATTTCAAGCTGCATTATACGACGGCGCAGGTCGTCAAGCTCGCTCGGCATCGAGTCGATTTCGGTACGAATCATCGCGCAGGCTTCGTCGACAAGGTCGATCGCTTTATCCGGCAGGAAACGGTCGGTTATATAACGGTGCGACAATGTCGCGGCGGCGACCAGCGCGTTATCGTGGATACGCACGCCATGATAAATTTCGTATCTCTCCTTGAGTCCACGCAGGATCGAGATAGTATCCTCAACGCTCGGCTCGTCTACCATTACAGGCTGGAAACGACGTTCAAGCGCGGCGTCCTTTTCGATATACTTGCGGTATTCATCAAGTGTAGTCGCGCCGATACAGTGCAGCTCGCCGCGCGCCAGCATAGGCTTCAAGAGGTTTCCGGCGTCCATTGAGCCCTCGGTCTTGCCCGCTCCGACGATGGTATGAAGCTCATCGATAAAGAGCAGGATCTTACCTTCGGACTTCTTGACTTCGTTGAGCACCGCTTTCAGACGCTCCTCGAACTCACCGCGGTATTTAGCTCCGGCGACGAGCGCGCCCATATCAAGCGAGAACACAGTCTTGTCTTTCAGACCGTCCGGCACATCTCCGCGCACGATACGCTGTGCCAGTCCCTCGGCAATCGCGGTTTTACCGACGCCCGGCTCACCTATCAGCACCGGGTTGTTTTTCGTCTTACGCGAAAGGATACGGATCACGCTGCGTATCTCGGAGTCACGACCGATGACCGGGTCGAGCTTCTGCTCGCGCGCACGCTCGACAAGGTCGGTGCCGTATTTTTTGAGGACATCGTAGGTGTCCTCGGGGTTGTCGCTCGTGACCGGCGAAGTCTTGACTTTGGCAAGCTCGGCGGTAAATTTTTCCTTTGTGACTCCGTATTTTTTGAGCAGTTCCTTGACAGTTCTGCCGCCCTCTGCGAGCAGTCCGAGCATGATATGCTCGACCGAGATATACTCGTCGTGCAGCTCGTGCGCGACCTTGTCGGCAAAGCGGAGTACTGCCGATACCTCGCCCGACGGATATAATTCGCTCGCACCCGAGACCTGCGGCATACGCGCGATTATCGAGTCAAGCTCGCCGAGCATCGCTCCGGTATCTGCTCCGAGCCGATACAACAGCGTGCCTATGAGTCCGCCCTCCTGCGAGAGCAGCGCGTGAAGCAAATGCTCCGGCGTTATCATTTGATTATTATGTTCACGCGCCAGATTCTGCGCGTCGTTTATAGTTTCAATGGATTTTTGTGTGAATTTTTCTACGTTCATATAATTTGTCCTCCTTCATTGGGCATTCGATTTATATCAATATTTCGGTTTTCAAAAGCTCGCTGCGGTATTCATCGGCAAGCTCGTTTTTTGTCATACCGCCGCAGATATACCCTTTCATCAGCCGGTCAAACAGCCGTACATATTCGGAAATCACTTCGGCAAGCTCCTGTGCGTCAAGCTCAAGCCGGCTTTGGTCAGTCTTAGACTTGCAGTAAGGATTCATCACCGGATACGCAATCGAACGCGTGAGCTTGACATCCTCAAACAGATATCGCCGCGCGACCGATGACAGATATTCGTCCTCGATTTGCTTAAAGCTGCCAAAGAAGCTTTGCAGCGCTTCGATAAGACCGACCGACTGCGTCCTGAATATGACGGACAGCCGCCCGATAAATCCCGATTCGTTTGCCCCGCCGACAAAAAGCTCGACCTCATATCTCACGGTGGGGCGGTATTTATATTCGAGGCAGGAGCGCAGCTCCATCGACGGCGCGTTCGGCGTAAGCTGACAGATAAGCTCGCGCGAGTCGGACATGAGTTCCTCTATCGCGGCGAAAATTTCGCTGACACGCTGTTCGGGAGTGCGCAGCTGCACGTGTTCGGCTAAAATCGTGTTGACAAGATTTGAGCGGTTTGTACCGAGTCGGTGAGCAAGCATATCGATTTCGCGGATCACGTCTTCAGACAACATCAGGCTATACAGTGTTTTTTTCATTCTCATCAACTTTCCTTTTTAGATTACATATATATTATATCACGGTTTATATATTTTGTCAATAGGTTTATATAAATTTTCCCACAAATTTTTCGGACATAAAAAGAGAGAGGCATATGCCTCTTACACATATGCCTCTCATGAGATATTCATTTATCGTCTTCAGCGTCGACACTTCACCGATTGATCAGTCGTTGTCGTCCCCGGTGTCTTCGCTCTTGCCTGACGTTAAATAGTTGAGCAGAAGAGTCACTCCGATAATCACGCCCATTACAATGAGTATACCGAGCATTCCAAGCCCTAACCATTTTAAATTGTTTACAAATTCAATAGGTTGAAAATTCATGATATCACCTTACCTTGTTTCGGTCACATAAAGAAATTGAGTATGAGTCCGCCCGCGATTACCGACGCGATCTGACCGGATACATTGACGCCGATCGAATGCATAAGCAGGAAGTTCTCGGGGTCTTCTTTTCTTCCCAGCGTGTGAACGATACGTCCGGACATCGGGAACGCGGATATACCTGCCGCGCCGATCATCGGGTTGATCTTTTCCTTTAAGAAGAGGTTCAGTATCTTCGCGAAGATGACGCCGCCCGCGGTGTCGAATATAAACGCGAAGAGTCCGAGACCGAGTATCAGCAGAGTTTCGGGCTTTAAGAACTGCTCTGCCTGCATCTGCGAGGCTATCGTTATTCCGAGGAAGATGGTGACGAGATTTGCCAGCACCTTCTGCGCAGTCTCGGAAAGCGAATCGAGCACGCCGCACTCACGGATAAGGTTTCCAAACATAAGGAATCCGACCAGCGATACGCTCGACGGAGCGACTATACCGGTGATTATCGTGATGATAATCGGGAACAGAATACGCGTGGTCTTGGATATCTGCGCCGGATGATAGGGCATTCTGATAAGACGCTCTTTCTTGGTTGTAAGCAGCTTAATTACCGGCGGCTGTATAATCGGCACAAGCGCCATATATGAATACGCGGCGACCATGATAGCACCGATATACTGGCTTTTCAGTTTCTGTGCGACGACTATCGAGGTAGGGCCGTCGGCTGCGCCGATAATCGCGATCGACGCCGCGTCGTTCTGCGGGAAGAACATCGACGCCACGCAGAGCGTGAAGAAAATACCGAACTGCGCCGCCGCGCCGAATACCATGAGCTTCGGGTTCGAGAGTATCGGTCCGAAGTCGATCATCGCGCCGATACCGATGAACAAAATCAGCGGAAACAGCTCGTTCGCGATTCCGGCGTTATATAATGTACTCAGCGGTCCCTCCTCGAGAGCCCCGTTCACCATTTGAGCGACCGCGCCGGACATCGGAAGGTTGACCATAATAGCACCGAATCCGAGCGGCAGGAGTAGCGTCGGCTCCATTTCCTTCTTGATCGCGAGGAAAATCAGCAGCCCGCCGAACACCCACATGACCACCTGCTGCCATTGCAGGTTAAAAATATTTTCGTATAAAGCTTCCATTTAACACCATGCCTTGTAATTATTTCCGAGGCAGTCGATTTACCACGGATAATATCTGATATACAATATATTATACACCAATTCTCTGTTGTTTTCAAGGAAAATTCTCAAATAATCACCGCCGCGGTAAAATTTCGTCAATAATTCATAAATCGACCTCTGATACGGCAACAGCTGATTATTACTTTTATTCTATCGTTTTATCAGCAAATTTATGAAAAATCAGCTTTATGGAAGTTGACAAATTTCTCTTGATATGTTATACTTGTTATATTGAAATTCCGTACCGTCGGAACGGATTAAAGTCCATTCTGTCGGTTCGGACAATAGTATTGAAAAGGAAGCTATCGCAATGCGAAAGCTATGGTAATTATTATGTCACAGTTTATGAAAGCGCTCACATTCAGTTATGACGACGGCGTCACGACCGACGAACGTCTGATTGAGATATTCAAACGCTACGGCATGAAATGCACGTTTAATCTAAATACCGGCCGGCATCCCGCGTCGGGCGAACGACCGAGCTGGAAGGTAAAAGACGCTACAATCGGTCGCTTTCTCGTCGGCGAGCTTGACGAGATATACAAGGGGCATGAGGTCGCGGTGCATTCGCTGACCCACCCGCACCTCGAAGCGTTGAGTGAAGACGACTGCCGCCGCGAGCTCGTCGACGATATTGACAATATCGAGAAAATATTCGGCAAAAAGCCGGTCGGCATGGCATATCCATACGGCTCGTACAACGACACCGTCGTGAAGCTCGTCGGCGAGTCTGGGCTCAAATACGCGCGCGGCACGAACGCAAACTTCAGCTTCGATATACAGACCGACCTCCTGCGCTTCAGACCGACCTGCCACCACAAAGTCGAGAACCTGATGGACCTCGCGCGCGACTTTGTCGCGCTCAAGCCCGAGACTCCGAAGATCTTCTACGTCTGGGGTCACTCGTATGAATTCGCCGCCGACAACAACTGGGATGTGATCGAACGCTTCTGCGAATTCATGGCCGGTCGCGACGACATCTTCTACGGCACGAACGAACAGGTGCTGCTCTGAATATAGGCTGAGGATCTCGATTGAATCGGACAATATCAAAACGAGCCACGCTGCTTCTGAACCTGACACGCGCGGCATTGGTAGTATTTCTCATCGCCGCCGCTATATACTATTTCGCTTCAGGCAATGAATTTTCGGTCGAGGCGGTCTTGTCCTACACGCCGTCGAATATTCCCGCGGCGATTGCGTTCATTCTGGCATTGTACGCAATAAAGTCTATAGTCTTTTTCCTGCCGCTCATGGTCATACAGATCGCGGTCGGACTGTATTTTCCCACATGGCTTGCGATTATTATCAACATCGCCGGCATGGTGGTCGAACTCAACATTCCCTATTTCATCGGTTACAAGCTCGGCTTTGGTTCGGCGGACAAGCTGTTCGCGCGCTTCCCGAAAATACGCGGCTTTGTCGACGGAGAGGGCAACAAGTGGTTCATCTCGTATATACTGCGCGCGGTGAATATGCTGCCGATGGATCTTGTCAGTATGTACCTCGGCTCGGCGAGATTTCCCTACCTCACCTACTTCACCGGAAGTCTGGTCGGCGCGCTGTTCGGCATTCTCGCCGCGACCTTTATCGGAATGTCGCTGACCGACCCGTTGTCGCCGATGTTCATCGGATCGTGTATCGCCTCCTGCCTTATCGCCATATCGGCGACCGTGGTGTACCGAATAATTGTTAAGAAGCAGAATAAATAAATCAATGGCAGTCGTACACCGGCTGCCATTCTTTTTATTAAAGAAGCGAATTGATCGTTCATTAGTGGGGGTGATTTGCTGTAATATGAGTCTGCTGTCACATTCAAATTATTGAAGAGAATACTAACTTCTCATAACTCACTATTTCAGCCCCAAGGCTTTACTGTGTTGGTCAGCTCCCGCACACTGGATATTGAATTATCTGACAGGAACTGCTCAATCCCGCTGATAATTTCAAGCGGCAGATAGGGGTTCGCGAACATCGCCGTGCCCACACCTATCGCGTCGGCGCCGGCGATCAGCATCTCGATCGCGTCGTCCGCGCTCGCGATACCGCCCATGCCGAGTATCGGCAGACTGATCGCGCCTCTCACCTGCCAGACCATGCGCACCGCGACCGGAAATACCGCCGGTCCGGACAGTCCGCCCACATTGTTGTGCAGTATCGGACGGCGGGACTTGATGTCGATCCGCATACCGAGCAGCGTGTTGATAAGACTTACCGCGTCAGCTCCACCGGCTTCGGCGGCTTTTGCCGTTGCGGTGATGTCGGTGACATTAGGCGACAGCTTGACTATAAGCGGCTGCTTTGCGACCCGCTTGACCTCGCGCGTTATTTTTTCGACCGTGTCGGGATTCGTGCCGAACGCTACCCCGCCCTCCTTAACATTCGGGCAGGAGATGTTCATTTCAATAAAATCGACGTTGGTTTCAGCCAGCTTCTCGGCGACCGCGCAGTAGTCGGATATCGTCGAGCCGGCGATGTTCGCCATGACGACCGCGCCCTCGGCTTTCAGCCGCGGCAGCTCGCGCGTCACAAACGCGTCCACGCCCGGATTTTGCAGTCCGATGCTGTTAAGTATGCCCGACGGGGTCTCGGCGATGCGCGGCGGGATATTACCCATGCGCGGCTCGAGCGTCGTGCCCTTGACCGAGATCGCGCCAAGCTCGCATGGCTTGTAGTAGGGCTTGTATTCCTCTCCGAAGCCGCAGGTTCCGGAGACAGTGACGACCGGATTCTTCAGTCTGACTCCGGCAAAATCAAGCGACAAATCTACCTTGCTCATTCCCAGATAATCTCCTTTGCGTTGAATACCGGTCCGTCTACGCAGACCCGCTTGTAGCTCTCGCCGGCGACTCCGGCGTTGTCGTAAAACATCGTCTTGCAGACGCAGGCGAGGCAGGCGCCGACTCCGCAGCCCATGCGCTCTTCCATCGAAACCTCACATTCTACCCCCGCGGCAAGACAGAGCTTCGCCGCGGCGGCCATCATCGGTCGCGGACCGCAGATGTATACGATATCGACACCACCGCGCTCGAGCTCCTCACGCAGCAGCTCGGTCACGAAGCCGCGGCGGCCGCTCGAACCGTCGTCGGTTATGACCGAAACGCCGATGTCGTGCGAGCTGAACAATGTAGTCGAGTTGACCAGTCCGGCGTTTCTGAAGCCAAACAATGCCGTCGCCCGCTCGCTGTACAGCTTGCCTATCGAGAGCAGCGGATATATTCCGATGCCGCCGCCGACAAGCAGCGCGCGTCCGCCGTCACGATAGCTAAAGCCGTGACCGAGCGGTCCGAGCAGGCTCACGCGCTCGCCCTCGCGTCGATTCGCCATCCAGTCCGTACCCTTGCCGCGCACCTCGTAACAGAGTCGTATGCTGCCGTCCGGCAGGCACTCGCAGATGGAAATCGGTCGGCGCAGCGTCGTGCCGTCTCCGCATTTGATATGCACGATCTGTCCGGGCTTCGCGCTGTCAGAGATTTCCGGACATTCAAGCACCATATCATACAGCTTTGAGTTTTCGAGTATGCGGCGGTTTTCAATAACAATCGCGTTATCGTTGAGATTCTGCATAATTATCTCCATGACTTTGCGTAAGCAAAGTATCCTTTCTCATGTGGATGTTTTGCGGCAGTTTTGCATAACAAAATCGTAGTCGGAGACTTCGAAGCCGCAAAACTCGTGTCTGAAAGCTTGCATGTCTGAAAGCTTGCATGTCTGAAAGCTTGCTTTCAGACTTCATCCCCCGATTTCGGCATTTATATCGTCGCGCATTTCGATGACCGCGTCGCGCGTGCAGGCTTTGAAGTTTCTGCCGTCGTCCCCTGCCTTCTGGTACGCGCACATGAGACCGCGCGACGAGTTGACTATTGCTCCGAGACGGTGACGGTCGAACGCGCAGGCGATGTCCTTAGCCGTTCCGCCCTGCGCGCCGTAGCCGGGAATCAGGAAGAAGGTGTTCGGCAGAGCCTCGCGCAGCTCGGCGAGCTGCGACGGATAGGTGGCGCCGACGACCGCTCCGCAGCAGGAATAGCCGTTAGATATGCTGCCGCTGCCCCACTCATTCACCTTGTCGGCGACATGGCGGTAGAGCGGCTTGTCGCCGACCGTCAGATCCTGGAAGTCGCCGGATGATTTGTTCGAGGTCTTGACCAGTATGAATATCCCCTTGTCGCGCTCGTTGCAGATATCGACGAACGGCTTGACGCCGTCGATCCCGAGATAGGGGTTGACCGTGACGCAGTCGACCGGAGTCGCCGCCTTCGAGCTGCCAAACAGTTCGGTCTCGCCGAGGTACGCGCGGGCGTAGGCTTCGGCGGTCGAGCCGATGTCGTTGCGCTTAACGTCGAGTATGACGTAGAGTCCGGCTGCCTTTGCGTATGCGATAGTTTTTTCAAGCGCGATCAGACCGTCGATGCCGTACATCTCATAAAACGCCGACTGCGGCTTGACCGCGGGTATGTATTCAGCCGCGGCGTCGATGAGTCCCTTGTTGAACTCAAATATCGCCTCGCCCGCCGCCTTGAAGTCGTCGCTGTATTCAGCCAGCGCGCGCTTCTTTATCTGCGCGGGTATATAATCGAGCACCGGATCAAGCCCCATGACAGTGGGGTTATTCTTTTCACGGATTTTTTCAATAAGCAAATCAAATGACATGGCAAACACCTTTCTTACTGTAATTGTTAGTTTTACGTTTTTTCCCCGCCCAAGCTTTACCTAAGCGCGGAAACCTCGCATAACAAAAAAACTCTAAGCTACTGCTCCGCCTTAAAGACTCTTTTTCCCTCGACGTAAGTCTCGTCGATACGCGCTTCGAAGGTCATTCCGACAAACGGAGTATTCGCCGATTTGCCGCGCAGCGCGGTCTTCGTCACTGTGTTCTCAACCCCCAGAGTCACCAACGTGAAGTCGGCGCGTGAACCCACCTCGAGACTGCCGAGTCCCTGCTTGTCAAGTCCGGTTATCTTCGCCGGATTGTATGACATCAGCTCGATCAGCTTTGACAGCGGAATATGCCCGGGCACGACCAGATACGTATAAGCGGCGATAAACGAGGTTTGCAGTCCGATTATGCCGTTGGGAGCCTTCTCGATACCGGCTCGCTTCTCCTCGTCCGAGTGAGGCGCGTGGTCGGTCGAGATGCAGTCGAGCGTACCGTCGCGCAGCCCCTCGATGATCGCCTTGGCGTCGTCGCGCGAGCGGAGCGGAGGATTCATCTTCGCCATCGCGCCATAGAATACCACATCCTCATCAGTCAGCGCGAAATAATGCGGGCAGGTCTCGGCGGTAACTCTGACGCCGTGTGCCTTTGCCTGCCTTACAGCTTCGACCGCGCCGCGCGTCGACACGTGGCAGATGTGCAGCCGGCAGCCGGTGTCAGCCGCGACCGCGATGTCGCGCAGCACTCCGATGTCCTCGCAGATATTCGGAATTCCGTCGAGTCCGAGCAGCTTCGATATCTTGCCTTCATTCACCGAGCCATTGGCGAGCGAAAGCTCCTCGCAGTGCGACATTATCAGAAGCTCCTCCGCGGCGGCGACCTTCATCGCGTCGCGCAGCAGCGACGCGGTCATGACCGGCTTGCCGTCGTCCGAAAAAGCGCAGGCTCCGGCGGCTTTGAGCGCCACGAGGTCGTTTACCTCGCGGCTCTGCAGCCCGCGGGTAATCGCGGCGACCGGAAATACGCGGCAGTCAGCTTTTTTAGCGCGTTTCTTTATATATGATAGCACATCCGCGCTGTCGCAGACCGGATCGGTGTTCGGCATACAGAACACCGACGTCACGCCGCCGGCCGCGGCGGCGTGCGAGCCGCTGATTATATCTTCCTTGTATGTGTAGCCCGGGTCGCGCAAATGCACGTGCAGGTCGATAAATCCGGGGAGAATGTAGCGTCCGCGCCCTTCGATCACCGTCTCGGCTGAGTCGTCGTCACGCCGGTCACGCGGAATGATCGCGGCAATGCGCCCGTCCTTGACCCCGACGCGGCAGATCACCGGCGCACCGGTCAGGCTGTCGACTCTGCGGATATTGTTGATAAGAATATCGTATTTCATTCGGTTACAACGTCACCTTTCTTTTTCGCATTCGGCTTTGTACCGTTTTTCCTGACCCTGACCGAGCTTGTATTCGAAATATCTGCCGCGTCGGTCTTGGCATTAACGGTATTCGATTTTGTGTCGTCGCCGACGGTTCGGCTGCCGGATATACTGGCATTCGCGGCGGTGCTGTCTGTAATTGTACCAGTAGCACCGGCAGTTGTGCCTGTACCAACATTTGTATCGACAGTACCGCCACTCCCCGGCATAACAGCATTCGCGACCGTCATATCAGCAGACACTTCGGACAAACCGCCGCCTTCAGGCTTCGGATTTTCCCTTCCCTTGGGCTTTCGGACCTCGGGCGAGTAGGAATACCCCTCTCCCCGCTTCGAGCGTATCAGCTTCACGCCGAACTTGTCGTCCAGCTTCGCGCGCAGGAAATTGATATACACCTCGACGACGTTAGTACCTCTCGCCTTCTCGTCATTCCATAGCCGAGTCAAAAGCTCATTGCGCGACACCGTCTCATACGGACGTGCGAACAGATACGAAAACAGCGAGAACTCGCGCCGCGTCAATTTGACGCACTCGTCGCCGTACTCAACCGACAGCTCGTCCGGTATCAGCCGGATTCCGTCGTCCTCGCGCACATCGTCCTCGCCGCGCAGTCCCGCGACAAAGGAGCGCAGCTCGGCGAGTGAAAACGGACGGTCGAGTATCAGCAGCTTCACCGATTCGGGCAGTCCGGCGGCGAGTATGCCGCAGTCGACAAGTATCGCCGCGGTCAGTCTCCGCGAGCCGACCAGCTCGGTCTGCCCCTCGGCGCAGAGCAGCTCGTATCGGTCGGCGTCCGACTTCACCGGCTCGAGTCCGGCGGCTGTCAGCTCGAGCGTCAGCATACGACCGTACAGCTCATCCGACGCGATAACCTTGAATTTCATGTTGCACCTCTGTTAGGTAATTCTACATAATGAGATATTGCTATTATATCAAGTATCGACGGTATACTCATATGCCGACGACGCCTGTCATATGGGTCCAATCTTCTCTCCGGCGAGCTCGCGGCGTAAAAATTCGTCGGTTTCATCGAGTCCGAGCCCCATTGAGCTTGCGACCATCAGCTTCGCGTACGCGGTCTCGTCGGTCAGCGCCAATACCGGACGCGCTCCGGCGCGTATCAGCTCAGCGGTAGACGAATAGGTACCGCTCGTCAGCCCCTCGGTCTCGGGCACTCCGCCCAGCCAGAAGCCGATTTTCGCCGCTTTGCAGCGCTCCAGCAATGTCAGCGCAGAATATTCGGACGGGCTGCCGTCCGGCAGCCTGTCGACACAGGCGGTGTATGAGTGATAGCTTCTCTGCAAGACCGCGCCGATACCATCAATCGATATTTTCGAGTAATCGAGTCCGACATAAGGCGTCAGCATCAGCACGCTGCCGAGCGGTCGCTTCATGCGGATGAGCGGCATTTCAGCGCAGTCAGATTCATACGGACGCGTGTTCGTAAACGGCAGCATATCGCGCGAGAAGAAATCGCTCGAAAAGTTCGCGCACTGCATGAGCTGCGCGCCGCGGTGCAGATATACAATGCCGTCCGAATTTCGGTAGGGGACATATACCCCGCGACCGAAGCCCCGCTTTATCAGCTCGCAGGCGGCGCGGAAGTTAGCGTGTCCGTTCGCCTCGGGACGGTCGAGCGTGTGATTTGACGAAACTATGAATACCGGCAGCTCGAATCCGGCGAGCGCGACTGCGATGAGACTCGATGTATACGCGAGCGTGTCGGTGCCGTGCGCGATTATGACTCCGGAAAGCGAATTCAGCTTGTCCGTCCCAAGAGACCTGAAGTAATCGAGCAGCAGGTCGTATCGCCGCGGCGTCATGTTCTCGCTCAACGTGTTCATAATCTGCACGACCTCGAATTCGGCTTCAAAGCCGTCGTTTTTCAGCCGGTCGACAAGCAGCGGTACTGCGCTGGCGGCATCCGAATCGAGCGTCCCTCCGGTCATGCGCGAGCAAATTGTCCCGCCGGTCATTATAAGCAGTATTTTCATAAATCCTCTCGTTGCCAATATAGCAGAATATATTAATATTATTTTACCTATTATGTCGCCGTCAAATCAGCCCAATAATTAACCTCGCCGCGAAGATAACCGCCGGAATCGTCAACGCCGACAGCAGCGACGACACGCCGACCGCCTGCGCCGCCCACCCCGGCTTGATGTCGTATATCTCGGCGAACATCGCGGTATTGGCCGCGGTCGGCAGTCCGCACATTATCGCGACAAGGTAGACAAGCACGTCTTCGAGCTGGCAGACCGCCGCGACAAACGTGAGTATCAACGGGATCACCAGCAGCTTGTATAGACAGAACAGATAGATTTTGCCGGACAGAAACAGCTCACGCAGCGTCCGCGTCGCGAGCAGACCGCCGATGACCAGCGTCGATATCGGTGTGCAGAGCGAGCCGAGAAAGCTCGCCGCGTCGACAAAGAATACCGGCAGGTCGAGCTGCCAGATGTATAACAAAAGTCCAATTATACAAGGCGTCGTGCCGTAGTTCAAGAACATCTTCTTCGGGCTCATCTTGATGTCGTCACGCCCGCGGCCGAGCACGATCATACCGTATGACCACATGAAGATATTGAACGAAATTACATAAAACGAACCGTAGAACAGTCCCTCCGGACCGAGCGCGGCTTCGAGTATCGGAAAGCCGATGAACGCGCAGTTCGCGAAAATCATCGAGAATTCGAGTATCTTCCGCTCGTCCGGCTCGCGATAGCCGAGCGCGAAGATGTGAGCGAGCACAGCTAAAAGTATGTGCGCCGCGAGCGCGATCAGGACTATATACAGTCCGGTTCTTAATAAATCGGGCGAATAGTCGTTTTTGAGCAGCGCGCCGATCAGCATGAACGGCTGACCGATTACGATAACTAAATTCGACAGCTTTTTTGAAAACGCGTCGTCGATTATGTTGAGTCGTCTTGCCGCGTAGCCTACCATAATCAGGAAAAACAGCGTCAGGACGGCGTCAAGCACTATGCCGATATCAATTGTCATTTTGTCGAAAGCTCGTCGAGCTTAGCTTTGACTGACTTCATGTCGACGAGCATATCCTCCTTCTTGTGCGGGTCGCGCAGCAGCGCGGACGGGTGGTAGACCGCGCACATTTCAAAGCCGCCGCGCTGAAACCAGACTCCATGCTCGCGCGTGATCTTGAAGTCGGGCTTTATCAGCCGCATCGCCGAGATTCTGCCGAGACAGACGATAAGCTTCGGCTTGATTATACGCACCTGCTCGCGCAGATAGCCGATGCACGCGTCCTCCTCCGCGGGCAGCGGGTCGCGGTTCTTCGGCGGACGGCATTTCAGTATATTCGCTATGTAGACCGATTCGCGTGGTATATCGACCGCTTCGAGATATCGGTCGAAGAGCTTGCCGGCGGCGCCGACAAAGGGTATGCCGGACAGGTCCTCCTTCTCGCCGGGAGCCTCGCCGACGAACATCAGATCCGCCGTCTCACATCCGACGCCGAATACCAGCTTGGTACGCGTGTCGCCGAGCGGACAGGCGTGACAGTCAGCACAGCTCGCTTCAAGTTCAGCCAAGGTCATAAGATCACCCTTTCGTAAAAGTGAGGAGCTGAAATCAGTGAGGAATCAGGAGTTTTGGTTTTTTTGAAATTCGCCAAAGGCGAATTTCTTCCCCAGCTCCTCAACTCCTCACTCCTCATTCTCCCTTATATTATACCATATCCGAAAGGATTTTTACAGCCTTTTTTTCGCAAAAGAGAAAACAATGCTCTTTTATATAAGAAATCGCGGCGGCATCGGCGATATTTCTGCCATATTCACCAAGCGCGGCTTCGATTTTCTTGCGCTCGCTGCCCTCTAAATACTCGTGGTAGCTGATCGATTCGCTTATCACTAAAAAATACCGCTTGCCATCGCTGTATGCCGAACTCATAACGTCGCTTTGCCCGAGCATCCGGTCGAGGTGACGGCAGCAATCGAGCAGCTCACTCATTGTTTCGAATACCCCGATTCGAGTCAGCTTGACCTTGTCGTCGCGCGGCTTCGCGGCTTTCTGGCACGCGCCCGCGTCACATCCCAGCTTTGTTATGTACAGCTCCGCGCCGCCGTCCTTTGACGGATAGAGTTGAATAAACAATTTATCGCTGCCGGCGTCGAAGCCCGCGAGCCGTCCGGCGTCGTCGAGCAGCATCCGGAACGCGAGCCGCGACGTGTCAACCGCTCCGTCGTCGACCGCGCGTCCGAGGTCGTATCGTTCGAGATCGTCGCGGCTCAGCGTGAGCTTGAGTTTGCCCGGACTTATCAATATGTGTTCCATCAGATTTGATCCTTTCCCGCGGGAGCCACTCCCGATGTATGCGGCGGGGGACTCACTCCCCTTTATAATATTATAAGCGCAAACCCGGAAAAATGAAACACTAAGTTTTTTCCAAGCGGTCCTTTTGACGCTGTCAATTTCAGTTATATTTGCAAAGTCCGAAAAAAACGGTTAGTCTATCCATATTCCGACACGACTATTGACCATTTCTCACCGCTGACCGAATATGATTCGTCGTCCGCAAGCCAACCGCAATGAACAAATATTAACAAATAGAGCTTTTATTGGGGACGATAATGTGGTATACTAATTAATGTGAGCTCAACACTTGCCGATTTGTCCTGCAACGACCTGCCCGCGCGATTTCCAATATTGTTGCGACGCGGCAGTATAGGTCGTTTCTCATGGCATTTATACAATCAAGGAAAGGACTGGTATTATCATGATTACAAGAACCCAGCTCGCCCAAACGCTGTCGTGCGCCATGTCTACCGGCGCGGATTTCGCCGAGGTGTTCGTCGAATACACGCGCGCGAACTCGATAGTCATGCGTCGCGGCAAAGTCGACGAGATATCCGACACGACGATAGCCGGCGTCGGCATACGCGCGCTGCTCGGCACTCGCTCGGTCAGCGCGTCAACGACCGACACCTCGCTCTCCGGACTGCTCGCCTGCGCGCGTTCGGTCGCCGACGTTATTTGCGACAGCAAGGTCGAAGCCAATATCCACCTTATCGAACGCATATATCCCGACGTACACCCTATCAAGATCGTCCCCGACACCGCGCATAAGGAGACTAAGGTCGACCTGCTGCGTGAGTGCAGTAAGGCTGCAATGGAGTACTCGAGCGAGATTTCGCAGGTCACCGCGTCGCTGCTCGACGTCGACCACAATATCACAATCGCCAACAGCGACGGTCTGTATACGTCCGACCGTCAGATACGCACCCGCCTCGCCGCCAGCGCGATAGCCAGCCGCGACGGCGAGAATCAGAGCGGCTTCGACGGTCCGGGACGGCGCATGGGACTCGAGATGTTCGACTTCATCAATCCGACCGACGTGGGTCGCGAGGCGGCGCGCATGGCGATGGTCAACCTGAACGCGTCCTACTGCCCGGCAGGCAAGATGACCGTAGCCATTGAAAACGGCTTCGGCGGCGTCATATTCCACGAAGCCTGCGGACACTCGCTCGAGGCTACAAGCGTCGCGCGCAATATGTCGCAGATGACCGGCAAGCTCGGACAGAAAATAGCCAACGAAAAGGTTACGGCTATCGACGACGGCACGATTCCGAACGCGTGGGGCTCTATCAACATAGACGACGAGGGCAGCCCGTCGCAGCGCAAGGTGTTGATCGAAAACGGCATACTGAAATGCTATATGATCGACAAGCTCAACGGTCGCAGAATGGGCATGGAGGCCAACGGCTCGAGCCGCCGTCAGAGCTACGAATACGACCCGACGTCGCGCATGACCAACACCTTTATCGAAAACGGTCCGGACAAGAACGAGGATATCATTTCGTCAATCGAATACGGTCTGTACGCCAAAAAGATGGGCGGCGGCTCGGTCAACCCGATCGACGGCAGCTTCAACTTCGCGGTCAGCGAGGGCTATATTATCCGCGAGGGCAAGATCTGCGAAGCCGTCCGCGGCGCGTCGCTCATCGGCAAGGGCTCGGAGATACTGATGGACATCGACATGGTCGGACAGAATCTCGCGCGCGGACAGGGCATGTGCGGCTCGTCGAGCGGCTCTATACCGACCGACGTCGGTCAGCCGTTGATAAGAGTCAAGCAGATAACCGTCGGCGGACGCTGAAATTGTGGTAAGGAGGAATAACGCAATGCTCAATTACGACAAGATAAAGGAAAACATCAAGAGCGAATCCGAGCGGCTCGGAGTCGCCGAGTATGAGCTCTACTGCACCGAGGCGTCCGACATCTCGGCCGGAACCTGGCGCGACGAGATCAGCGAGTTCCAAAGCAGCGTCGGACAGAATATATACTATCGCTGCATAGTGGACGGCAAGACCGGCAACGCGTCTACCCAGTCGGACGACGACGCGGAGGTGACCGCGCTCGTATCAAGAGCGGTCGAAAACGCCAAGATCTCCGAAAAAGAGGAGCGCGCGATTATCTACGGCGGCTCGAAGCCGGAGGATTACCGCAAGACAAACCTGCCCGAGTTCACTCTGCCCGACGGCGCGAAGATAAAAGAGGTTGTGCTCGACGGTCAGAAGGTGCTGTATTCATCGGACGAGCGGATCGCCGACGGCACCGAGTGCGACGCGTACGCCAGCCGCCACATGATCCGGTTGTTCAACTCCAAGGGGCTCGACCTTGAGTGCGACGTCGGCAACACATCGATGATTCTGTACGCGGTGCTCGACGACACAAAGGAAAAGGTATTCGCCTACGACTCGGCATACAACGCGTTTGACAGCTGCGACAAGGTCGCGCTCGCGAAAAAGGTAGTCGAGGACGCTGCCGCGAAGTTCGGCGCGGGCAAGGTCAAGACCGGAAAATACAACGTCGTATTTTCGACAAAGCAAGCGTCGAATCTGCTGTCGGCGTTTGTGTCGGTGTTCTTTGCCGAGCAGGCGCAGAAGGGCTTGTCGCTGCTCAAGGGCAAGGTGGGCGAGCAAATCGCCGCCGACTGCGTAAACATCACCGACGACCCGTTCTACCCGACCAACCCGATTCAGCGTTCGTTCGACGGAGAGGGCTTCCCGACAAGAACCAAGCGGGTAGTCGAGAACGGAAAGCTGTTAACTCTGCTCTACAATCTCACATCCGCCGAAAAGGACGGCGTCGAATCCACCGGCAACTCCTCGCGCGGCGGAAGCGGAACGGTCACTTACACGTTCTACATCGAGCCGGGCAAAACCAGCCGTGACGAGCTATTTAAAGCCGCCGGTGAGGGAATATATATCACCGAGATGAAGGGCTTCCACGCCGGCGCGAACGCCGTCACCGGAGACTTCTCGATCGAGAGCGCCGGCTTTATGATACGCGACGGCAAGCTCGCCGAGCCGGTGAAGTCGTTCACTATAGCCGGAAACTTCTTCGAGCTGCTCAAAAATATCGACACGCTCGGTAGCGAGATCGACCTGCGCGCGCCCGGATTCTCGCGCGTCGCCGCGCCCGACCTGCTTGTGCGCGACCTGCCGGCGGCCGGCGAGTGACGGCTGTATATTCGCGGTAAGCGTAGGCTTGGTTTATTGAATTTTGCGGTCAATAGAAATAAATCACAGGGAGATTGTATGCAGTCTCCCTGTGATTTTATAAAAAATGATACGGAGCGTGAGCGCTTGAAAAGCGACTTCCCGCTCCGTATTTATTCCGCGGCTCATATACCGCCGACAGCATATTGACCGCTGATATAATGCTGTATATATACCTGCCGCAGCATTCCGCCTGTAATACTGCACTCACAAAACAACTGCACAATCAACCGAACCGATTGCGAATGATCGGATAGTACGCCGTTTCAGAGCAGATGATATGCTCGCTCAGCCTTATGTTCAAAAGCTTCAGTCCATTCAGA
>CAJFKR010000061.1 GCA_904386005.1 Candidatus Flemingiibacterium merdigallinarum
TATATCCGGAAAGGTCACGGATGAAAACGGTGAGCCGATTGTCGGTGCGCGTGTCTCGCTATCGCCGGAATCCGTAACGAATTTATCTGCGTCTGATAATCTTTATACCATTACAGATGAAAATGGCGCTTACAGTTTTACTCAGCTCCGCAGCGCTTTTTGTTATACAATGTCTGCCTCATTAGACGGCTATAAGACGATAACTGAAACGGTTGGCTATGAACAAAGCGGAATAGGCCAAGAGCCGCGTCAGTTGGATCTTACGCTTGAAAAGTCGGGGATTATCGAGGTAATTGTCGACGGCGGCAGTATATTGAATGCGGCTTTAAGTGTTTATAACAATTCAAATAAGTATGTACCTACCAATTCTGAAGCCATATCCGGAAGACTTTACCATATAACCTATTATCCGGGCAGAACGGCTTCCGACAAACTCAGTGACGGAACATATACGATCGAAATCAGAGGCTCCAATATAGAACCGCTGAAGGTGCCCGTAGAAATTGTAAACGGTTATGGTCAAGTTACAATCACACCAACATTTTATGCTGAGATTGTCTTCCCAAATAATGGTTATGTATTGAACGCTTACTTATACAAAGACGGTGATTTCTGGCAGTTAAATCAATATAATCAGCTCCCTGAAGGCGATTATACACTGTATATAACGCAGAATCGATATGTAATCAGCAACTATTCACTTTTATATTCATCATTGAAAGATATCGAAAACGATTGTGCGGCCGGAACCGCAAAGAAGACGAATATCAAGCTGATAAACGGTGAAACCTTTACAATCGACAGCAGTATGCTGCCCACGATGATCAATTTTGCCAAGGGTACAGTTGATGCTCCGTCGTCCGCAAAAACCGGCGAGATTTACAAAATCACCGGCATAATTGAGAATCCGGATGTCGAAAAAATAACTATTATCCCTACGAATCTTAGTCCCTCGTATAGTATGAACGTCGCGATCAAGCAAATATCCATCAATGGCAAAATTCCGGTCTGGTATCTTGATGATAGTTGGAGCGATGACAAGGGAACGGTCACAATTGAAAAATCCGCTGAAAATATCTCCGCGGGTAAATCAAATGAAGATCTGTGGACTTTCCCGATGTATTATACTATCTATGTTGAACAATGCGCGAACAGCGACCTGCCAAGTCAAGGGTATACTGTCGCGGTCAACCTCGAAAATTCATCTCAGAATTTGCTGGTCGGTTCAGCTGTAACCAGCTGGAGTCCCGAAATTACGTTTTCAACCGTCAACGCGGCCGGCAAGAGTTCAGACGGTGAAACACCCGGCTCGTTCTACTTCACCGGTGAGACGCCGCCGTATAAGCAGATCAGCATTTTTGACAATGGAAAGCTGATCGCGCAGATAAAGTCAAACTCTTACGGCTACTTTGAAGGCAAAGCACAGCTGACTGCCGACGGTTCCAGAAATCATACAATCACCGCTCAATATATTGAAGACACGACAGTTGTACAGGGAACTGACACGCTGATTTATACCCCGGACGGACCTATACTGACAGATTTAGTCATAAATAATAACTACTCTGTGAGGATTGACGGCGGCAAATCCAGTGTTGTTACTGGTTTAAGGAATATAGGCTCAGTGTATAATACCTTCGTCGCGTACTTTGAAAACGCCGATCAGCTCGGTGATATGACAGTCACAATTGACGGCGAGGAGGTCACCGGCAAGGTGTTCTTCCGTATCAGCGACGGCAATACCTATAAGCTCTACAAGGCAGAGCAGCGGGAGGACGGCGGCTGGTCCAAGATGGTTCGGGAGGGCACGTCAATCAAGGTGCTTTACACTGCCGCCGAAACCGAGACTAAGGTCGACATCGAAGGTCAATCTATCGAGTTTGACGGCTCGTATTCCGGCCCAACGAATGAGAATAGCCCGCTGTTTGATTGGAATGATCTGACAAATCAGATCAAACAGTCAGCGTCGCAGTCGAATTTCAATCTGATGTCAGCCTCGAACAAATACAGCACCTACGCGAACAGCGAGGAGAGCGAGGAGCTGTATCAAGCGATAGTCAGCGCGCTGGGTGGCGACTTCTCGGCACTCGACGCACAGACCGCAGCTTCTGACGCGACCCAATACCACGAATACCGGACATATATCGACGAGCCGGCCTGGTCGCAGAGCTCGCTGGTATACAAGGTTCAGGAGCTCCGAGGCAAGGGCTACAAGTCCTATTGCTATGAGGACAAGGACGGCAGACAATATTTGCTGTTCACCGGCAGCTTCTATTATGACAAGCTGGGTATGCCGGTAAAATCGCTCTACAAGCAGGTCACCGACGGCGGCATACGCAAGGTGATCGAGGACGAGCGGATGTTCCAGGGCGGACAAATGGTCGGCTCTATGCTCGCCGTAAACTACGTCTGCGACGTCAAGTACGGCAAGTGGTACAGAACGCAGGCCGCGCTCGTGCCCGCACACGCGAGATCGCCGATCCACACCGTATCGACGCAGATCCCCTGCGCGGTCGACGCGCCCTATTCCTACACACCGGCGTCGCAGCTGTCGAATGTGCCTACCGAGCTGTATTCGGACAGCGCTTCGATGAAGCTGATGGCCGACACCCGCGCGGGCGGCGGCATCTGCGGCATACGCTTCAAAATCGACCCGTCGAAGGTATCAGCAAAGACTTATACCGACGGCGCGATGATGATAATCATGTTCGGCGCGGGCAAGCTGATCAAGTCCGAGACCTGGCTCGTCAAGGCTTCCGACGACATCGAGTGGAAGAGCCTGACCTTCTTGAAGGACGGCAAGCTCAGCAGCACTCTGACCGAATACGGCAGCAAGCTACAGATCGGTCTGAAGCAGGAGGACCTGATCATGGGCGGCGTCGGCTTCGGCATCGGTCAGCTGACCGGACTCGCGATCAAGGGTCAGGACACCGCGTCTCTGCCCGACACCTTCAACAATCTGCGCGATCGTCTGACCAAAAACCTTCGCTGGTGGGGTTCGACCGGCAGCGACGCCGTGCATACGGCTGAATACATGAAGTACCGCACGTCAAAACTGCTGAACAGCCTGACCGACCTCGAGGATGAGCTGATGCGCGCACAGGCGCAGAATCAGTTCACCGCCGACACTACAAACGGCATGATGTTCCTGTCGCTCGCGGCCAGCTTCGCGCCCGGAGTCGGCACGGCGTCCAGTCTCACGCTCGATTCGCTCGCGCTGCTGCTGAACGCCGCGAACGATACGCGCAACGCCGAGACGGTCGAGAAGGTCAACAAATTCATCGCTGAATACGAGGACTATTTCGCAACCGACAAGGACAGCAAGGATACCTGGAAGGTTCTGACTGACAAGGAATACAATACGTATGACGACCCGATGTATGACGGCTTTGAGGAGAATCCGGATTCAAATATCACTTGGGCACACGACCCGTCCGGATATGTATACGAGGCTGTACTGAGCAATCCGGTTGAGGGCGCGATGATGACGCTCTACTACGCGGACGATGGCAGCGGCGGATACATTCAGGAGGACGAAACCGACAAATATGACAGCGCGGTGATGAGACAGCATGACGACTACTTCTATCTGAAGCAGGACAACCCGATATACACCGACGAGCAGGGCTATTACCGCTGGGATGTGCCGAAAGGACTCTGGTATGTCACCGCCACGGCTGACGGTTATCTCAACGGCAGCAGCAATGCTGACATAGCCGCGACCGTAGCGGCAAACGGCTACAATTGGCTGCCGGTGCTGCCTCCGCAGCTCGAGGTCAATATCCCGCTGGTCAACACCGACCCGCCGGAGATCGAGGATATAATCACGGCTCCGGACGGAGTGTATATCCGGTTCAGCAAATACATCGACGAGTCGACTCTCATCGATAACAACTTCGCGTTGAGCGACCCGAACAACTACAATGAACCGATTGACTTTACTCTCGAGCACCTGGACAGCGAGCAGGCTCCCGACAATATTGACTATGGAGACGGGATCTCCGCTCCTTCCTACACGCGCACGGTATGGCTGAAAGCGGATCTGTCGATGTATGCTTCAGTCACGGTTGGCGTCAGCCCGGACATCAAGAGCTACGCCGGCTCGACGATGGAGCAGGAATACAAGGTAGTTGAGACTGTAACATCAAAGCAGACCGCAAGCGCTCCTACCGCGTCTCCGGACAGCGGAAGCGTCGCGAAGTATTCGGGAGTGACTCTCACGTCCGCTACCTACGGAGCGAAGATTTACTATACGACAGACGGCACAACACCGACCAAAAACTCCACGCTGTATACAAGCCCGATCCTGATTGCTGACACAACGACAATCAAAGCGATAGCGGTCAGATATGGCATGAATAACAGCGCGGTCGCGACATTCACCTATCAGCTCGATACGAACGATTCGGCGGGAGATGTTCCGCAGGAACCGCAGATAGCACAAGAGCCGTCAAATGCAAGCTACGATATCGGCGAGGAAGCCGATCCGCTCAAGGTGACGGTATACGCCGACAACGGCGACCTGGTTATATTCAGCTGGTATGCAAGCACTGACGGCAGCACCACGAACGGTCGTCCTGTCAAGACCGAGAACGTGACAGCCACGTCCGGCAGAGCAAGTTCCGAATACATTCCGTCTACCGAAAGGGAGGGCACGGTCTGGTATTACTGCGAGATCGTCAACACGTCGACCGGTTTGACCACAGTCACCGATCCGGTCAGGGTAAAGGTAAGCGAGCCGTCAGGCGGAATCATCATCAGCCACACAGTCAGATTCCACACACTGGGCACAAGTGAAATCGACAGCGTCCGCGTCATCGGAAACGGCCGAGTTTCACGACCGATCGACCCGGTCAGAGACGGATACACCTTTGTCGGCTGGTATACCGACAGGGACTGCACCGAGGAATACGACTTCGACGCGATTGTTACCGGGGATCTGACGCTCTACGCGAAGTGGGCACTTAAGGTAGTCGAGCCGACCGAATGGGAGAATCCGTTCCTTGACGTAGACGAGGACGACTGGTTCTACGACAACGTGCGCTTCGTACACGAGCACGGGCTGTTCAACGGCATAACCGAGAATCTGTTCGGACCGAATCTGCCGATGACACGAGCCATGCTTGTAACCGTGCTCTACCGCGCCGAGGGCGAGCCGGCGGTCACTCGCAATATCCCGTTCGCCGATATCGACATGAACGAGTATTACGCCGACGCGGTCATCTGGGCTTCGACAAACGGAATCGTCAAAGGCTACGACGAGAACACGTTCGGTCCGGACGACAACGTCACCCGCGAGCAGATCGCGGCGATCCTGATGCGCTATGCCGACTACAAGGAGCTCGAGACCACGCAGAACGGCGACCTGTCGCAGTTTGTCGACGAGGAGCTGATTTCGGACTGGGCAAGAGAGAATGTAGCCTGGGCAGTCGGAGCCGAGCTCATCAACGGCAGAGGCAACGGTATCCTCGACCCGCTGGGCGACGCGACGAGAGCCGAGGTAGCGGCGATATTGCAGCGCTTCCTCGAAAAGCTGGTTATCTGATGAATCATACGGTATATCATGAAGCGTATAGCTGTATATGAAGTCGATGACAGCCGTACCGCGGATATACAGTCAACCGCGCCGCGGATATACAGTCAGCCATCGATACTGCTGATTCGCATAATCAAATTCAAACCATGCTGATACCCCTTTACGAATAGAATGAACGCCGGACGCCGGAGGGTAATCCTTCGGCGTCCGGCGTTTGCGTATACCTGTGTGAGCTTGCGGTGCCCATATTTGCGTCCATCGCGCATATGCCGTCATATATCGCGCATACATCGGCGCATAATGGACTTGCCGTTGTACATATAGTTATATCAGCAATTGTGAAAGCGGGTGCTGATATGAAGCAAAGCAAGCCTGACAATCTGTGCAAAAGCGTATTCAGGGACGGCAGAGACGTCACGACCCGGGAGCTCTTCACGCGAAAATACATCGAGCTTGTCAATCGTCTGGAAAAGGGCAAGGGTTCGGAAATCCGCAAGACCGACCGGCAATGACGCAAAATCCGTGTCACGGAATCCGTGGTGTAGAATCAGTGTCGCGGAAATCCGACCTAGCCGCACAGCCGGACACAACCGTGCCACGGCAGAATCATCCCGCCGCGCCGATACAGGTGAATAACTTTTATGCCATCTCAACCTTCGGCTGGGATGTCCGTTTTAGTCTTAGTTGTCCGTCCGCGTCTTGGATGATGTCATATCTTGGTCTGCAATATGATTCGCAAACCTTCACAACCCATCAACAAGGAAAGGCATACCTTGCCCCGCAAGGTCATGGTGATAAAGATGAAAGCCGCGATATATTGCCGCTTGTCTGAGGAGGATACAAGCAAGCTGAATGAAAATGACGACTCGGGCAGTATACAAAATCAAAAAAGTATGCTGCAGCAATATTCGATAGAACAGGGGTGGGAAATATACAATATCTATTCTGACGACGATTATGCCGGCGCCGACCGGCGCCGCCCCGAATTCAACCGCCTGCTTCGGGACGCCGAGCAGAGGAAATTCGACATTGTGCTCTGCAAAACGCAATCGCGCTTCACCCGCGAATTGGAGCTGGTCGAAAAATATATACATGGCTTGTTTCCACTGTGGGGAATCCGTTTCGTCAGCATTGTCGATAACGCAGACACTGCAAATAAAGGCAACAAAAAATCCCGTCAGATAAACGGTCTGGTCAATGAATGGTATTTAGAGGATATGTCGGAAAATATACGCAGCGTTCTGACAAACAGACGTAAAAATGGTTACCACATCGGCGCGTTCGCTTTGTATGGTTACAAAAAAGACCCGAATCAAAAGGGACATTTGATTGTAGATGAAGCTGCAGCAGCGGTGGTACGCGAGGTGTTCGATTTATTTTCACAGGGATACGGCAAAACCGCGATCGCCCGTCTGCTCAATGACCGCGGCATACCAAATCCGACCGAATATAAAAAATTACAGGGACTGCGCTACAAGCAGTCGAAAATAAAAAACAGCAGACTGTGGAAATATTCAACCATATCCGATATGCTGGTCAATGAAATCTATATCGGCAATATGGTGCAGGGGAAATATGGCAGCGTTTCCTATAAGACCAAGCAGAATCGACCACGTCCGAGAGATGAGTGGTATATTGTCGAGGGAACGCATGAGGCGATTGTCGACCGTGAGCTGTGGAATCGGGTACAGGCAATGATAACCGAACGGGCAAAGCCCTGTTACACAGGAGAGGTTGGATTATTTGCGAGAAAGGTATACTGCTCGGGCTGCGGATACGCGCTCCGCTCCACAAAAAGCCGCGGTGTGCGATATCTGCAATGCCCAAGCCGGCACATCTCGAAAAACGCCTGCATAGGCGCGTTTATTTCGGAGAACCGGTTAGAGCGGATTATAATTGATGAAATTAATCGGCTTGCGAGCGAATATCTCGATAAAGACGCGCTGGTTGACAGCATCGAATTCAGCACTGATTATCAGACTCAAAAGGCAGGGCTCGAGCGCGATATTTCGATATTCGAAAAAAAGCTCAGCGACTACTCAAAGACCTTGAGTGAGCTATATCTCGACAAGACCGCGGGTATAGTCAGTGAAAGCGACTACATAGAAATGTCAAAGACCTTTTCAAGCGAGCGCCATCGGCTCGAAAAAGCTCTGACCAATTGTCAGAAGCAATTGTATAGTCTGAATGAGAGCCTTAAATCTGGTGACGATCGACAGCGGCTTATTGAACAATATACGCGTCTCGGGCAGCTGAACCGTGAGATTGTCGAAATTCTGATCGACCACATTACCATCGGCAAACGGATTCAAGGCTCGAGAGATATTCCGGTCGAAATATACTGGAATTTCTGATATTAGAATTCGTCGACAACAATCAATCATTGATGCACAGCCGCAAATTTGCGGTCATTGCCGCGGATATGACAAGCCGCAATCTTGTTCATGAGTCAATCTGCAATTGTTGTACCTACAAGGTCGCAGCAGAGATGAAAGCCCGCACGACCTACGACAACATTCTGCGCCTGTCCGACGACCCGGATGTAAACGACGCCATCCGCTTTTTGCGTGAGCGTGAAATAGTACATTATCAGCGCTTCGGCGAGCTGCTGCGGAATGTACAGGACAATCTGAATTCGAAGAATTTCTTCGCGATCAATCCGGCTTTTGACAAGAAGAAGAGATAAGCTCTGATCTTCTGTAAGCCGCTGAAAGCCAGCTTTTCGGCATGAATACCGTCCGTCTCATATCTGAAGCCTGACTGATATGAGGCGGACGCGTTTTGTTTTATTGCGCTATACGCAATGTTCGAGGAACAAGCGGTTTGAATAAATATATTGACATATTGCAGATACTATGATATAATTATATCAGATAATTGGCAATTGTTAATATAATATCGGTTTGATGTAATCAATCAAAATACAAATAATGCGAAATTTATGTATCGCGTTGACAATAAATATAAGGGATCTTGAAACACGGCAGAATGATCTATATAAAATCAGCGTGATATATGAAATATCCGCTGATAATCAAAAATGGTGAACATATGAAAAATCTCTTTTACTATCTTAGAAAAACCCGTGAAATGGCCTTGCCGTACCTGATAGCCACGCTTTGCCGGAATCTCTTTTCGGCGCTTCTTTCGCTATTCAATATCGCCGGATTCGGCATGGTGGTCGACGCGCTCTATAAGAAAAGCTACGCGAGCGTTATCCGAACAATAATCTTTTTTGTCGCACTCAATTTTCTTATTGATCTGTGTGAGCAGCTGCTCGGACTTTTTGAGAACCGCGCGATGCGAAGGGCAAGTAATGTTTTGCAGTATCAGTATATGAGAGACTGCCTTGACATTGACTACCATTATGTTCAGGATGGGAATATGCTGAATCTCAAGCGGAAGTCCATGATTGCCCACCCCGCGTTTTCACTTAATACATTTGGCGAATTTTTCGGAGCGATTGTGAGATTATCGGGTACACTTACCGTTTTTTTCCTGCTCGATCCATCATTTGTGGCTCTGTTGATACTGCTTTCAGGACTAAACATCGCGATAACCTTACATACACAGAAGCTTGAACACGATTTCCGCATCGGCTGTACGGATGGAGAACGAAAGCTTGACCAGCTTTATGAAATCATGACGCAATACAAATTCGCGAAGGAGATCCGCGTAAATAACGCGTCAGGACTTATTCTGAGCAAATACCGGTCGATTTTCAGTGATTTTCTGAACAAGTTCAAATCACTGCGCCAAAAGAAGCTGGGCGCGGAATTTATCGGGATCCTGCTTTCCTGCCTGCAAAGCGCGGTCATGTATCTCTTCTTTACATACAAGACGGCACAGGGTGAAATATTGATATCCGAGTATACCGTAGCTGTATCGTCGACAGCGCTGTTCACCGCCGCGCTGCTCTCGCTATTCATGTGTATCGGAACGATGAAAAACATTCTGAAATCGGTCGATATTTATCGAGATTATGAAAATACCGTCGGAAATAATTGCAGGGTGCGCAAACTGAAATCGATTCCGGAAAAGGACATAGACCCTCGGAAGGCCTCTCTGGTTTTTGATAATGTCACCTTCCGCTATCCGGGCAGCGACCATGATACACTCAAAAACATATCATTCAGCCTTGCACCGGGCGAAAAGTTAGCCGTGGTTGGGCTGAACGGCGCGGGCAAAACGACTGTTATTAAGCTGATCCTCCGCTTATACAAACCCTCCGCGGGCCAAATCACGCTCGGAGGATATGATATTTGGGAGATCAACTCCGCGCAATACACCGCGCTTATCGGCACTGTGCTGCAGGATTTCCACCTGTTTGCTTACAGTGTCAAGGAAAATATCGTTTTCGACAAGGAATATGACCCCATTCGGCTTGCGTTCAGCATCGAAAGGTGTGGTCTCGGAGACAAGATAAGATCGCTGCCGCGCGGGAACGATACCTATGTATATCGTATTCTTGACGATTCAGGAGTTGAGTTTTCGGGCGGCGAGGGACAGAAGCTCGCGGCGGCGAGAGCAATATACAAGGACAGCGCGTTCTTTCTGCTTGACGAGGCGACATCATCTCTCGACCCGATAACCGAGGCAACCTTTTTCGCGAAGCTTTGTGAGTTGACGAGCGGAAAAAGCACAATCTTCATCACACACCGCCTCAAATCTACGACCTTATGCGACAGAATACTTGTGATCAAGGATGGCGAAATTGTCGAAAACGGAACTCACGACCTGCTTTTACAAAGCGGCGGCATATATGCGAAGCTCTATAATTCCCAGGTGAAATATTACGCGGACAAGCCTGAAAACTGAATTTCGGGCTTCCTTTAGGCTCTAACCTCAGGCAAAAGTTACGCTATGACATCAGAGCAAAGTAATGCCGCGGCCAAATACAAAAGGAAGAATGATTATATCAATGAAGAAACTATCGTCAGGGATACTCAGCGCGTTGGCAAAATATGAGCCGCTGTATCTTGTTTTCTCGTTTCCACATCTGATAGCCGCCTCGTCGCTGACGTTAGCCGGAGTTTATTTTCCGAAAGTATTCATAGGTCAACTCGAGCGTAGCGAGAGCTTTCATAAAATCGCGGTCTCAATCGTGACCTATATCCTGCTCCTCATCGCGTTGAAATGCTTTGACGCTTTCTTTGTATACAAAGCTGATGTGTACCGCGAGCGCTTCAAAAAGAATATCCGCTGTCTGGCGGGTGAGCTCACAATGGCGCAGCCCCTTTCGGAGATCGAGGGGACCGGTTTCGCTGACAAACTGACAATGTCAGGTAAAGTCACACAGTTAACCGACGCGTTTGCGGTATTCTTGAATATAGCTACAGATCTTATTACTATTGCCGGTCTTTCTTTTATGATATCCCTGCTTGATTTCGCTTTTCTGCTGACAATCGCTGTAGTCGTGGGTATGAAGCTTATATTCGTCTGTCTGACTCAACGCTATCAGAAAAAACGCAGATTGCTCTACGCGGCTAACGACAGGATAGGAAATTACCTTGACAGCACCGCGTATACCAGTCCCGGAGCGGCAAAGGAGTTAAGGATAAATTCGCTCGGCGGTTGGTACATGGATAAGATAAAAGGCTTCCGCGAGCGGATGCTGACGCTTCAATACGGCGATTTCAACCGTTATGCCGCAATTAATGTGCTCTCGGGGCTCATTCTGGCGCTGCAATCGCTGGTGATACTCATTTCACTCGCCGCTCACCTCAAGGATGGAGTCATCGGCATCGCCGATTTTACAATGTATTTTACCGCCGTGACGACATTGACTCTGAAGCTTTCATCAATAATCACTCTCATCGGTGAATATAACAGCAAGAAAATCTCCTTGAAGGATTTTGATGAGCTTTTCCATTCTGATGAATCAGACACAACGCGCAAAGGAGTTCCTGAGAACCGCGAGATAGTCTTTGAAAACGTCTGGTTCGCCTACCCGGGCAGCGATAAATATGTGCTGCGGAATATCAACATCACGATAAAAAGCGGCGAAAAGCTCTCGGTCGTCGGAATGAACGGCGCGGGCAAATCCACTTTTATAAAGCTGCTCTGCCGCTTTTACAAACCAACGCGCGGTAGAATAACCTTAGGCGGCGTTGATATCAGTGAAATAGACGAAACTGAGTATAATCATATAATCGCCGCGGTGTTTCAGGATTTTCAGAACCTGCCGTTCACTGTGAGGGAAAATATAACTCTGGGGAAGGATGTTCTCACCGAAATACCCGAATCTGGCGAATGGATCGGCGCGCTGCCGGATGGGTTAGACACATATGTGGGGCGTGTCTACGAAGCGTCGGGCGTGGAGCTTTCGGGCGGCGAGGGACAAAAGCTCGCGATACTTCGCGCAATTCACAAAAACACTCCGATACTTATCCTTGATGAACCGACTGCTTCGCTTGACCCTATCGCGGAAAGTGAGATATATGACCGATATTTCGAAATTGCCAAGAACAAAACGACAATATTTGTCTCACACCGGCTCGCCTCCTCAATGATAGCCGACAGGATCGCGGTATTTTCGCAGGGGGAGATCATTGGCTGCGACACACACGATGAACTTTTAGTGAGCTGTCCAATGTACGCGGAAATGTTCAGACTGCAAAAGCGTGGGTATAGTGATTTGCGCTGAGACGCGAATGCGCTGTCAATTCTACGCGATAACACATAGACTTGAACACTACAATTGATAACATCCTGACATAATAACGACAAACGGAGAGTATGCAACCTACTCTCCGTTTTGTTATTCAGTTTATAAAATCACTTCATCGAAACGACCGCGCCGGCATAGGTGTTGTTGATATACTCTGCAATCGTGTCGGACAAAATCACCTCAGCCAGAGCCTTCACCTTGTCAAGATTCTCGTTGCCCTCTTTGACTACCAGTACGTTCGCGTAGGTCTGTGCCGCGGTGGACGCCGAATCCTCGACCGCAAGCGCGTCGGCGACCTTGAGTCCCGAGCTTATCGCGTAGTTGCCGTTGATGACCGCGATGTCCACCTCGTCAAGCACGGTCGGCAGCAGCGCGGCTTCCATCTCGCGGATGTCCAGATTCAGCGGATTTTCTTCGATGTCGTTCTTAGTCGCGGTCAAGCCTGCGCCCTCCTTCAGCGTGATCAGACCGTTCGCCTCGAGCAGCATCAGCGCGCGGGCTTCGTTCGTCGGGTCGTTCGGTACGGCTACGACCGCGCCGTCAGCGAGCGCATCAAGCGACGAGGTCACGCCGGCGTAGATGCCGTACGGCTCGTAGTGAACCTTCGCGACCGATACGAGATGAGTTCCGTTGTTCGCGTTGAAGTCGTCGAGATAGGGCTGGTGCTGGAAGTAGTTGGCGTCGACGTCGCCGTCCTCGGTAGCGGTGTTCGGCGTAACATAGTCGTCCATAATCCTGATTTCGAGCGTGTAGCCCTTTTCCTCCATCAGCGGCTTGCACTGCTCGAGGATTTCGGCGTGCGGAGCGGTCGACGCGGCGACGACGATCGTCTTGTCGTCGGACGAGCCGCAGGAGCCGAGTGCGGGAATTGTGAGCGCGGCGGCTAAAAGAAGTGATACGAGTTTTTTCATGGTGATTTCTCCATTTCTAAATTTGATTTTGATTTCAGATGCTTTTAGAATGCTGATATTTGTGTGCTTGCTTATTTGTTGCGTATGCGCTTGTCGCAGACCTTGGCTATGTAGTTGAGCGTCTCCTGCATGATCTGGACAAGGATGATAAGCAGCAGTGACGATATATACATCGTCGTGCTCTCGAAGCGGTAGAGTCCGTACTGTATCGCCAGCTGTCCGAGACCGCCGCCCGCGATAAGATAGGTCATAGGCGTGTAGCCGAGTATCGTCGTTATCGCGATCGCGCCGCCGATTATCAGCGACGGCTTCGCTTCGGGCAGCAGCACCTTCAGAATTATCTGCATATTGTTCGAGCCCATCGACTGCGCGGCTTCGATTATGCCGCGGTCGACCTCGCGGAACGACGACTCGATCATCCGCGCGACAAACGGCGCGGCGGCTATCACGAGATAGACAATAAACGCGTTGTCACCGATCTTCGAGCCGACTATTAGCTTCGCGACCGGCTGCGTCATGACCAGCAGGATGATGAACGGAATCGAGCGGATTATATTGACTATGAATCCGACTATGCGATTCACCGGAGCCATCGGGAATATTCCGCTCTTATCGGTGCCGTAGAGCAGCACGCCGAGCGGGATACCGATTATGTAGGCAAGCAGCGTGGATATGACCGTGATTTTCAGCGTCACCAGTACGGCTTCTAAATACATTTCGATCATTCCTCGCTCACCTCCTCATATTTCAGTTCATGCGTGTCGAGATAGTTGAATATCCTCGACAGCGCGGCTTCATCCTCCGGCAGCATCAGCAGAATCTGACCGAACGCCTTGCCGCCGATATTCTTCGTGTCGGCGCCCATGATGTTGACCGCCGCGCGGCACTCAAGACAGATATTCGCGACGACCGGCTCGAGCGACGACTGACCGTCGAACACCAGCCGTATCATCCGCTTGCCCTTGAAGTCATGCACCGCCTCGCTCTTCGGCAGTATCAGCTCGCGCGCGATTTCCGACTTAGGAGACAGGAACACATCCTTAACAAATCCGTTCTCGACGACGTTGCCGTGGTCGAGCACCGCGACTTTGTTGCAGATCTGCTCAACTACCTTCATCTCGTGCGTGATTACGATTATAGTCACTCCGAGCGTCTCGTTTATCTCCTTGAGCAGCGCGAGTATCGCCCTCGTTGTGTTCGGGTCAAGCGCGCTCGTCGCCTCGTCGCAGAGCAGCACCTCCGGGTCGGTCGCGAGCGCGCGGGCTATCGCGACGCGCTGCTTCTGTCCGCCCGAAAGCTGCGCCGGATACGAGTTCATTCGGTCGGAAAGTCCGACGATTTCGAGCAGCTGCTTGGCCTTTTCGATTTGCTTTGCGCGCGGCACACCGGATATCTCCATCGGATAACAGACATTTTTGAGCGCGGTGCGCTGCATCAACAGGTTGAAGCTCTGAAATATCATCGATATTTTACGTCTGGTCTGACGCAGCTCGGCAGGCGACTGCGTGCAGAGGTCAACTCCGTCGAACAGCACCTGTCCGGACGTCGGCCGCTCTAAGAGGTTGATACAGCGGACGAGAGTCGATTTTCCCGCGCCCGAAAGTCCGATTATTCCGAAGATGTCGCCTTTTTCAATTTTCAGCGAAACATTGTTGACCGCCTCTACAACGCCCGAGGTCGATTCGAAATGCTTTGTGAGATTTACAAGTTCAATCAAAACGTCGCTCCTTGATAAAACAAAATCCGGCGTTATTCGGCACAATCTTGCGGCTGTGACCGCAAATTCCCATAATAACTCCCGGACAAGATTTTGCTGAAATTATATACAAAACGCCTTCAGCGAACCGATATGCACCTCGGATACGCGCCGATAGAACTCCCGCAATATCTCATCCGGGAGCAGAGCATTCGACCACATCTGAAATTCGCGCGAAGCAGCTTTGTGAAATAGTTGTTCATGCCGAATACCCTCCGTTTGCGTCAAAATAAGTATATGATATTGTATCATACAACAAGTCGGATGTCAATCGGCAATTTTAACAAAAAATATACAGACCGGACATCAAACTGTATAACGGTCAATGTCCGGTCGGCTTATTACAATTTATTCTTTGCCGCTCCAGCAGTAGGTGCAGAGCTTGCAGGCGGGGATTCCGACCGAATCAAGCAGGTCGTCGAGCCTGTGGTAGCGCAGCGACGTGAAGTGGAGTTCATGGCAGATACCATCCACCATAGCCTCGTATTCGGGCGTCGTCGGGTCGGCGTATACACGCAGACGCTCATCAGAAATATCGTCCTTGCCCTCAAGCTTCTTGATGACACGGCGAGCGATGAGATCATAATCGCTCTTCGAGCGTGAGAAATTGAGGTATTTGCAGCCGAACAGCAGCGGCGGGCAGGCTGGACGGATGTGTACCTCCTTTGCGCCGCTCTGGAACAGGAAAGCCGCGGTCTCGCGCAGCTGTGTGCCGCGGACGATGGAGTCGTCAATCAGCAGTAGCTTCTTGCCGCGGATCAGCGCGTCTATCGGGATCAGCTTCATCTTCGCGATCAGGTCGCGCTGCGACTGGTGGGTCGGCATGAACGAGCGCGGCCAGGTCGGAGTATATTTGATAAACGGACGCGCGAACGGGATTCCCGACGCGTTCGCGTAGCCGACCGCGTGCGCGGTGCCCGAATCGGGCACTCCGGCGACAATATCGGCTTCGATATTTCCGGCATCGCGCGCGGCAAGCTTCGCGCCACAATTATATCGCATCTCCTCGACATTTACCCCCTCGTAATAGGACGACGGGTAGCCGTAGTAGACCCACAAAAATGTGCAGATCCTCATCTCCTCGGTAGCCGGACATACAGTGGTGCAGCTATCCGGCGTGAGATAGACGATCTCGGACGGACCGAGCTCGCGGTAGGTCGTGTAGCCGAGATTTAAGAACGCGAAGCTCTCGAATGACGCGCAGAACGCGCCGTCCTTCTTGCCGATGACGATAGGAGTGCGTCCGAGCCGGTCGCGCGCGGCATACATACCCTCGCTTGTCAGTATCAGCAGAGTCATCGAGCCGTCTATTACCGACTGCGCGTATTTGATGCCCTCGGGAATCGAATCCTTCTGCGCGATCAGCGACGCGACCAGCTCGGTCGGGTTAACGTCGCCGCCGCTCATTTCGAGGAAGTGAGTGAGTCCCTTGTCAAAGCAGAGCTTGGTAAGATTATTGATGTTGTTAATTCGACCGACCGTGGTTATCGCAAAGTTGCCGAGATGCGAGCGGACGATGAGCGGCTGAGGCTCGCTGTCGGATATACAGCCGATGCCGAGATTGCCCTCCATCTCCTCGACGTCGTGCTCGAACTTGGTGCGGAAAGGCGAGTTTTCGATATTGTGTATCGAGCGTTGAAAGCCGTTTTCGCCGTATACGGCGAGACCTCCGCGGCGGGTTCCGAGGTGCGAATGGTAGTCGGTTCCGAAAAACAGGTCAAAGACGCAGCTTGTCTTTGAAACAACACCAAATAATCCTCCCATATATCAATCGATCCTTTCATCAAGATAAAATGTTTCTACCGGTATCAATATCAAGACAATATTAATGCCTCAATTAGATCAGAAGCCGTTCAAACCGGCGCGGATAATGACGCAAGAAAAATACAGAAGCTATCGCGCAGTGATTACAGCGGCAGTTTCGACCGCGAGGGAATCCCGACTCATTTGAATCCGCCGATAAACCGCATGATAATTTATTATACCACAATTTACTTTTTTTATCAACTGTAAAATCGCATAATTTTTACACTTGACCGCGAGAGTATTTTTTGACCCACTCACATATTTATGGCGAGATGGTCACCGGCTACATACAATGAAAATACGGGAGCCGCGTTCGATTTGCGGCGACCGCGATGCCATTTTGACACAAACTGCATGGCTTTGGGTGAATACCCGATCATAAAAAAGGAATGGTTTTTCATTATGTATAGAATCAAAAAGGCGGCAGTCATCGGCGGTGATCTGCGATCGATCGCCGCCACGGGACGCCTGCGCGAGCGCGGCTGTGAGACGCGGCTCTACGGCTTCAGGTCGTGCGAGCGAACGTCGGGTGAAGTCGACTCTCTATGCTGCTCGTCGCGTGCCGCAGATGATGGGCTGACGGCTTATTTAAGCAAGCTCGGTGAGCCGCCGGCACCGAATCTCGCGTCAGCGCTCGACGGCTGCGACGCCGCCATACTGCCGCTGCCGGCGACAAGCGACCGAGTGCATCTGTCAATGCCGTTTTCAGACGAGTCGCTGACACTCGATGAACTGATTTACACGATGAAGCGTCAGGGGATCCGACTGGTATGCGGCGGCAGACTCGACGCTGATTTTGCTGCGCGCTGTGAGGCGGAAGGCATGACCTGCTTCGATTATTTCGCGCGAGAGGAATTCGCCGTCGCTAACGCCGTGCCGACTGCGGAGGGCGCGATTGCGATCGCGCTTGACGAGCTGGCAGTCACACTGAGCGGTTCAGAGGTGCTTGTCGTCGGCTTCGGACGGATAGGCAAGCTGCTCGCGATGAAACTCGCCGCGCTTGGAGCGAGAGTGACCGTATCGGCGAGACGAGCAGACGACTTCGCGTGGATCCGCGCGCTCGGCTACGACTGCGCCGACACTACGCGCCTTTGTGATTATTTCAGCGCTCACGCTCCGGTTGTAATATACAACACCGTCCCGAGCCACATTCTCGGCAGGAGCGAGCTCGAGTTGATACCGGAAGATACGCTGATAGTCGACCTCGCGTCGAATCCGGGCGGTGTCGACATACAGGCGGCCGGAGCGCTCGGACGGCGGGTGATCTGGGCGCTGTCGCTGCCCGGCAAGACCGCGCCGCTGACCGCGGGAAGAATAATTGCCGACACGATATGCGACTGGGCGGGGTGTGAAAGCTGTAAGGGAGATGATAAAAAATGCTGATTGGATACGCGCTCTGCGGTTCTTTTTGCACATTCGAGCGCAGTCTTGACGAGCTGCGCCGCCTGGTTGCCGCCGGATACCAGATACAGCCGATAATGAGCGAAAACGCTTATACGACCGACACCCGCTTCGGCAAAGCCAAGGATTTCGAATCCGAGCTGACCAGACTCTGCGGTCGACCGGTGATACATACGATACGCGACGCCGAGCCGCTCGGACCGAAGCTCAAGCTCGACCTGCTGGCAATCTCGCCCTGTACCGGCAACACGCTCGCAAAGCTCGCCTGCGGCGTCACCGATACGGCGGTGACGATGGCGGCGAAGGCACATCTGCGGTCTGACCGACCGCTCGTGATAGCTCTCGCTTCAAACGACGCTATGAGCGCGAATCTCGCGAATCTCGGGCGGCTGCTGAACCGGAAGAATGTCTATTTCGTGCCGCTTCGGCAGGACGATCCCGAGTGGAAGCCGCACTCGCTCGTCGCCGAGTTCGAGCGGCTCGGCGAGACTATCGACGCGGCGTTCGAGGGAAAGCAGCTGCGGCCGCTGTTTATTTAGTATGTAAATAATATAAAAGATACGACCGGTTCACGTTTATAACACGAACCGGTCGTTTGATTCATTTAATAATAACGCTTATTCGCTGCGCAGACATTCGCAAATCGTACCGCTGAACACACGCCTGATAGGTAGAACCGCCGACAGCGTGAGTATTGCCATCATCGAAATAAAAATCACAATAAGCTCAATGAGATCAGATATAGTATTTTCTAATTCCTGCAATCGAAACAGCACCGCCAGTAAATAGGAGCTTGCGCTTGAGAGTGCCGCAAGCAGCAGGTTTTCATAAAAGTTCTGTAAATAAGCATGATGTTTCTTTATTCCCTGACAGCGCAGAACCGCCCAAAGCGCCGTTTGTTCGCTGTAGCGATTTTGGGTTATACGCATAACAAGATACACGCAAAGCAGTATAATAAGCAGCTGTAACACAAATGTCACATTTGTAACCGACATAGCCGCCGCACGCTGCTCGCCGCGCACCTCTCGCAATGAATCGACCATAACGCCGAGACTGCCATATTGAATATTCTTTACAATACGCTCGGTGTCTTCGTAATCGCTGCTGTCATTGAGCCGCAGATACAAGTAATTTGAGGTATCGCCCAGTTCATAATTTTTAAAGAAATCAATCCCGCAGATGACCGTGAATCTCCGTGTGGATATCTCCTGCGGAAGTATGACCCCCTCCGGCGGCTTACTCACCGCCGTTATGACAGGAGTAATTTCGATAGCTTTGCTCACCACAAGTTTATTGTTGTCGCTGTCGCGTTTATACAAGCGTATACACAGCCGGTCTCCGGTCTTATACGGACAGGTATCAGGATCATCTGTCAACAGCAAAACCTTACTGCCATCAGTATAACCTGTGAGCTCATCTTCCGGCACACCGATCGCAAAAAGCAGCTTCGAAAGATACGAGCTGTCAAAACCGTTAAGGCTCGCGCGATATACCGACTCATCATCACCTATACCGAGAAAAGAGGCTTCATATTCATATGATTCATGACTGCTTGCCATCTCATAGACACTGCGGTAATTCTCATAACAGCCGGCGAGACGGTCGTTATCACGTGGTTCCGAAATCAAAGAAAAGAAGCTGCGCAGCCTAATCATTTCGGAAATCTCATCGACACTTTCGAATCTGTCAATCAGGTCATTATCAATGCCATATTCTGTATAATACGGAATAATGAATTCAGTTATATAATTACCGTCGATACAGGTGAGTTTATAGTCGTCGTCAAAATCAGGACGCAGACTCTCATCGACATATTCGCGCAGCATATTATAATAAAATGTCACACCTCCAAATACGCTGAGTACCAAAACAACGCCGACATATCCCAAAAAATAATGCGCTAACGATTTTATGCTCCAACTCACAAAAAAATTTTTTGTATGAATATTATAATTCCGACGGCATATTGAACGAGAGGAATAGGCTTTGCCGCAATCAGGCAGCCGTTTCAGAGAGACAGGGTCCAAGCACTCCGAATAAATAAAGCCCTTGAAGCTTTTAAGCTTCAAGGACTTCCGGTTATGGGGCAAATTTTAGGTCAGCGACAATCAACATTCCGCAGGTTACTTCTGTTCCGCTAAGGTAAAGTTCTCAAAAATATAATCTCTCACTCGTTGTGCAGCAGGTGACATTACATGCTTCTTGTGGTACAGAAAGTGAACAGTCCGTACAAATTCCTTCTCCTGATCCTCAATGGGAAGGACAATGACCTTGCTGGTATCCATAGCAGGCACCTGGGGCAGGACAGAGACGCCAAAGCCAAGTCCTACATACTGCAGTGCGGCATTGCACTCCCTGACCTCAAATACGATGTTTGGAATAATATCCCGCTGGGCAAAAAGTCGGTCCATATTGGTCCTAATATTACTCCCGTGCTCCAGCATGATCTGCGGCTCATTGGCAAAATCCAAAAAGGAGACAGAGTTGAACGAGGCCAGCGGATGGTTTGCCGGCACCGCCAAATAGAGCGGCTGGCGGATGATGTCCACGGACTCTGCCCAGTCAGCCTCATGAACACTGAAGCCCATGTCTAACTCTCCGGATTCACCCTCCGGGCCCGGCCGGAGGAGCTGACGGTCT
>CAJFKR010000062.1 GCA_904386005.1 Candidatus Flemingiibacterium merdigallinarum
AAGCGCGTCGTCGACTATATCGCCGGTTTCTTCTTCAACAAAGAATTCGGTGTTCGCGACAGCTTCGCGAATCAGGATGTTGACAGTAGCGCCGCCGAAATTCGTGTCTGCCGGGATTGAATCGAGCAGGAAGCCGTTCGAGTCATGGTCGGTATCGACCGGTTCGGCTGTTTCCGTACTCGAGTTTGTGGTCACATCGCCGTCTGAAGCCGAGTCACCGCACGCGGCGAGCGAGCTCAGCATCGCACCGAGAATCAGGAAAGCAACTATACGTTTGTTCATTTTATATGCAAATCTCCCTTATATTATTGACTTATTTGAAATATGCGCCATACTGTCTCAGCTTGTCGCGCAGCAGTCCGACGTCGACGGCGTGGACATCGCGGTCGCCCGAAGCGGCGAGCGCGGCGGCGAGTCCGGCAGCTTCACCAGTCGTGAAGCAGTTCGGCATGACGCGCACCGAACCGAGTATACGTCTGTCGCAGGAAATTATCCGTCCCGCGCAAAGCAGGTTGACCATGCCCTTCGGCGTCAGGCAGCGATACGGTATGCCGTGCGATTCGCCCTTGCCATAACGTGCGTTGACCTTTTCCTCGGAGACTCCGGCTGCAATCTGCGCCGCCTTTTCCTTGGCAGTACGATGTACATCAAGGTAATAGCTGTTGCGCGATATCTCATCCGGAAAGGTCGCGCGCGACATATAGTCGTCAGCCGTCAGAGTGTAGTCTCCGACGATACGGCGTGATTCGCGTATGCCCATCAGCGGAGCGGTTTCGAGCACATACGCGTCGGCAAATGCCTCGGGGTAGTATTCGGCGAGACCTTTCGCGACGTCATGCGCCTTCTTGCGACCGATCATGTATGCCTTGGACAGCTCCTCGGGGTCGGTGCCGACGAATTCGGGCAGATGTCCGGCGTTGAAGCCGACCGCGCCTTTTCCGATAGGGTTGTTGCAGAAATGCGAGTCGGTAATGTACGGAAATCTCGGGTCATCCTTCATTTTCCATATCGGAGAGCTGCGATTGTCGCCGTGAAGCGTGATTCCCGAACGGTAGACCTCGTCGTTGACTCCGCCGAGTGAGAAGCAGAGGGTCGACATCTGTACGCTCGGCGGATCGTCGTCGTCGCCGAGATGGAATTCGGCTCCGGCGTATGCCGAAAGGTCGCCGTCTCCGGTGCAGTCGATATAGACCTTGGCTGAATATGCCGACAAACCGGCTTTGTTAGTCACGATAATCGCGTTGATTGTGCCATCCTCGGCGTCGACTGAGGACAGCACCGTGCCGAACAGCACCTTGACTCCGACCTCGTTCATCAGGTCATCGTAGATCACCTTCATGACCTCGGGGTTGATCGGTACCCAATCGAGCCGCTTCGGGTCGACGAACGGAGTCTGCGCCTTGCCGGCGTTGAATATGCGCTCGGCGAGACCACGGTATATAATCTTTTCTTTATCCGAGAAGGGGCACCACGCGGGCACCATTCCCATTGTGCTCATACCGCCGAGCGCTCCGGTGGCTTCGATGAGCAGCGTATTCGCGCCCTCGCGTGCCGCGGAATAGGCCGCGGCGACACCGGCGGGACCGCCTCCGACAACGATTACGTCATAGCCGTCGTGCATCGGTATTTCACGCGGCTTTAATGTGTATGACATGATATCAAACCTTCCTTTCTGTTATTTGTATTGAATTTACAGACGCCTCGCCTCGAATGGCGCAAAGCGGTTATCGCGGATCAGCCGCTGCCAAATAACGCCAATGCTGCACGAAACCGCGATAATTGTTGATTTGTTGATAAAACAATATGAAAGTAAAGCTCAACATACACTATACGATTATTATACCAGAAAACACATAGTTATCATATCAGAAATCAAAACTCAAATATGTAAAATCAAACCTCTTTTCGCAAGACCAATATCAAATTGTCTGTTGAAATCGTATATAAATTAAATCGGTTTATTATATAGCACAAATATCCTCGAGAATCTGCCGTGAAGCGGGATACATGGTAAAAATCCCATCAATATTACAGCGGCACTATTGACAAAACCTGTGCCACTGCATAATCTGTTAATACAGCGGCTCATGACACCGCTGCTGATATGGACTGTATCCGAACTACATAAAACGGATATCGCTCCTTAAAAACCTCGATTTACCCGGAGTAATATGGCGGAGGCGGAATAGCCGGCTCTGCCGAAATCCAAACCCCATATGGGAGAAAGGTCATCAATATGTCTGAAACTAATCGCAGTGGCTGCTTCGGCAGCAGGACACAGGGAAACAGCTGCGGCAATAATTCGCAGAATGGTATATCCTGCGGCAATTCCGCGTCGGGCAGCGTGCTCATCGACACCTATCAGGTGTTTGACAGCTGCCGCGACCGCGATTGCTTCGAGGATGTGCGCGTATATCTCGACGAAATGGGTCAGAGTCTGATTGAGCACACCGGTCAGGTCAGATGCAAATCGGCTGAGATCTGCTCGTCGTCGATAAGCGTAGAGCCGGTACAGCTGAGCCGCGGCTTTTATCGTATCACCGTCCGTTTTTATGTCAAGCTTGAGCTTGAAGCCTGCGTTTGCCCCGGCAAGCCGCAGACCTTCTGTGGTCTTGCTGTCACCGAGAAGTCGGTCGTGCTCTACGGCGGAGAGGGCGAGGTTCGCGTATTCCGTTCGACCGCGGCGTCCGACAGCTTCTGCTCGACCCCTTGCACCGGCGAGATGAGCACAAATCTGCCGGTAGCTGTTGTTGAGACGGTCGATCCTGTAATTCTCGGCGCGCGTGTCGTCGAGCCCTCGCAGTGCAAGTGCCATTGTTGCTGCTGCTGCGACGAGATCCCCGAGCAGGTTTGCTGCGTACTCGGCGGAAACATCGTCGACGGCGGTCAGAAATATCTCGCGGTCTCGCTCGGATTCTTCTCGGTTATCCGTCTCGAGCGTCCCGAGCAGTATCTCATCAACGCGGTCGAGTTCAGCGTGCCCGACAAGGAGTGCGTTGCGACCGACACCGGAAGCCCCTGCGACGCGTTCAATCGCATGGCGTTCCCGATCGACGAATTTTCGCCCGGTCGAGCCGCTCCGTCAATCGGCACCGGCTGCGGCTGCGGCTCGTCGAACGGCAACTCGATTTTAGGAAGCTGCGTCAAGGAGACGACCGGCTGCCGCTGCAACGACCGCAACTGAATATAAATCCATATTTGACACTTAGAAGTCTATAACAAAATTAAAAAATCACCGTCGGGGAAACCTGACGGTGATAATTTTTATAGTTGTGTTAGTTTATTATGCTTCTGTGCCTTCAATCGAAATGTCGTAGTCATTATTAGCTATAAGCTCCTCGAGCTCGCTAATCAGAGCTTCGGTGCTGCCATTGAATTCGGCGAATATCAAATCAGCATAGTCACCGCCGTCAAAGCTGTCATTTCGCAGCTCGAGCGCGGACGCGGGGCGGAACGCGAGGTAATATTCCTTCTCGCCGCCGATAAAGTCGACTCGCAGGAACATGAGGTATTCCGCGCCAACCTTAAGAATCGGGTATTTGTCAGCCGCTCGGGCATATCCGTTTATCGCGCCGTAGGGGACAGTGAATACAAGCTCGGTCGTGTCGTCGAGGTTTTCGGCTCCGAGGTAGATTTTTTCAAGCTCAAGCGTGTAGGGCGTGGACAGGCTGTTCGCTACTGCCGATTGCACGCGTTTGAGTTCGGTATCGGTCAGAGCGGCAGCCGACTGGTTCAGTAACGAGTTCAACGACTCGTTTGCACCTTTCAGATATGATTCGCCGCGCGACGCCACCTTACAGCGCACGATCAGATTCGGTTTTACGGTATCCATCAGCTCGGACAGCGATTCGAGCAAAATATAGTCGACTATTACGGTCGGAGAGGTCGCCATCACCGCGGCTTCGAATTCGTCGGGTATGTATTCGTCGGTTTCGGAGCAGGAACCGAACAGCATCGCCGCGATGAGCAGGCAGAGGATAATCGGGATATCAAATATGTGCTTCATTTCATACCTCCGTTAATTCATACAAATATAAGGGCGGATTCTACATATATATGATAGCACATCGCGATAGGATTGTCAATATGTTTCAAGTATATTTTCGCTAATCCTCAATGCTCGGGTACGACCTCGGGCGGATATTTGCGTTTGACCCGGCGAAAAAGGAAGATAAAGCAGACGGCGTGTACCGCCGCAGTCACTATCCACGAAATCGGGTATGAAATATAGACCGTCTCGACGACATGATATTCGGGAATATTGAACACGGTCGCAATCCACACAAGACGTAATACACAGGCGCCCATCAGCGATACAACCATCGGAGCGAATGAATATCCGATTCCGCGCAGACCGCCGACAAGGCAGTCCATGATTCCGCAGAGGAAATATATAGAGCCGACATAGGCGAAACGCTCGAGTCCGACCTCGATTACAACCTCGGTGCTCGTATATATTCCCATCAGCTCGCGACCGAAGAAGATCAGCACAAGTCCGAGCAAAACGCCCGTGACTGTGACGCAGGCGAGCCCTATCAGCAGCGAGCGTTTGATCCGGTCGAAGTTGCGGCGCCCTAAATTCTGGCTGGTAAACGAGATCACCGCCTGATAGAAGGCGTTCATCGCCACATAAACGAAGCCCTCGATGTTCGCGGCATCAGCGTTGCCCGAGACGACGTTGTCGCCGAATAGATTTATCGACGACTGAATTACAACGTTCGAAAGCGAGAAGAGCGTGCCCTGAATTCCGGCGGGCAGACCTATCTTTATAATCTGCAAAAGCTTGTCTCGGTGAATGTGCAGTTTTTTCACAACGAGCTTGATACCTCCGGTTTCGCGCATTAAACAGCGAACCACGAGCACCGCGGACGTTATTTGTGAAATGACGGTCGCGATTGCTACTCCAGCGACGTCAAGGTCGAAGACTATGACAAAGAAAAGGTTGAGCACCACATTTAGTACTCCGGAGATAAACAGATAGTAAAGCGGGCGCTTGGTGTCGCCGATAGCACGCAGCAGCGCGCTACCGAAGTTGTAGATGGTCGTAGCGGTCACACCGAGAAAATAGATTTCGAGGTACTCAGTGGCAAGACCGAGCACATTTTCGGGCGTGTTCATAATCTTGAGCAGCTCTCCGGCGGTAAATAAACCGACAATAGTCAGAAATACGCCGGAAATGACGCTTATCAGCATAGATGTATGCACTGTCTCGGACAAATCCTTATGGTTGTCGGCGCCGAAATAACGCGCCGCCAAAACATTAGTTCCCACTGAAAGACCGATAAAGAAGTTGGTTAAAAGGTTGATAAGCGCGCCGTTTGAACCGACAGCCGCGGTGTAAATGTCGCCGCAGAATTGACCAACAACTATGATATCAGCGGCGTTGAACAGCAGCTGAAGCAGGCTCGACGCCATGAGCGGCAGCGCGAAACGAAGCATTTTCGGCAGTATAGGTCCTGTACACATATCGATTTTATAGTTGCCGGCAGCTTTTACTTTTGTCATTCTATAACCTCTTTTCTCATATTATAAATATCATTCATGCGTTTTTTGTGTCTGTATACCGCGAAGAAGCAGATTGCTTCGGCTATACAGGTGATGACCCATGTGATCGGATACAGCATATATACAGTTTTAATTGTGTGATAGGCTTCAATCTGAAACACTGTTGAAAGCCATACCACGCGGAACGCGCATATGCCGATGAGCGACGCGATAGTAGGCAATACCGAACTGCCCATGCCGCGCAGACCGCCGACAAATACCTCCATCATTCCGCAGGTGAAATAGAGCAGCACGACATAACGCATTCTTGCGGTGCCTATAGCTATAACCTCCGCGCTGTCCGAGAATATCGACAAAAGCTGCGGCGCGAATATTATTTCAATAGAGGATATGACGACTCCGGTTATGATTACCGCCGCCTGACCGATCAGCTGAATATTCAGTATTCGCTTGTAGTTGCGCACACCCATATTCTGACCGGTGAACGAGGTTACCGCCTGCTGGATAGCGTTCATTGTAAAGTAGACCATGTCTTCGATATTGACCGAAGCTGTGCTGGCGGCGATTACAGTCTTGCCGAAAATGTTTATCGACGACTGGATTATGACGTTTGAAATCGAGTACATCGACGCCTGCAGTCCCGCTGGAAGTCCTATCGCGACAATCTGTCCGAGCTTTTTGCGATTTATGGCGAGCTTTTTCGGTATGAATCTGATTCCGCCCCTCTCGCGGGAAAGGCAGGTGAGAATCAATGCCGCCGAAAGTGTCTGCGTTATGGCGGTTGATGTAGCGACGCCGGCGACGCCCAATTTGAGGAAGATGACAAAGCAAAGGTTGAGCAGGATGTTCAGACCGCCGGATATCAGCAGGAATATAAGCGGGCGCTTTGTGTCGCCGATCGCGCGGAGCAGCGCGGCTCCGAAATTGTATATAGTCATTGATGTCATACCGATGAAGTATATGCGCAGATAGCGCACTGACAGCGGCAGGATTTCCGGCGGGGTTTTCATCAGTATGAGAATCTGTTCCGCGCCGATAAGTCCTATCGCGGTCATGATTAGTCCGATTATCGCGCTGATGAAAATTGAGGTGTGAGTTGTCTGGCTCAGCTCTTCGTCGTTTTTTGCGCCAAAGCAGCGCGCCGCGACAACGTTTACGCCGACCGAAAGTCCGAGAAACAGGTTGGTTATCAGATTGATCAGCGATACAGTCGCGCCGACCGCGGCGAGTGAATCCTCACCGGCGAACAGTCCGACAACCACGCTGTCCGCGGCGGCAAACATGAGCTGCAAAAGGTTGGTAGCCATGAGCGGCAGCGCGAATAGCAGCAGCTTCGGCAGTATCGGTCCCACGCACATATCGATTTGAAACCGAGATTTATTATTGACAGAGGACATTTAGTTTCCCTCATAAATAGATATTCGTTAAAAAACCGTGAATCCGGAAATTTTACAATCCCGGACTCACGGTAAATATTATATATCAATATTATAAAAAAGTCAATGTCTATATTGAATGAATAAAATCGAAAAGAGAGTTAAAAATACATAAAGATTACATTTTCGGCAGAGAGGCGAAGCCGCGCGCGAGGTCTTCGTCGGTAGGAATGTAGTCGGTCATCTTGCCGTCGTTGTACTGTTCGTATGCCTTCATATCGAAGTAGCCGGTTCCGGTCAGACCGAACAGAATTGTCTTCTCCTCGCCGGTCTCGCGGCAGAGCAACGCTTCATCGATCGCGGCGCGGATCGCGTGGCTCGATTCGGGCGCGGGAAGTATTCCCTCGACGCGCGCGAACATCTCCGCGGCTTCGAAAACCTCGGTCTGCTTGACGCTTCTCGCTTCCATCAAACCGTCGTCATAGAGCTGCGAGAGTATACTGCTCATTCCGTGGTAGCGCAGTCCACCCGCGTGGATCGACGATGGGATGAAGCCGCTGCCGAGCGTATACATCTTTGCCATCGGGCAGATCATACCGGTGTCGCAGAAGTCATACGCGAACCTGCCGCGTGTGAAGCTCGGGCAGGACGCCGGTTCGACCGCGATGAAGCGATAATCAGCCTCGCCGCGCAGCTTCTCGCGCATGAACGGAGAGATGAGTCCGCCGAGATTCGAGCCGCCGCCGGCGCAGCCGATGATGATGTCCGGCTTGACGTCATATTTATCGAGCGCGGTTTTGGCTTCGATACCGATTATGCTTTGGTGCAGCAGCACCTGATTTAATACGCTGCCGAGCACATAGCGATAGCCCTCGGTCGAGGTCGCGGCTTCGACCGCTTCGGAGATAGCGCAACCGAGCGAGCCGGTAGTGCCGGGGAATTCGGCGAGAATCTTTCTGCCGACTGAGGTGGTTTCGGACGGAGAGGGGGTTACAGACGCGCCGTAGGTGCGCATGACCTCGCGTCGGAACGGCTTCTGTTCATAACTGCACTTGACCATATATACCCGGCAGTCGAGTCCAAGGTATGCGCAGGCCATTGACAGCGCGGTGCCCCATTGACCGGCTCCCGTCTCGGTCGTGACTCCGCGGAGCCCCTGTTTTTTCGCGTAGTAAGCCTGAGCGATTGCCGAATTCAGCTTGTGCGAGCCGGAGGTGTTGTTGCCTTCAAATTTATAATATATCTTAGCAGGGGTCTTGAGCTTCTCCTCGAGGCAGTAGGCGCGCACGAGCGGAGAGGGACGGTACATCTTATAGAAGTCACGTATTTCCTCGGGAATTTCGAAATAGGGTGTGTTGTCGTCGAGTTCCTGCTTTATCAGCTCATCGCAGAATACCGGCGCGAGGTCTGCCGCGGTGATCGGCTGCATTGTCGCCGGATTAAGCAGCGGAGCGGGCTTGTTTTTCATATCGGCGCGGACATTGTACCAGGTGGTCGGCAGCTCGTTTTCGGAGAGGTAGATTTTGTAGGGGATTTCGTGTTTCATTTTCGTTGTTCCTTTCAAGAAATATTTCGGAATTGCAGCGGTTATCCGATCGGCACTCCGTTTTGCCGATTCTGCGGAACAAACAAAAAACCCGTCCCACAGCTGCTAAAAACTGCCGGGACAGGATACATATCCTGCGGTGCCACCCAACTTGACTTTATACGTCAATGACGTATTTGCCCGCTTTGTGCATATCTATCAATATGCCGGTAATTATGACGGAGTACCTACTCCGGCTCGCGTACTTTTGATTCGGCTCGCCCTCAGAAGTCCATTCGGAACACTTATCCGCGCCGCGCTCTCACCACTCGCGACTCTCTGTGCCGTATTCGGCGTTCGTACTTACACTTCCTCATCGGTTTAGTATATTATATCACAGTCATATTACTTTGTCAATAGTAAACTTAAAAAAATATAAATTTCTTTTTAATTCGTCATGGTTTATATTGACAGGACAGAATTTTGTGGTATAATTATTATAGGGGAGTTTTTTATATTTATAATAAGGATATAATTATTTGGAAGGCAGGAAGATATGCTCGAAACCAGAAAGACTAAAATCATAGCTACGCTCGGTCCGGCGTCTGATTCGGAGGAAACGCTTGAAAAGATGATTAATGCCGGCATGGACGTCGCGCGGCTTAACTTTTCGCATGGTACACATGAGAGTATGAAAGTGCTCGCGGATACCGTAAAGCGGGTTCGTGCGCGCATGGGGCGATACACCGCACTGCTCCTCGACACCAAAGGACCGGAAATTCGTCTCGGTGACTTTGACGGACCGGTTACACTTGAGCGCGGTCAGGAATATCGGCTTCTGTTCGATGATTCGATTGGAAACTCTAAGTCAACGTCGGTTACGTATAAGGATTTATGGCGAGATGTCGCGGTCGACAGTCATATTTTGATTGACGACGGTCTTGTCGAGCTCAAGGTTAATGAGACCTCTCGGGATGGAATTGTGTGCACGGTACTCAATGGCGGCGTGATTTCGTCGCACAAGGGAGTTAACGTTCCGGGCGCGAAGCTGAACATTCCGTTTTTATCCGACAAGGATGTATCCGACATCGAGTTCGGCATACGCGAGGACTTCGATTTCATCGCGGCGTCGTTTACGCAATGCGCGGCTGACATCGAGAAAATCCGCACATTGCTCGAACGCAACGGCGGCGGAGACATACGAATTATCGCGAAAATAGAGAATTCCGCCGGTGTCGAGAATATCGACGAGATAATCAAGGTTTCTGATGCCATAATGGTAGCGCGTGGAGATATGGGCGTTGAGATTCCGATGGAGGAGATACCGATAATCCAGAAACGGCTCATCTCTAAGGCTTACAGTGCCGGAAAGCCGGTAATCACCGCGACCCAGATGCTCGAAAGCATGACGAAAAATCCGCGTCCGACGCGCGCCGAGATCACCGACGTCGCGAACGCGATATACGACGGCACGTCGGCTATAATGCTGTCAGGCGAGTCGGCGGCAGGTAAGTATCCGGTCGAGAGCGTCGCCATGATGGCGCGCATCGCGCGCCGCGCCGAAGCGGATATCAATTATATCGAGCGTTTCCGCCAGAATCAGCTTTCAGGCTTTTCTAATGTTACGACCGCGATTTCGCACGCCGCCTGTACAACGGCGCACGACCTGGGTGCAAACGCTATCATCACGGTCACGAAATCCGGAACGACCGCGCGAATGATCAGCCGATTCAGACCGGTTACGCCAATCGTCGGTTGTTCGCCTTGTGAAAAGGTCTGCCGTCAGCTGTCGATGTCATGGGGCGTGACGCCGATGATGATCGAGGAGCAGACTACAAGCGACGCTTTATTCGAGCACGCGATAAAGGAAGCCGCGATGCGCGAATATGTCGAATACGGCGACCTCGCGGTAATTACCGCAGGACTGCCGATCGGCGTCGCGGGGACTACGAATATATTAAAGGTACAGATTGTAGGCGATGTTTTGACGAGCGGAACAGGCATATCGTCAGGCAATGACATCGTCTGCGGCTCGCTCTGCGTCTGCCGTGACGAGGAGGAAGCGCGCCGCAATTTCCGCGACGGCGAGATACTGGTAATCCCGTCTACGTCGAACCGGATTGTCGATCTGATACGCCATTCGCGCGGTATCATCTGCGAGATCGACGGTGAGGACTCGCACGCGGCGATAGTCGGGCAGGCGCTCGGAATTCCGGTAATCGTAGGCGCACTCGGTGCGACGAAGATACTGAAAAGCGGCACGACCGTCACGGTCGACGCGAAGCGCGGTACGGTCTACTGCGGAGGATGAAATAAATATTATTTGGCTGCACAAGCGGTATTTCTGCTTGTGCAGTCTTTGTTTTTATATATTTTATGTAATTGTCTATATATATTTCCGCCGCGATGATTTATATAAATTGTCCCGTTTCAAATTATTTGCAACCTGAATATTTATTGAGATAACTCTTGACAAGCGGCTTGATATGTGGGATAATATTAATATATCATTTACAAGGAAAGCCAATGAATAGAGATTATAAATACGAATATGTCGCGACCTGCCTGTTCGGACTCGAAAGCCTGCTGGGCGAAGAAATTGACGCGCTCGGATATGAACGAATCGAGACTATCGACGGTCGTGTTACCTTCCGCGGCGACCTCGCGGCGATCGCGCGCTGCAATATCTGGCTGCGGTTTGCCGAGCGGCTGTATATAAAAATGGGCAGCTTCAAGGCTGCCACCTTCGCCGAACTGTTCGACGGCACAAACCTTTTGCCATGGGAGAACTGGATCGCGTGCGACGACGCGTTCCCGGTCAAAGGTCACAGCATCAAATCTGCGCTTACTAGCATTCCCGATTGTCAGAGCATAATTAAAAAAGCGATAGTCAAGCGTCTTTCCGCCGAATACGGTATCAGCTGGTTCAAGGAGGAGGGCGTGAAATATCAGGTCGAATTCTTCATATTGAAGGATATCGCGACACTGATGATCGACACGTCCGGAACGCCACTGCACAAGCGCGGTTATCGTCCGGCAGTCGGCGCGGCTCCGCTGCGAGAAACGCTCGCCGCGGCGATGGTCAAGCTGTCGCGTCCGCGCGATGAGGTGCTGCTGTGGGATCCGTTCTGCGGTTCGGGCACTATCGGAATCGAAGCGGCGATGATGATGACCAACACCGCGCCCGGACTTTCGCGCAGCTTTGCCGCCGAGGAATTCTACGACCTGCCCGAGAAGCTGTGGCAGGACGCGCGTGACGAGGCGCGATCACTGATTCGCGAGACCGAATTCGAGGTATACGCGAGCGACATCGACCCGAAGATGGTCGAGCTCGCGCGAGCTAACATCAAGCGTGCCGATATGGGCGCGCACATAAAGTGCTTTGTCCGTGACGCGACTGAAATCGTCAAAGCTGACCGTCGTGCTACAATTGTCTGCAATCCGCCGTACGGCGAGCGGCTGTCGGACGAGGAGGAGACAAAGCGGCTATATCGAGCGATGGGGCAGTGCTTCGCGAAGCTCGCGCCGTGGCAGATATACATTCTGTCCGGAATGCCCGATTTCGAACGGTATTACGGCAGACGCGCCGATAAGGTGAAACCGCTGTACAACGGCATGATTAAATGCGGATATTATCAATATTTCAAGCAGCCGAAGCCTGAGAAATAACAAGCAAGCTGTGCAAAGTTGAAATATCAGGCTGTCAAAAGCAGGATGACAAATGCTGTCAACAAGCAGGACAACAACTGCTGGCAAATAGAAAGGAAAGCAAAAATGAAACAATCAAGATGGATCTGGTACCCGGGCGACTATGAGATATATCACAGCCTGCTTCTGCATTCGCGTCGCGAGGAGTTCGGCGCCGAATATCCGTCGATGTGGACGATTCCGAACGTCAATCCGCGCGTCGATTTTTACTGTCAGTGTGAATTTGAGCAGGATGGATACATCACAATGCACTGCAACGGCAAGGCGTACGTGCTGGTCGACGGCCGCCGTTATCCGATGCGCAGACGAATTGACGTCAAAGCCGGAAAGCACAATATCCAAGTTGTCACGATAAATCCGGACGCGTTTCCGGCGATATATTGTGAATCGGATCAGCTCGCATCTGACTCGAGCTGGACGGCTACGCCCGGAACGCTGCTCTACGGTGTGCCTGCCGGAGACGAGCCGGCATATCTGTCGCCGAATGATGATGTGACCGTGTTCCCATTCAACTACACCGAGGTAAAGCCGGTCGCTATCAGCGAGACCGAGTCGGGAATGCTGTATGACTTCGGTCGCGAGCTGTTCGCGAAGCTCGAGTTTGATGCTCCTACCGAAACCGGCATCTACTACGGCGAGACCGCTGAGGAAGCCTGCGACCATCCGAACACGCTCATATTTGAAAATGTCGGCGCAGGCAGCCACTCACTTGTACCGCGCGCGTTCAGATATATCACGTCGACCGCGAAGATCGACAATGTCAAGGCACAGCTCGAGCTTTTGCCGGTCGAATACAAGGCAAAATTCAAGTGCGACCGTCCCGAGGTAGAGAAAATATTCGAAATCTGCACCTACACGTTCCATCTGAACAGCCGCGAGTTCCTGCTCGACGGAATCAAGCGTGACCGCTGGTGCTGGTCGGGCGACGCGTATCAGTCGTACATGGTCAACGACTACCTGTTCGCCGACCGCGCGCTGAATCGCCGCACGATAACCGCGCTATACGGCAAGCCGCCGTATATGGAGCATATCAACCACATCAACGACTACTCGTCGCTGCTGATCATCGGCACGTGGGAGTACTACTTCACGACCGGCGATATTGACTTCATCCGCTTCATTTGGCCGCGAGTCAAGGCGCTGTACGAGTTCATAGTCTCGCGTCTCGACGAGAACGGTCTGGTTGTCGCGCGCCCCGGCGACTGGATATTCATCGACTGGTCGGATATCGACAAGGACGGTCCGGTCTGCGCCGAGCAAATTCTGCTCTGGCAGGCGCACAACGCGATGTCGTGGCTGGCAGGTGCTCTCGGCGAGGACGAAACCTCGGTCTACACCGAACGCGCTGACAAGCTGAAAGAACTGATAAACGAGAAATACTGGGACAATGAGCGTTTCGCGTATATCGACAGCTTCACGTCCGGACGCCACAACATCACGCGTCACGCGAACATCTTCGCGATTCTGTACGATTTCGTCGACCGCGCGACAGCTGACAAGCTGGTTGACACGGTGCTCGAAAACGATTCGATCACGAAGATCACGACACCTTACTTCGAGCTCTACGAGCTGATGGCGCTCTGCAAGCTCGGACACATCGAATACGCGCAGAACATGATCGACTCCTACTGGGGCGGTATGCTGAAGCTCGGCGCGACGACGATCTGGGAGCAGTATGACCCGACGCAGTCGGGAATCGAGCACTACGCGATGTACGGCAACAAATACGGCAAGTCGCTCTGCCACGCGTGGGGCAGCGGACCGGTGTATCTGCTCGGACGCTACTGCTGCGGCGTATACCCTACCGCGGTCGGCGCGAGCGAGTTCTGTGTCGAGCCGAACCCGGGAATATACAAGGAATTTTCGGGCGTCGTGCCGATCGGCGACGGTCTTGTCAAGGTTGCATACAAGGACGGAAAGCTCACAGTTTCGGCTGACATCGACGGCGGAACGGTCGTTTGGAAAGGACAGAAGCACAAGCTCACGAAGAATGTCGAGCTTACGATAAAGTGAATGTTTGAGCGATGATATTTTCGGACAAATATAAACTTACGCGCGAGCAGAGCGTTTTTCTTGCCAAAAAGAAAATGGACGAAAATATCTACTGCGGCATGAAAATGGAAAACCGCGCGGTCACATTTCCACAGACTAAGACAATCTTAAGCGGCGTAAACGTCGCCGGCGTTCAGCTTGACGATATACAGGCTATACTGAATATGCGCGACGCGTGGCGATTCCTGCTTACATCAATTGACGAGCCGGTGAATGTTGAATATATGTGCAGGCTCAACGAATTTATCGCGCGAAACGAAGCATTGAAATGGGGTGTGCTTCGCGGCGGCTCGGTTGGAATATCCGGCTGCGATTATGTTCCGCCGATACCTGAATATGAGACGGTGAAGCGAGAACTTGAAGCTATTTTGAGTCAGGATAAAACCGCGACGGGGATTGCGCTTGATGTGTTCGCGTGGGGTGCGAGAGGGCAGTTTTTCTGGGACGGATATAAACGCACCAGCCTGACTATGGCAAATAAAATCATGGTCAGTCAGGGAGTTGGTATGCTGACAATACTTGATAAGAACATGGAAGCTTTCAACGAGCTGCTGCTCCGCTATTACAACAGCGGAATCGCTGACGAGTTGAAGTTGTTCATGTATGAAAACGCGATACAAGGAATGACCGCATAATAATGGTTGCCGGAAGTGTGATACTTCCGGCAGCTTTTATTTTCTCTCATTGTAATAAATCCCGACACGATTGTCGATTATCCCGACCACCTCGTCGACCGTCATTTCGGGGCGGGACGCGAAGGTCATCAGCTCCTCATTGATTATCGCGAGAATGTCGCTTGTCATCGGGTCAACAGCTTTTGCCGAGGTGTATGCCGATTTTATCCGTTCGACAATATCGTCCTCAAGATAATATATCCTGTTTGAATCCATATTCTCGGGCGGAGTTGACGATACGCTTATCGCATTCTCGGCTGTTAACCCATAATATCTCAGCATTTCTGCAAATTCCGCGTCAAAGGTGCTCTGCGTTATTTTGACGCCATGACTTAATTTTGACGTCATATAACGGTCGGACAGGCGCAGCTCCAAGAGCCCAAACGCCGCGTCTTTGTATTCACTCGCTTCGCATATTGCCAGAATATCATTTACTTCAAATTTAGAGTTTCCGCCGTCTGGACTGGGATAACCGATGATGTCTATATCCTCATTGCCGTTCAAAATCGGACGAATCAAATCCATTACGTCAAATCCCATTTTTTGTTCAAGCAAATCATTGATTTCGTCAGTATTGCCGTCTGCTTCAAAGGATTGCCTGTAAGCACCCCAATTCCGGTAGACTTCGCAAAAACGTTTGAATGTGTCGTCGTTGAAATATGTCTCTCCGGTATCGAGGTCGATGAATTCATTAAGCGAAAATTGTAAGAAATCGTTGATTGTCAGACGCTCGACGAGTCGACTTTCACCATTTTCAATTATATCGAGCGCGCTATCAAGCGTCAGACCGTCGGGAAAATCGTTGCGATCACCGATATAAGTCGATATATGCAGATATGACGGCAGATAGGGAAGATAGACCTCGCCGGTAAGTCGCTTCGTGCGCTCAAACGCACGGCGCACCGGCTCGATTATATTTTCACGCTGATATCCGGTCGAATCCATGATTGAATACAAGTCGGCGAATAACCCCTGACTCTCGAGCTTGTCGGCGACGCCGGGGAAATAAGATTCACTTATGTATACAAGGTCGGGAATGTTTCCCGCCATCAGATCGTTTGTAAACCGCATTTCAGCTGAATCGCGGGAGACCATATCAAATATCTCGTCAGAATCACTTATATATGAGCTGACCTCGATATGCCATTCACTGCTCGTTCGATTGAATTCGGATATCGCGTAGCGAATCATCTGTGTGGACGGGTCGCACAGCATGGACAGTGTCAGTGTCTTTTTGGCACTGACCTCATCCCTCGACAGCATATCAAATCTGCAAAGCCTCTGCTCATTGTCTATAAGGTCAAACATAATAGCGTAAAAGCTGTTTTCGGCAGGATTTACCACGACATTCACCTGTCCGGCGATGTCTGACGCGATATAATCGCAGACCATAGTCTCGGTAACCGCGCCTGTCTCGTCGATGTTTATGCCATATATGCCGCTTGAGTTGTAAATCCCGACGTCATATCCATTCAGCATAAACGGCGTTCCGTCCGGAATGTCGAACGGTTCACCGAGTACAAGATTTGCAAAATCGACATACACGGCTTCATTTTTATTGCCGTTCTCGCTGACTAAAAGCAGTTTGTCGTCATTTTGCGACGCGGCGATAATCTTGTCCGATGAGTCAACCTTGACACTGCTGCCGTCCGGATTCAGCCGGAGGGCGCCGGTATTTGAGACTATGTAAAAATAATCGTCGGTTTCAGAGAGCAGAACTATATTAAAACCGCCTTCGCCCGTAAATGACAGCTTAAAACGTGAAAGGTCTACTCCGAACAATTCGGCGAGGTCGTATTCGGCTTCGACCTTGCTGCCGTTGTATAGAGTCAAAGTCATAGACTCATACGTATTTTCTTCGATTACCGACGAAACCTCGGCGCGGAGCCCGTCGCTGTTATATAAGGTCTTGTTTGATTGTTTGCCGCTTGAAAGCGGAGTTACTGTCATCTCGCCGGTTTCGGTATCTATTTCGGCAATTGAATCAATTCGTGTTTCGCCGTCCGAAGCGTATACATACCCTCCGGCAATGACTTTGTCGCCGACTGCTGAAAGGCTGTCAAACGATAACTTGAAATCGTCCGGAAGAGTGACATATTCGGTTCGGTAGACAGTTGTAGTCTCAATCGGTTCGGGCGCAGGCGTCTCCTCGCAGCCAAAAGCCGAAACGCCGATAGCCAACGCGATCAGCAACGATAATAATTTCGCGGTTGTAGAAGCATGATTTACCATTATATTCCTCCGTTCAGCTTCGTTCGCTGACATAAACGCCGACGCGATTTTCGATAAATCCGATAATTTCGTCGTTTGTCAGCTCGGGGCGGGATCTCAGCGCGGATAATTCCTCGTTTATAATAGCCAGTATATCGTCGGTCAGCGGGTGCGGTGCGCGTGCCGATCTGATGATATCGGCGATGTGGGCTTTGAATTCGTCGTCGAGGTGAAACACCGGATGCACGGGGTCGTTCGGGTCGACGTCTTCAGGCAGTTCGCCGTAGTAGCGGTTGATCATCGTCTCGTCATAATAACGCACATAGTCGGGAATCTCGGTTTTGATGTGATCATCGAGCGCGCTCTCGCTTATTATGTATGAAGTTTCAAGTCGGCTGAAAGTGTCAAAGAAGCGGTCGTCGAGACGCAGCTCGATAAAATCCCACGCCGCACCGATATGCTCGCTGTCAGCAGCAAGCGCGTATACGCCGTTTATGTCGAATCGGTGCGCGCCGCCGTCGGGGCTTGGGTAGCCGACAGCGTCGGCGTTGTTGACCGCGTACTGGCAGTACAGCTTAATCAACAAATCTTCGGCGAAGTTGTTTTCGAAATTAAGCAGAATATCGCCGTCCGCAAGCAATTCATAGCGATTTTTGTAAGGGTCGTAGTCTTGATAATAGCTACCATTGCGCCAGATATCGCAGAATCGCCGGAACAGCTCGTTGTCGAAATCGACCGCGCCGGTGTTGAAATCGACGAATTCCTCGAGCGAGAAGCTGATAAGGTCGATGAGGTCAACTCTGTCGCTCGTTAACGCCTGTCCGTCCTCGATATAGTCGAGCGCGTCCTCGAGCGTGAAGCCGTCGGGGAAGTCGCTGCGCCGTCCGACGAGCGTGCGTATCTCCGCGTCGACCGGCACATAGGGCAGCACTGTTTTTGCTGACTGCGAGTCATAACGCTCGCAGGCGGCGCGCGCCGCTTCGGTCAGACGATCGGGCGAGTATCCGGCAGAATCCATGACCGCGTACAGGTCGGCGAACATCCCCTGTGCGGCTAAATTTTCGGCTATATCCGAGTAGTAGCCGAAGTTGATGTAGAATATGTCCGGCTGCTTGTCCGCCGTCAAATCCGACATCAGCTCGTTTGTGAAGCGTGTGCCGAGGCTGCCGATTTCCTCATACACGTCGGTTTCGTATTTAACAATCTCGATTCGCCAGTCGGTGTGCGTGCGGTTGTATTCGCTGACTGCGTAATCGAGGTACATATCGCCAAACTGTCCGGTGAGTGCGGCGAGCACTAGCACCTGCTTATCGACGACCTCATCCGGCGGTATCATTTCGAGCAGGAACAGACGGTAGGTGTAGGTCAGCGGGTCGTGCGCCATCGCGACAAAGCGTCCGGCTGAAACCTCGGCGATATGACCATACGCGTTGGTGACGCCCGATTCGACGAAGTCGGCGACCAAGACCTCATGCGGCAGACCATCCGAGTCGATGACGACGCCGTATATCCCGTCGCCGCGCAATAGTCCGTAGTCATAGCCGGACAGACTGAACATCGTGCCGTCGAGCTCAATGTCGAGCTCCTCGTCAATGACGGCATTCTCGAAATCAACGAGTAGTATCTCGTCGCCCGAAGCGTTATCGAATATGATCGCGACGTGGTCGCCGTACATAATAGCCGAATATAGCTTTCTTGACGACTCGACAAGGTCGATTTTGGCATTGCCGCCGGCATTTTGCAGCCTGACTGCACCTGTATTCGAGACTATGTAATAATCCCCGTCATATTCGTCGAGCATCAGAATATCGAACGAGCCCTCGCCCGCAAGGTTGAAGCGGAACTGCGCAAGGTCGACTTGGAACAGCTCGTCGACTTGATAGCTCGCGTATTCCTCGCCGTCGTCGTAGAGCCGCAGTGTCATCGAATGGCAGACGTCCTCGCCATAGACCGCGCGTATGTCGGCGACCAGCTCACCGCCGCGGTACAAGCTCTCGATCTGTCTTTCGCCCGAACTGACCTCGTCGCGCGGCATGACTGTGAACTCGCCGGTGTCGAGGTTGACTGTGGCTTTGTACAGCTTCTGGTCGGTCATGCCGTTCACCCACGGCTCGCTGCCGTATACGTTCAGCCTGCCGTCCGAGAGGGCAAAGACCTGATCTGACAGCTCGAAGCCGTCGGGCAGTGTCAGCTCGCGCGCGCTGTAGACGGTCGATTCGACTGTCGGTAGGTATCGCGTAACAAGCTCGCCGTCCTCGATGACTGTGTAGCTCTCGCCGGTCGAAAGCGACGTATCGTCAGAGCTGCAACTGCCGGTCAGGATCAGCAGCATAAACAGCAGAATGACAGCGGACAAATATTTCATATGACAACACCTCTTTTATATCAGGTATTCTACATATATTGTAGTCTTTACATTTCAAATATATCAAAATATGTTGTATATAGTTTGTATATTCAGTAAATATATCGTAAATATCAACAAAATCAACATTAACCTCATCGCGTCATGCAGCATACACTGACACTGGGGATCATCAGCTGAAAGGAGTTGTCATATGAAAAATCAGATTTGCGTCGCCGGAATCGGCTCGGTCACCTATGCGATGAAAGCACAGGAGCTTTTGACCGCGTCGGGAATCCGGTCGAAGGTGATTCGCCTGCGACCGGAGCAGACCAAGCGGGGCTGCGCGTACGGCATCAGCCTTGGCTGCGGCGAGTTCCGGCGCGCGTTGTCGCTGCTGCGAAATGCGGGCATACAGGCAAATGAGCTGCAGGGATGAAGCAAATGGCAGTGCGTCATGGATTGCGATCAGGTCAGTCATGACTGTGAATGTGTCGTTAGTGTCTGACGAAACAATAGGTATTTATATATAATAATGAAGGAAAGTTGCGTTTATGATATATTTTGACAACGCCGCGACGACGCATCCCAAGCCTGATCCGGTATACGACCTGACGGCGCGGGCGATGCGTGAGTTCTGCGGCAATCCCGGTCGGAGCAGTCACAGGATGTCTATGCTTGCCGACCGCGAGGTGTTTGCCTGCCGCAACGCGGCGGCTGAATTCTTCGGCGCACAGCCCGAGCGGGTCATTTTCACATACAACACCACATACGCGCTCAATATCGCGATTAAATGCGCGTATAGGTCGGGTAGCATATTGATTAGCGATCTCGAGCACAATTCAGTGCGCCGTCCGTGCGACGCGCTGACTGACAATCTGCGCGTGTTTGACTCTGCGCTCGAAATTTCGGACGAAAAGCAGCGAATTGACGCGATTATTGCGTCGATCAAAGCGCAGCTT
>CAJFKR010000063.1 GCA_904386005.1 Candidatus Flemingiibacterium merdigallinarum
TTCTCGGTGTGAGTCCTGACAACAAAAATTCTGCGAGGACAGCAGATTGACAACAATTTTGCTTTTTTCCTGATGTAATATGAATGAGTATGAAGTTCGAGAAAGTAAGCAAAACAAAGGATTTGAATGAATATGACGATGTACGAATTGTTGGGAAAACTTTTCCCGACGATGAAGCCGCTGGATTCGGACAAGAAGCCGGCAAAGCCGGAAACCGCGGTCGGCGAAAACTCGAACGCGTGTGCGGTCGAGACAGTGTCCGAGGCGGAGGTACAGGAAAAAATCGACTTTTCGAAGGTTGAGATCGAGCCGTTGTTCCGCGATTTCGTCGATTTCGAAACCTTCTCAAAGTCGGATTTCAGAGCGGTCAAGGTGCTTGACTGCGAAGCCGTGCCGAAGTCGAAGAAGCTGCTCAAATTCACGCTCGACGACGGAACTGACGAGCACCGCACGATACTCAGCGGAATCCACGCCTACTACGAGCCGGAGGAGCTTATCGGCAAGACCTGCATTGCGATAGTCAATCTGCCGCAAGACCGATGATGGGCATCGACTCGTGCGGTATGCTGATATCGGCGGTTCATCACGAGGAGGGCGAGGAGAAGCTGCATCTTCTGATGGTAGACCCGCACATCCCCGCTGGCGCTAAGCTTTATTAATATATGTAAATCTATCTTTATTGGATTTACGCTGAATTTAGGCAGTCCCGATATCGGGACTGCCTTTGTTTACGGGCAAAACTTTACAAACTGTCTCTTGATATTTGGCTGTCGGTAATGTATAATTATTCTGACGCTTATGCGCGAATTTAGTTCACGGGAGTATAAGAGTGAAATTCATAATTGAAAATCTATCAAAAAAATATGATAAAAAAGAAGTGCTGCGCAATATCAGCTTCGAGTTTTCAGACAGCAGGATATACGGATTGCTCGGTCGCAATGGCGCGGGCAAAACGACGTTGTTTAATTGCATAAACCGCGACATCAGGGCTGATAGCGGTGCTTGCTATATTGAAAACGGCGGTACTGATGGAATCGACGGTACAGCCGGCTCCGCTAGCCGACGCGAGACTACGCCCGAAGATATCGGCTATGTATTGTCAGTGCCGACCGTGCCTGAATTTCTGACCGGACGGGAGTTTATAAAATTTTACCTCGATATAAATTCGCAGTCGATAACCAACCCTAAGAGTATCGACGAATATTTCGATTATGTCCGCATAGACAAGGACGACCGCGATAAGCTTATGAAGGACTATTCGCACGGTATGAAAAACAAGATGCAGATGCTGATAAACTTCATCTCGCAGCCTGATATACTGCTGCTCGACGAGCCGCTGACCTCGCTTGACGTAGTAGTCGCCGAGGAGATGAAGCAGCTGCTCCGCACACAGAAGGAGGGGCGCGTGCTCATCCTGTCGACTCACATACTCGACCTCGCGCTCGATTTGTGCGACGAGATCGTGCTCTTAAATCACGGCGAGCTGGAAGCGGTCGACAAGACCAACCTCGACAGTCATGAATTCAAAGAAAAAATCATCTCGGCACTCACGGAGGACGAAAATGCTTAGGACATTAAAGCTCTCGTTCGCCCTGAAAAACACCTGCCGAGTAAATAACATCCTCTACTCGCTGAAGCAAATCCCGCTCATAAAGAAGATACTGCCCGACGCGCTCTATCAATGCGAGGGATTGAAAATATTAGCTAACATTATATCACTGATATGGGAGATATTGACGGTATTTTTGGGAAAGCTGCTCTATCTTGTACTGATGGTATTTGGCGCGGGATTTTTGTACAGCGACAAACCGGAGGAATTATATATACTACATATATTATTGTTTTTGTCAATAATAGGCAGCTTTGTAAATACTCACCTATTCAATCCGTCGAAAGACAAATACTACGCGATGATTCTGATGCGTATGAACGCGCGCGAATATACGTTGACCAATTATACCTATAATATTGTTAAAACACTCGTCGGGTTCTTGATCACACTGCCGATATTCGGTCTTCTCGCCGGATTTCCGCTCTGGCTTTGTCTGATTCTGCCGTTCTGTATTGTCGGAATGAAGCTATTCGCCGCTTCGGTACCGCTGTATGGATATGGCATTAATGGCAAGAGCTACAACGAATCTCGGCTCAATACGCTGGTTTGGATTGGTATATTTATATTCCTCGCACTGGCATACGGTCTGCCCCTCGCTCGCATCACACTTCCGATGAATTTGTCGATTCTGCTGTTCATATGCTGTCTGCCGCTCGGTGTGGCAGGCGCCATTAAGATATACAGCTTCAAGGACTATCTCGAGGTCAATAAGGAGCTGCTCGTCGGACTGACTGGTCAAATGGACAAGTCGGCGTCGACCAAGCTCATAAAGCAGCAAAATGAAAAGCGCATCTCAGCTGATCGCTCGATTGTCAGCAGCCGCAAAGGCTTTGAATATCTGAATGAGCTGTTTATCAAGCGGCATAAGAAGATATTGTGGAGCTCGGCTTTGAAGATCTTTATCGTCTGCCTCTTTTTAATAACCGGCGCGCTTTTGGCGATATATTTCGCGCCCGAGATACGCCCTAAGCTGAACCGAATGGTGATGCTGTCACTGCCATATTTTACATTTATAATGTATGCGATCAATCGCGGTACAAATTTCACACAGGCGCTGTTTATGAACTGTGACCACAGCCTTTTGACATATTCATTTTACAAGCGCAGGACATTTGTACTCCGTCTGTTCGTGATACGTCTGCGCGAGATTGTCAAAATCAACGCATTGCCCGCGCTGACAATCGCGGTCGGGCTCGCGCTGATACTCTATTGTTCAGGTGGAACCGACAATTGGTCAAATTATCTGATACTGATATTGTCGCTGCTTTGCATGAGTATATTTTTCTCGGTTCACTATCTGACAATTTATTATCTGCTGCAGCCCTACAACGCCGGTACCGAGCTGAAGAGCGGTATGTATTCGATTATCATGATGCTGACCTATCTCTGCTGTTTTATCCTGATGCAGCTGCGAATCACGATTCAGATATTCGGTCTGATGATGATAGCTTTCAGCTTGGTATACTGCGCTGTCGCCTGTGTGCTTGTATATAAATTCGCGCCGAAAACTTTCAAGATACGGGTTTGAGTTTGCTCTAATGAATTTCGAGCCGGAAAGTTTAACGCGATTTGCAATGAGCGATTAATAAAAGGAGCATAAATGAAGCTGTTTCATATATCAGACCTGCACCTCGGCAAGCGGGTCAACGAATACTCAATGCTTGAGGACCAGAAGTATATCCTGACGCGGATATTGAATATAGTTGACGACGAGCGTCCGGACGGGCTGCTGATTGCCGGAGACGTGTATGACAAGTCGGTGCCGTCCTGCGAGTCGGTGCAGCTGTTCGACGAATTTTTAGTTGAGCTCGCCGAGGATGGAATCGCCGTATTTATAATAAGCGGCAATCATGACTCGCCCGAGCGTCTGGCGTTCGGCGGACGGCTCATCGACCGGTCGGGCATACACCTGTCGCCGGTATATGACGGCGGCGTTCGTCCTCATAGCTTATATGACGCTCACGGTCGGGTCAATATATATATGCTGCCGTTTGTAAAGCCGGTCAACGTCAGGGCTGTCGACTCGAATGAGGATATCGTGAGCTATACCGACGCCGTCGCCGCCGCGATAAAGCGTATGCAGATCGACCAGAGCGAACGTAATGTGCTGGTCACACATCAATTCGTGACCGGCGCGTCGCGAAGTGGTTCGGAGGAGCTGTCAGTCGGCGGAACGGACAATGTCGACGCCGCGGTATTCGAGCCGTTCGACTATGTCGCGCTCGGGCATATACACAGTCCGCAGAATATCGGCTCGGAAAGGATCAGATATTGCGGCTCGCCGCTAAAATATTCCTTTTCGGAGGTCGGGCAGACCAAGTCTATTACCGTGGTCGAGCTCGGTGCGAAGGGCGAGCTGGCTTTAAGTGAAATCCCGCTCAAGCCGCTGCGTGAGCTGCACGAGCTGCGCGGGAGCTATGCCGAGCTGACACGACAGGATTATTATCGCGACACGACCCTGCGTGAGGATTACGTCCATATCACACTTACCGACGATGAGGACATCCCCGAGGCGTATGCCAAGCTGCGGGTTATATATCGCCGGCTGATGCGGCTTGACTATGACAACGCGCGCACACGCGCCGGTATTGACCCGCAGATTGAAGCCGCGTCTGACAGTCTGAATCCGCTCGAGCTGTTTATGCAGCTGTATGAAAAGCAGAACGCCGTGCCGATGCCGTCCGACTCGGTTGAATATACGAAAAGACTGATCGAGAGCGTCTGGGAGGAACAGACATAAAATTATCAAATTCACAAGCTCTTGCCCTCGCTCAAAAAGACTGCGAGGAAAGTTATATATTGTGATTTTGCTTCGCTGAACTGTCAAAGCATCGATACGGAAAGGCAGACTTTGCTGACGCAAAGTCATGGTAATGATTATGAGACCGATAAAATTGACTATGACCGCGTTCGGTCCCTATGCGGGGCGAACGACACTCGAGCTCGACAGGCTCGGTCGGCAGGGCTTGTATCTGATTACAGGCGATACCGGTGCGGGCAAGACCACGATATTCGACGCGATTACATACGCGCTCTACGGTCAGGCGAGCGGAGATAATCGCGCGCCGATCATGCTGCGCTCGAAATACGCTGAACCGGATACACTGACAGAAGTCGAGCTGATATTCGATTATTCGGGCAGGCTATACACAATTCGCCGCAGTCCCGAATATATGAAGCCGAAGTCGCGCGCGACGGGCAGTGTCAAGGTGAGCGCGGCAGCCGAGCTCTATTGTCCGGACGGCAGAATCGTGACAAAGGTGCGTGAGGTCGATCGTGCTATTGTCGAAATACTCGGTCTTGAACGAAGTCAATTTACACAGATAGCGATGCTTGCGCAGGGCGATTTCCAAAAGCTGCTGCTTGCCGCGACCGAGGATCGGAAGAAAATTTTCCGGAAGCTGTTCGAGACCGAAACCTACTACGAGCTGCAGGAGCGGCTTAAGGAAGAAGCGAACCGGCTCGGGCGCGAATACGAGAACGCGCGGCAGAGCGTCCGGCAGTATATCGACGGGATTATCTGTGATGAGCGCGGTATGCTGTCGCTCGACGTCGCAAAAGCCAAGCGGGGTGAGCTGACGCTCGACGAGACGGTCGAGCTGGTCGAACGGCTGAACAAGACCGATGAGGAGCTCGAGGAGAAGCTGAGGACCGAAGCAAATGATCTGAATACAAGGCTTACCGAGCTGACCGAACGTCTTACCAAGGCGCGTGAGACGCGCAAATACGAGCAGTCGCGCGAGCGCGCGCTCGAACAGCTCGCGGCTGAAAAATCCCGCCGAGAGAAGCTGTCCGCATATTATGACGAAGTTATGACGCGCAAACCCGAGCTTGATAAACTCGGCGACGATATTGCGAAGCTGAACGCCGAGCTGCCGATGTATGATGAGCGTGAGCGGCTGTCGCGTCAGACCGCGGCGCTCGGAATATCGATCGACGAAAATACACAGCGGCTGCTGCTCTTGGAAAAATCCGAGTCCGAGCTGCAAGGTCTGCTGAAATCACAGCGTGACGAGCTGCAAACGCTTGACGACGCGCGCGAGGAACGCGCTCGAATCGAAGCCGAGCTTGAGCGGCTGCTCCGGCATAAGCGTGAGCTCAACACAATCAAATCGGCGTTAGCCGAGGTCGGAAAGGCTGAAGCGGTGCTCAAAAGCGCGCAGGAGCAGTATCTGATTTGCGCGAAAAACGCGGAAGACGCGAAAAAGGCGTATGACGCGGCGCACCGCGCTTACCTCGATGAGCAGGCGGGAATACTGGCGTTGGAGCTGCGCGACGACGAGCCCTGTCCGGTCTGCGGTTCGGTTGAGCATCCAAAACCGGCTAGTCCGCCTGCCGGAGCTCTGACGAAAGCCGAGCTTGAGCGGCTGCGCTCCAAGACTGAGCTCTCGGACAAACAGGCATCCGACGCGAGTGTCAGAGCCAACGCTTTACTCGCCGCGCTGCGCGAAAAGCGCGCGAATATACAGCAAATCGCGGCTGTGCCTCTGTCGGTCAGTGATTATGAGGATATCGAGCCGGCGCTGGCTCGCGGTTATGACGAGATCGCCGACGCGGCGTATGAATGCAACAGCCGACTTGAGGCGGCAATGACGCAGATCAAGCGCCGCAGTGAGCTGACAGAGCTGATTTCATTAGGTGAGGGCAGACTGCAGGAGCTTCAGACGTCAAAGAACCAGCTGACCGAGCGCGTCGCGACCGACCGTTCGACCAAGGACGCGGCGTCTGAGCGCGTAACCGAGCTGTGCGAAAGGTTAGATCACGCGTCGCGAGCCGAAGTGGTCGCCGAGCTCACGGCAATGGACAATAAAAAGCGGACGCTTGAGAACAGCATGAAGCGAATCGAGTCTGAGCTGCACGAGAGCGACAAGGCGATTGCCGCGTACACCGCGGCTATCAATGAAGCCGAGGCTATGCTCGCCGAGAAGCTCGACATCGATATCGACGCCGAGGCGTGCAGGCAGACCGAGCTTGAAGCCTCGCGCGACAAAATTTCGGTATACAGCAAGCAGGTCGCCGGTCGCCTGATGAACAACCGCCTGACGCTTGACAATATCAACTCCAAGCTGAGCGCGTCGGAAACGCTGGCGCGCGAATGGGGACGGCTAAAATCGCTGTCCGACACCGCGAACGGCTGTGTTTCCGGCAAGGAAAAGCTGACGCTCGAAGCCTATGTTCAGATCAGCCGCTTTGACCGTGTAATCAGGCGCGCGAATTTGCGTTTTATGGTCATGACCGACGGTCAATACGAGCTAAAACGTTGTGTCGACGCGGTGAATCTGCAAAGTCAGACCGGACTTGATCTGAATGTGATCGACCACTACAACGGCAGTGAGCGCAGCGTCAAGACCTTGTCAGGCGGTGAGTCGTTCATGGCGTCGCTGTCGCTCGCGCTCGGGCTCGCGGACGAGGTGCAGGCGAGCTCCGGCGGAATCAAGCTCGACACGATGTTTGTCGATGAGGGCTTCGGCTCGCTCGATGAGGAATCGCTTAATCAAGCGATGAACGCGCTCTACGGACTTGCCGAGGGAAACCGTCTGGTCGGTATAATCTCGCACGTCTCCGAGCTGAAAGGGCGGATTGACAAGCAGATCGTCGTGACGAAGTCGCCCGACGCGGGCAGCAGCGCGAGGATTTTAATGTGATAGACAACACGACTCCCCTTGCTTTTGTCAAGGGGAGTTGTGTTATATCGTCAGTGACTATATCAATACAGCTCGCTGATTATCTCTACACATTTGTCTATGCCGATTGTATAGCCATAATCAAGCGTGTAGGAATGATGTGCGTAGGTTGATCCGAAAAGATTGAGTATCGGGGCTATAAATATCAGAAACGACATCAACGCCCAGCCGATGAAAATTTGGTTGAAAATGTTGTAAAGCGAGTTTACAAGCAGCATATCAAATGAACGTATCTGGCGAAATTTTTGTGTATATGGATGATTTTTATATACTCTGCGATTCTTTAAGCGTCAATCATTGAGATACTCAAGCCAGTCGGCTTTCAGTTCATCATAGGGCTTGCCGAGAGACACGGTTATATCCTTCGTGCGATAGGCATCGATGACCTTGTCAAAGCCATATGTATCCGCGAGATAATTGATAAGCGACGCTGCCTGCTCATATGACAGCTCGCTCCCGACCTTGTCGCATTCGGTGCGGTTGATAGCTTCGTAGGTGTCGCCGAGCGTGTTGTATCCGTCAAGTTCTAATCCGGCTCTGGCGTTGGCGTCGCTGTATATGTCATAATCGAACTCATATGCCGACTCCATGCTGCCGCCATGTTCGGTATAATCGTTATAGACCTTTTTGAAAAACGCGACATACTTTGCACTTGCCTCGTCAGCTTTGGCGGCTTCGTCGAGATAGCCTTGAGCCGCCATTGTCAGGTTTTGGATATACTGGCTTGCAATCAGCTCATTGAATCCCAGATGTGTGCCGAGATAATCGCATATGCCCTCGCTCAGCCAGAGGTTATCATTATTTTCATTGGTGATTCCCATCGCGTGGACGGCTTCGTGCAGGACCGAACCAAGACTGCTCAAATATATATCGCCGGTGGCATATCGAGTCACCGATATACTTGAATCGTAAATTATATAATAATTGAACTGCCGGTCGGTGTTGAACAGGTCACGCCAAGGCTGTGAGCTGATGTAGTCAATCATTTCAAACAGTCCGGTGGCGCTGTAGTAGAGGAAGCCATGGTACTGTGCGGGAACTCCGTCGCTGAAATCCTCGAAATAGAAGCTGACGTTGTCAAAGGTTATTATGTATTTGTAGTTCTCGTCGCTGTCAAAATCCATTGACGTTAAAAACGCTTCTACCTCGGGCTGCTGATAATATTCGGCGTCGATTCCGAGCGAGTCGAGAAAGGCGTTCTTATACTCGACGCGCTTGTCTATGTCAAGCAGCGCGTCGGCGCCGTAATTTTCATAGATGAATTTGAACAGCGCTTCGGCTACCGGTATCGAGCTTTCGGCGTCGTAGACAAACATATGGTCGTACAGCGTTAGCTTGCTCGCGGCCATATTGCCGGATAAAATTGTAATCACATCTTCAACCGGTTTGCCTTCCTCGTAGGCGGCAAGACCATACGAGAGCCAGACCTCGCCGCTGTCACGGATTTTTTCAAAGGGGTCGGAGTCTGTTTTGCTTGAAATTTCGGCTGTGTTATCGGCGGTCGATTCAACGGCGGTTGAATCATCCGCGGTACCCTCTGCGCAGGCGGCGAGCAGTACGGCACAAAGCAGGAAAATGACGGCTAATTGTTTTTTTGGCATTGTGTTGCCTCCTTTTTTGCGATGAAGTTCTCGTAGCTTTTTTGCAGCTCCGAAAGCTCCGCTTTATATTCATCGAGTTCGGGTTTGTTTATCATGTATCGAAACAGACTCGCTATTATCTTCTCGGTGGGAGTCGCGTTCGGCAGCAGGGTGGAGTAGAGCAGCTCGGATTTTTCCCTCGAGCCATTCATGTGCCGTTCTATCGCGGTGACAATGCGTTCGATATACTCGTCCGCCTTGCCGCGCTGTCCGAGACGTATATAAATCGCGGCGATTTCACAGTAATCGGTGAGCAGCGGCGGGTCGAAAAAGCCCGCGTATTTATTGTCCAGTACTATTTCATACAGCGCCGCGGCTTTTTTGTAATACTCGAGCCTGACGTCAAGCGGCATATCCGGCGAAATCAGCTGGCGCACGGTACATTCCGCCATATCGACGAGTTGGATGAGATTCTTTTTCAGCTGCGAGCGGTATTCGTCGCCGGTCATGACGCACTTCGCGTATATCTCGCGGCTTTGCCGCAGCGACGGCAGCTTTTTGTAGTAATAGTCGGCTTTGCTTTTGATATGCTCGTCGTCCGATTCGGCGCAGATTTGCAGCATTATTTTGTATATCTCATTGCGGATATCGGAGCTTTGACAGTGCTTTTCCGCGTAGTCGGCGAGCGATATCATTCTTTCGACACGACCGTTGTCATATAGCTTTTTGCGATAAACATGAAGCATGACGTCAGGATAGTTTTTGTAGGTGTCTGGGTTGAGTTCGATTTCGGTTATACACGCCTGATACACGCCCTCCCAGTCCCGCTTTGCGTGCAATTCATGGACTCTTGCTTCGAATTCGCGCTGGTGCTCATTGCTCCAGAGCCGCGACATATCAAACAGCGAGTCAATCGAGCATCGGTACAGCAGCGCGATTTTCGGCAAAAGAGAGATGTCGAGCGACAGCAGCCCGCGCTCCCATTTGGACACAGTCTGCGCCGACACGCCGAGCGCTTCGGCGACCTCCTCCTGCGTCAGTCTGCGCGAGGTGCGCAGTTCCTTCAGCTTCTGTTTCAGTTCCATATCATCACCTGTATGTTTTTCTGATTATACGAGCATATTATAGCATATATTGAATTGATTGTAAATAGACAATACAGCCAGTAGCGCTGTCTGTTTTGTATTACACATACCGCCGCGAGGCTGTATGTGAGTGTATTCTGATGTTTAGCTTGTGACAATTAATAAAAATATTTATTCGCTGCCTATTGACAAAATATGTATAGTATGCTATAATTAATTCGGCGCTATTCTGGTAGAATTTAGTCATATTATCGATTATAGTGTCAATAAGTATTGAAAGAGAGGGATCTCGAATGAAACTACGCAAATCATTGGCAATATTACTCGCCGCGCTGATGCTGGTATCAGTGCTGTCGACCACGGTATTTGCCGACGATGACGACGACTTCTTCCTCATCATCAACGGCTGGCTGAAAATCGACAACACTGTCGACGCGCCTGACGACTTCGAAAAAACCGAATATACATACGAATTTTATCGTGAATCGGACGGTAAGCTGCTCTATTCGGTCACGCTCGGCGCGAACGAGACGCGCGCGTTCCCGATCATCGGCAACGAGGATGTATTGGTCGTCGCGTCTGACATGGAAGTCGAGGGCTACGACCTCGTCACCACGTGCAGCGAGGAGGACGGCGTCGTCACCGTAACCGTGCCCGACACAGTCACAATTGACTTCACGCACGAATACACGCCCACGCTCAACACCGCCGACCACTACGCGTACATAATCGGCTACACCGACCGAACAGTCCGCCCGAATTCCGCGCTGACCCGCGCCGAGCTCGCGACGATACTCTATCGCCTGCTCAGCACAGAGTCGCGCGAAATTTTCTACACCGAGAGCAACAATTACAGCGACGTCGACGTCGACGCGTGGTACAATGTCGAGGTTTCGACGATGACCGCGGCCGGTGTGTTCAACGGTTATCCGGACGACAGCTTCAAGCCGGACGACCCGATTACCCGCGCCGAGCTGGTTTCGGCTATGGTCACCTTCTTCACCGAAATTGAGCCGGTCGACCCCGAGTTTATCGATACGGTCGGTCACTGGGCAGACGAAATCATTGAAGAAGCATACGCCGAGGGGCTGATCGACGGCTACGACGACGGCAGCTTCAAACCGGATCAGAGCGTTACCCGCGCCGAAGCAATCAAGGTTATCAATATTTTACTCGACCGCAACCTTGTCGCCGGCGAGCTCTGCGACGATATGATCGTCTGGGTGGACAACATGGACGCCGACGCGTGGTACTACTACGCGATACAAGAAGCCACGAACTCGCACACCTATCTGATAACCGACCACGAGAGCTGGACAGGTATTATCGACATTCCTGTCGAGGATGAAGTGGATGTCGAGGACGAAGCTGACGAGACAGCAGTTGAGGACGAAGCGTCTGTCGAGGATACCGCTGACGATACGGCTGCCGAGGACGACGCGGAGACTGAAGCTGACGCGTGAAGCGGAGCTGACATCGCAGATTGCGCTGACAGTGCAGATTGCGCTGACAGCGCAGCTTGTATTGATAATAAAACAGCCGCGGCACGTAAGTGCCGCGGCTGCCGCTTATGGAAGGAGATCACATTATAACATTGAATCGCTGATTACAGTGATAATTTGATTTAACCGGCGAATGAACCAATATCAATTGTACAAATCAAGCGAGGTCCAGCGCCAGCCCGAGTCGGTCTTGGTGTAGTGATACTCGAGCTCGATTATATTGACGGTGTCCTCATCAAGGTTCGGGCGCTCCTCTATAACGCAGACATATGTGATGTCGGTGTCGGTGACGTTCGTGACCTTTGTCTCGACAAGTGTACGGTGGATATTCGAGCCGCGTGTACCCTGCACGCCCCACAGCTCGCCATTATAATCGATGAACATATTCTTTGCCATCAGCGAGTCGACGAGCTCGTCCGAGAGGATTTCTCTCATGTAGGTCTCGAATGCCGAGAGATTCGAGAACGCGGGATTGTTCATTTTGATATACGGCGTATTCATAGCATAGTATATATCAATTGTCGAGTAATCTGTGATCATGCTCTCGGGGACATACATTATCGAGCTGTCAAGGTCAAATACGCGCAATATGCTGACTCCGGCTTCGTAGGCGTCGTCCATGTAGGATTTGAGCAGGTCGCCAGAAATCAGAGATGGGTCGATTTTGTCGGCGAGGATGAACTCACCACCGAGGTTTTTGTTCAGCCATTCGGTTGCGGTCTCGTCAGCGTTCGGCTTGGTCGGTGTGTACTTGTAGGGAGGGAGGAGCGTCTCGGACGACTTGACTATGGTGAGCTCGCCGTTCTCCAACCAGCCGACGTAGTTTTCGTAATTGTAGTTCTCATCTATACGGCAGTCGATCAAGAATAGTCCGTCGTGGTCGAGATAGCGGTAATTCGGATAATAGCTTACCGTAACGTCGAGCGCGCCGGTCAGCTTCATAAATTCAGCATCGAGACTGTATTTGTATATCTGCTCGTTTTTATATCGGTAAAGCGATTCGGTGCGGCTCTCGAGGTCGCGCTCGAACAGGTACTCGCCTATCCGCGTGAGCTTATTGTCCGACTCGAGCATGAGACTTGGAGTATTGCTGTCAAACGTGAAGTAGAGCTGCGTTGTATCGCTGCCGTCGTCATAGGTGATGATGATTCCACGCTGTCCGAGCAGGTCGGTAAAGGTGTCCATATCGACCTTGGCGAGGTCGACCTCGGTTATATTCTCCGAGTCAGTCGTATCGGAGCCGGTCGTATCGGTCGCGTTCGCGTCGGTCGAGTCGGCTTCATTCGCGTCTTCGGCTTCAACTACATCCGGCGTGTCAATTGTGTAGAACTCAGTGTATTCGAATATGTTGCGAATCGCCGCCTTGACCGAATCGTCACGGGTTCTGACGACACTGACCGAGATTCCGTCGAAAACTATATTGTCGAGCGTCTCCTCAATTGAGCTCTGGGGCAGATCCTTTGTTGAACAGGCGACTGACTTTACCGGCTCGGCTGAAAAGCTGTCGAGCGAATAGGTCATATCAGTTGTGTTTGTACCGTCCGGGTACATCAGTAATGACATTATTATAAGCGCGTCAAGTGCTGCATTCATTTGAATCCCAACCTTTCTTTATCTATAATTGTATAGTTAAAGCAAATATAACTTCATAATAATTTAGACGCAAAAATCGGGGCTAAGGTTCCCGATATCAGAAATATTTTTGCGTTTTTTGTTGTGATCGCGCGTTCTGATTGACAAAAAGCGTAAACTGTTGTATAATTATAATCATGATCGTCAATGAAAGGAAGCTCATTTGAGCGAACAAAGTCATGAACTACGAATTTATTTCCTACGATGAATATTCGGGTCACAAGCGGGTCAATTTCAAATTGAACGGTCGCGACAGTCTGGTCGTGCGTCCCTCGAAGCCGCTGCCCGGCAATCCGGTCGCGTGGCGCGCCGAGTTCTTCGGCGCGTTCGACAGCGTCGACCGCGCGCTGCTCGAGCGCGGCTGGCACCTCTGCTACCACCGTGTCAGCGATATGTACGGCTGCCCCGAGTCGATAAAGCTGATGCGCGAATTCCACGAGTTTGTCAGCGAGACCTTCGGTCTCGGACGGACGGTGCTGTTCGGTTTCAGCCGCGGCGGGCTCTATTCGGTCAACTACGCCGCCGCGTATCCCGAATCGGTCGCCGGACTCTACCTCGACGCTCCGGTGCTCGACATACGCTCGTGGCCCTGCTCGGAAAAGTCGCGCCGCGAAACGGCTGAATGTATGAAGCTGTATCACCTCACCGACGACACGCTCGCCGCTTTCAGCGATAATCCGATCGACAAGGCGGCCGCGGTCGCGCATATTCCGACGATAATCGTCGCCGGAGACTCGGACAAGACTGTGCCGTATTCCGAGAATGGAGCGGTATTCGCGCCCCGCTTCACCGCCGCCGGAGGAAAGCTCGAGGTCATATTGAAGCCGGGCTGCGACCACCATCCTCACTCACTTGACGACCCGACGCCGGTCGTACAGTTTATTGAGGAGAACTGTCTCTGATGCGCGAGGTATATATAGGAACAAAAAACGCGGTTTATCAGAAGTTTGAGGTGTTAAAAACCAACCGCAACAAGCGCTACCGCTACGGCGAGTTCTTAGTCGAGGGAGTGCGCAGTCTCAAGGAGGCGCTGACCTGCGGCTGGGAGATACGCTCGCTTATCTATCCCGACGCGGCATTGTCCGGCTGGGCGAGGGAATACATCGAGTCGACTGACTGCCAGACGAACTACAAGCTGTCGCCCGGGCTTATGCGCGAGCTGTCGGGCAAGACCGACACATCCGAGATGATGGCGATAATCGCGATGCGCGAGGACAGCCTTGACAAGGTAAAGCTGTCGGCGAATCCGTTCATAATACTGTTTGACCGACCGTCGAACCGCGGCAATCTCGGCACGCTGATCCGCTCCTGCGACGCGCTCGGCGCGGATTTGCTTATCATGACCGGACACGCGGTCGACCTATACGACCCCGAGGTCGTAGTCTCGGCGATGGGCTCGTTCTTCAAGCTGCCGGTAGTGCGGCTCAGTGACAACAACAAGCTGTGGGAGTATGTCGCGCGTCTCAAGTCCGAATATCCCGACTTCTCGGTGATAGGCACGACCGCGCACCGTCAGCATCCGGTCTGGGACGCGCCGCTCGACAAGCCGTTTCTCTTGATGATCGGCAACGAGACTATGGGACTGAACGCCGCGTTCAAAGAGAAGTGCGACCTGCTCGCGACAATACCGATGGCACCCGATTCATACGCGACGTCATTCAATGTGTCCTGCGCGGCGACCGCGCTGATGTATGAGGCGGTCAGGCAGAGAAGCAAATGAGGAGTTAGGAATTAGGAGTTAGGAGTGGCGGTACAAAAATCGCCGCAGGCGATTTTTGTTCAATTGAATTTTTTGGGGCTTGAATCATTTCGTGTTTGAACATATACTCCCCGCCGCTTGAATCGGCTCGGAGGTCAGACCATGACCGGACGCGAGCGAAGGATATCGGCGGGTGACTGCGGCGCGTCGCAGGACAGGGCGTACAGTCCGGCGGCTCGCTTTTCAAGCTCGAGCTGCGCGCGCGCCCTCTCGCCGAGCGATTTTATTTCGGATATGCGCGTGACTACCGGCAGCCGCGAGGTTTTGCGGATTTCCGCGAGCAGCTCGCGACCGACCGCGTTTGCGCCGAGTAGATTGGTATAAGCCGGCAGTTCGTCGCAGTCGGACATTTTTATCCCGAGCATTCCTCCGAGCAGTACCCGACGCACGCGTGACGCCGAATAGCGGCGCTCGACCGACGCGTCGACGATATCGTCGACGGTCGAATATTCAGCCGCGGCTTTGCGAAGTCTCGCGCCGATACTCGCCGAGCCTTCGATACAGTTGTCAAAGTCCTGACCTCGCAGCCGTATGAATGCCGAGACGATTTTATCGAGCTTCGACAGGCTGTGGATACGTCCGGATTCAATCTCGCGCCGGGCGAGTTCTGCCGACTTGTCGGGCAGCAAATCCATAAGCTCACCGTCGGATAAAATTGAGCCGGATAAAATTGCGTTTCGTATCGCGGTCGCCGACGCGAAGCGGGGAAGGGGCGCGGTACGTTTGTCTAATGATGTGTTTGTGCCGAAACTGGATTCTGACATCTCGCCGGTCGATATTCCGGTCGGCATATCGGTCGAGTTATACTCGCCCCCAACCCGTTTGACCGCATACGGTTGAATCGCGCTCCCGAACCGATTCAGTGCGCGCAGGTATTCAAGCGCGAGCAGGTCGTTCGAGCCGGAAAGAATCGGCTCGTCTCCCCAGAGACGGCGGTATATTTCGTCGCGCAGACGTCCGGTCTGCGCGCCTTTGTCGGTCACGCGCGCCTCTGCGCAGGCTTGCCTGAACTCGTTAGACGACATCCGCTCGGCGACGGTTTGAAGCCGCGCCAGCTCGCCGCACTCACTGCCAAAAAACAGCAGGTCGACGACCCCTATTGAGCTTGCGATATACACTCCGGCTCGGGCAAAAAAATCGGCGCCCGACATCGAATGAGGGAGCGGCAGTTCGAGTACAAGGTCACAGCCGCAGCGAAGCGCCGACTCGGCGCGGGTATATTTATCGAATATCGCAGGCTCGCCGCGCTGCGTAAAGCATCCGCTCATAATGGCGATTACGCGGCAGTCGGAGCCGAATGTGCGCTTTATCGTATCAATCTGGTATCTATGCCCAAAATGGAATGGGTTATATTCACATATGACGGCGGCGGTTTTCATAATTTTTTGTAATTTCCTTAAAATCTTGGTCTATCCACTTGTTTTTATAACTTGTTTGTAATATAATATTATTATAAGGTACAATACTGCGAAAAAGCCGATTGCGTCGCGCATTGTGCGCCGCGCAATATTATTATACCATATAAAGACAGATATATCAATAAAAATTTCGGAGGAAAAAACATTATGAAAGTTCTGGTTGTCAACGCCGGAAGCTCGTCACTCAAGTATCAGCTCTTCGACACGGCTACAAATGACGTCGTCGCGAAGGGCATCTGCGAACGTATCGGTATCGACGGAAAGATCACGCACAAAATGCCCGGCCGCGAGAATTATGTCGCCGAGGTAGCGATGCCCAATCACTCGGTCGCGACGCGTATCCTTATAGAAACTCTGACCAGCAAGAAGTACGGCTGCATCAAGTCGATGGATGAGATTGAAGCGGTAGGTCATCGTATCGTCCACGGAGGAGCTTACTTCTCCGAGTCGGTGCTCGTCACTCCCGAGAACATCGCGAAGCTCGAGCTCTGCCGCGACCTTGCGCCGCTGCACACCGGACCGCATCTTATGGGCATCAAGGGTATCACTGACGAAATGCCGAATGTCCCGCAGGTGCTGGTATTCGACACCGCGTTCCACCAGACTATGCCTGATTACGCCTGGATGTATGCAATCTCGTATGATATGTATGAGAAGTATTCGATCCGCCGTTACGGCGCGCACGGCACGTCGCACAGATATGTCTCGGGCGAGATGTGCAAGCTGCTCGGCAGAACCGAGGGCACGAAGATAATCACCTGCCATATCGGCAATGGTTCGTCGATTTCGGCGGTCAAGGACGGCAAGGTGATCGACACGTCGATGGGCTTCACCCCGCTTGACGGCGTCGAGATGGGCACCCGCTGCGGCTCTATCGACCCGGCTATCGTCACATTCATAATGGAGCACGAGGGCTACACACCGGCAGAGATGAGCGACTACATGAACAAGAAATGCGGTATGCTCGGCGTATCCGGACTTTCGAGCGACAGCCGCGACATCGAGGCGGCGATACTCGAAGGCAACGAGCGCGCTAAGCTGGCCGCAAACATATTGGCATATGAGATAAAGAAATATATCGGCTCATATACCGCCGCTATGAACGGTCTCGACGCCATCGTATTCACCGCCGGCATGGGCGAGAACAACCCCGAGCTGCGCGAGCGCGTCTGCACCGATATGGAGTACTACGGCATAAAGCTCGACAAGGAGCTGAACGCGAAGATGCACCATCAGCCGAACAGCGTCAGACTCTCGACCGAAGACTCAAAGGTGCAGGTATGGTTGATCCCGACCAACGAGGAGCTGGTCATCGCGACAGATACCGAGCGCATCGTAAAATCGCTCTGATATCGTGTAAAACGAAAGGAAAAACAAATTGAAAAAAGTTGCGGTTATAATGGGCAGCGATTCGGATCTGCCGGTCGTTGAAAAATGTCTGAACCAGTTGAAGAAGCTGGACATACCCTATGAAGCCCACATTATCAGCGCGCATCGCACTCCTATGCTCGCGCACGACTTCGCGTCAAACGCAAAGGCTAACGGCTTCGGTGTAATCATCGCTGCTGCCGGCAAGGCTGCGCACCTCGCGGGCGTGCTCGCGGCGTATACGACACTGCCGGTTATCGGCATTCCGATAAAGTCGTCGACTATGGACGGACTCGACTCGCTTCTGTCGATGGTGCAGATGCCGAGCGGTATTCCGGTCGCTACTGTCGCTATTGACGGCGCGCAGAACGCGGCATTGCTCGCGGCACAGATGCTCGCGTTGTCGGACGAGACGCTCGCAGGCAAGCTCGAAGCGTTCAAAGCTGAAATGGAAGCCGGAGTTATCGAAAAGGACAGGAAGCTCAACGAATCGCTCTGATTTGCAGGTTTATAACGACTACGCAGATCTGCACCAAAATATAAAAATCGCACTGACCGCCGGATGCTCTGGCTTCCGGCGGAAGTGTTATTGAAAGCAGAGACTGGAATATATTTTCAGTCTCGCGAGTTTTGTGGCTTTTTGCAAGGATTCCGACTACAATTGGCAAAACTGTCACAAAACATCGACAAAAAGATGAAAGGATTTAATTATGGCAGACAATAAACTGTTTGAAGGCAAGGTTCGCGCGATATTCTCCGCCGGAGACGACAAGCTTCTGATAGTCACGACCGACCGCATTTCGGCATATGACGTCATCATGCCGACTCCGATAAAGGACAAGGGCATTATCTTGAATTCGCTGTCGATGTTCTGGTTTGACCTGACCAAGGATGTTATCAAGAACCATGTAATCACGACAGATATCGCTGAATATCCCGAGCCGTATAAAAATGACGAGAGTCTCAAGGGACGCTCGATGCTTGTCAAAAAGCTGAAGATGATTCCGTTCGAGTGCATAGTCCGCGGCTATATCACCGGTTCCGCGTGGGAATCCTATCAGAAAGACGGGACTGTCTGCGGTCACAAGGTAGCTCCCGGACTTGTCGAGTCGGACAAATTCCCGGAGCCGCTATTCACGCCGTCGACCAAGGCCGCAGAGGGACACGACATCAACGTCGACTACGAATACATGGCAAATGAACTCGGCGATGAGCTCGCGTCGAAGATTCGCGACAAGACGATTGAAATCTACAATATCTGCGCCGATTACGCGGCAAAGCACGGCATCATAATCGCCGACACGAAGCTCGAATTCGGTCTTGACGAGAACGGCGAGCTGGTACTCGGAGACGAGGTGCTGACTCCTGACTCGAGCCGCTTCTGGCCGGCAGCAGACTACGTACCGGGCAAGGGACAGTCGTCGTACGACAAGCAGTATCTGCGTGACTGGCTGTCAAACAACGGCTACAAGGGCAAGGTTCCCGCGCCCGAGCTACCGGATGATGTCGTCAAGGCGACACGCGACAAGTATGTGGAAGCATACGAGATTCTGACCGGCAAGAAGTTCGAGGCGTAAGTTTCGGTCGATATGGAAACAAGAATGAAAAATGTCGCCGTGCTGGTTTCGGGCGGCGGTACAAATCTACAGGCGATATTCGACGCCGAAAATTCGGGGATAATCAAGAGCGGGCGTGTCACTGTAGTGATTTCGTCAAAGCCGGGAGCATACGCGCTCGAGCGTGCGAAGAATCAGGGCGTCGAGGGAATTGTTCTCGAACGCAAGGCTTACGCCGACCGCAAGGCGTATTCCGAAGCACTCGCAGCCGAGCTTGAAGCGAGAAACATTGACCTTGTCGTACTCGCCGGATTTATGATAATCCTTGACGAGAGCTTCATCAAGGCGTTCGCGAATCGCATTATCAACGTCCATCCGGCGCTGATTCCGAGCTTCTGCGGCGACGGCTACTATGGGCTGCACGTACACGAAGCCGCGCTCGCAAAGGGCGTCAAGATTTCAGGCGCTACCGTACATTTTGTGAACGAGGTCTGCGACGGCGGTCCGATAATCCTACAAAAGGCGGTCGATGTCGTCGACGGAGACACGCCCGAGACTTTGCAGAGACGCATAATGGAGCAGGCTGAATGGAAGCTGCTGCCCGAGGCGGTCGAGCTGTTCTGCGCGGGGAGACTCGCGGTCGATGGAAACATCGTACACATTAAGTGAAACTATATGTGACAAGGGGAAGCGTGCGCTTCCCTTTGTCGCCGTTGAATTGCGGCTCGAATCAGGTCGAAAAGTTCCGCCAAGTCATTGCAAATTCACCCGAATCGTGGTATAATAGTATCAATAGTAAAACCTAGGCGATTGTAAAAGTCGTAAAAAACAATATAATTCGCACAAACTAAGCCGCTGCTCGGGGTAGGGGCCCCGAGTAAAGCGGCGCGCCACTGTAGTT
>CAJFKR010000064.1 GCA_904386005.1 Candidatus Flemingiibacterium merdigallinarum
GGATTCAGGGCGCTTTATAACGCCGTTTGGGAAATATGTATTTTCATATCTCTCGAAATAAACAAATAATCCGAACCCGTCCCCCACAGGGAAGAACTGATCCGGATTATATTGCTTTGGTGCGAGAAACGGGACTTGAACCCGTATGGTAAGAACCACACGCCCCTCAAACGTGCGCGTCTGCCAGTTCCGCCACTCTCGCATTAACCTATTGATGTTGTGACTTGTTTCGCAACAAATATATTATATCATATCTGCGCTGGTTTGTCAATAGGTTTTTTAGAATTTATTTGGATTCAGACGGAGATTTTTTATTCATCGCGGTCAGAAGCGAGCTTTTGACTGATTTGCGAAGCTGCGCGAGCGTGTCGTTTATCACCGAGCGCGTTTCGTCATCAAGATGCGACATTGCTCCAAGCAAGACCAGCGTGTTCTTACCACGTAAAATTTCGGTGATTTCAGTCACGCCGACGCTTTCAAACAATGACCAAATGCCGCTTATAAAGCGCTCGCGCTGTTCGGTATTCAACGACTCGATCCAGTCGTTCAGCGCGGTTTCCGCGACCTGGCTTGAGCTGTCGCGCTCGGTCAGCGTCAGCGGCGACGACCCGAGCACATGCCAGCTATACAGGTCGTGCTGTAATAGCTTCGGCGCGCTGCTTGATACAATCGTGAATTTTCCGGTGTGCGCGAATATCACGCCTACAAGCGACGACTGCGGGATTATCGTGCGTATGCGCGGCTCGATGCGTTTATATTCGGGAGATTCAATCACGCCGCGGCTGAATCCCGGTCCGTCGAGATTTATAGTCTCAATGATCCGGCGCGACAAATCTTCCCCAGCGAACGCCGACGCGTATACCGCGAGGTTGCCTCCCTTTGAGTGACCGATCACACGTATTGTGCCGCGGTGACGCTGTGCCAGACGCTTCATATAATCAATAGCATCGAGCTGCGCGGGCAGATGATCAGAGAGCGCCATGTTCAGATCCTCTTTCCAGCCGACCAGTGACCAGTCGGTACCGCGGAAGATACAGACCGCGGTGTTGTCAGGCAGCAGCGCGGTCACTGCCGCAAACTGCTCCTCGCGGTCGGAATTGACGATTTCAATAGGACCCTTGAGCAAAATATCGGAAAAACGCTTCGATTTCGCAAGCGCGTCAGCGAGCTGGCGGTCGTTTGCCATGTGGAACTTCGCCATATGGCTTGGGTTGGAGATGTATTCGCAGAGCTCGCGCACCGAAAAGGTCGTGTCGAAGCAGTCACCGGACGGCTCGATAAAACCGCTGAAATCAAAATACGAGAGCTGCGCTAAAATCATGCGGTCGATATCGTTTAGTTTATCCGCGGTTATCGGGATGTCGCCTCTCCAATCGAGGTAATCAAATAAATTTGCCAAAATCTACACCTTTACGTGTACAATAATGAATTACGCGTTCATCTCAGCTTGTTTTTTAACTCCCTCGGGCAGCTTCGACAGCCAGCGTCCGCTGCGTATCCGCCAGATGAACAGCGCGCCGCGGAATATCCAGTCGAAAATCATCGCAATCCAGACTCCGATTGTGCCCATGCCGAACTGTACCCCGATGACCCAGCTGAAGAATACGCGGAAAGCTATCATTGAGAAAATTGATACTATCATTGTAAAACGAACGTCCTGCGCCGCTCTTAGAGCGTTCGGAAGTACAAACGACATCGGCCAGAACAGCATTGCGAAGCCGTTGTGCATGACAATCAGAGTAGTGGCGAGCGATATCGTCTCGTCTGACAGCGAATATAGCTTTAATGTAAGCGGCAGTGTGGCGATTATCGTCACATTCAAAATGAACATGAACAGATACGCGTATTTGAGCAGCTTCTGCTCGTATTTGCGCGCCGCGACGAGGTCTCCCGCGCCAATGCACTGACCTACAACGGTAATGACCGCGAGTCCGAGAGCCTGCCCCGGGATGCAACCGAGCGAGTCGAGGTTGTTCGCGACCGCGTTCGCCGCGGTCTGCACTGTGCCGAAGCCGGCGATCATCGAGATTACAAGAATCCGTCCGAGCTGGAACACGCTGTTTTCAAGACTTCCCGGCACTCCTATCCGCAGGATCCGTTTTATCGTCGCGAGATGCGGTCGGAAGCTTTCGCGGAAGTCTATGTAAATGTCGTGCCGCTTGTTCATAATAATGACAAGCAGCATGACCATGCCGAACACGCGCGAAATCGTCGACGACCACGCCGCGCCGGCGACTCCCCAGTTGAACACATAGATGAACAGCGCGTTGCCGATAATGTTCATGATGTTGAGCAGCAGCGACGCGATCATTGTGATTCGCGAATTGCCCATCGTGCGGAAGAGCGCGGCGAGTCCGTTGTATACCGCGATAAATGGATATGAGACTGCGGATATGACAAAATATGTCAGCGCGTAGTCCATTACATCTGGCTCGATCGAGCCAAAGCAGAGGCGCAGCAGCTGCACACGCACGATGTAGGCGGCAACCGCGACCAGCACCGACGCGGTGAGCAGCACAATTAATAGCTGTCTTGCCGCGAAACGCGCTTCAGCATAGTCGCCGGTTTTTTTATTCTGGTCATTTTCGGTTCTGTTGATTCCTTTAATGCGCCCGATTTCATGTGCGCAGATGACCGCGCCTCCAGTCGCGAGCGCCGCGAAGATGTTGATCATCAGCACGTTCAGCATATCGACGAGCGATACGCCCGACACCGCGCTCTCTCCGAGTGAGGAGATCATCATCGTGTCGAACATTCCGACCGATATGCCGAGGAGCTGCTCAATGATAAGCGGGATTATGAGTTTTCTTAAATCACTTTTGGTAAACATTGCAAGTTAGCCGAGGATATTGTCTATATTTCTTTCAGTTATAAGAATTATATAGTAGTCAGGATTGGTGCGCTCGATATAGTCATAGTCGAGCTTGTAGTCCCACATCGCCTGCCAGTAGGTCTCGGCAAACGCGTTGTTGAGAAAGCTGTATATGTTGGTCGAGAACGAGTCGCGTATAATCATCGCGGTCGGCAGATCCGCGTCGGAAATTGTATTTTTTATCGTAGTCGTCGAATTGATACGGTCGAATGTGAGCTGCGTCATATTCGGCTCGTAGATTTCGGGGTTGGACACGGTGGGAACCAGCCACTTGACAAATGTCGCGTATTCCTGCACAAGCGAGTTCTGTATACCAAGGTGTGTGAACATATCGCCGCAGCTGACCCATTTGTGGTAGAACTCGAGGTTGCCTTCGATTTCCATCGGAGCGGCTTCAGGCCAGCTCTCGCTGATGTAGCTCATCAGCTCGTAATAGCCGAGATACGCGCCGTATGACGTCCAGTGCGAGTCGGTCTTCATAAAGAGCTTGAATTCGTCGTCGCGGTGCTCTTTGAATAGGTCGGTGAGGTCGATTACCGTAGCTCCGGCGGCACGCGCGGCTTCGGTATACTGCTCGGTGCGGGTAGTGTCGGCGTTCGATTTGACGAAGCGTTCAGGCACAGTCTCGGGGTATACGGTCATCGGGTTCGGGACGAATACATAAATCAGCTCGCAGTCACGCTCGGCGAGGTAGTCGACCTTTGTCTTGATACGACCGGTCAGACCCTCGATCTGGTTGTCGGAGAGCAGATTCGTGCCCTCCCAGTCGGCGAGCTGTCCGAAGAAGTGACCCTGCATATCGTCGCCGAACGCGACCTGACACACTCCCTGTGACGAGAAGTCGACGTCGGTTCTCGGCTTGACGGTTATCGATATCGGCTCGGACTCACCCTTGCCCGGCTCTTCCTGCGTGACAAGCAGGTTCGACACGCCCTCGGGCGCGATTTCGACCTCGACAATCCAGCTGCCGTAGTCGGTAGAAAATACCTTATCCGAAACGCCGCCTCGCACATGGATTTTCGCGCCCTCGGTGCAGCTGCCGCCAAGAATGATAAGGTTGTTGCCGCTGTATGAGGTGACGGTCATTTCGGGCGGCTCGCTCGGATTTTCCGACGTCGAAGAACCGGCGGAGCTGGTTTCTCCGCCGGTCAGGTTCGTATTGACGTGTGACATTACATTGACGATCTGGTCGTTATTTTCGGCAGTTTCTTCGGTATTATCAGTATTGACCGAGAGCTGGTCGCCCGAACCGAGCAGCTCGGCTATCGTATTCTTGACCGATTCGTTGTCAGGCGTCGCGAGCAGGATAACATAGCTGCCGGAGGTGTATACCTCGCAGCTGTCAAGCACAGGCAGCTGCGACGAGTCATAATTCTCAACCTCGCCGCGCGTCTTGAGCTTGTTCTCCATACGCATATCAACGAGAGCTTTTATCTCGTTTGCCGCGGCAGTGGATTTCGCCTTGAGAATATCAATTTCAAACGCGTAGAGTCCGGACGGCACTGCCATCGCGAATTCATCTATAAGCGGCAGCGCGGGGATCTCGACGTCGAACTCACCGTAAAAGATATAGCTCATGTAACCCTCGTCAAGATATTCGGCGCTTCCCTCCTCCGCGTCCGAATAGTAGCGGACCGGTTCGTGTGTAGTCTCGGAGTCGAACAACGCCATCGCCGCGTCAAGCAGGTCGCGGGTCGGCACGTCCGCGGTCTCGCCGCTGTCGCTTTGACAGGAAAAGAGCAGCGTCAACGTCATCACTATAGCGAGCAGAATAGAAATTTTTCTCATAGAATGTAATTCCTTTCGTAAGTTGAGTTGTCGTATAGCCTTTGACAGAACAGTTCAAGGCTCAATCGGGATAATTTATGATTATGTAATCCCCGAGGTCAAGATAATGGAAATCACCCGGGAAATTGTATTTACCGGTCTTGCCGTCGAGGTACATACTGATGAATGTGTCGACACAGGCTGCCGGACCTTGTGACGAGCTCGACGACAGAATCAGACTTGAGCCGTTCACATACATCTCGTGAACTCCGTCAATCTCAGGCTTATCAAAGGTGATGATGAACGCCTTTTCGGCGCTGGTATCGCCTTTCACAATTTCGAGCATCAAACCGGTCTTATCATATAGCGCGTTCCGCAGCTTTTCTGCGGCATCGAGTATCGTCTTGCCGCTCGATTCTGGAATGACTATTTTATAGCTGTCGTCGACGAGGTTCATATTGATGTAAAGCTCAGGGATGTCATATTGATGGTAGACTATATATTCATATCCGACCGGGATCTTTATATCTCCGCCCGGCTTTACGAAAGTGTCGATGAAATATTCGGCCGCGAGCGTCGTGCCCGGGTCCATACCGCCGGAGATGTAGATCTTTCCGTCGACTTCCTTGATTATATATCCGGTCTCGCCGAGCGCGACGCGGTCAATCTTGTAGCCGGTCTCCTCGCGCAGGGTCTCGCCGATGATAATCTCGTGTTCATAAATCGAATTCTTCTCCCAGTCGGTCGTAATTCCCGGCTCGACACCGGTAGCCTCGCCGATCGCCTTGCGGATTGCGACGGCCGCCTGAACCTCGGCGCCCTCGGTATAGTCGCTGCGGATGACCCAAAAATCGGTGACTCCGTCCTTAACTATATAGAGATATTCGCCGTCGTCGGTATTCTCCTGACTGTCAGTCACAGCGTCGTCGTTATTTTCGGTGGCGTCCGTGCAGGCGGAAAATAAAAATAATAATATAAAAATGTCAATAAAAATGAGAACTTGCGGTATTCTTTTTGTCATAAGTTCACCTTTAAATCCATTTCAGATGATATTAGAAATATTATATCACATCAGAAAGAAAAAATCAATCGTTTTTCGCGATTATCTGTTGATTGAACGCAAAAAACGATTGATATATTTTTATGTATTATGCACAATTATATACATTATATATTGCGCAGAACCCAGTCGGCAGCCTGATTTGCCCACTGGCTGACGTCCGGCGTGCCCTCGGCGAGACCGAGTCCGTGCGCGCCGTGCGGATAGATGTGCATCTCGAACTGTATACCGTGGTCGCGAAGCCGCTCAGCGAATACGAGCGAATTCTTGACATTGACTCCGCCGTCGTCGGATGTGTGCCACAGGAAGCATTTCGGCGTCTTGTCAGTGACGCGGTGCTGAAGCGAGAAATAGTTTTCCTCATATTTATACTTTTCACCAAGCAGATTCTGACCGCTGCCGACATGACCGAATTTGTCGGTGACGTCGATTACCGGATAGCAGAGTATCGCGCCGTTCGGCAGCGCCGAGTATTTGTCGATATCGTCGGGAGTGTGACCTTCGCAGGAGACGTCATCGAGCGTGACGGTCGAAGCCGCGAGGTGTCCGCCGGCCGAGAAACCGAGCGTTACGACGCGATTCGGGTCTATCTTCCACTCGTCGGCGTGAGCGCGGACAATTTTGACAGCGCGCTGTGCGTCGGCGAGCGGCGCGGGATGACGGTTCGGCGCGACGCGGTAGTCGACGACGACGGCGTGCATACCGCGTGAGTTGAAGAACTTCGCGATCGGCTCGCCCTCATGCGGCGCGCGCATCGCGTAGCCTCCGCCCGGGTATACGACGATACAGGGGAGCGGCTTATCGGTGTCGATGAAATATGTAGTCATGCGGTTCGGCGTATCCGCGCCGGCGTCAAGATAGGGGATTTCCTTGTCCCAGAGTTTTAATTGCATTACTATGACCATGACTTCGCTTACACGAAGTCTTTCCTTTCTGTGTCGATATTATATGACGATTTTACGATGTGAAATCTAAGTCGAAGATTGTATTCAATGTTGTTGCATGAGTCGCGAGACTCGAAAGACGGAAAAATACGGCTGGCAACCAGACGAATATATCCGCTGGCGCGGTTTATTTCTTATAAATATTCAGCATGACCCAGTCGGCGGCGAGCGGCGCCCAATTTATGACGTCCTCGGTGTCAGGCGCGAGTCCGAGCCCGTGCTGACCGTGCGGGTAGATGTGCAGCTCGAATTTGCGGTTGTGCTCGCGCATACGCTCGCCGAACACGAGCGCGTTTTTGACATTGACGACCGGATCGTCGGACGTGTGCCACATGAACACCGGCGGAGTCTCGTCGGTGACGCGATTTTCAATCGAGAAATAGTCCGATTCGAGTCGGCAGCGCGCGCGACCGAGCAGATTCTCGCCGCAGGCGTAGTTGCCCCACTCCTCGTTGTTCGACAGCGCGGCGTAGCAGAGAATCGCGCCGTTCGGACGCGCCGACTGACGGTCAACCTCGTCCGCGCCGACTCGTGCCGCAGTGACATCCTCGAGCGTAGCGCAGGCGCCCGACAGGTGTCCGCCAGCCGAGAAGCCGAGCGTGACTATCGAATCCGGATCGATTTTCCACTCATCCGCCCTCGCGCGCAGTAGCTTGATCGCGCGCTGCGCGTCGGCGAGCGGCGCGGGATAGCGGTTCGGCGCGACGCGGTAGTTGACGACGACGGCGTGCATTCCGCGCGAGTTGAAGAATTTCGCGATCGGCTCGCCCTCATGCGGCGCGCGCTCCGAGTAGCCGCCTCCGGGCAGTACGACGATACAGGGCAGCGGCTTATCGGTTTCGATAAAATATGTAGTCATACTGTTCGGCGTATCCGCGCCGACGTCGAGATAGGGGATGTTATCGCCCCAAAGTGAAATTTCCATGTTACAGCACCGCTTCGATAATCGAAGCTCTCCTATTATGAATATCAACGAATATATTATAGAACAGCCGAGTTGATTTGTCAATAGTCAATTCGCGGCTCAGACGACTTGGAAGATGTAGAATTTGAGATATTCGGTCTCGGGCACGCCCCAGAGAATCGGGTGGTCGGGCGACTGCCGGCGCTCCTCGATCTGCCGTAATTCGAGCGACGCGTCGCGCGCCGCGCTCTTTAGCATACGTCTGAACGCACTGTCCTCCATGAAGTGCGAGCAGGAGCAGGTCGCGAGGAATCCGCCGCGCGGCAGCAGCTTCATCGCGCGGAAATTTATCTCCTTGTAGCCGCGCGCCGCCGAGTCTATTGTCGAACGAGACTTGGTGAACGCGGGAGGGTCGAGGATGATAAAGTCATACGGCTTGCCGCCGGCGCGCTCAAGGCTCGGCAGCAGGTAGAACACGTCCGACGCGACAAACTCGATTTTGTCGTCGAGCGAGTTGAGACAGGCATTTGACTTGGCAAGCTCAATCGCGCTCTCGGAGATGTCGACCGCGGTCACCCGCTCTGCCCCGCCCCTCGCGGCGTTCAGCGCGAACGAGCCGGTGTGCGTAAAGCAGTCGAGCACACGCTTGCCCTTGGCAAGCGCCGCGACGGCGCGGCGGTTGTACTTCTGGTCGAGGAAGAAGCCGGTCTTTTGCCCGTTCTCGACGTCGACGTTGTATAATACGCCGTTTTCGTTTATTATCGTAGTCGGCTCGCCGGTGTGAGGCCAGCCTTCAAACCAGCCCTTGTACAGAGGCAGCCCCTCGAGCTCGCGGACATGGACGTCGTCGCGCTCGTATATGCCGCGTAGCTTTATGCCGTCGCGCTCGAGCGTCTCGGCGATTATCGGCAGCAGCAGCGGCTTCAGCCGCTCCATTCCGACCGACAGCACCTGCGCGCAAAGCAGGTCGGAAAACAGGTCGACTACCAGTCCCGGGAAGTGGTCGGCTTCGCCGAATATCACACGGCAGCAGGATAAATCGCTTCCCATTACCGCGCGTCGATAGCTCCACGCGTAGCCGACTCGACGACGCCAAAAGGCTTCGTCGAACTTGTCGTTCGCGTTTCTTGACAATATACGAACACGTATTTTTGACTTTGCACTGTAGATACCGGTACCGAGATATCGTCCCTTGTCGCTGACCACATCGACGAGACAGCCGTTTTCGGGTTCGGTCGACAGCGACTTCACCTCGGCGTCGAAAACCCACGGATGTCCCGCCTCGAGCGAAGCCTGCGCCTTGCGCGTAACCTCTGCGACCGGATAATTTCTGATTTGATTCATATGATTGATTGCACCTGTATTTGTCACATATCGGGCTTTGCACTGACCGCGACGGCATGAGTTGAAATGATGCCGCGTGCCGTTTTTGCCAACCGCGGTCGGCGACGCTGTAGCTTACCTTATCACTCAAAGGTCAGTTATCACTCAAACGTCAGCTGCTGCTTTTCGAGGTCGTATTCGTCGAGCAGCACCGGAGTCGCGGGCAGCTTTGTCTTTTCGTATTTCTTCGGGTTCGCGATTTTGCCCTCGAAGTCGCGCGTGACCGCGACGAGCTTCTGCGCGCCTTTCAGATTCATCAGCTGCACTCCGGCTGACGAGCGGGTGGCTTTTTGTGAAATTAGCTCGCTCGATATGATTATCGCTTTGTGCTGGCTGTTTTGGAGCAGCAGCTTCATCGGCTCGCGCTCGTGAATGACCGCGACGACCGGCGACGCGTCCGAGAACGCCGCGGTGAGCTTGTGCCGATTGGTCTTGGTCTGATACGCGGTGAGCGGCACGCGGACTCCCTTGCCGTTCTCGAATATGAATATCATATTGTCGCTGTCGCGGTACTCGTCTACGACCGCGAAACCGCAGAGCGTCTCGCCGTCGTCGAAGCCGAGCTTCGCCGGTATATAGTCGCCGAGCTGCGACGCTTTGACCGGCTCAATCTCGGCGAGTCTTGCCTTGTAGCACTGAGCTTTGCTGCCAAAAAATAGCAGTTCTGAGCGATTGTCAGTCTCGGTCTCAAAGACAACCTCGTCGCCGTCCTTTAATTTCTGCTCGTCATTGCCGCGCAGCGACTGTAGGGTGATTTTCTTGAAGTAGCCGTCGCGCGTGACATAGACTCGCACCGGATAGCTTTCTTCCTCGTCCTCCGGTTCGGGAAGCGAGATGTCCTCGGGATAAATGAGCTGGGTCTGGCGTGGCTTCGCGTATTTTTTCTTGATGTCGCGCAGCTCGGCGGCGATGTGCTCGCGCACCTTGACGTCGTCGCCGATTTTAGTTTTCAGGTCGGCGATTTCCTTCTGCAGATCCTCGATTTCCTTGATTCGATTGATTATATATTCGCGGTTCAGATAGCGCAGCTTGATTTCGGAGATGTATTCGGCCTGCACCTCGTCGATGCCGAAGCCCTCCATCAGATTCGGGACGACGTCGGCTTCGACCTCGGTCTCGCGGACAATCCTTATCGCCTTGTCGATGTCAAGCAGTATTTTGCCGAGTCCGAGCAGCAGGTGCAGCTTCTCCTGCTTCTTCATAAGGTCAAACGACAGCTCGCGTCTGACGCACTCCATGCGGAAGGATATCCATTCCTTCAGCATTCCGACGACGCCGAGCTGACGCGGAGTACCGTCGATCAGGATGTTGAAGTTGCAGGAAAAGTCGTCCTCGAGCGGCGTCAGCTTGTAGAGCTTCGCCATCAGCTTGTCCGGGTCGGTGCCGCGCCGCAGATCGAGCGTCAGCTTGAAGCCGGACAGGTCGATTTCATCGCGGAAATCGGTGATCTCCTTGAGCTTGCCCTCTTTGACAAGGTCGCCGATTCGCTTCATGATAAGTTCTATCGAAGTGGAATAAGGTATCTGCGTGATGTCGATGCAGTTGTCCTTTTTCTCATACGAATACCTCGAGCGCAGTGTGAAGCTGCCGCGTCCGGTTTCGTATATCGCTTTCAGCTTGGCGCGGTCGTAGATGAGATACGCGCCGCCCGGGAAATCGGGGGATTTAATGATGTCGAGCAGCTTGTCGACCGGCGTATCCGGCTTTCGGAGCAGCTGTATCGTGCCGTCGCAGATTTCAGCTAAGTTGAACGAGCATATATTCGTAGTCATTCCGACCGCGATACCGAGATTCGGCGAGATGAGCAGATTCGGAAAGGTCGTCGGCAGCAGCACCGGCTCTTTCATCGTCGCGTCGTAGTTGTCGCAGAAATCGACCGCGTTCTTGTCGATGCCGCGGAATAGCTCGGCACAGAACGGGTCGAGCTTGACTTCGGTGTAACGCGACGCGGCGTATGCCATGTCGCGGCTGTATTGCTTGCCAAAGCTGCCCTTTGAGTCGATGAACGGGTGCAGCAGCGATTCGTTGCCGCGAGTCAGTCGAACCAGCGTTTCGTATATCGCCGCGTCGCCGTGCGGATTCAGCCGCATTGTCTGCCCGACTACATTCGCGCTCTTGGTGCGCTGACCGGTCATCAGCCCCATTTTATACATAGTATAAAGCAGCTTGCGGTGAGAGGGCTTGAAGCCGTCTATTTCGGGTATCGACCGCTCGCGTATTACATACATAGCGTAGGGCATGAAGTTGGTTCTGACCGTATCGGTTATCGCCTGATCGGTTATCTCCGCGGCGGGACCGGTTGAGTTGTGCTCTGTATCGATTGTTTTCTTCGCCATTCGATCTATCCTTAAAATTTATTTGTCCGGCTGCATAACCGGACTGACTATAATACGGTTATTTTACGTATATTGGAAGACTGACTATTATCAGTAAATACAGCCTGTTTCCGGCAGTGATTTCGCCGCTCTTATATATTCATCCAAGCCGCAGGATTTCATAACCTGCCGCCTTTAAAATTCGGTTGTAAACCGCGAGCCCGATTCCCTGCTTGTCCGGCAGACGCGCGTATATGACGTCGCAGCCGAGTCGGTCGACCTCGCGCAGTAGCGCGAACAAGCTGTGCGCTTCGTCAATGTCGCTGTCGCCAAAGGTCAGCAGCTTCGCGTCGGTACCGGCTGCGAGATGCGCGTCATTATCTGACAGAATCAGCCCGATTTTGCCATTCGGCGCATTCCGCTTTATATAATCAGCGACCTCCGCGTCGCTGCCGTCGAGCAATACGACCTTGGTGTCCGGCGCGTAATGACGGTATTTCATACCGGGCGCGAGCGGGCGCTCGCCGTCGGACAGCTTCTCGGTGACTGCCTTGTCGATGCTGACCGGACAAACTTCCTCGAGCATTTCGACTGTGATTCCGCCCGGGCGCAGCAGGTTCAGGTGACCGTCGGATATACTGACAATTGTAGACTCAAGACCTATCTTACATTCGCCGCCGTCTATGATCATCTCGATTCGACCGTCCATGTCCTCGAGCACGTGCTCGGCTTTTGTCGGACTCGGTTTGCCTGAACGGTTCGCGCTCGGAGCGGCGATCGGAATTCCGGCGCGGCGTATCAGCTCGCGCGCGGTCGGGTCGGACGGCAGACGCACCGCGACTGTGTCCAGCCCGCCGGTGACGGTGAGCGGAATCACATCGCGCTTTTTCAGTATCACAGTCAGCGGTCCGGGCAAAAAACGCGCGGCGAGCTCGCGGTACAGCTCATTCGTATAGCAGTATTTGTCAGCGTCGGCGACGTCGGCGATGTGTATAATCAGCGGATTGTCGCTCGGTCTGCCTTTGGCTGCGTAGATTTTCTTCGCGGCCTCGGCGTCGAGCGCGTTTGCGCCGAGACCGTATACCGTCTCGGTCGGGAACGCGACAAGTCCGCCCGAGCGCAGTATCGCGGCGGCGCGGTCGAGTATTTCCGCGTCGCTCGCGTCAGGCGCGCGCCCCTGTGCGAGCGCGCCGATTTTACAAAATTCGGTTTTCATATCAGCCCTCGATGCTTTTCGCGAGCTTGGCTGCTGTGTCGGCGGTCGCGAGCGCGTCGAGCATTTCGTCAAGGTCGCCGTCGAGGAAAGCTTCGAGCGAGTGCATTGTCAGCCCGATTCTGTGGTCGGTGACGCGGCTTTGCGGGTAATTGTAGGTGCGGATCCGCTCGCTGCGGTCGCCGGTGCCGACCTGACTGCGCCGCTCGGACGCTATCTTCGCGTCCTGTTCAGCCTGCTTCATGTCGTATAGCTTCGTGCGCAGCAGCTTCAGCGCCTTGTCACGGTTCTTGAACTGCGAGCGCTCGTCCTGACACTCAATTACGATTCCGGTCGGCTTGTGGATAAGACGGATCGCCGACTCGGTCTTGTTGACGTGCTGACCGCCCGCGCCGCTTGATTTGCAGGTCTCGATTATCAGGTCGGACTGGTTTATCTCGACTTCGACCTCCTCGACCTCGGGCAGCACGGCTACCGTCGCGGTCGACGTATGGATGCGTCCCTGCGCCTCGGTCTCGGGTACGCGCTGGACGCGGTGAACGCCCGACTCGAATTTGAGTCTCGAATACGCGCCGTCGCCCTCGATCATGAACGTGACCTCCTTAAAGCCGCCGAGCTCGGTCTCGTTGCAGTTAATAATCTCGGTTTTCCAGCCGACGCGCGCGGCGTACATCGTATACATACGGTATAACACATACGCGAAGAGCGCGGCCTCTTCCCCGCCCGCTCCGCCGCGTATTTCAAGTATGACGTTTTTCTCATCGTTCGGGTCGTGCGGCAGCAGCAGAATCTGCAGCTCCTTCTCAATTTCGGGCAGCTTTTCCTTGGCGTCGGCCAGCTCCATCTCGGCAAGCTCGTAAAGGTCGCTGTCGGACGAATTCAGCAGCTCCTCGGCTTCCTTTTGCTGCGACGTGTATTTTTTATATTCGCGGTATTTTTCGATTATCGGAGTCAGGCGCTTGTGCTCGCGCATCAGTCGGGCGAATTTCTCGGGGTCGGCGGCGACCTCCGGAGTCGCCAGCTCGTCGGATAATTTGTTAAAATTAATCTCGGTATCTTCAAGCTTTTCGAACATTAAGACAATCCTTTACAATTGTTGGAAATTATATACAGGTAGCCGACAGTATATATTGTCGTTTATATCAAATATATTACAGCGCGGACGATTATTTTGGACGTTTCACATTACCAGCTGTATTACCAGACCTATCAGCGCGGACGACAGGTACAAAAGGCCCAAAATCGCGAAATTCTGCTTCATACAATGATTGACTCGGAACAACACGAGTATTCCGACTCCCGCTCCGGCGCAAAGCCCGGCACAGAGCGACGCGAAGCTGAGCGTGCCCGAAATGAACAGCTCGGTCAATACGACGCTTGCCGCGCAGTTCGGTATCAGTCCGATCAAAGCCGCGACAAAAGGCTGCGCTATGCTGTTTGTGAGCAGCAGCGACGAAATGCGTTCCTCGCCAATGAAATAAATCAGTCCGTTTAACACAAGACCGATTATGAATATGAATACAAATATCGAGACTGTCCGCTTGAGCGCGTTTATTATAATGCCGCTGTTCGAGTCGCACTCGGCGCAGTGGTGGTGTACTCCGCTCTCATGGATATGCTTCGAATGACTGTGCGACTCGCTGTGCGCGCGGTCGAGCTTAGTCAGCTTAAACACAAGATTGACTATAAAGCCTATCAGCACGGCGTAGACAAACTTGACGAGCAGCAGCCATACAAGCCAGCCGAGACTCTCGGGGTGCGACGATATGATCGGTATCGCCTCGTCAGATGTAGATATGAATACTGCGATGAGCGTGCCGGCGGTGATAAGGTGCTCCGAATAGAGATTTGCCGCCGCGACTGAAAAGCCGCACTGCGGAAAGAGTCCGAGCGCCGCCGCGCTGACGACTCCGAGCCGTTCGCTCGAAAAGGCGGCGCACAGCCGGTCGAGCGCCTTGTGTTCTACAAACTCGATGACAAGGTATACCAAAAGTAGGAACGGCAGCATTTTCAGCGCGTCGAGCGCGGTGTCAATCAGGATATCTAACATATGACCTCGAAATACAAAATATTTACAGCACGCCCTGCCATATGGCAAGGCGTGCAGGGACAGGTGTTCGCTTGACAGGAACGCGTGTATTCAATCTAAAATTGTTTAATACCGAACGTGCGTATAGATTGTCGATTATTTCACGTCGAACGCGTATACTGTAGTCGTGTCATATTTCTCGCCCGCGCGAAGCGTGGTCGTCGGGAATTCAGGATGATTCGGCGAGTCGGGCGCGTGCTGCGTCTCAAGGCAGACGGCGCTGCGCGGGAACTGCGAAAGCCCGCCCTTGAACTTTACGTCGCCGTTCATCATGTTTGACGTGTAGATCTGCACGCCAGGCTGGTCGGTGTAAACGCTCATGACACGACCTGATTTCTCGTCGTACAGCTCGGCGGCTTTTGCAAAATCCGAACCTTTATTGAGGTTATAGTTGTGGTCATATCCGCCGCCGAACTTGATCTGCGGGTCGTCCGCTTCGATGCGCGCGCCGATTTTTTCGGGAGTGCGGAAGTCGAACGGCGTGCCGCCCACCGGATATGCCTTGCCGGTCGCGATGAGATCGCCGTTTATCTCGGTGATCGAATCGGCGTCGACCCAGAGCGTGTGGTCGAGGATATTTCCCGAGGAATAACCGCCGAGGTTGAAGTAGGAGTGGTTCGTTAAGTTGACGATAGTGTCGGCGTCGCTCTCGGCTTCGTAATGGATTTTCAGCTCATTCTTGTCGGTCAAGGTGTAGGTGACCTTGACGTCGAGCTTGCCCGGGTAATTTTCCTCGCCGTCGGGGCTGGTCAGGGTCAGAATCAGCCCGCAGCTGTCGGAAGTTTCAAACGGAACCGCGTCCCACAGCTTCTGATTGAAGCCGACATTGCCGCCGTGCAGGTGGTTCTTGCCGTTGTCATTCAGCGCGAGCTGGTAGGTGACGCCGTTCAGGGTGAAGCGTCCGCTGCCGATGCGGTTGCCGTAGCGACCGATGAGCGCGCCCTGATATCCGCCGCCGTTCAGGTAATCGTCGACGCTGTCGAAACCGAATATCACATCCGCGAGCTTTCCGTCGCGGTCGGGCATATACAGATTCGCTAAAATGCCGCCCATTGTGAGAATCCGAGCGGACGCGCCGGATTTATTTGTCAGCGTGTAGGCGTAAACCTCGCTGCCGTCAGGCTTTTTGCCGAAAAATTCTTTGTTTATCATTTCATTTTTCCTTTTGTAATATCAAAGTGGTCGTAAACCGGCTTACGCGTCGTAGCCGTTCGGATTCTTTTCCTGCCACCTCGCGGCGTCGCGACACATTTCGTCGATGCCGAGCTTGGCTTCCCAGCCGAGTACCTCGCGCGCTTTTGTCGGGTCAGCGTAACACTCGTCGATGTCGCCCGGGCGGCGGGGCGCGATTTTGTAGTTTATCTTCTTACCGGTAGCCTTTTCGTAGGCTTTGACTATGTCAAGTACCGAATAGCCGTGACCGGTGCCGATGTTGAATATATCGAGCCCGGGCTTGTTACTAAGCCAGTTGAGCGCGGCGAGATGCGCCTTCGCGAGGTCGACGACGTGGATGTAGTCGCGGACGCCGGTGCCGTCGTGAGTAGCATAGTCGTTGCCGTAAACCGACAGGCATTCGCGCTTGCCAATCGAAACCTGCGTGATATAGGGCATGAGGTTGTTCGGGATCCCGCTCGGATCCTCGCCGATGAGACCGCTCTCATGCGCTCCGATCGGATTGAAGTAACGGAGTATCGCGGTGTTCCACTCGGAATCGGCGCGATAGAGGTCCTTTAGAATGTGCTCTATCATCAGCTTGGTCTCGCCGTACGGGTTGGTCGCCGAGTTCGGGAAATCTTCTTTTATCGGCACGCTCGCGGGCTTGCCGTATACGGTCGCGGACGAGCTGAATACAATGTTCTTGCAGTTGTATTTTGCCATCAGCTCGCAGAGATTCAACGTGCTGATGAGATTGTTCTGGTAGTAGCGAAGCGGAATCGAAACCGACTCGCCGACTGCTTTCAGTCCGGCGAAGTGTATTGCCGAGTCGATCTTCTCGGACGCGAATACAACCTCGAGTGCGGTCTTGTCGCAGAGGTCGACGTTGTAGAACTTGAAGTCCTTGCCCGAAATCTGGCGGATGCGGTCGAGCACGACCGGCTTCGAATTGATAAAGTTATCGGCAATGACAACTTCTTTTCCGGCTGCGAGCAGCTCGACTACAGTATGAGACCCAATAAATCCGGCACCGCCGGTGACAAGAATGGACATGATAATTTCTCCTTTACAAATAACTAATAACTAATAACTAACAACTAATAACTATTTCCACAGCCCGTCCGGATACGCTCCGGTTTTGGTCTCGGATTCGATGAAAGCGACAAATCTCGGCTTATCCTCGCGGTAGGTCACGCCGTACCACTTCGCGCCGGTTTCGAGCACCCGCACGTCGCAGCTGCCGTCGTCAATGCAGCTCTGGATTAAAAACGGCAGGAAAAATTCGGCTTTCTGCGGGTTCTCGCTGTCGGGAAGCTCGCGCATGAATTTCGTGAAGCCGGATTTGAGCGCGTCGAACACCGCCGGAGTGAACGCCCAGCAGTTCATCGATACGACCGCCTTGCGGTCGAGGTCGTGCCAGACGTCGTTCTCGTTGTACTGAATCACGCCCGAATTTTCTTGTATCTTCGTGCGTTCGGTCACGCGGACGAGATGTCCGTTCTCGACCTCGCAGATTCCGCGCGAGACATAGCCGTTTTCGGTAATCGTGTTTTCCAGTATGTAGCCGGCCATCGCGTAGTGCGCCTTGCCGTCCGACTTTGCGTCCTTTTGCGTAAGGAGGAAGTCGTGCAGCTTGACAAAAGCGTCGCTACCGTAAAAATCGTCAGAATTTATGACCGCGAACGGTTCGTTCACCACATCTGCGGCGGCAAGCACCGCGTGTCCGGTTCCCCAGGGCTTGGTGCGCCCCTCTGGAATCGAGAAGCCGTCAGGGATGTTGTCAAGCCGCTGGAACGCGAAATCCACCTTGACCGAGCCCTCGATTCGCTTCGATACCGTCTCGCGGAAGTCGGCGAGATTTTCTTCCTTAATTATAAATACAACCTTATCAAAGACGGCTCTGACCGCGTCGTAAATCGAATAGTCGATTATAAACTCGCCGTGACGGTTTATCGGGTCGAGCTGCTTGAGTCCGCCGTAGCGGCTGCCCATTCCGGCAGCCATGATTACAAGTGTCATGATATCTTTCCTTTCATTTGGCGACGCGTTTTTTTCGCGGCGCCGATATAATGTTGCTGTTACTGCTCGATGCCCATCTGTCCCATGAGCTTCTTGTTGAATTCAACCGCGGTGTCGTAGCCCATCTTCTTCTGACGGTTGTTCATCGCCGCGATTTCGAGGATGATCGCGAGGTTGCGTCCCGGCTTTACAGGTATCGTGGTAGTCGGAATGCGGATGCCGAGTATCTCTGTGTATTCGGTCTCAAGTCCGAAGCGGTCATACATTTTGCCCTGCACCCACGGCTCGAGGTTGATGATGTAGTCGATTTTTTCGGTATTCTTGACCGCGCCCATACCGAAGATACGCCGCACGTCGACAATTCCGATGCCGCGCAGCTCGACGTAGTGACGGATGATTTCGGGCGCGCTGCCGACGAGCGTCTTTGCCGACACTCGCTTGATTTCGACCGCGTCGTCGGCAATCAGTCTGTGTCCGCGCTTGACCAGCTCAATCGCCGTCTCTGATTTGCCGACGCCCGAGTCGCCGAGGATCAGTATTCCCTCGCCGTAGACTTCAACCAAAACGCCGTGGCGCGTGATGCGCGGCGCGAGACTTAAGTTGAGCGAAGCTATCAACGCGGCCATGAACGCGCTCGTCATTTCGGCGGTGCGCAGCACCGGAACCTCGAAATATTCGCCCAGCTCGATGAACTCGGGGAAAATTTCGAGCGACGACGAGAACACGACCGCTACCGGCTTGGTTTCGAGAAAGCCCATAATCGACGCGCGCCGCTGCTCGTCGTCGAGAAATTCGAGGTATTTATGCTCGACCTTGCCGATTATTTGGATTCGCTGCGGCTCGAAGTGGTCGAAGAAGCCGGCGAGCTGCAATCCCGGGCGGTTGACGTCGGTCAGGTGTATCAGGATTTTTTCGGGGTCGTCGGGGAGATATATTTTTTCAAGTGAGAATTCTTTGATTATTTTTGACAGTTCAACAGTATAAGTTTCAGGCATGGTCAAATTCCTTTCGTTGAAGTTTCCATAATCCCACACTATATATTATACTACGCGCCGACAGATATTTCAATCCCTTTATGTAAAAAAATACGGATGCCGATAAAAAATCGATATCCGTATAATGTCAATAATGTGCAGAATGATATATTGCCGCCGATTCCGATTGCGCACCTTGACAAATCATGCGCCCCGCGTTATAATATAGGTAGATAATATTTTGAAACCGCGTCGCTGCAGGAATTGAAACGCGGCGGCGCGGCTATACAATAATAAAGGAGATTGAAAATGAAAGAGCTTGAATTAAAATACGGCTGTAACCCGAATCAGAAACCGGCGCGGGTTTATATGGAACAGGGAGAGCTGCCGTTCGAGGTGCTGAACGGGGCAGCTCGTGCGGGAACTCAAGGAGGCGACCGGACTTCCGGCGGCGGCTTCATTCAAGCACGTTTCGCCGGCAGGCGCGGCGGTAGCTGTGCCGCTCGACGATACGCTGAAGAAAGTCTATTTCGTCGATGGAATAGAGCTGTCGGACATCGCGACCGCGTATGTGCGCGCCCGCGGAGCTGACAGAATGTCGTCATACGGAGACTTCGTCGCGCTGTCGGATGAGTGCGACGAGCAGACGGCGTCTTTCCTCGCACGCGAGGTTTCGGACGGAATAATCGCGCCGTCGTACACCGACCGTGCGCTCGAAATCCTCAAAGGCAAACGCAAGGGCACCTACTGTGTCCTCAAAATGGATCCGAATTACCGCCCCGACCCGATCGAGAGAAAGCAGGTATTCGGCATAACCTTCGAGCAAGGACGCAACGAGATCAAGCTCGACGACCATCTGTTCGACAATATCGTCACAAAGAACAAGGAGCTTCCCGATTCGGCAAAGCGCGATCTGCTTATTGCAATGATCACGCTGAAATACACGCAGTCAAACTCGGTCTGCTACGCGTACAACGGACAGGCGATCGGCATCGGCGCGGGTCAGCAGTCGCGCATCCACTGCACCCGACTCGCCGGAAACAAGGCGGACATCTGGTTCCTGCGCAGCCATCCGAAGGTGCTGTCACTGCCGTTCAAGCCGGAGATTCGCCGCCCCGACCGAGACAACACTATCGACGTCTACATCTCGGACGATTATCTCGACGTTCTCGACGAGGGCGCGTGGCAGCAGTATTTTACTTGTCGTCCCGACCCGCTGTCCCGCGAGGAAAAGCGCAAGTGGCTCGACAAGGTCAGCGGAGTTTCGCTCGGCTCGGACGCGTTCTTCCCGTTCGGAGATAATATCGAGCGCGCGCACCGTTCGGGCGTGTCGTATATCGTCGAAGCCGGCGGTTCAATCCGCGACGACAATGTAATCGAGGTCTGCGACAAATACGGAATCACAATGGCTATGTGCGGCATCCGCCTGTTCCACCATTGATATTTCACATACTCGCGGCAATTGCGGCGGAGTGCATTATGCGATACTGTTCGGTTTTCTGCCGCGGCACATTCCAATTGCTGCCGCGACGCGCTCTAATTACTAATGCGTCGCGCTCTAATTACTGCCGCGACGCGTTCCAGATTGCGTTCCCGATTCGTATCTCGGCACAGAAGCTCGGGAACTTCTCCTCAAGCGCGCGAAGTATGCAGATCAACGTCGTCACCTCGCCGGGGCAGCTGACATAGACATTTTCAAGCCCGACTAATC
>CAJFKR010000065.1 GCA_904386005.1 Candidatus Flemingiibacterium merdigallinarum
ATACAACCTAAAATTCCTGTGTCACTAACTGTTATCATTTCAATAGTCGCTACAATAACCGATACAATGCAAGAAGTCATCGGCCCCCAAATCAGTCCGCCTAAAGTAACTATAACGTCTGACGGGTCATATTTCAAAAATAACACGACAGGTATTCTGCCAACGACCATGATTACATATGTAATTGCACATAGCATACCGATTGTTGTGATTTTTTTAGTTTTGCTGTTCATATGAATTTCCTCCATTGTGTAGAAAAATAGCACCTAAAAGGAAATGCCTTTTGGGTGCTGAAAATTTATAGAACGCAAAACATTGTGTAGCTGTTTTGAAAGTCCATATCATCTTCTTTTATCCAGACTATACTGTTGGTTTTGGAATTGCACCAAATCATGCGCTTTTACGCTCGCGGACTTTACCGCCAATCGGGAATTTCACCCTGCCCCGAAGACACTTCTATTCAGTTGTTCATATCAAGTATACCTCTTATATCGAACATCTGCAATAGTTCTCGCAGATTTCGGAAATATTTCGGAAGCGCGTATGCGCTCTGATAATATCGGAATGGAGGTTGTTGTCAATCAAATTCTTGTGTGTTACTTTATGGCGCATGAGCATTACGGCGGGTCGTACCCGCCCGCCGCAATCATAATCCCCCCGCTCCGCGCAGTCTCGAAAAAAGCCGCCCCAGCGGCTTTTTTCGACCATTGATGAGGTAGAAGCTGTGACCTCGCTGTAACAAACCCTGACTTCTGCCGCGGGTCGTACCCGCCTGACTTCTGTCGCGGGTCGTCCCCGCTGCCGTAATTGTAATCCCGCTGCTCCGCGCTGTCTCGAAAAAAGCCGCGGGGGCGGCTTTTTTCGACCATTGATGAGGTAGAAACTGTGACCTCGCTGTAGCAAACCCTGACTCTTGCCGCGGGTCGTACCCGCCCGCCCCGCTAAAATTTGCCGCCGCCTCCGCCGTGGGAGCGACCGGAGGAGGAGGTGTGGGTGGAGCTGCCGCCGCCTCCGCTGCCGGAGGATTCTTTCGGTCGGGCGGTGCGCGATACGTTCCGATAGAGGAATCGATCGTTCTCGTAGCTTAGCTTGAGTGAATCCTTGATTATGTATTCCCGCGCGCTGTTGTTCGGAGTTACCGACTTCAGTTGGTTTTTCATAGCCGTAACGCTGATAAAGCCGACGATAATACCCGCGACGAGCGAAAACAAAACTATCGTAGACGCTTTCATCGGCTCGCGGGTGTCGACGTCGTATGGCTCGCCGTCGCGCGCCAGCTTGAAATAGTACTCGGCGCGGTCGGCGAACGCGGTGAACGCACCATACCAGTCGCCGTCCGACATATACGGCACGATCTTTTCGCCCGCGACTTCGATGCCGTAGTCGGTGAACGCGACTGTGCCAAAGCCATAAGTCGTGATGTACCAGTCGCGCGTGTCCATCGCTATCAGCAGCAGCACGCCGTCGTCGCCCGCGCCCCAGCCGTAGCCGTTGTAGTCGTAAAAATCGTCGGCATAATTGCGCGGCGACTTGCCGTCGAGCGAATTTACGGTCACGACCGCGACCTCGCATTCGTATTTCTCGCTTATCTCGCCGAACCGCTCATTGAGAGCCGAGCGTTCGCTCTCACTTAACAGTCCCGCGTAGTCCTCGCACAGCGACAGCTGACGCTCCGACGGTATCTCCGACGCCGATATGCTGATGAGGGCGCAGAATAATGTCAGCATTATGACAATAACAGTCAATGGCTTCGTTATAACATCAATCCTTCTCATGCCGACCACCTCACAAAAGATTCGCTATCGTCAGAATCAGTCCTACGAGGACGCCGACCGACGCGGTTATACCGAGTAGCCACTTCATGTACGCGCCGCGGTCGAGCGGCAGGTTGCCGACAAATTTTCCGGTCTGACCGTTCATCGCGAACAGGTATTTCTCTCCCCGCCATTCGGTGTTCAGCAGCCAGACCGGATACAGTACATACCTCGATTTGCCGTTGCCGGTATTGATGTGACATTTATCTAACGCTACTGTAGTATATCCGTTCACAGTGCCCCGGAAGGTTTCGGCGGCACAGTTCCTCATGCGGTCGCCCGCGCGCCCCACGCTGTCCTCGGCTGTAACGTCGTACCGGTTCGCAAGATACCCTGACAGGTACGCGGTCTGAAAGTCGACCGCGTCAGCCATATTGTACGGCTCGATCGACTCCATCAGCTCGTCCGGCATCTTCGACGAGCCGTCGACCGGCACGTATTGAAACGACAGGCTGCCGCACCGCCTTACCGAAAAGTTGCTTGTCTCGGTGTAGTTGTAGTCGCTGTCGCTCCATACGCGCACCTTCGTCGCGCGGTAGTGTATGTCCGCGTCCACGTCGGCGTCGAACAACCAGACCGGCACATACACTCCCTTGACCTCCTCGATGTGGTTCTCGTCCCGAAACACCTTCGGGAGCAGCTTCTTTCCGGTGAGGTGACGCTTCAGCGCTTCGACCGCCGCCTTTTTGTCGAGCTTGAACGGTATGACCAGCTCGGGACGCAGCTCGCCCGAAAGCTGTCCTTTCATGATTACCGGATTGCCGCAGAACGGGCAGTGCGTCGCGGCGCAGGTCTCGTCGCAGATTATCTCGCCGCCGCAGGAATTGCATACATAGCTGCGAAGTCCCGCCGATTCCTCGTCCGAATAATTGTCGTGCGCGCTGTTAAGCCCATTCAGATCGTCCGCGTCGACCTGCTTCAATTCCTCGTCGAGATCCTTCAGAGCCTCGACGTCAAATTCAGCGTCGCAGTACGGACACTTCATATTCTGCGCGCCGCTGTCAAACTCGAGCTTGCCGCCGCAGTTTGGACATTTATACTCAAGCAATGTGTCTTGCAAACGAAAAACCCCCAAATTAGTTGTTAGTTGTTAGTTGTTAGTTATTAGTTAAAGGTTCAGATGTTTGGAAAGGGTTGATTTAATTGAAATTTGCCGAGAGGCAAATTTCTTCCACAGCTCTCCGCGCGGAGCGCGGAGACCACTCTCCACTCTCCACTCTCTCCCGCTTTGCGGGAGACCACTCTTTTTTAAGCTCTCCACTCTCTCCGCGCTTTGCGCGGAGACCACTCTTTCGTGAAATTCGCCAACGGCGGATTTCACGAATTTATATCGTCGTCGCTGAACTTGTCTCCGCACTCGGGGCAGAACTTCGGCGGGTGCTTCGGATCCTCCGGCTCCCAGCCGCACTTGTCGCAGCGGTAGAGCGGCTCGCCTGCAGGCTTCTTCTTGCCGCACTGCGAGCAGAATTTGCCCTTGTTCTTAGCTCCGCAGGAGCAGACCCACTCGGAGCCGCCCGCTTCCGGCTTCTTCTTGCCGCAGGCAGGACAGAAATTGCCGTTTACAGTCGCGCCGCAGGAGCACTTCCAGCTGCCGGCAGTCTCCGGCTCGGGCTTCTTTTTACCGCAGGTAGGACAGAAGTTGCCGTTTACGGTCGCGCCGCAGGAGCACTTCCACTTCTGCGCGTCGGACTGCGGCGCGGTCGCGCCCGCATTTGCCTGCTGCTGTTGCTGCTGGCTCATAGAATAAAGCTGCTGCGCGTTGACGCCGCCGTTCCCGTTTGCCATATTCATGCCCATAAAGCCCATCATCGCGCCGTTCGGATTGCCGGCGGCGGTTTTCATAGCCTCGGCCTGCGCGCCGGTGAGCGTGGCCACAGCCATGCCCGGGTCGCGCAGGATAGCCGTTTTCTGCGCGTTCTTGATAAGCTCGGTGTCCTCCTCGGTCAGCGATACCGACGACAGCGCGACGCTGACAATCTTCAGTCCGCGCGCCGCGCCCCACTTCTCGGACAGCGTCGAGTTCATCGCGTCCTCGAGCTCCATGGTGTGCGCCATCAGCTGATTCGGGCGTATCTCAAGCGCCGACAGTCTGCCGAGCGATGGATTCAGCGCGGAGATGAACTCGTTTTTCAGCTGCGGGTCAATCTCATCACGCCGATATTCGCCGACGACGTTGCCGCAGACGTTCGTGTAGAACAGCAGCGGGTCGGCTATCTTGTACGAATACACGCCCGAGCAGCGCAGCTCGACGTCGATGTCAAGTCCTATCTTCGAGTCGACGACGCGGAACGGCACCGGATTGCGCGTTCCGAATTTGTTGTCGATTATTTCCTTGGTGTTGAAATAATATACGCGCTGATCCTTGCCGGTGTCTCCGCCGTAGGTGAAGCGCTTGCCTATCGTCTTGAACGTCTCGATTATGCTCTCGCCGAGACTTCCTGAGAACAGGCTCGGCTCGGTCGAGCTGTCGTATGTAAACTCGCCCGGCTCGGCACAGACCTCGACCACCTTGCCCTGGTCGACTATTATCATGCACTGTCCGTCGGCGACGGCGATGCCCGAGCCGCTCGTGATTATATTGTCGCTGCCCTTGGTGTTGGACGAACGCCCCGAGACGCGCTTCTGTCCCTTGACCACCAGCACTTCATTATCGATGGCGTCCGAGTAAAAGAATTCCTTCCATTGGTCGGCGAGCGTTCCGCCGAGCGCGCCGAGTCCCGCTTTAATAAGTCCCATTGTGATTCTCCTTAAAATTATTATTTAATTGATTTCATATGTGCAAACCTGTTCGTTTTCTCTGGGGGAGGTGCCTTTTGAAAAAGGCGCCTCCCCCAGACCCCCTCCGCGAAAACTTTTGACAATTTGGGTCATGGTGTAATTATTTATAACTGCGCAGAGAGTTCATTGCTGCTTGTTGTCAGTAACCACAGAGGCGCGCCGCCTTGGGCAGGTTCGTCCGCAGGACGAAACTGCTGGGACCACTGCTTCCCAACCGGCGGCTTGGTTGCTACGTGGTTGTTTGAGTCTTAATATTGCTTGTTTACTTTATTGCTTGATTGCATTGTCATAATTTCCGTCGAATTCAGGCTATAATAGTAACGGCAATCGCTTTTATCCGTGTACTTCTATTATATCATGAATAGCGAATTTATGCAAGCATAACTTTTTGGAGTCGCGATTCATTTGTATTATGGCGTAAATTTCCGCGGAAATTTGCGAATTGCGCAAAACCTCTTGCCATATGCGGATATATCGTGTATAATACTGATAACGGCTGATGAGCCAAAGATTATCGCTGTGAGGTGATACTATTATGAAGAACCTATACCTTATCGGAAACGCGCACCTTGACCCCGTCTGGCTCTGGAGGTGGCAGGAGGGCTTTTCGGAGATACTTGCCACGTTCCGGAGCGCGCTCGACCGAATGAACGAATTCCCCGACTTCAAATTCACGTCTGCCTGCGCGGCTTACTACGAGTGGGTAGAGCTTGCCGACCCCGAGATGTTCGCCGAGATAAAGGAGCGTGTCGTCGAGGGACGCTGGGAGATTGTCGGCGGCTGGTACATACAGCCCGACTGCAATATACCGTCAGGCGAGAGCTTCGCGCGCCACGCGCTGATTTCACAGCGCTACTTCAAGAGCCGCTTCGGAAAAATGGCAAAGACCGGCTACAATGTCGACTCGTTCGGCCACAACGCGTCGCTGCCTAAGATATTGCGGCAGAGCGGCATGGAGAACTACGTGTTCATGCGTCCCGGACCGCACGAAAAGGCACTTTCGAGCGATTTCTTCGAATGGGAGAGCGCGGACGGCTCACGCGTGCGCACATTCAGACTGCCGCGCTGCTATAACATCGGCATCGGCTCGCTCGGTATACTCGACGAGCTCGCGGATGAGGACGAGAGCGCGACCGGCTCGTACCCCAAGATGGCGTTCTACGGCGTCGGCAATCACGGCGGCGGACCGACCATCGAGCTGATCGAAAAAATCAAGGAGCGCGGACGCGGCAATGAGACCTTCTCAACTCCCGACGAGTTCTTCGCCGACACCGCGAGCCTCAAGCTGCCGGTAGTGCGCGACGAGCTGCAGCACCACGCGCGCGGCTGCTACAGCGCGACGAGCTTCATCAAAAAGAGCAACCGCAAGTCAGAATATGAGCTGCTCGCGACCGAGGCGCTCTGCGTCATGGCTGACCGGCTCACCGGCGAGAATCGTTACCCCGCCGAGAACCTGCGCCGCGCATGGAAGAACCTGCTGTTCGACCAGTTCCACGACATCCTCGGGGGCTGCTCGATAAAGAGCGCGTACAGCGACGCCGCCAACCTGTTCGGCGAGACTATGGCTATCTGCGAGCGCGAGATAAACCTCGCGATGACGCGGATTTTGCGCCGTGTCGACACACTGCGCGGCTCGACTCTGCCGTCCGCGAAGCGCGAGGGCAGCTGGCGGCTCTGGTCGCACGAAAAGCTCGGCACTCCGGTCGCGGTGTTCAACCCGCACGCGTGGGAAGTGGATACGACTGTCGAACTGCCGGCTCCGCTGTCGCGCGTCACTGACGAGACGGGAGCCGACGTCGCGAATCAGCGAGTGCGCGCCGAGCACACGAACGGTCGCGACGATAAATACGGCACGGCGTTCCGCGTCAGTCTGCCGGCGTTCGGATATCGGATATACCGGGTATTCACCGAGTCGAAGCCCGAGAATACATTCGATGAAATCTACGTAGACGAGCATACTATCGACAACGGCAGAGTGCGCGTCGAGCTTGACAGCCTGACCGGCGAGGTCAGCCGCTTCTTTGACAAGCGCGCCGGACGCGAGCTGATTTCGGGCAGAGCTTCGACTGTACTGCTCGACGAGACAAACTGCGACACATGGGCGCACGACAAGGTCTCGCTCGGCGAGCCGGTCGCCGAGTTCGGCGAGCCGGAATTCAGCGTTGTCGAGCAGGGCTGCGTGCGCTCGACGATACGCGTTGTGACCAGATGCGAGCATTCGACGATACGCCGCGACTACACGCTCACGGCTGACAGCGACGAGCTGTCGGTACACATGGTCGTAGACTTCCGCGAAAAGCACCGGACATTGAAGCTGTCGCTGCCGACCGACGGCGAGACGGTCAGCGCGGCGATACCGTTCGGCAGCTTCGCGCGCCCACTCGGCACGGGTGAGGAGCCCTGCCAGTCATGGCTATGCTGCGGCTCGCTCGGCTTCGCGAGCGATTCTGTCTACGGCTACGACACCGACGGTCACAATCTGCGCCCGACGATACTGCGCGGCGCGATATACGCCGACCACTACGCGGTGCGCGACGAGTTCTGCGAATACGCCGAGCAGGGTATCGGCGAATTCAACTATATACTGTTCGGCACTCGTGACCGATTCGGCGCTCGTGACGGCAGGACGGCGTCCGACGCGTACCGCCGGTCAACGCTGCTGAATTCGAAGCCGCGCGTGCTGATGGACAGCTTCCACGGCGGCGACCTCGGCGAGGTCTGGTCGGGCTGCGATATCGACGCGGACAACCTCATCGTCACGGCGATAAAGCGTGCGGAGGACGGCGGGTTCGACGTTGTCCGCTGCTTTGAGGCGGACGGCAAGGATACCGACGCCCGGCTCGAGCTGTTCGGCGAGCGGTACGAGCTTAGGGTCGGGCATGACAGGATCGTGACGCTCATGACCGACGGGCGCGAGACCGACCTGCTCGAACGGTAGGAGACGGTCGGGCGGCGGTCTATCGGCGGCGCGCCGTATTTATAAACCTGCCCGGAGTTTCGCCCCAGTATTCGCGGAATGCCTTGATAAAATGCGCCTCGCTCGAATAGCCGACCTCGAGCGAGGCGTCTATTATGCCCGCGCCCGACTCCAGCAGCTCGCGAGCGCGGCTCTGGCGCAGGTCGCAAACGTACTTTTTATAAGTCGTGCCGACAGCCGATTTGAAGTCGGATGACAGCTTGGTGTGACCGACGCCGAAGCGACGGCAGAGTTCGTCTATTGTCAGCGGCTCGGACAAATTGTCGGTGATATATTGCAGCACATCCTGAATATAGCTGTAGCGCGTCGCGAAGAGCTCGCCGCGTCCCGACTCGAATATGCCGAGCGTTTTGTGCAGCGCCAGCGCGCAATAGAGCGCGCCGGCGGTTTTGTCGCCGCCGTGCAGCTTTATGCTCTCGCACAGACCGACAAGCTCGGAGAGCTCGGCGGCGTTCGGGTCGGCGCGCAGCACGGCGGCGTCGGCAAAGCAGGACATATCGAGCAGCTGCGGCGAAAACATGGACAGCAGATTTTTATCTATATGGATAATGTATCGCACATAAATACCGTCGGTCGGCGAGTTCAGCTTGTGTAGACAGAACGGTCGGTGAATGAACACGGCGGGACGGTCGCTTGTGTAGTTGAACGTGTGACTGGTCAGCGTGTAGCTGCCGCTGACAATGACGAGCATCTCGTAGTGCGGGTGCCAGTGCAGATAGGGCTGCTTGTTTCCGTTTGTCGACAGCTTTGATATTCCGACCGGGGTGGTGAAGGTTTCCTTAATATAGCTGTTCAGATTCATTTTATTTAGTAAATTACGCGGCGAATTTCGATATCAAAAATGGCTTTCAGCGGAAGAATTTGATATAATAAATTGCGGTTTTATGTTACCATAAAGTAACGTGAGTTCGATGGGGTTCTATGTTTGGTACTGCGATATTGATTGTTTTCACTGGGGGAGCCCCTTTTGAAAAAGGGGCTCCCCCAGACCCCCACCCGAAAACTTTTGACAATTTGGGTCATGGCGTGGATGATTATAACAACGCAGAGATAATATTACTGCTTGTTGTCAGAAACCACAGAGATGCGCCGCCTAATGGGACCCTGCTTCCCAACCGGCGGCTGGTTTCTACGTGGTCGTTTGAATCTTATATTGTTTGTTCAATTGATTGCGTAATTACATTGTTATAATTCTTATCAAACTCACGTTAACATTATATCATGAAAGTGAGGAATACGCAATGACAAATAAGCACAACAGACGGTTTATGTCGGCGTTTTGCGCGCTGCTTGCCGCAGTCGCCGGACTTGGCGCCTCGTGCCAGTCCGCGCCGGACGCGGTTGAAACGACCGGCGGCGACGCTGACGTCGCAACCGGTACGACCGAGGAAACCACCGAGCTGCCCGACGACCTGCCCGACGAAAACTTCGACGGGTACGAGTTCATGATTGCTACCGAGACCGAAAACGAGTGGATGGTGCTTGCCGAGGAGGCGACCGGCGACGTCGTCGACGACGCGCTGTACGAGCGGAATATCGCCGTCGAGGAGCGCTTCAACGTCAAATTCACAACGCTGACCGGCGACCATACGTCGCTTGGGAACCTAATAACCTCGAGCGTTCAGGCGGGCGACGACGAGATCGATCTCTGCTGCACGCACGTCGTCAATACCGGCTCTCTCGCACTGAACGGGCTGTTCGTGAACTGGTACGAGGTGCCGTACATCGATTTCACAAAACCCTGGTGGGCGCCGTCGACGACGAACGACCTCAGCGTCAACAACAAATGCGTGCTCGCGATCAGCGACTTCGCGCTGACCGCGCTTGCCAACACCTACTGTGTGTTCTACAACAAGCAGCTGGCCGAGGACTACGGGATAACCGACCTCTATAAGATAGTCAGCGACGGCGCGTGGACGATAGACAAGCTAACCGAGCTGTCGCGCGACATCTACATCGACCTCAACGGCGACAACACGCAGAACAACGGCGACCGATACGGCTTTGTCTCAACCTCTCGTTCGGCGCTCAACGCGTATCTCTGGTCGTTCGGCGGCAAGGTGCTGTCAAAGAACGAGTCGGGCGGGCTCGAGTTGGTCTATCACAACGACAAAACCGCCGACATGGTGCAAAAGCTCTGTCAGGTGTTCTATGAAAACACCGGAATCTACATCAACTCGAGGGAAGCGACCTACGACTCGCTGTTCTCAATCAATATGTTCCTCGAAAACAAGGCGGTGTTCATAAACGCCAATATCGGTCAGACTCTCCAGTATCTGCGCGAAATGGAGAACGATTACGGAATACTGCCCTACCCGAAGTGGGACGAGGCGCAGACCGAATACTATACTATGGTCGACGGCAGCCACGACATCCTCGCCGTGCCGATAACCGCGACGAACCTCGAGCGCACCGGAATCATCACCGAAGCGCTCTCGGCCGAGAGCTACAAGAGAGTAATTCCCGCCTACTACGAGACCGCGCTCAAGACCAAGTACGCGCGCGACGACGAGTCGGTGCAGATGCTCGACATGATTGCGAACAGCCGCGTATTCGACATAGGCTACGTATACGACGGCTGGAGCGGCGCGTCGTTCATATTTCAGGAGCTGATTTCCGCGAACAACACGTCGTTCGAGTCGACCTGGGCGTCAAGACAATCGTCGATAGAGGCGCATTATAACGAAGTTATCGAATTTTTCGAATCGTGAGCCGAATCGGCGCATAATCGATTTGTCTTATAGACGAATCGTCTCATAAGCCGAATCGTCAGATAGACGGGATAATTTATCCGGAATAGTCAATATCAAGCTGTCATGTACGAAACGCGGTATTTGCGCGTCGCGCCGGGCAGCTTGATTTTATTCACTTGTCGAGCTTGTGCAGTATAAACCCACCCATGGTGCAGACGGCGAAAACCGGACCGGTGATATTCGCAATCCCGAAATCGGCAAAGAATGCCGTGCCGACAAACGCCGCGAGCAGCGTTGCGACAATCGGCGCCGCTATCCGCGCCGCCCGACTCCTGCCGCCGTATGCGAAAAGCAGAAACAGTATGAATCCGCCAAAAATTATTATCAGCGCGTATATTATCAAATGCATGGCAGTCTCCTTGTATAGTATAGATTAGTAGCCGATTGTAAAAGTGCGAACTTGTTCGCTTTCTCTGGGGGAGGTGCCTTTTTCCGAGTTGCGTCAGCAACTCGTAGGCACACTCCCCCTGAAAAACGAACAGGTCGATTGCGCGTCGGCATTGTCAGACCTGCACCCGTCCGTGAAGCGGGCGACCGGCGGCGATGGCTCGGTCGACCTCGGCGCGCGGCATACCGACAATCAGGATTCCGCGGTCGACAGTGTGCTTGTAGATTTTCTCCATGTCGTTGAGGTGCGGCTCTGACATATTGATGCAGCTAAGATTTTTGATTCCGGCCGCGATGTCGATGTAGTGGTCGCCGCGACCGCAGAAGTGCATACCGCCGCCGAGATAGAAGAATATCGACGAGTCGTACTTCTCCACAAATTCGCGATACATATCCGGAGAGATATTCATCACCGCGTCGTTGCGCAGCATGGTCAGCCCGCGGTGCAATAGTCCCCACTCAACGCTCATGTCGCCGCTGTAGGGCGGGCAGAGCTTCTGCCATTTTTTCGTCAGCTCGAGATACAGCGACGTCATGCGCGCCAGCAGCACGTTTATGCCGTCCGGATCGTCGTACATATCGGTATATATCCGGCTGCCGAGCAGCATATCGACGAGCGGAAAGGGTCCCTGAAAGTCGGGATTGTATATGTGGACAAAGCGCTTCAGTTTGCTGTAGGGTCGTATCAGCTCGCGGAACCGCTCGCCGAACTCGAATACCTTTGTTATCAGTCCGGCGCTAAAATCTATGTCAGTTTCGATCAGCCGGTCGATAAGGTGCCGGTCGTCCGGCAGCGGCATCGCGCCCGGCAGCATATTCGCGCTGTCCGGCAGCGACAGAATCTCTGCGCCGAACATCGATGGGATTATTCCGGTGCCGTAGTTCGCGCGCACCGACAAGAGCAGTCCGCTGCCCGACGCGAGCGTGTCGGACACGCTTTTCAGCTGCGAGTAGATCATCAGCTCGGGGTCGCGGAACGCGTCGTTGACGCAGACCGGCTTCCATTCGATCCGCGCGGGATTCTTCTCGCGGCTCGGTCTGAATACCTCGCCGGTGAAATAGCCCCTCGCGAAGTTCTCCCAGTCAAACGCGAGCTTTTTTTCGATTTCGGGCGAAATTCTCGCCTCGAGGTCGTCAAGATAGGGCGTGAAGTCCATTTGTCACCAGTCCTTTCAGTTCCATTATGTCATCGCTGTCGTCAGATGTATATATCATCGCTGCTGTCACGCGCATATCACCGCAGGTATACAGCCTGTCCGAGACGCGACGACATACGCGCCGCGTCAAGCACGCGCGACAGCTCGAGCGCGTCGTCGGGGGAGGCGAAATAGCTCTCCTCGCCGCGCAGTACGCGCGCGATGTGACGGTAGATCTCGTATTCGTCGCCGTATATATTGCCGCCGACCGTCATTTCCTCGACCTCGGTCTTGAATCCGGAGCGGTACTCGCCGCCGTCGACCTTGTCCGGGTAGATTACGCGGTGGATTCTATATATCCTGCCGATGTCGCCGCGCGCGACGATTTCTTTGAGCGCTTTAAGGTCGCTGCCCCATCTTGCCGGCAGCCAAGGGAGCAGCAGCCTGCCGCTGACCTTCTGCGCCGACGTCATGAGCCGCGCTTCGCGGTAGAAATTCGCCAAAGGCGAATTTCGGAATTAATTATGTTTGTGCTTGCGGTGAAATGGCGCGGATTGTACCGCGGATGGGACATGATATGTTCGCCCGCGGTATTCTGACTACAGCGTGAGCTCGGCTTCAAGCCGCTTGAGGGTCGCGAGCTCGTGGGCGAGGTGGTCGGGGTAGTTCCAGTTTATCCACTCGCCGCTGATGAAGCCGGTGTAGCCGCTACCCAAAAGGCATTTGAGCGCGGCTTTGTGGTCTACTTTGCCGCTGCCTATCGGGAGCATTTCGAGCTTGCCGGAGTCGCGCGAGCCGTCATGGACATGGACGTGCGCTACCCACTTGCCTATAGCGGCGAACGATTCGGTTATCGACTTGTGTGCGGTCAATACGGGGTGCATGATATCCCAGTTCACGCCGACATTGTCGCAGCCGCAAAGCTCCATGACCGCGGCGACATTCGCCGGATCGCACCAGCTGTCGTGCGTCTCCAGACATATCTTCACATCTCCGGCTACGCCTGACAGCTCGCGCAGCGCGGACGCCACACGGAAGATCGCGTCCGGACGGTTGTCCGGGTCGGACAGCTGACCGCCAAACACGCGTATGCAGCCCGCTCCAAGCTCATTCGCGAGCCAGAGCACCTGCTTCGCGTATTCGATATTCGAAAGCAGCACCGTATCGTCGGCGAAGCGGCAGCTTGTCGCGACGCAGGCGATGCCGATACCGGCGTCGGCGGCTATCTTCTTATATTCGGCGCACTTGTCATGCGATATGCCGACCTCGACTCCATGCTTATGACCCGCGTCGATGCGCGGCTCAATACCGTCGTAGCCGAGCCGAGCGGCAAGTCCGACCAGCTCGGCAAGGGAAGCGTCTGGCGCGGAAAAGCTCATAAACGAATATTTCATTGCTAAAACCATCCTTTCGATATTGCAAAATTATTATAATAATCCGAACCGGAAAATCGCCGGTCGATTTCCCGAACAAGAACCAAGTTTATATATATAATATTTCCAGACAGAGCATCTTCAGGATATCGCGAGGAAGCCGCAAGTTTATTCTGTTATAACTGTTGTGTATACATATTTTATATCAAATATTATTCTTTGTCAATACAATTTATGAATTTGACTGAATTTATAAAGGAATAGACTAAAATCGACGAGTCGTGCAGAATTCAGCCGGTGTTTACAAAATATAGGTATATTTTTCGCGGCGGATGCTTTATAATTTTTATTAACATGAGTGCGCGGATGGCCGCCGCCGCACGGGATTTGTATGCGCTGTTTGGAGGATTTGATGAACTTACGCAGATTTTTGCGCGCCTTGGGCGGCGCGCTGCTCTATTTCGCTATATATTACGGCTGGCAGCTGATCGTCGGCAATTGGGCGTCGTTCGCCGCGTCGTGGTACGCGATGATGACCGCGGGCGAGATCCCGCCCGCCGGCTCGACCGAATACATCGAATGGATGACGTCGGTGCAGAATTACGTCTATGAGCTGGTCATGAAATACTCGATGATACTTACGCTGGTTTCGGGTATACTCGCGCTCGTCACCTTCTTTGTAATAATGAAGGCCAGAAAAAAACGCCCGCTCGCCGATATCGGGCTGACGCGGATAAACCCATGGCTCGCGCTCGAGCTATTCGCACTCGGCGCGGCTCTGAATGTATTCGTCACGTTTGCGATGTCCATAATCCCGTTCCCGGTCGAATGGATCAATTCTTATGTCGAAAGCTCGTCTGTGCTCGCCGACGCCAATGTCGTCGTCTCGATAATCGTCACGGTGATATCCGCGCCGATTGTCGAGGAGGTCACGTTCCGCGGATTCATGTACGGTCAGCTCAAGGGCGGTATGCCGATGTTCGCGGCTATGCTGATATCGTCGTGGGTGTTCGGTATGGTTCACGGCGACCTCATTTGGTTTATGTACGCATTCCTGCTCGGTATAGTGCTCACCTATATCGGCGAAAAATGCGGCGCGCTCACCGCGCCTATCATTGTACACATGGCGTTCAATCTGTTCGGCAGCCTGACCGGTCTGCTCGGCGATATGAGCGAGACGACGTTCTTTATCCTGCTCATATCAAGCGGTCTCGTCTCGCTCGCGCTGCTCATTCACATAGGCAGAAGCTCCGAGCGGAAGATCGAGTTTTTCAAATGACAAACACAGCGATGACATACTTTTGATTGGTACTGCAATATTGTTTGTTTTCACTGGGGGAGCCCCTTTTGAAAAAGGGGCTCCCCCAGACCCCCACCCGAAAACTTTTGATAATTTGGGTCAAAATATAAATTGTTTATAACTGCGCAGTGATTTTATTACTGCTTGTTGTTAGTAACCACAGAGATGCGCCGCCTAACGCGTCCGCACCTCTGACGAGGCGCGGACGCTTGGGGCCCCGCTCCCCATACGGCGGCTTGGTTTTTACGTGGTCGTTTGAATTCTTTGTTGTTGGTTCAGTTTTTCACTGGGAAAGCTCCTTTTAAAAGGCGTATCCCCAGATAATAATTATGTATAATCAAATAAACCAATACGAGGTGATAAATTGTGAATAAGCATATACTCTATCTTGACGAACCCGCGAGTGAGTGGGAGCTTGCAAGTCCGGTCGGCTGCGGGAGCATGGGAGCGATGGTGTTCGGCGGAGTGACGCGCGAGAGGTTGCAGCTGTCGGAGGAGTCCATATGGGCGGGCGGCAAGATCGACGCTGTGCGCGAGGACTTTCGGGACAAGATCGAGAAGATACGCGAGCTGCTTTTAGCGGGTCACGCGCCCGAGGCCGACGAGTACGCGACCGAAGCGCTCGGAGACTCGTTCTTCCGTATCAAGTCGCAGGAGACGGCGGGCGATTTGTACATCGACTTCGACGGTGAAAATCAATGCGACAACTACCGCCGCGAGCTCGACCTTCTGCACGGAGTTTCTACCATCAGCTTTGAGCGGGACGGCGAGAAGTATATACGCGAGACCTTCGCGTCCTACCCGAAGCGCGTCATTGCCGCGCGCCATACCGGACCGCATTCGGCACGCGTCAGCTACGCGCGCTCGGCGAACTCGGTCAAACCGCCGTTCCCCGAAAATGACGACCCGCGTGTCGGTGTGAAGAGTATTGCCGCGAAAGACGGCGAGCTGCTCATCAATGCCGCGCCCGCGGTCGGCGGCACTGAATTCTGGGTTCGCGTCAAGGTCAAGACCGACGGCGAGCTGAAATCTGACGGCGAGTACTTAGTCGTGTCCGGCGCGAAGCGTACCGAATACTACATAGCCATCGGCGTCGGGTATGTCCCCGAGCTGCCCGAATGCGATTACGACAGTCTGAAAAAAGAAGCCGCTGACGACTTCGCGTCGCTCATGGGACGCAGCGATATCACGCTTCACGGCGAGGGCTCAGACGAGCTCGATTCGCTGCCGGTCAATCGCCGCATCGAGCGTCTGATTGCCGACGAGAGCCTGTGCGACGCCGGACTCGCCGCGCTGTACTTCGAGTTCGGAAAGTACCTGCTGGTCTCATCGAGCCGCCGCGGCACACTTCCCGCGAATTTACAGGGCGTGTGGAACGGCTACATCAACGCTCCGTGGAACAACGACTACCATACGAACATAAACCTGCAAATGAACTACTGGCACGCCGAGGTCGCGAACCTCGCCGAGTGCGCTGAGCCGCTGTTCGATTATATGAACAAGTATTTGCTCGAGAGCGGACGCGAGACCGCGCGCGTCAACTACCGCTGCCGCGGCACCGTAGTCCACCACCTATCGGACATATACGGCTTCACCGCTCCGGCAGACGGACTGTGGGGACTCTGGCCGCTCGGCGGCGCGTGGCTCTGCATCAATATGTGGGATCACTATCTATACAGCGGCGACGACGACTATTTACGCAATGTCGCCTACGAGTACATCCGCGATTCGGCGCGCTTCTTCCTCGACTATATGTTCGAGGACAAGGACGGGCGGCTCTTATCCGGGCCGTCGACGTCTCCCGAGAACCGCTACTTCTGCGAGGGCAAGCCGTCGTTCCTCTGTCTATCGCCGACCATGGACGTTGAGATAATCGGCTGTCTATTACGTATGTACATCGAAACCGAGAATATCCTCGGCATCAATCCCGATTGGGCGGACGAAGCGCGCGCCGCGCTTGGTAAGATGCCGCCGCTGAAAATAGGCAAATACGGTCAGCTCATGGAGTGGATGGAGGACTGGGACGAGCCCGAGCCGGGTCACCGCCACATCTCGCATATGTTCGCGCTCTACCCCGACTGCGCGATTTCGGACAAGACTCCCGAATTTTACGCCGCGGCGAGAAAGACGCTTGAGCGCAGACTCGCGAACGGCGGCGGTCACACCGGCTGGTCGTGCGCATGGCTTATCTGTCTATTCGCCCGTCTACACGACGCCGACGGCGCGGCGGCGATGGTACACAAGCTCTTCGCGCATTCGACCCGCACGAATATGTTCGACTCGCACCCGCCGTTCCAGATCGACGGCAACTTCGGCGCGTCTGCCGGAATCGCCGAGCTGCTGATGCAGTCGCACAACGGCTGCATCAGTCTTCTGCCCGCCTGCCCGAGCGAGTTTGAGTCGGGCAGCTTCACGCGCCTTATGGCGCGCGGCGGAGTCGAGGTGTCGGCTGAATTCAAAGACGGCAAAGTTATTTCCGGAAAGCTGTACGCGCGCCGCGCCTACACCGGCAGGCTCGTATACAATGGCACCGAGCGCGAGCTGAAGCTCGCCGCGGGTGAGACATACGAATTCTGATTTATAATGTAGGGTCGACGGGGGTTAGGACTGCTATACTGTTTGCTTTCACTGGGGGAGTGTGCCTACGAGTTGCTGTTGCAACTCGGAAAAAGGCACCTCCCCCAGACCCCCTCCGCGAAAACTTTTAACAATTTGGGTCATGGCGTGGGTGTTTATAACTGCGCAGAGATTTTATTTCTGCTTGTCGTCAGATACCACAGTGGCGCGCCGCCCATCGACTTTGCATCTCGGAGAGATGCAAAGTCGTGGCAGGTTCGTCCGCAGGACGAAACTGCTGGAACCACTGCTTCCCAACCGGCGGCTGGTTTCTACGTGGTCGTTTGAAATTTTTATTGTTTGTTAAATGATTGCGTTATTACATTGTTATAATTCTTATCGAACTCACGTTATTTATTCGGTATCCATAAAAAAACGACCGCACAATCTTTGGATTGTGCGGTCGCTGTGTATCTGCGAATATATGGAATATACGCGGAGATATCACCGTGGTCGGTTATCTATATATCTCCAGAACCTCGTCGAGCTTCTGCTCATAGGTTGCGGAGTTCGTATCATATCTCGACGCGAAGTTGCGGTTGTTCGAGCGTATCAGCTCGACGAACAGGTGTCCGACGCCTCCGAGCGCGTTCGAGTGCAGGTAGCCCCAGTCGAAGATAAGCCCGTCGCGGATGATATCGATCATCGCCGCCGAGTCTTCGTCGCGCGCCGCTTTCGTCTTTAGCGCGATGTCGTAGAACGCCGGAATCACCTGCTTGTAGCTCTCGGCGCACATGGCTTCGGTGATTATCGCGGTCATCTCGGGGTCGGGCGCGTCGATCGGAACCTCGAAAAGTGACAGGTTGTCGTGCGCGGTCGAATGGTAGCTTTTCTGATTCGAGTCGTATTTCGGGTAGGGCAGGATGCCGAAGTCGTCGTTCATCGCGCGCAGGGTCTCAGCGTCGCCGAGGTTTGCGGTTAGGAACACGCCGAAGCCGTCAGAGAACATTTGCAGCTCGGTGTCTTCAGCCGCCTCGGAGAAGTCGGTCGGCATATATACAAAGCCGCTGTCAAATATGTAGCTTATCAAATTGTCTATGACCTCGATCGTACGCTCGTTGTTAAGTACGATCTCCGGGAAGCCGTCCTCACCCTTCTCGGTGACCTTGACCTCGAACGCCTCCTTCATGCTGTCGATCGCGGTCGTGCCGAAGGTCAGAAGCCCATAACGGTCGCCGGCGGTCTTGACGCCGTCACCGTCAAGGTCCTCGTATATATTGGTCGTCAGCTCCTCGAGCTTGTCAAGCGTCCAGTCGCCGCTCTCGACGAGCGAATACAGGTCGCCGAGCTGGTAGTCGCTCGCGAGCTGCTTATTGAAGTATATACACTTCATACCGCGCCAAAGCGCGAGCGACAGGTCGCCGGTCATCATATACGTTTTTCCGTTTATTGTCAGCTCATTCGCGATCTCCTCCGACCACCAGGGCTGCGAGAAGTCGACGTAGTCAAGCTCGTTCCAGTTCATGAATATGCCGTCGGCGACGATGCTCGGTATCGTCGCGGCGTAGCCGGCGACCAGGTCGAACGCGCCGTCGCCCGCCATTATCGACGAGCGCAGCATATTATTGAACGCGGTGGCTTCGTCGCCCCAGTTGCTGTCGACCGTATAGGTTTCGAGCTTGATATTGAACCGATCCTCGACTGTGATATTGCGATTGTAGATAGAGTCGTCGAGCACGTCGCCGGTCTCCTCGGCGGTGAACTCGTACTCGAATCCGGTGCGGTTGAGGACGGTGAAGGTCGCGCCGTTATAATCCATATCGGGCAGGTTGTCGCTGACCGCGTCGCGGCCGGTGACTTCGGCGGTGGCAGTATCGGTCGCGCCGCCTTCGGTAGTAACGTCAGAGTCGTCAGCCGCGTCGCCGCACGCTACAGTCGACGCGACTATCGCGCACAGCAGCAGAACTGACATTGTTCGTTTCAGCATAAAAATTCCTCC
>CAJFKR010000066.1 GCA_904386005.1 Candidatus Flemingiibacterium merdigallinarum
GTCGTGTCATTTCGGCTGCACATACGCGTTTTTAAGGCAGACTTCGGCAATCGGCTTGCCAAATACCTCCGGCGGTCGCTTGTTTACCAGTGATAGATAGTTGTTATAGAAGTCAGCATAAGTCAGCTCGCGGCGGTCGATAGTATTCGGCGGGGTCAGACCGAGCTCGTACAGCAGCACGCCGTCGTAGCCGACCTCCTCGAGCGCGTCAATGACGCCGACCCAATCTATCTTGCCCTCGCCCGGAAGCCAGTGGCGCTCGTTGAGAAAATCGTAGTCGGACACGTGCAGAGTGATTATTTTTTTGCCGACCGCCTCAATGAACGAGCGGTGATCCTCGCCGAGAAGGTGGTTCGTGTCAAAGCAGACGCGGAGCTTGTCGTTCTTCGATATCAGCCGCAGAAGCTCGGACGAGTTGTTGCCGAGGCAGGTGCGCGGCAGCTCCTCGACCGCGATCGTGACGCCATATTTCGCGGCGTAGTCGGCGAGCGACGCGAGCGATTCGGATGAGATGTCGATGAGCTCGTCGCGCCCCTCTCCGATCGGATTCGGCTCGGTGCTCGGGTGAATGACACAGATTCTGATTCCGGCGTCGCCCGACTTCGCTATGTATTCGCGCATCAGTTCGAGCGAATAGCTGCGCATATCAGAGTCGGTCGTGGAAATGTCGACTCTGCGAGGTCCGTAAAACGGCAGGTGCAGTGACCAGAGCTTGATTCCGATTCGCTCGCTGTCGCACGTCAGACGCTGCCAGTCGATCTGCGGATAGAGCTCGGGCTTGGTCGAAATCTCAATCGCGCGCAGTCCGGCTGAATACATCGCCTTGAGCGACGCGGTGTCGAGCGAGCCGGTGGAAAGCGCGGGGATCCATTCGGTTGCTTTCATTTTTATGACCATGACTTCGCTTGGGCGAAGTCTACCTTTCTATTTTTACCTTATAAGGCTTACAAATTTGATACCGGCAGGTCGTAAACAACTTTACGCCGCGCCGTAAAATAGTCAAAACGGCAGGGACGGCAAATGCTTTACCGTCCTGCCGTTTATTGTCATTGTCAGAACTTGATGACCTGATCGAGCTCGGCAGACTTGAACGCGGCTTCCATGACCTTCATGTCGAGCATCATCTGCTCATGCGTTACCAGCTGCGGCTCAATGCCGTCGATAGCCTTGACGAAATTGCGGTAGTAGTCGTGAACGTCGGATACCGGACGCTCGAGCTCATATTCGTTGACAGTTATGCTGTCACGGGGAGCCATCGTCTTGGTCAGACCCGCGGCGGTCTGAACCGGTACGACCTCCGATTCATGCCAGTGCTTGCACTGTGTGACCTTGCACTTCTCGCGCCAGTCGGAAATCAGCGCGGTACCCTTTCTGCCCTGCATATAGAAGCGCGGCATAGCAATGAAATTGTAGGTGCCGACTTCAATATACGCGCGCTTTCCGGTCTCAAACATCAGCTCGAGCTTGAAGCCGTCGTCGACTTCAGTGTTCGTCAGATGATCAAGACGGCAGAATACTGTCGCGATCTTGTCGGGGATTATCTGCAGAATCTGGTCGATTAAGTGAATGCCCCAGTCATAGACCATACCGCCGCCGTATTGCTTCATTCCGCGCCAGTCGCTCGGTATGCCGCGCGAGCCGTGGATGCGAGACTCAATGTTGAAAACCTCGCCGATTTCGCCCGAGTTGTAGAGCTGCTTCATTGCGAGGAAGTCGACGTCCCAGCGGCGGTTCTGATGAACCGAAAATACCTTTCCGGCCTTGTTTGCGGCGTCGATCATAGCCTGAAGATCCTCGCTCGAGAGGGTGACCGGCTTTTCGCAGATAACGTTCTTTCCGGCTTCAAGCGCCTTTATGACGACTTCGCGGTGCTGGTCGTTCGGGATAGCGACGGTGACAAGGTCAACTGACTTGTCAGCAAGAACCTCCTCGAATGACGAGTACGCGTGTATGCCGCGCGATTCGGCGAGCTCGGCGCGCTCCTTCTTGATATCGTAGATTCCAGACAGGTGTACGACGTCGCTCTCGAGCGCGTGCTGGCAGTGCCAGCCGCCCATTCCGCCGTATCCGATTACAACTAAATTTTTCATGGTTATTTCTCCGTTTTATGACCGTAGAACACAGTCATATTATTCCGATCTGCTTCGAAATGTGATACTTGTATCGTTATACTATATATTATGCCCAGCTCATGGTTCCGGGCTTCGGCTCGGAGATGATGACCTGCTTCAAGAATTCGACTGCTTTTCTGAGTCCCTCGTCGATTGTCATGAGGCTGTCCTCGTGCTCAATCGACATGACCTTGTCATAGCCGACAAGACGAAGATTCGACGCCATGTCTCTCCAGTACTGGAGGTTGTTGCCGTATCCGATCGAACGGAATACCCACGAACGATGGATCTCGTCGCCGTAATGCTTCGTGTCGAGCACGCCGTGCTTTGCGGTGTTGATTTCGTCGACCTTGGTATCCTTTGCGTGGAAGTGGTAAATAGCGCCCTCGAGCTCGCGGATAGCCGCGACCGGATTGATTCCCTGCCAGATGAGGTGGGACGGGTCGAAGTTAGCTCCGATCGTCTCGCCGACCGCGTCGCGCAGACGGAGCAGGGTCTCGGGGTTGTATACGCAGAAGCCGGGGTGCATTTCGAGAGCTATTTTCTTGACGCCGTGCGCGTTCGCGAATTTAACCTCTTCCTTCCAGTAAGGAATCAGCACCTTGTTCCACTGATAATCGAGTATCGCGAGGAAGTCGTCCGGCCAGGGGCAGGTGACCCAGTTCGGATATTTCGCGCCGTCCTGGTCGCCGGGGCAGCCCGAGAACGTGATGACGGTGTCGAGCCCCATTTTTTCAGCGAGCAGCACCGAATCGCGGAAGTCGGATTCGAACTGTGCGGCGATAGCTTTGTCCGGATGCACCGGATTGCCGTGAGTCGCGAGCGCGCAGGGCTCGATTCCGTATTTTTCAAAGGTCGCCATGTATTTCTTGAATTCGCTCTCGTCATTAAGCAGCACTGCGGGGTTGGCGTGAGCCTTGCCGGGATATCCGCCCGAGCCGATTTCGACTGCCTCGACGCCGAGTCCGGCGAGGATAGCGAGCGCCTCGTCGAGTGATTTCTGTCCGTAGCAGTTGGCAAGCACAGATAATTTCATAGACTTATCATTCCTTTCAGAATATGCACCCGCCGTCCGGCAGACGGCGGATATAGTTTTCAATCTGCCGAGGTCGGAAATAACCGACCGTCGGCGATATGTATTTTATTTATGGAATCAGCGGCAGATTAAAAGTTGAAAATCGTGCCGGTCTTAGCCGATTCGTAGATTCCCTCGAGAATCTTCGTTACGCAGAATGCCTGCTCGGGAAGCACGCAGGGGTTCTTGTCCTCGACGATGGCGTTGATCCACTGATATGCCTCGATGGCAGCCGGATCGTTAGATGTGCCTTCATAGAAAGCGACTCCACCGGCGTTCAGGTTAGCGGTGGTTACGCACTGACGACCGTTGATGATGCTGTTGATGCGGACGCCGCCCTCCATGTCGCCGCCGGCCTTCGTGCCGCAGACGGTGGTGACAGCTTCGCGGACGTCGAGCGTGTTGAGCGCCCATGCCGACTCGAGTACGATAGTAGCGCCGTTCTCCATTACGATGAAGCCGAACGCCGAGTCCTCGACGGTGAACTTCGCGGGATCCCAGTCGCCCCACGCGTTGCCGGTGTTGGTGTCGTTGTTGAGCTTGTGGTAGGTCGTACCGACGCAGTACTTCGGCTTGTAGTTGTTCATAGTCCAGAGGGTCAGGTCGAGCGCATGGGTTCCGATGTCGATCAGAGGACCGCCGCCCTGCTCGTATTCGTTGAGGAATACGCCCCAGGTGGGAACGGCGCGGCGACGGATAGCGGTTGCCTTTGCGTAGTAGATCTCGCCGAAGGTGCCCTTGTCGGCTTCAGCCTTGAGGAACTGAGCGTCAGCGCGCTGACGGTTCTGATAACCGATGGTCAGCTTCTTGCCCGAGCGCTTTGCGGCGTCAAGCATCTTCTGAGCCTCGATCGAGTTTATAGCCATAGGCTTTTCACACATTACGTGCTTGCCGGCGTCGAGCGCGTCGACAGTGATGAAGCTGTGGCAGCGGTTAGGCGTAAGGACATGAACGACGTCGATAGTCTTGTCCTCGAGCAGCTGCTTGTAGTCCTCGTAAACCTTTGCGTCAGGCGTGCCGTAGTCCTTCTTAGCCTTTTCGGCTCTCTCGATGATGATGTCGCAGAAAGCGACCATCTCGACGTTCGGGAGCTTCTTGAGCGACGGCATATGCTTGCCGTTGGCGATACCGCCGCAGCCAATAATACCGACTCTTACCTTATCATTTGCACCGATTGCAGTCATTTCTAACTACCTCCAAAATAATCTCATTTCGGCGGATTCTTTACCGCCCATATACCGTGACGGTACAATATACCTCTCGGGTATACTCCGCACATCTATATGATAATCTTTTTGAGAGCAAAATGCAAGATGTTTTATCTAAATTTTTGTAAAATCGCAATTTATCGTTACTATAGACAAAACAAAACGAAATATCTGTGCATTATGCGAATTGAAAAATCCCCATTTCAATGAATATCACACTCTAAATTGAGCAATGAAGAAATTTGCCAAAGGCAAATTTCGCCCAAAACTCCTCACTCCTAATTCCTCACTTCTCACTTGATATAGTAGGTGTAGTACACCATTATCGTCCGCTCGCGCCCGCCCTGCGTCAGGTCGGGACCGGTCAGCATAGCGCCGTCGTTGCTCATCAGCTCCCACGCGCGAAGCTCGGTTATCTTGCAGCGGAATACGATGTCCGCGCTCGACAGGACGATAAATTCGTCGTCTTTGATCGACAGCGAGCCTGCGTGTCCGATGACGAAATCGCTGCCGTCCTCCATGTTGCGCTCGGTGCAGTATTTGATTGCGCGTCCGGCGAGGTGCTTGGCCATGTCGATTCTGAATGACTTCGAGTTTTCGTTTTTGTTTTTGATCAGTCGTTTGAATATTCCGAACATCTGCTTTACAATCGCTTTACATTTGTCCGCGTGTATAAAATCTGCGTAAAACGCGGAGATGAAAACGGTCTGCTCCTCTCTTTTGTATTACGATAGTAGTAGTAAAAATATGACAATAATAAGGAATATAGGAAATGATGTCACTATATGGTCGATTTGGTAGAAATAACTGACGGATTTATGTCTGAATAATAAACAAATTTTACGAACAATATTGTGTAGAACGCCAAAAATCAGAAAATTTTCAAATACCCCTTGAAACTTTGAAATATTATGATATATTTATTATAACATACTGTGTCGCGCCATTCAATGAATAAAGCAATTTTATTTTCGAACGGTATGTTAATTTTCTGAAAGGAGAAGATTTGCTCGGATCATTTGGCTGACTTATATGGGCAAATCGTATGTCCTGTATGCTTCCACTTGAAAAACTGACCGAGGAGGCTGCGGCCGGTTTCCGCGAACACGGGGTTGACCCCGAGTCGCTCGACATCGTGCTGGAGCTCGACCTCGACAATGAGGGTAATTTCGGCGAAAGCTGGCTCGCGCTGAACGCGAAGGATAAAATGCTTTACTCAATCTCTATAACCTCGGATAACGAGACTGAGCAGAAGCGAAAAAAAGCCAGAGCCGCCGCCGAGGCAAAATCCTCCGGCAAAAAAAACAAAACCGTCAAGAATTTCGTCATTCCCGACCTGTTTAAGGGTTGTGAGTTCCGCAAATTCAATATGAAGCGCATATCGGACGCGTATGTCGACAACTTTGTCTCATCTAACCGACTGCTCGCCAAGGATCATCCGCACGATATTGAGAGAACGCCGGCGGGTGTACACCTTGACTTCGAGGAGGAGAAAAGACTACGCCGCGAACGCGACAAGGACGCGACGACAATAATCATCGCGTATTCGACCAACGCCCGCAAGCGCAAGCTGTTCGCTTTCGTCGATCTGATGAACCGTCTGCTGCGCGGAGACGACGTCAAGAACGACGACCCGATATTCGATCAGTTCAACGCGAGATGTCCGAAGTGCGGTCGCGTATACACCGACCAGGACCGCAAGATCTGCGAACACTGCACAAATCAGAGCGCGGTGTTTGTCAGACTTATGAAGTACTTCGGACCGTTCAAGCTTCAGCTCGCGACCGTCCTCGTATGTATGGTCGCGACCTCGGCAATCCAGCTGATCAACCCGATTATCTCAAACCAGATCCTTTACGACCAGGTCATCTCAAAGCCTGGCGTAATCGCCGGCAAAGAGGTCGGTACAATGCACTCCGAGTCGTGGTTATATATAATGATAGGCGTTGTGTTCGCGATCGCGCTGGTGTCACTCGGTATCTCGATAATCCAGAACCGCGCGAACGCGACAATGTCGACCAAGGTCACGCTCAATATGAAGCTCGACATCTTCACCGCGCTGCAAAGCCTGTCGCTGTCCTTCTTCAACAACAACCAGACCGGACGTCTCATCACTCGCGTCAACTACGACGCCGACCGTATACGCTCGTTCTTCATCGACGGCGTGCCGAACTTCGTAATCAACGCGTTAAACTTCATCGGTCTTACGATATTCCTGTTCATGCTCAACTGGAAGCTCACGCTTATCGTGTTCATTCCGGTGCCGATTATAGTCTGTATATTCAAATTCATGCTCCCGAAACTCTGGAGAATGTACTCGAAGCAGTGGAGACGCTCGTCGTCTCTGAACGCTATCCTCGGCGACTCGCTTACCGGTATCCGCGTCGTAAAGGCGTTCTCGAAGGAAGCCGAGGAGACCAACCGCTTCTACACCTATGCCGAAAAGCTGACGCAGGCGAATCTGCAGGTCAACCTTGTCTCGCTGACGATATTCCCGCTCGTAGGTCTGCTCATAGGTCTGTCGAGCCAGGCGATCTGGGGCTTCGGCGGTATCGAGGTCATGAACAAGAACATGACCTACGGTGAATTCGCTTCGTACATAGGCTATATCGGCATGATATTCAGCCCGCTCAACTTCTTCACCCAGTTTACAAACATGGTCACCGACACCGCGAACTGCGCGCAGCGTATGTTCGAGATTGTCGACGCGATCCCCGAAATCACGGACGCTCCCGACGCGGTACACTTTGACCGTCTGAAGGGCGACATCAAGTTCGAAAACGTCTGCTTCCACTACGCGCCGAACCGCCCGATACTCAAGAACGTGACAATGCACATAAATCCGGGCGACCACATCGGACTTGTCGGTCACACCGGAAGCGGCAAGTCTACAATAGCCAACCTCATCAACCGGCTTTACGACACGATAAGCGGCACAATCTCAATCGACGACGTCAATGTAAAGAAGATCGCGACCGAGACTATGCGCCGCAACATCTCGATAGTTTCGCAGGAGATATTCCTGTTCCGCGGAACCATCGCCGACAACATCCGTTATGCCCGCCCGGACGCTACCCGCGAGGAGGTCATCGCCGCCGCGAAGGCCGCGAACGCGCACGACTTCATCCTCCGTCTGCCCGAGGGCTATGAGACGGTCGTCGGCACCGGCAGCCGCTCGCTGTCGGGCGGTGAACAGCAGCGCATCTCGATTGCCCGCGCACTGCTCCTGTCCCCGTCGATACTGATACTCGACGAGGCTACCGCGGCTATGGACACCGAGACCGAGCGCCTGATTCAGGACGCGCTGACCGCGCTTATCGAGGGAAGAACCACAATCACGATAGCGCACCGTCTCTCGACGCTCAAGGACTGCAACCACCTGTTTATCATCGAGAACGGCGAAATCGCCGAGGAGGGAACTCACGCCGAGCTTATCGCGAAGCATGGTGTGTTCTACCGCCTGTATATGCTTCAGAACGAGGCAAACAAGAAGATCATCGCGGGTATGTGATATCTTCCCGCACCGACCGGCTGTCCTCGACCGGAAGCCGCTATACATTGAATGGAGATGAATCAAAATGGCTGAAGAAAAAGATACCAAAACCACCGCGGCCGATACCAAAGTGAATCCCGCGGAGAATAAACCGGCAGCGGATACAAAGCCTGCCGCTGACACCAAAACCGCGGAGGAAGCAAAATCCGCGACCGACACTAAGCCCGCGGACGCAAAGTCTGCGAAGCCGGCAGGCAAGCCCAAGAACGACATCCTGGGCGACGGCAGCGACGATGGCGACCTGATTCTCGAAAACGAACGGGTGTCGATCAAGCTGACCCCCGAGAACGCGACCTTCAAGCGCTCGGGCGGCGACCTCGTCTCGCTCGACATTATCAACGACAAGGGCGAGCCCGAGAGCTTCGAGCGAGTAGTCGTGCTCCGCTCGTTCCCGGTCACGAATCCGGACGAGTTTCTGTCGGTGCGCGAGCCCGACTCGAAGAAGCAGGGACGCGGCCGCGAAATCGGCATGATCCGCTACATGAAGGATTTTGACGCCGAAACGCAGGCGCTGCTGCTCGAGGAGCTCGACCGCCGCTACTTTACGCCTGAAATCAAGAAGATCAACTCGGTCAAGGACAAATTCGGCTACCTCTATTGGGACGTCGTCACGACCGCCGGAAACGTAACCTTCGTTCTGAACAACCCCTTCTCGAACATACGCATACTCGAGGACGGACGTATTATCATCAATGATGTCGACGGTAACGTCTTTACAATACTCGAACCCGACAAATTCGACCCGGCAAGCTTTAAGAAAATCGAGATTTACCTGTAAATCCCGAAAAAACGGAGAGTATCCCAAATGAGATTAATGTTCGACCTTCCGGAGAGCGAAAAGCGAGTGCTTGACGCGTCAATGCAGCCGTCGGAAAAGCTGATGTACTGTGTGCCGTTCAATATACTCGACGATATGTTTGTCTCCGGCTACATAGCAATAACCAACGAGAAGATTTACAAGCTGCTCGGCGACAAGCTCCTGCGCGTCTATCCGCTCGCCGGAGCGACCGGCTTCAAAACCGAGGTCATGTACGGCAGCTGCGGCTTCTACGCGAATTTCGGTCATGGCACCGAGCTTGTCTGCCAGTTCGTGTCCGGACGCCACCTGCCGCGCTACGCGGTGCTGGTCAAGGCCTGCGAAATCCTGTCCGAGGATCAGACTAAAACCGAGCCGATAACCAACAGTGAGCGCGAGCGCTTCTGCCCGAAGTGCGGACGACCGTTCGTGCGCGGCACGAATATCTGCCCATACTGCCTTGACCACAAGGAGGTCTACCGCAAGGTATTCGCGCTGACCAAGGGTCTGCGGCTGATGATGTGCTTCCCGTTCGTCGTCGCGATCTTCAACGTCATATTCCAGTTCTTAGTTCCGCAGATCCAGAAAATCGCGCTGAACAACTACATACTCAACGAGTCGGCGCACGGCGAGGTCTCGATGATGACGCAGTTTACGCTTATCGTAATCGCGATCATCTCGATCGACCTATTCCAGCGCGCGCTCGGCGTGCTGCAAAGCCGTCTGTCCGCGATTACCGGTAACAAGTTCACGCTGATGATGCGCGCGCTGCTCTACGAAAAGATACAGTCGCTGTCGATGTCGTCGATACAGCGCAAATCGACCGGTGACCTAATGGGTCGTATCAACGGAGACGTCAGCGTCGCGCAGGACTTCATCGTAAACCAGATGCCGAGCCTGTTCATCCAGGTCTGCTCATTTATCATCGGTCTTATCGTAATGCTCATAATCAGCCCGTTGATGGCGCTGTTCGTGTTCGTTCCGATACCGTTTGTCGTATTTCTCGTATCGAAGTTCTGGGCGTTCGTACAGAAGCGCAATCGCCGTCTCTGGGTGCTCGGTCAGCGCACAAACCACCTGCTTCAGGATATCCTCAACGGTATCCGTGTCGTCAAGTGCTTTGGTCGTGAGAAAGCCGAGATCGACCGCTTCAAGGACGCGTCGGTGCGTCACGCGAACCAGAACGAAGCCAACGCGAAGATATTCGACACGATCTTCCCGCTGCTCGGCTTCGCGATCCGACTGGGCAGCTATCTCATCATGCTGTACGGCAACACGAAGCTGTATGAGGGCTCAATGAGCGTCGGTACGCTGCACCAGATCAACTCCTACGCGAACATCATCTATTCGCCGCTTCTTTACATCACGTTCATCCCGAGAACCATTTCGAACTTCTTAACCAGTCTGTCGAAGGTGTTCGAGATACTCGAGGAGAACCCTGAGGTTCAGGATATCAACCTGCCTATCGATATCAGAATCGAGGGCGAGGTCAACGTCAAGAACGTGACGTTCGGCTACGAGAGCTACAACCCCGTGCTCGAGAACGTCTCGTTCCATGTAAATCCGGGCGAAATGATAGGCATTGTCGGTCATTCGGGCTCGGGCAAGACGACGCTCATAAACCTGCTTATGCGTCTGTACGACGTCAACGAGGGCGCGATCGAGATTGACGACGTCAACATCAAGGACATCTCGCAGAACGCGCTCCGCACACAGATTGGTATCGTTTTGCAGGAGACCTTCCTGTTCTCGGGTACGATTCGCGACAACATCCGCTACGCGATGCCGCACGCGACCGACGAACAGGTCATCGAGGCGGCGAGAATCGCGAACGCGCACGACTTCATTCTGAATCTGCCCGAGGGCTACAACACAATGGTCGGCGAGAAAGGCTACTCGCTGTCGGGCGGCGAGCGTCAGCGCATAGCGATAGCGCGCGCGGTCATACACAATCCGCGCATTCTGATACTCGACGAGGCCACCGCCGCGCTCGATACTGAGACGGAGAAGATGATTCAGGATTCGCTGAATAAACTGACTGAGAACCGCACGGTGTTCGCCATAGCGCACCGTCTGTCGACTCTGCGCAACGCCGACAAGCTGCTCGTGCTCGATAAAGGGCGCGTAGCCGAATTCGGCACTCACAACGAGCTGCTTGAGAATCGCGGAATCTACTACAAGCTCGTTATGGCGCAGCGCAAGATGGCTCAGTCGGTAATCGAACAGCAGGGAATTACCACCGGTTGATGTTTGTTTATATGTGAAAACGAAGCTTTAAAAAAGGCAGCCCTTCAATTTTCGAAGGGCTGCATCTATTTTGACGGAATTATATTTTGAAATGAGGTCATCTTAAAAATTGACTCGTTCATCAGTTTATATTATTATATTCACCGACAATCTGACCTTGAAGCTGCACTGCTGACAATCGGGGCAAGCGTATCGAAATCCACAAAATCAACCTGCTTTCCGTAGGTTTCGATTAAGGCTTGATTTTCAGGACTCCATTTTTCGCGCGGCAGCTTTTTAAGTGTCCGATACATCAGAGCCATAACAATCCTGTGCAAAAAGGAGAGCTTTGCATAATCGATAGACCCGCGAAGATTGAATATCTCCGCTTTTTCAAATAATGCGGCGGGAAGCTGAGCCCTCAACGATTGCTTGATGTTTATTTCATTTTCAGCGATATTCGGATCCGCAAGTCCGACTGTGGCGATAATCAGCTTCTGACTCTCGCGCAAAACCAAACCTCGCAGGGTTTTTGTAAGTCCCGTAACTCCGCCGGCATAAATCGCACCGATATAAACAATCATGTCTTGTCCCGACAGCGACGGAGCGTCTTTATAATTCACCGCCGCGATGTTGGTCATTTGAGAAAGCTTCTCGGCGTAACGCCGCGCGCTCCCGTATTTACTGCCATAAATTATAATATTATCCATTTAGCTACCTGCTTTATACGGTTTCTATGTGAAATTATCATCAACATAATTATAGCCTGATATTAAAAACGCTTCCACCGAATAATAGAAAAACATATATAAAGCTTATGTAAAACAGGCGACTATACAGGAATGAAAGCAGCCCCGTACAATTACAAGCGATAATTGTACGGGGTATATTTGCGCATATATCAGAGCTCGGACGTTAGCTTTATAAGTGTCGGCTTGCAGTCGAGCTTGAAGCCTACCGTGCCCATCATCGAGACCTCGAAGCTGTGCCTTCTTATGTAGTCACAGAGAAATGGCTTCAGCTCGCGCGATAGCTCGGGCTGCTTTTTCGCGATATTGATAAGCGCGGTCAGGATGTGCGAGCGATACTGGAATAGAATATCCTCGCGATCGGCAATCAGCATGAACGGCTCAAACGGCAGTGTTTCGGCGATCTCCTCGGCGTGTCCGAGCAGCTCGCGCAGGAATTCGACCGATTCGGCGCGCGCGAGTCTGCCGAGCGCGCAGATCGCCGATACCGAGCGGAAGTTGATGTATTTGCGGCCGGTGTTCGGCACGTAGCCGTCGCGGGTCAGCGCGGTCTCATAGAGCACGGTCATCAGCCGCGGCAGCGACTCATCCGGAATCTGTTCATCGAGCATCGACAGCGCAATCGCGGAGTTGGCGCGCGCGTTTTCCGATTCCGAATCGAGCAGTGACACGAGCAGTCCGACCTTGCCGAGTGACTTTGCCGACCACATATAGTAGCCGGGCGCGTCGCTCGCGAGTCCTTCCGCGAGTTTAGCGTCGTCGGTACACCAGAGCGGATACTCGTATTTCTCGTCCGACTGCTGGCGTTCGAGCATGACCCGATCCTCGGGCTTCAGGCAGCCGGTGGCGAACAATTTTTCGCGCAGTAAATCGACGTCAACCTGTTTTGCCGGAATATCCTGCTTTATCGCAAGCGCCGCGAGCTCTGCCGCGGCTTCGCCCGACTTGTGGCAGTCGTCCTTCATTCTGAGTCCCATTGCCAGATTGTGGTCGTCGGCGACATTGCGTCCGGCGACGAGCAGTCCCGACCAGCCCTTCGGTATCAGCGCGCCCATCGGCACGGGTATCGACACACCATAGCCCCACAGCCCGCAGAGCGTGATGAAGTCCTGATAGATCCGATCCTCGAGCGCGCTGTCCTTGCCGTGATTGTCGAGGTTCGACCAGCCGTAGTAGACCGGTTTATCGCAGAAGTCGCCGGCAATCATCGACGTAAAGTCGATGTTCTCCTCGCCGACTATCTTGTAGCCCTCGCGCAGTCCGATCAGCGGCGCGATGCCGTAATAGCTGTGGTCACTATAATTGTCACGCAGATGCACATACGAGGTCGATGACTTGAGAATATTCGATCCGAAGTCGTCGGGGTCGTATTGGTCTACGCAGCCGTTGTCGATGTATGCGTAGCCGATGCTCGACGCGCCCGACGACTTGAAATAGACGCTCGAGTAGGGCTGGAAGCGGTTGTCGCTGACGCGGCCGCCCTGCATCTCGCATCCGGCGGACATACAAACTGAGGCTTCTGCCGTGCAGTCTATGACATATTTCGCACTCGCTTTGTGCGTCACGCCGTTCTGTATGTAGTAAATTCCGCTGACTGCGCGGCTGGCGCCCGACTCGGCGACAGCTCCGTCAGACGACACATTGATAGCATTGGCAGACGCTTCGACTGCTTTGGCAGATGTTTCGGTTATAGCGCCGACAAACGACGCGCGGTAGCGGCAGTCGACGTTTTCGACCTTGAAATAACGGTCGAGGATGGTTATCTTCTGTCCCTCACCGACGCCGCCGGTCTTGACGAAATCGGTGTCGAACGTGTGTGCTTCGGAGTCAATTTTGCGGTAGAGTCCGCCCTTGAAGCCGTAGTAGTAGCCGAGGACGCCGCCCGCGGTGCTTGAGCCGCCCGCCATCGACAGGCTCTCGATTCCGAGCACGCGCAGCCCCTCTCCGGCGGCGGTAATCGCGGCCATAGCTCCCGCGGTGCCGAGTCCGACGACGATGACGTCGTATTCGCCGTCGTCGACCGTATTCACAGCCGCGGTCGGCAGCTGCTCGCGGTCGAGACTGACGAGCGCGCCGCGGTCGAAGGCCTCGAGACTCGTCGGATAACAGGGGGATACTCGGACAGCGCAGTCAGTGTCGTCGAGAGGTATCATTTCGAGCTCGTGTCCAATCAGTATTATCGGGTCGGTTTCGTCTTCGAGCAGTTTGAGTCTCGCCGCGCCGACGTCGCCGTCGGGGCAGGGCAGTGAGCGCAGCTCCTCGCGTCGCTTGCCGCCGGCTTCGGTCGAGTCGGATTTGACCGAGTCAACTTCGACCGATACAAAGTAGTTGAGCTTGTAGCTGAGCCTTGGAGCGGCGAGACCGAAATAGGCGTGCGTGATGAATTCGGGCGTCGTGTCGATGATACGGTCGGTTGTGAAGGTAAAGTCGAGTCCGTATGCCGTAAAGGTGACCTTGTAGCCGTTGTCGCTGCTGACAATTTCGCGCGGCATCGCGAAGAAGTAGCAGTCGGCTCCGCTTTCGGCGAATTTTTCGGCGATTATCGGCGATATCGCCGGCGACCATTCGCCGCTCGTATATTCGCCGTGCGAATGCTCACCGTCGTCAGTGACTACGCCGCGGCGGGCATATTCGGCAGCGAGCGCGCGACCCTCGACGCTCTTGGGCTGATAGCCTGCGCGGCTTGTCTTGAGCGCGGACGAGAACTCGGGCGCGCAGGTGCAGCTCGGTTCAATGACGGCGATGTCAAGCGTTTTGTTCGCCGTGACGATTCCGGCTGCCAGCGCGGTCGCGCCGACAAGCAGCAGTGAATAATGTGATTTCATGTTATTTCATTCCTTTCAATGGGATTGCGTTTATGTGCTCGGTTGACGCTGTTAAGCGTTGAACCGGCGATTTCAGTATGTATGGACACTTATGCCAATTTTACCGGTTTTCGTTGAATTCGGCGACGACCGCTTCGCGGATCGATTCGAGCTTAGAGGTTATCGCGGCGTCTCCGGCTTTCGCGGCGTTTGTGATCGTAGTCAGTATCTTGCCGTAGTCGAAGATTATGCCGAGGTCGTACATCCGGCTCTCGGTCGCGAGCAGGATCATGTCGTAGGATTCCTCGTCGTGCGTGTATTTCGACGAGAAGCAGGTTTCGAAATACTCGGGGACGACGCTTTTGCTCGATTCGCGGCAGAGCGCTTCGAGGACGAAGCCGGTGTTGGCGAGCCGGTCGGTCGTCGTTACCGGAACACAAAGCACCGGTGCCGAGACCGAGACGTACGAGTAGTATTTGTCCTGCGCCGCGTCGAGCTTGGGCAGCGGGAGGAAGCCGAAGTCTACATTCTGCACGTCGCGCATATACTGCGCCGCGGCTGACATTCCGTTCTCGAAGAAGAGCGCCTGCTTGTTGTCGAACATTGTGACTATAGCCTGACGCGCGTCGAGTCCGGGGTATTTGTCATCGTTGTAGTGGAAAACAAGATTGCGGTCGAATATTTTCAGTATGTTCTCATACGCCTTATTGAAGCGCTCGTCGAATACGCCGAGGTTGCCGTCGGCGTCGATCAGCTTGACATTCTGCGAGGTCAGATAGGCGGCGTAGGAATTCGTGTTGTACATAAGACTGAACACGTCCTGATAATCCATCCTGCCGTCGCTGTTCAGGTCGACCGCCGCGAGCTGCATGTATTCATACATCTTGTCGACCGTCCAATCTCCGCTGTCCACAAGCTCATAAAAGCCGTCGAGCTTCAGATCCTCGGCGTAGCCCTTGTTGTACATGATGACGCGCAGGCAGTCGTAAACGGTGAATATCACGTCGCCGTTCATGAAATACTGACCGCCGCCGATGTCGAGGTCGCGGATCATGTCCTGGTCCCACCATTCGCCCGATAGCTCGAGGTTCGGAATGTCGTGAAAATCGACGAGGTTGTCCGAATTGGCAATCGAGTTGACCTTATTGAGCGGAATCATGAATATGTCGAATTCGGTGTCACCGGCGAGATTCTGCTGGTTCAGCGTATTCAGCGGGTTGTCGAGTTCGAGCTCGACAAGCTCGAAGCCGTATTTTTCACACATCGCGGTGTTGCGGCGGTGTATCGCGTCGTTGAGTATCTCGCCGTTCTCCTCGGCGGGGGCAAAGGTGACGGTCGACCAGGCGACATCTGCCTGTACCGGCTTGCCCATAGACAAAGTGAAGCCCTCGAGGTCACTTTCCGGCAGCTCGGGTATGCCGTCAGTGACATCGGAGCTTGTAGTGGATTCAGGCGCGGTCGTGACTTCAGTTTCGGCTGTCTCGCCGCAGGAAACTACTGTTGCCGATATTAACGCAAGTGCGATCAGGACAGACAAGGTGTTGTGTTTCATGATGATAACCGTGGCTTTCGGGACGAAAGCTCCCTTTCTTTGGCGTTGTGCAGCTTCGCCGGATAACTGCCATGTGGTTATATAATCCGGAGCGAATTTTCCGATTGCCAATGTGAATTTTGTCACAGCGCTTGCGCCCTGGCAATGTGATGTGACATACTATGATAATTATACACCTTTAATCGGATCGCGGCGTTATCATTTTAATATAGATTATTTTACTTTTCACTCAAATTTCTGTCAAACCGAGGATTACCGCCCGATTTCAATATCTCGGTCGGCGATGCTCCGGTTATCGCGTGAAAGGTTTTGTAAAATCCGGCGACGCTCGAAAAGCCGCTTTCAATCGCCGCCTGTAATATGCTGCGATCCTGCTCGGACACGAGCCGCATAACATTGTATACCCGCAGCCGACGCACATATTCGGGATACCCGCTACCGACAAGCCGCTTTGTCAACTGCGACAGCAGCGCGCCGCTTATCCCGAAGCGATGTGCTACCGACGCGACAGTCAGTCGTTCGGTGAAATGCTCGCCGGTGTATGCCACTATTTTGCCGATAAGCTCGGTGTCCGACTGGCTCGGCGTGTTATTTGGGTCGTAGTTGGTGAGACGGCAGAGCTCGACCATGAGCAGAGTAAGCGACGCGGTGATCGCGGGTCGACTGTAGCAGTCGTTATGCTCAAGCTCACCTATAACCTTGTCAAACAGCCGGTTCAGGCTGTCAGCCTGTTCAGCCAATATCAGATTGTGCGGGCAGGAGTCCGAATAAAACAGCCCCGCAAGCTCGGTGTTGGGGAATAGCAGTGATGACTCGAACATCAATATATTGATCTTAACTCTTGACGGTCGGCGTCTGACTACCGGCATCCGCAAATCGATGCCCGAAAACAGCACGAAATCGCCGCGTTTCGGTTTATAGGTCCGACCGTTTATCAACCACTCGAAGTTGTCGTCGCCGTCCGTGTCCTCTACTCGCGTGATTCGCAGCGACTCATACGACGTAGGACGGCTGAAATCCGCGCGGACGGTCATTTTTAGGTGAGATATCTTAGGGTGGTCTTTAACATAAATCGAATTGTAGTCCGGCATAGCTTTTTCTCCAATAACTGACAACTAACAACTAACAACTAACAACTACAATTATATCACCGTATCACATATATGTCAATAAAATTTATACGCGGCTTGACATTTAGCCGAAAATATGATAACATAATATCGATGCAATTTGTCATTAACTCCATTGGCTGGAGAGATGAGCCTAAAAATTTAAGACTCACGAATTTTGTGACCATGCCATCTGTGACTGATATTTGGCAGCAAAACCATCTAAAACAACGACAAAAGGAATGGTGATAAATAATGAATCAGGAAACCTTATTGAAGCTGCTCGCCCCGCCGACCGCAAAGGTCGACATGGTGCTCGACACCGACGCATATAACGAAATCGACGACCAGTTCGCGATTGCGTATGCGCTGAAATCGACCGACAAATGCGACGTCAAGGCGCTGTACGCCGCGCCCTTTCACAACGAAAATTCAACCGGTCCGCTCGACGGCATGGAAAAGAGCTACGACGAAATCAAGAAGATAATCGCGCTCGCCGGAAGGGCTGACCTCGAGCCGAACGTATTCCGCGGTTCGGGCTGCTATCTGACAGACGAAAAAACACCGGTCGAGTCTCCGGCGATGCGCGACCTTATCGAGCGTGCGCGCGGCTATTCGACTGATAACCCACTATATGTCGTCGCGATCGGCGCTATTACGAATGTAGCGTCCGCGATAATCGCCGCTCCTGATATAATCGACAAGATTGTCATAGTCTGGCTCGGCGGTCACGCTTGGGACTGGGACAACACAGGCGAATTCAATATGTGTCAGGATGTAGCAGCGGCTCGTGTGATCTTTGGCTGCGGCGCGGCGGTAGTGCAGCTGCCCTGTATGGGCGTGGTCAGCGCGTTCTACACAACGAAGCCAGAGCTCGAATACTGGCTTGCCGGCAAGAACCCGCTCGCCGACTACCTCGCGAAGAACACCATCGCGGCGGCCGAATCCTACGCGAAGGGCAGGGTCTGGAGCCGTGTAATCTGGGACGTCACCGCAGTCGCTTATATAACCGACCGCGGCGGACTGCTCGCGTCGCGGCTCGAGCACGCGCCGATTCCCGAATACGACGACCACTACTCGTTCGACAAAAGCCGCCACTTCATGCGTTATGTACACCATGTCAACCGTGACGCGCTGTTCGGCGACCTGTTCGCGAAGCTGTGCGAGTGACAACAGGCAGCGTATATAGTCGATGTTTGGCAATGACATCATGCGTCGGGTAACGGTATGGGTAAGCTGATTATAATCCGTGGCAACTCGGGCAGCGGCAAGACGTCGCTGGCAAAGCTATTACAAAAGAAGCTCGGTACGAACACGCTGCGAATTTCGCACGACATGATTCGCATGGAGCTGCTGAATGTGTGCGGCAGGGAGGGCGTCGAGCGGTCGGAGCCGCTGATGACCACACTGCTGCGATACGGCAAGGCGAATTCGGAAGTGACGATACTCGAGGGGATACTGCCGACCTGCGACTACAGCCATTTGTTTGAATCCGCGCTGACGATATTCGGCGCGGATATCTATGCTTACTACTATGACCTGCCGTTTGACGAGACGCTGCGGCGGCATATGACGAATATCATGCGCTCCCTCGGCATATCGGGATTGTTGTACGGATTGTGCCAATCCTCCATCGCGAGCCACTCCATGCCGTCAAGGAAGCGGTAGGAGGTTGGAAGCATCACCTCATCGGTTATCCGCATCGTTGCTTCAAGCAGATCGACGGCTTTGTTCTAAAATGATAAGTACAAAGAGACAAAGCGGGATTTAGTGAAAGAAAGCAGAGATGAGGAATACTATGAGAAAGAGAAAAAGAGTTATGAAAATATTTTT
>CAJFKR010000067.1 GCA_904386005.1 Candidatus Flemingiibacterium merdigallinarum
GTTCCGCCTACGGCTCCACTCCGGCTGCACAAATTCGCTGTAAAACCATGTCTTTTATTTTTTCTAGTCTTTTTGGGTCATATCTATTTACAACGCAGAAGCTGACACTTGACGTTGTAGATATTAACATTGACAAATTGAGCAGAACTGGGATTTTCGGGCGCGCTGCTCGTCGGGCATATCGGCAAGCTCGTGAAGCTGGCAGGCGGTATGTTCAACACCCACTCGCGTTGGGGAGATTGCCGCGCGGAGATATTCGCGTCACATTCCGCGCTCTCTGGCGCGAGCCGCGAAGTGGTAGCTAAAATCATGGACAGCGTGACTACCGACGATATGCTGTCGATACTCGACGGCGCGGGACTGCGGCAGGACGTGGCCGAAAGCATTGTCCGGCGAATCGATACGCAGCTGTCGGCACGGCAGCTTGGCGGTATACAGGTCGGCGCGATAATGTTTTCAAACATATACGGCGTGCTCGGAAAGACTTTGAACGCGGAAAAGCTGCTTGATAAAATCAATTCTGAATACAGAGAGGAAAAATAATCATGGTACATATAGTCGGCGCAGGTTGCGGAGCACCTGACCTCTTAACACTGCGCGGTTAGAAATATCTCGAGGAGGCGGACGTGATAATCTACGCCGGCTCGCTCGTCAACCGCGAGTTGCTCGGATACGCGAAGCCGGACGCTAAAATTTACGACAGCGCGAAAATGACGCTCGAGGATATAATCGCGGCGGTCGAAGCCGCCGAGCGCGACGGCAAGACTACGGTGAGATTACATTCGGGCGACCCGTCGCTGTACGGAGTTATCGGCGAGCAAATGCGCGAGTTCGACCGGCTCGGCATTGACTATGATATCACGCCCGGTGTCAGCGCGTTTTCGGGCGCGGCGGCGGCACTGAAAACCGAGTACACGCTCCCCGACGTGTCGCAGACGGTGATAATCACCCGCACCACCGGTCGCACCGAGGTTCCCGAAGCCGAGACGCTGAAGTCGCTCGCGTCACATCACGCGACGATAGTGTTGTTTTTGTCGACCGGACTGCTCGACAAGGTCGAACGCGAGCTGATTGCCGGCGGCTATTTGCCCGAAACTCCGGCGGCTATCGTATACAAGGCGTCGTGGACGGACGAGAAAATCTGCCGCTGCACAGTATCGACGCTTGCCGCGACCGCTCGCGAGAATGAAATTACCAAGACCGCGCTCATCTGTGTCGGCGATTTCCTCGAAAGCGAATTCAAGCTGTCGCGGCTGTATGACGCGACCTTCTCAACCGAGTACCGGCAGGCGACCAAACTAAAACCGCGGTATTCTGCTTTTCGGAAAAGGGCGCGTTACTCGCGAAGCGCATCTGCGAGCTGCTCGCCTTGCCATACAGCGACGTTCACACTATCGAAAAATTCGCCCTGCCGCACGGCTTCACAGCACACAAAAGTGTGTGCGCCGACATGGGCGAGCTGTTCCACAGTCATGACGCGCTCATTTTCATCTGCGCTTGCGGTATAGCCGTGCGCGACGTCGCGCCTTACCTTAAAAACAAAACGGTCGACCCGGCGGTGCTGGTGCTCGACGACACGGGGCGGTTCGTGATACCGATACTGTCGGGTCACATCGGCGGCGCGAACCGTCTGGCGGTCGACCTCGCCGAACGTCTCGGCGCGACTCCGGTCATTACGACCGCGACCGACCGCGCGAGCCGCTTCTCCTGCGACGCGTGGGCGGCTGAACACAACTGCGCGATTTCATCGATGAAAGTCGCAAAGGACATATCGGCGGCGATATTCAACAAGGATATATCGTTGTCGAGCGAATTTGAATTGCCCGAGATATTGCCGTGTGGACTCAATAGAAATGACAGCGATATCGGCATATACATCGGCATACACAATATCACGCCGTATAAGACGACGCTGCGGCTGATACCGCGAATTGTCACGCTCGGCATCGGCTGCCGCAGAGAGGTCTCGCACGAGACGATATCCGACGCGGTGAAGTCGGCGCTCGAGGACGCGAATATCGACCCGCGCGCCCTCGAGCGCGTCGCGAGCATTGACATGAAATCGGATGAGGTCGGACTGCTCGAATTCGCCGATATGTCAGGACTGCCGATTGAATTTTACTCGGCTGACGAGCTTCTGAAAGTCGAGGACGAATTCAGTGAGTCGGAGTTTGTACGTTCGACGGTCGGCGTCGGAAATGTCTGCGAGCGGAGCGCGATTTGTTGTATTGCGTCGCACTGCGGCAAGACACTTGAAACAGAATCGCAGGATGTCAGCATGAACACCGGTAGACTCGTCATACATAAAACCGCGCGCGACGGCGTGACGGTCGCGGCGGCTGTGCGCGATTAGCGAATTGAGTTTTAGTGGTGACTAAAATTACTGCCGGTCTTTTGAAAGGAATGACTATAATATGAAAAAAATTTGCCTGTTCGCCGGAACGACCGAGGGACGACGGCTCGCTGAGGCACTGCACAAAAGCTATGACCTCACTGTCTGCGTCGCGACCGAATACGGCGAGGTTCTGCTCGACGGTATTTATTATATAACGGTTCACACCGGACGTATGGATTCGGAGCAGATGATGGCGTTTTTGGTGAAAACAACTTTGAATTGATAATCGACGCGACACACCCGTATGCGGTGCTTGTGACCGAAAACATACGAGCCGCCGCGACTGAAACCGGTATCGAATATATGCGTATCCTGCGCGACTGCGGCGAAGCTGACGGCGCTGTGTATGTAGATTCGGTCGCGTCCGCGCGCGATTTTCTGAATACGGTTGACGGCAATATCCTGCTGACGACCGGCTCAAAGGAGCTGCACGAATTCGTCGGACTTGATATGTCACGCGTGTGGGCGAGGGTATTGCCGCTCACGTCGTCGCTCGAAGCCTGTGCCGAGGCAGAGATAATGCCATCGCACATCATCGCGGCGCAGGGACCCTTTTCAAAGGAGCTGAACATCGCCGAGCTGCGCGAGATAGACGCGAGGTGGCTTGTTACGAAGGCTTCGGGCAAGAACGGCGGCTTTGACGAAAAGCTCAGCGCAGCCGAAGCGGTCGGCGCAAAGGCGATTGTAATCGGCGCGCCCAAGCAGGTCGACGGAATTACGCTCGAAGCCGCGCTCGACAAGCTGCTGCCGGAACGTACTATTATGACTGAAAGCGCTGGTGCAGCGGAAGATTCAGGCATGAATGAATGTCATGATACAGCTGAAAATCTGGTCACAATCGTTGGAATCGGACCGGGCGACACCCGACTGCTGACTGACGACGCGCGCGAGGCAATATGTAATGCCGACGCGGCGAGATACGCGGTGTCGATGATCGTCGGGCGCGACACGAAAGTGCTTGACCAAAACGGAATCTGACGCGCCGCGGTCGAGACGGTCGCCGAAAACGCTTCGGACGGCGTGGTCGCGCCGCTCTGCTTTATGTTATTGTTCGGTCCGGTCGGGGGATTCTTCTACAAATCGATAAACACTATGGATTCGATGCTCGGCTACAAGAACGACAAATACCTGTATTTCGGTCGCGCCGCCGCCAAGACCGACGATTTTGTCAACTTCATTCCGGCGCGGGTGTCGGCACTCGCGATGATAATAGTAAGTCCGGTCTGCGGTCTTGACATTAAAGGCGCGTGGAGAATCTTCCGCCGCGACCGCATGAAGCACACGAGCCCGAATTCGGCGCAGACCGAGTCGGTCTGCGCCGGAGCTCTCGGTCTGCGGCTCGCCGGAGACGCGGTATACGGCGGCGTTATACACAAAAAGGAGTACATCGGCGACCCGATTCGCGAAATCGAGCCGCGCGATATCACACGCGCGAACCAGTTGATGTACGTATCATCGGCACTGGTGCTTATTTTGATACTGGCGGTCAGAACGGCGGTGAGCCTGTGCTTATAGAAAGGAACAACCCTCACGGCGGATATATTGACGCGGCGGGGAATAGCGATAAAAATGACAGGTCGAGCTCGTCGACAAATCCCACGGGGAAACTCGCGGACATACACGCGCCCGACCGACCGCTCGACTTCTCGGCGAACATAAACCCGCTCGGTATGCCCGATTCGGTCAGAGCCGCGCTGCACACAGCGGTTGACGAATGTACAGGCTATCCCGAGACGTCTGCTTTCTCGACCTGGCCGAGACGCCCAAGCTGTACGATATTATAAGAATAATGCGCGATTATCCGAACGTCACATTATTGCGCGCGTTCACAAAAAGCTGCGTTATGGCGGGCGTTCGACTCGGCTACACGCTGTGTGGCGACCGTGACTTCCTTGTCGAAATGTCGCGCTACGCGTCCTGCTGGAACGTGTCGACGCTCGCACAGACAGCGGAGTTTTCGCGCAGCTGTATGGCACGGTCGAGCTGCTCGAGCCGGACAAGCGGGCAAGGGTCAAGGCGACTATAATCAACAAATTCCGCGGCGATGTGTCGATATTACAGAGCGGACTCGATATGCTGTACGACCTTGTGAAGATTCCCTGCGCCGGAGTTGTGCCGTATGTCAGAGTCGATATCGACGACGAGGACAGCCTGTCCGAGCGGCTGACGTCGGGCGAGCGGCGCGACATCGACATCGCGGCGTACCGGTGTTCGGAATCTGCGGCGGCTTACAGATGCTCGGTCGGACGATATCCGACCCGCACGATACCGAGGGCGGCGGCGATAATACGTGCGCTCTGCGACAAGCGAGGAATCAGCTTTGACGAGGGCGCGGTATTCGACGTTCACGCCTACCGCGAGTCGCAGTACGACAAATTGGCTGACAGTGTGCGCGGCGCGCTCGATGCGGTATGCGCAGTTGATCGACGAGGTATACTCGCACGCGGACGAATACGACCTGATCGTGCTCGACGAGGTGGTGTCGGTATACGGCTACGCGATGGTTGACCGCGAGAAATTGTGTGAGTTCCTGCGCAGTGAGCGCGGTCGCCGCGAGCTGGTACTGACCGGACGCGACCCTATGCCCGAGCTGTACGAGCTCGCCGATTATGTGACCGAAATGCGCAAGTGCAAGCACCCGTTTGACGAGGGTATCAGCGCGAGGCGGGGAATCGAGTATTGAGTTACGACTTCAATATGCGAAATTATGAGGGAAATCGCCTTTAACGATTTCCCTTGATTCATTTTATAGGACAGTGATTGACCGACAATATTACTTTCCTATAACCACAAATGCGCAGGGAATTTCGTTGTCGGCATAGTCGGTATTGAGATATCCCCGTTCAATCAAAAGCTTCGTCGGCTTCGCGACCGCTTGTATGAATTTGCTGTGCCCCGAGATCCGCTTCGCGTCGGCAGCGAGCGGCTTCGGACAGTGTTCGGTGTAGACTCCGGCGGCGATTTTGTCAATGATTATCAGCGTTTGACCGAGATTTTCGTTCAAATACCGCTCGACCGCGGCTTCGATTTTGCCATACTGCGCGGCAGTGTAGACCGGAAGCGCGGCGGTGTATTGACCGTTATTATCGGTGATATACCCTTTTTGGCAGAGCTCGTGTATGACATTTGTGTCGTAGTCGGAGAATTGCTTCGGCTTGTTCTTCGCGATATCGCAGAAGATATCGACATATTGCTGCCTTTGGTAAAAGTCATGGTGGTCTCCCCTCGGCACGGGGAGATAGTCGAAGAACGAGAGTGTGTCATTGTCGTGGCTGTACAGCGTGCAGTAATTGAAGCAGGACGAATTCAGCTCGCCCGCGTCCTCCTCGAGCCAGATGTCGGCGCGCTCGCCCCAGCCGGTCACCTGTGGCTCGCCGATTTCTCCAAACGCGCAGCCCCGAATCTGACGCAGCAGCAGCGCCGCGAGCTGCCAGCGCAGTGTGTTTTCACTGAATCGCGTATCGATAACGGCACGGTATTCGTCGAGATAGCCGTCGACGAACGCGGCTATCTTGTCTGCGATTTCCTCATAATATCTGCTTGATTTGTCCACGATTTCGGCAAGGCAGTCCCTGTCGACCACGACGATGTTCGCCGAATAACGGCTGCCGTTTATGCAAAGCAGCTTTCTTGCGCAGAGTCCGGAAATCTCGTCGTCAAGATAGGGCAGCGGAATTCCGACCTCGAGACTGATCTCGCTCGGTGTCAGCTGATCGTTGAAGCAGGCGAGAATGATATTCTGACGTATCAGATTGTTCATATAGCTGTAGAAATAATTTGGTCCCTCTCCGCTGTAACGCGGCAGCAGCTTTTTCGGATTGTAGCTGAGTTCTCCCAATTTGCGCTCCATAATCATACCTTCCTTTATTATTTGTCTTGATCTGAACAGCAGATATTTGACCATGCTCTCACTGACCGAGAGTTCCCCCGCGATCTCGGCGCAGGATCTGCCGTCGGAATAGTAGAGAATCGACGCGCGGCGAAACTGCTGTGACAGCAGCGCGAGCTCGCGCCGCAAAAGGTAGACGTCGTCAGCGGTGTCAATCCGGTCGAGGTCGGATTCGTCAAGACCAAAAACGACAGGTGAGGCGCCGCGGTCAGTATTACAGTCAACGCTCGAATTCATAATGTCGTCGCCGAGCGCGTATTCCCGACACCTCTGCTTATTTTTATACCAACGGCAATATACCCTGTGCGCGACCGACCACATGAAGCCGTAGAACGCGTTGTCGTCGCGCAGGTTCGGCGTGGCACGGAGCAGCTCGAGGAATATATCTTGCGCCAAGTCCTCCGCGTCGTATTGATTCGAGGTGCGCGCCGTACAGTATGACATCAGCGACTTTGAGACGTCGGCGAGTTGTGCGTCAAGCTCGGCCTTATTCATGGTCGCTCTCCTTTCGTATGAGAATTTCAGGTCATATATTTGCTGTCATATATATAGTGGCATGAATATATCATCGGTTAAGAAAACTCCAAAAAAAATTCGGTAAAACCGGTTTGCGGCTTTACCGAGGACAGTCAAGTTCCGGAGTTTATATGCTTTTACAAGTCGACTCCACTTGTATCATTACAGCACCATCGCCGCAGATTCCAGCTCGCCTAAATCCCAAAGCAGCCGTGACGCGACATATTTGTCACGGATGTCCTTCGTCGCGGCGAGACTGCGGCGCACGATGTCACCTGTCTGCCCGATCTCCTCGGGCAAGGTCGGCGCGCCGACTGTACGGAGCAGCCGCTCGACTTCCGCGCAGTCGGGCAGACAGTCTATTTCGGCGACGATCTCGTCCCACTTCGAGATGATCACGTCGAGCCGCTCGCGGTGGCGCGCGGGGTCGTATTTTTTGTCCTTAGCTTCGGCTGATATCATCGTCTCCGCGCCGCGACCGAGCAGTGAGCGCAGCTCGCCAAACCATTTCTCCTTGTCAAAGTTTGATACATACGCGATCGCTTTGTCGCGGTCGGGCTTGATTTCGCGTATGTATTTGTACAGCTTCAGACTCAGCAGCGTCGCGACGCCGCACTGTATGCCGTGCAGGTCGACCGGCGTATTGAATTCGAGTCCGCGCATATCCCAGATGTGCGAGAAATAATGCTCGATTCCGGACGCCGGACGGCTGACTCCGGCGTAGTTCATCGCGATTCCGGCGAGCACCAGTCCGCGCATGACCGCTTCGACGGCATGAGGCTCGCGCCTTGCCAGTCCCTCGGTGTTCGCGGCGACCTCGTCGAGCGCGCGTCTGACTATCGCGGCGATATTCGGGCAGTAGTATTCGCCGATGATAATGTTCGCGAGCTTCCATTCGCAGAGGCTGACATATTTCGCCGCCATGTCGCCGACTCCCGACGCGAGCATTTTTGCCGGTGCGGCGGCGAGTATGTCAGTGTCGCCGATTATCACCGAAGCGCCGCGCGACGGCAGCGACACCTTGAGTCCGGCGCGTGACATCGATGAGGTCGCCGACGCGAAGCCGTCCATCGACGGCGCGGTGCCGACGATGATGTAGTCGTTGTCGGTCAGAGCGGCTAAAATCTTCGCGGTGTCGTTGACCACGCCCGAGCCGACGCCGACGACGATATCACAGCTATAGTCGTAGTTCATCGCCGCCGAGCCGACTGTCCGCTCGTCCGGCTCGGGGCGAGTATCGGGCAGTATGTACGACGAAACCTTGTATCCGGCGGCTTCGAGCAGGCGAGCCGCCCGCTCCCCCGATGTTCGGGTCGGCGAGCAGGAACGGGCGCGATTTGCCGCGCCGCCGCACTACTTCGGCGAGCTCGCCTATAGCTCCGCCGCGAATTATTATTTCATCGACCGAGGAAAAGTGCTTTTTTCCGCAGCCGTCTATAAATCCGTCATTTGATAAAAGATATTCAAGCGAATAGTCGCTGGTATTCATAATGAGATTCAATCCTTTCTGTGAAATAAATCTTTAATTATTTCTGAATATTTGTTACAACCTATTGCATAATTTACATTATTATGGTATATTTGTAATAAGGTAAAAGTGCAATCAATTCACTAAACGCATATATTTAATTGTTAATCACGGAGGTGTCACAATGCTGTCGACCGCTTCTCTTGAACTGCTCGATTCGATTTCGGAACGCGCTGATAAGCTAAAAAAAGAAATCCTTGCATACAGACATAAGATCCCAAAGGACAAAAAGATCTATTATTTTTCGCCCAATGGCGACGACTCTAATGACGGACTCTCGCCAGAGCGCGCGCTCTCTACAATCGAGCGTCTAAACAGTCTTTCACCCGAGCCGGGTTCAGAGGTGCTGTTCGAGTGCGGCGGTATCTGGCGGGGCAATTTCCGCGCCGCGGAGGGCGTCACCTACTCGTCGTACGGAGACGGCAAGAAGCCGCGCATCTACGGCTCGCCGTTTGATGGAGCCAAGGTCGGCGGCTGGGAGCTGGTCGCGCCCGATATCTACCGCTACAGTGAAAAGCTTTCGGACGACTGCGGCTGCATAGTCATGAACCGCGGCGCGGCGCACGGACTGAAGCTGGTCGTGAACTACGAGGGCGAGACTCCGGTCGACAATGTGACGCGCGAGCCGTTTGTCGGACTCGAAAATCTCACCGAGGATTTGATGTTCTGGCACGACCTCGGCGGTGCGGTTATTAACAATCCCGACGGCGGCTACATCTATCTCTGCTCGAAGTCGGGCAATCCGGCCGAGCGGTTCGAGGAGATCGAGTTCCTGCCGCGCAAAAACGTGATTTCAATCGGCGGCGACAATGTTACAATTGACAACCTCTGTATCATGTACGGCGGCGCGCACGGCATTGGCAGCGGCACTACCGCGAACCTGACGGTCACGAACTGCGTCCTCGGCTGGATCGGCGGCTCGCTGCAATATTACCGCGACGGGCGTCCGGTACGCTATGGCAACGGAGTCGAGATATACGGCGGCTGCGAAAACTACTACATCGACCACTGCTGGGTGTTCGAAATCTACGACGCCGGTATCACGCACCAGCTGTCGAGCGGCGGCGACAACGACTGCATTATGGACGGCGTGCTCTATTCGAACAACCTTATCGAATACTGCACCTATTCTATCGAATATTTCCTCGGAAAACCGGCGCGCGAGGACGCGGTAAGATATATGTCGAACATCGTTATGCGCGGCAACATACTGCGTTACGCCGGCTTCGGCTGGGGCAATCAGCGCCCCGACAAGACGACCGCCGCGCATTTCAAGGGCTGGGACCACTACAACCGCGTCGACGGCGAGTTTATAATCGAGGACAACATCGCCGAATGCTCGCGGTATATGCTTCTGCACTGCGGCACCGACAATGACGACTGGAATCCTAAGCTGAACGGAAACACATTCGTGCAGTACGCGGGCGGCGAGCTCGGACGATATGGCAAATACCCGACACGTCTGCTGCCGTATATCTATCAGAATGTCATAAGGGACGAATTCGCGGATAATCAATTCTATATTATAGTAAACACAAGTCAGGACTGATTTGCGCCGGCGACCGTGAGTATCTCGGTCGCCGGTTTATTATTCGGGTTTATCGGATATGCCGCCGCCGATGATTTTAGCGAGACTCTCGGTGAATTCCGACTCGGTTATGTCCGAGCGGCTTTCGAGCCACCATTTCACCGCGTATAGGAGCCCTCCCGCGAGAAACGCGGCCTTAAGCTCGGCTCTATGCGAGGATTTCGACTCTTCACCGCGGATTAGCTCGAGCAGGTCCTGACATATCAGGTCGAAAAGTATATCGAACAGCATATTGCCGTTGCTGCTGTTGGCGATATTTGAAACCAGCTTTCGATTGCGGGTGACAAAATAGTACAGTTCACGGCTCATATTGTTAAAATAGCTCTCTGAATGTCCGGACGCGATGTCGGGCGCGAGCTGACTTTCGAAGCCGTCGCGCAGCTCGCGGATATAGAACGCGAGGTACTCGTATTTGTCGGCGAAATGCTTGTAGAATGTAGTCCGGCGTATCATCGCGCGCTCGCACAAAAGATTGACCGTCACATCGTCGAACCGCCGCTCGTAAAGCAGCTCGGTCAGCTATGATATAGTTTATCATATAAGAAGTCGGTTGTCAACTATTTTTGAAAGGCGTGATTATTATGGAACGAAAATATATGTATATACTCGAAATGAGCGTGCCGAGGGGTATTCGGCGCGGCAGACTGCTCATTGAGGTGTTCGGCGGCATCGTTCGCGGACAGCTCGAAATGTTCCGGAATATGACCGAGATTATATCCGGCAGCTACGAGCGCGGCAGAATCGAATTCGACGGCTGCATGAAAACGCTCGGGTATACGATGAAATACTACGCGAGCGGCAAGATTACAAAACGGCACATCGAACTCGATTTCGATACCGATAAGGGGCGTTTTCACGTGAACGGAGAGCAGGATGCCCTGTCAGAATTCAATTTAACACGGGATAGAAAAAATGGATAAGAGTCAAACCAACAAATCAAACCCGATGCTGAAGCTGTCCGGCTTCATTGTCGACAAGCGAAATTTAATATTCTTAATATACATAATCCTGACCGTGTTTTCGGTATTTTCGCGCAATTGAACCGAGGTTGAAAACGACCTCACCTACTACCTGCCGTCTGACGCCGAGACCAAGGTCGGGCTGGATATCATGGAGAGCGAATTTGAGACGCTCGGCTCGGCCAAGGTCATGATTGCCAATATCTCGTATGACGAAGCGCTCGAGGTCGCCGATGAGATCTCGGCGCGTGACGATGTGCAGAGTCTGACCTTTGACAACACGACCGAGCACTACAACAACGCGTCGGCGCTGTACGACGTCACGTTCAACTATCCCGAGTCGGACGACCGCTGCCTTACGGCGCTGAATGAAATCAAGTCGTCGCTCACGGAGCACGATTTGTATGTCTCGTCCACAATAGGACAGGACTTGTCCAAAACCATTACGGACGAGATGACGGTAATAATTGTCATAGTGGCGGCGGGAATTTATATGTAGCGGACAATCTGCACGGCATCGACCGGATCGATTCGACCGGTCGTGCCGAGCGCGCGGATTACGATATAATGATGAGCGAGGAGCGGATTCCCGAGCGATTCGCGAGCTTCACGCTGACCTTCTTTAACGGAGACGAGCTTCTGAAGTCGGTTGAATTCGAGTACGGCGACAGCTTCGGGGACGAGGTATACCCCGAAAAACCGAGCGTCGACGGGTGCTATACCGAATGGAGCGTTACAAGCCTTGACAACCTGCGCTTTGACACGAGAGTCGACGCGGTCTACACCCGATACACGACCGCGCTGCCGTCGTCTGTGGTGCGCTCTGACGGCAGGAGTATATTCTTTGTGCAGGGCGAATTTTACTCGGACGACGTCATGACCGCGGCACTGCTCGCGGGCGGCGGCGATGATGTGGTATATGCGGCAGCTGATTCGGATGATGTCGACGATACTATAGATAATGAAAATAAAGACAGCGCGGGCGGCGACACCGGACATACCGCAGACAAAGACAGTGCGGGCGGCGACACCGGACATACCGCAGGCAAAGACAGTGCGGGCGGCGACACCGAACATACTATAAATAAAGACAGTGCGGACATCAACATTGAACACGTCGCCGACTCATATTTCGGCGCGCTTGGCGAGTTCTTCGCATATCTTAAGTCGGGAGAATTGCCGCCTCCGTATATCGGCGTCAATGTCTCCGAGCTCTGGCGGCTGGATTATCCCGACTCGGGCACGCACAAGCTGCGCTACCTCGCGCCCGAGGGAATCGGTCGAGTCGAGATTCGGGTCAGCGACGGCTCGAATGGCTGGACGAAAGTCAAATACGGCGAGGAGGGGAGCTATCTCACATTTAATATCGACGGCGAGCCGTATATTGCCGTGATACACACGGTCGCGGTCTGGTGGCTGTGGGTTGTCATTGCCGCGCTGCCGGTCGGAATTATTGTGCTTATATATGTATTGCGTCATAGACGAAAACGACACGGAACCTGATTTATTTTATCAAAGCTATTGCATTCGCAGTCCTGCCGCGGTATAATAAGTATAGCCGGATATTCAGCCAGCGGCTGAGATGTCCGGAGTCTCGGACTTCGATTTCGCTATCGCGAAACTGCCGTAAAACATCGACACAGAAAGGATACTTTGTTTTGGCAAAGTAGACTTCGCTTCGCGAAGTCATGGTCATAACAATGAGAAAGATCCCGTTACCGACGCCGCGTCAGGAGGAATGGGCAGACCTTGAGCTCGGCGTCATCATCCACCACTGCATGGAGACCTACCGCCCGGACATCCCGATTTCACAGTGGAAATGCTCGCCCGACAGGATGCCGGCCGAGTCGTTCGCACCGACCGACGAGAACACCGACCAGTGGCTCGAGGCGGCGTCAAAGCTGGGCGCGAAATACGCGGTATTCGTGGCAAATCACGTCACCGGCTTCTCGATGTGGCCGACGAGGGAAAACAGCTACTCGATAGCGTCGAGTCCCTACAAGGACGGAGGTGCCGATATCGTCGCCGACTTCATCGCGTCCTGCAAAAAATACGGAATCCGCCCGGGTCTCTACTATTCGACCGGCTGCAACGGCTACTATGGCATAAACGATTCGGAAAAGCAGGACTATATGTCAAAAAAATACCGCGACTACGTCGCGATGGTCGAGCGTCAGCTTGTCGAGCTGTGGGGAAATTACGGCGAGCTGTTCGAGCTCTGGTTTGACGGCGGCGTCATCCCAAAGGAGCTGGGCGGTCCGGACATCCCTCGGCTTATTGAGACCTATCAGCCGAACGCGGTCTGCTTCCAGGGACCGAGCGAGCACACGCAGAATCTGCGCTGGGTCGGCAATGAGCGCGGACTCGCGCCGATAGACTGCTGGTCGACGTCAAAGCGCAATACCTGCGGCTTCGGCGGCGACGAGGAGGACGATGTGGTCGGAATTGGCAATCCCGACGGCGAATACTGGATTCCCGCCGAGACCGACATGGGCAATCGCAGGCAGAACGCGTTCGGCGGCGGCTGGGGCTGGGCTCAAAACGAGGAGCAGCTCGTCTACCCGCCCGAGGAGCTGCTCGCGCGCTACATAACGTCGGTCGGCCGCAACTCAAATCTGCTCATCGGTATGTGCATAAGTCAGCGCGGTCACTTCGAGGACAGCTGGCAGTTCGAGCGTTTCGGCGAGCTGGTCGCCGATATATTCAAATCTCCGGCGGCGACGACGCGCGGCAGCGGCGACGAATTCATCCTGCGCTTCGAGCACTCCGAGCCGATACGCTATATCGTCATCAAGGAGGACATCCACTACGGCGAGCGTGTGCGCGAGTTTTCGGTTGAAATTGACGACGGCGGCGGCTTCAAGCCCTGCTTCGACGCGCGCTGTATCGGTCACAAGCGGATAATCGAGCTTGGCGCGAACATTAAGGCGGCGAAGCTGAAAATAAGCAAGGCGGTCGACACGCCGATAATCAAGGAATTCACCTGCTACAGATGACGGCTATGCTTGACAAAATCACCGTCTGCCTCGATATGCACGGCTGCCCCAATCGCTGCCGCCACTGCTGGCTCGGCAATACGCCGAACGGGCACATGAATGTCGACGATTTATGCGATGTTGCCGCGCGCTTCCGACCTCACACCGCCTGCCTCACTGTATACGATTGGTATCGCGAGCCGGATTACAGCGACGACTACCGCGAGAGGTGGGAGCTTTGCGGGCGGCTGTCTGACACGCGCGAGGAGCATTTCGAGCTGGTCAGCGTCTGGCGAGCCGTGCGCGATGATAGCTACATCGACTGGCTGAAACGGCTGGGAATGAAGCGCGCGCAGCTGACCCTGTTCGGCGGGCAGGAGACGACCGACTACTTCACCGGCAGAAGGGGCGCGTATGACGAAATACTGCGAACGATCGAGCTGCTTATTGAAAGCCGGATTTCGCCGCGGATACAGGTGTTTGTGTATAAAGACAACATCAATGAGCTGAATTCGATTGTCGAGCTGATAACTACCTTGAATCTTGTCGAGCGCTGCCGTGACTTCGGCGGCGAGTTCGGATGCTTTGTGCATCAAGGCTCGTGCGACGGCGAGAACGAGCGGCAGTACGACAGCTGGGTGACGCCCGCGGAGCTTTCGCTGATACCGCCCATGCTGACCGAATTTACCTTGAAGCATTTCGGCAAATCGAGTCTTGACGAGGTATTTGGCGAGACCGAGCAGTCGCTGTATGAGCGGCTGTCTGCCGACGAATCGACGGTGAGCTGTGTAGTCGATGAGCCGGTGTTCTATATCGACCGCGAGTTTGACGTCTACCCGAATCTCTCGACTCCCTCGCCGCAGTGGCGGCTCGGGAATCTGAAGCGGGACGGCGCCGAAAAAATCCTCGACTGCTACCTTAACAGCCGCAGCTTGGCGCAGCATATACGTCTGAATACGCCGACGCGCGAGCTTGTCCTCTCGCAGGGCGACCCGACAAGCAGACGACTTTTTTGGCAAGGGGACTATATCGAGCTTATGCTCAACCGATACTGCCGCGCCCTGATGAACTAAAAATAGGGAAGCCCTTTTTATAGGACTTCCCTAATTAATATAATGCGGTCAAACCAAAGTCTTCGATTAAATCCATGTAAAATAGGCGGTTCGGCATGTCAGCTCATGCCATAAATGATTTCACGCAGCTGCTTTTCCACTTCAGCCACTTCGGCGTGGAACAGGCGCGCGGACAGCCGTACCGCGCCGCTGCCCAATATTATCAGCTGCTCAGTGCCGTCCGACGTCGCGACCCGGACGCGGTAATTTTTCGCGAGCTCGTGCGCGGTCTTTTCGATATAGCTGTCGGCAGTCTCGGCTTCCTTGGTATACACGACCGAGATATTGTGTATGTGCTCGATCGAGCCGGGGTTCTGCTTGACTTTATACGCGTCGAATACCAGAATGATCTCGCAGCCCTTGATCGCCTGAAAGCTGCACAGCCGGTTGATCAGCTCCTCGCGGGCGAGGTCAAGGCTCTTTTGTGCGAGCGCTCGCAGCTCGTCCCACGCGAAGATGATATTGTATCCGTCGACCAGCAGATATTCCTTCGTCGGCACTCTCGGCGCGGTCATGACCGTCTGCTTCGGCGACGGGAGCTTGCGCTTCGGCTCGGTGAAGCTCCTTTTCTTGATAGGACCATAGGTCATTTCGAATATCCGCGCAAGCTCGTTGTCGTCGGCGACCGTTTTCAGGTAGCGCTCGCAGCGCTCGGTGAATTCGGTCTCGTCCTCGCGCATAAGCTCGTTGCCGCAGTCGATATGCTTGTAATCGTTCACCTTGTCCCAGCTGATGATACTGCCCGAGCCGTTGACACAGAACACCGAGTCAGACGGATTGTCAATGTCGCGGTCGGGGTCGTAGCCGATCGCGGCGACGACCTCGTCGGTGTTCGCGCAGGGCTCGTAGCCGCGCAGTGAGATTGACAGACGACCCTTACCGCGCGAGTAGCTCGACAGCTCGCGGTTATAGCCGCGCATCGCCGCCGCGGGCGCGCTGCCTGTGATGACCGCGGCATCGCCGACCACATCGGGCGGCTCAAAGCTCGCGCCCATGCGCACAAGGTCGTTCGCGGCGCGCCCGACCGCGTCGGACGGCAGCTCGAGCCGAAAGTTATACCAGGGTTCGAGCAGTATGCTTTTTGCCGAGCGCAGCCCCTGTCTGACCGCGCGGTAGGTGGCTTCGCGAAAATCGCCGCCCTCGGTGTGCTTCTTGTGCGCGCGCCCTGCGATTAGCGTGAGCTTGATGTCGGTAATCGGCGAGCCGGTCAAAACTCCGACATGGGTCTTTTCATACAGGTGCGAGAGTATCAGACGCTGCCAGTTTCGGTCGAGTTCGTTGACGCTGCAATCGGACGATATCACGACGCCGCTGCCGCGCGCTCCCGGTTCGAGCAGCAGCTGCACCTCGGCGTAATGCCGCAGCGGCTCGAAGTGACCGACGCCGATGACCGGACCGGCGATTGTCTCCTTATAAGCGATTCTGCCCTCGCCGAAGCGCACGTCCCAACCGAATCGGTCGGATATGATTCGGTGCAGCACCTCGAGCTGTATTTCGCCCATTACGTGGAAGTGTATTTCCTGCATCCGCTCGTTCCAGTCGATTTTGAGCTGCGGCTCCTCGTCCTCGAGCAGGCGGAACTTTGTCAGGGCGGTATGCGTGTCGACGCCGCTCGGCAGGATTACGAGACAGTCGAGTATCGGTTCGAGCAGAGCCGCACATGAATCCGGCTCGAATCCGAGCCCCTCGCCCGGGTAGGTATGCGCAAGTCCGGCGACTGTGCAGACAGTGCCGGCTGTGACCTCGGTGACCGGTCGGAACTTGTCGCCCGAGTAGATACGCAGCATTGTAGCTTTTTCAGTCCAATCGCCGCCGCCGGAGGTTTTGCCGGACAATTCGTCGCGGGCTTTTAAGCTTCCGCCGGTCAATTTTAGGTGAGTGAGCCGCTCGCCGTTTTCGTCCTGCGTTATTTTGTATACCCGCGCGCCGAACTCGCCGCCGTATTGCGGTCGCGGGCAATATTCGGCGATAATGTCGAGCAGCGCTTCGACTCCGTCTCCTTTCAGCGCCGAACCGAAATACACCGGGAACAGCCGGCGGTTTGCGATCGTCTCTCGGATGTTACGCACATCAAATTCTAATCCCTCGGCGAACGTTTCCATGAGCCGCTCATCGCACATCGCCAGCTCCTCATTGAATTCGTCTGTGCCGAACTTAACAAAGTCGACGCAGCCGTCGCCGAAGCGGGCGCGCAGCTCCCACATCAGCTGCTGACATGAGCTGTGTGAGATATCCATTTTATTCACAAAGATAAATGTAGGTACTCGATAGCTCTCGAGCAGCCGCCAAAGGGTTTCGGTGTGGCTCTGCACGCCCTCTGTGCCGCTTATCACGAGTATGGCGGCGTCGAGTATATTCAGCGCGCGCTCGGTCTCGGCTGAGAAGTCGACGTGCCCGGGCGTGTCGATCAGCGTGAATTCGATATCTCGGCGGGTGAACACCGCCTGACTTGAGAAGATTGTGATGCCGCGCTCGCGCTCGATCTGATTCGAATCGAGGTAGCTCGTCTCATGATCGACCCGGCCAAGGCTGCGAAGCACGCCGGTTTTATATAAAATCGATTCGGATAACGTTGTCTTACCCGAATCGACGTGAGCGAGTATTCCAATTACAATTTTATTCATCGGTTCCTGACGTTCAAGAGGAAGATTTTAGAAATAGAAGCGTAGCGACATGTTTACTATTAATACGGTTTTTCTGATTTTTACTGATATTTCGCGATGTCGACGAGTGACGCCGAGTCGCGGTCGACGAACAGGCTGAAGCTCTTATGCGTCTTAAGCATGGTCGCCGGTATATATGGCGTGAGCTCGTTTTCGAGCGTGTCGCGTATCGCCTGCGCCTTGACCTTGTAGGGCACTGCCGAAATGATGTTTCTGCACTTCATTATCTCGGATACAGACATCGATACTGCCTTGCGCGGTACGTCGTCGAGCGTTTTGAACCAACCCTCGTGCAGCTGCTGAGTGCGGCATTTCATATCAAGGTCGACTATGATATACGCGTCCTTGGTGTCGAAGTCGGCGGGCGGGTCGTTGAACGCGATGTGCGCGTTTTCGCCGATGCCGATGAGTCCGACGTCGATCGGCTCGCGCCGCAGCTCGGCAGTCAGCTCGCGGATGTTTTGGGTCACGTCGCCCTCGGCGTCGACATAATTTACCTTACGCGGATGAACTATGTCCGCGAAGCGTTCGCGTATATATTTGCGGAAGCTCGCCGGATGCGTTTCCGGCATATCGACGTATTCGTCGAGGTGGAAGACGTCGACGACCGACCAGTCGACGTCCTCGCGCACCAACGCTCTGATTGTATCAAACTGCGACGCGCCGGTCGACATCAAAAGCCGAGCCGAGCCTTGTTTCGAGATGGCGCCGCGCAGCAGCTTTGCGGTCAGCGCGGCCGCATTTTCCCCGAGCGTTTTTGGATCATCGCTTAATATAACTTTCATTTTAGTTACCGTAACTTTCGCGCCGCGAAAGTCTCCTTATTGTGAAAATTAGTTAGCCGATTGTAAAAGTGCGAACTTGTTCGCTTTCTCTGGGGGAGGTGCCTTTTGAAAAAGGCACCTCCCCCAGACCCCCTCCGCGAAAACTTTAATAATTGGCTATAACTATAATTAATAATAGTGCAACTATATATTATTTGTA
>CAJFKR010000068.1 GCA_904386005.1 Candidatus Flemingiibacterium merdigallinarum
GCCTTTCGCGTTTTTTTTGATTCTGCCTCCTTGTGGGGGTTTTTTTCTTGCTTTTGGTAATATTACAGCTTTCTTTTTAATGACTTTTACAATCGGCTAGATATATATAACCTTGTAGAAATCGTATTCGCCGAGCAGATACTCGACCATGCGCCGCGGGAAGGTCGGGTCAGCCGTATTCGCCCGCCGCAGCTCATCCATGAACGCCTCGAGCAGAGGTACGTATACGTCGTCCTCCTTGCTCGGCAGCTCCGACCAACGCTGCCCTTTTGACTGCGCCTCGGCGAGATAATCGAATATCGGCTTCACCGCCCGCCAGTATTCAGCCGAACAGGGCAGCTTGTACCACTTCTTGCCAAAGTCAATCGTCGGACTCAGCCGCGAATGCTTGACCGCGAAATGATTGTGCTTCACGCTCAGCCCAATCTCCCAGTTGATGTCAGACCGCGAGATAACAATATCGCGCACGTCGCCCGCCTCGCCCGCGTCGTCGTCCTGCAACCGCAGCGACACGACATCGCTGCCCTCCGAAAGCCGCGGCTCGTACTCGAGCAGCTGCTCGGTCATCGAGTAGGCGGCGCGCGTCAGCTTCGCCTGCATTGTGCGGTCAATGTCGCCCCACGCGTGCTTCGCCATATTCAGCCCCATCGACGGCTTGTGAGCTATCAGCGACTTGTCGCGATAGCCTCGCAGCAGCTGATAGACCGCGGTCATGCAGGCGTACTCGAACGCCCGCCCGCTGTCGTTGTGGCTCGCGTTAGAGCCGCCGCGGCTGTTTGCCGCGCCGCCGTTATACTTTGAGCTTCGACCGTAGTACATTATTATGACCATGACTTCGCCAAAGCGAAGTCTACCTTTCTATGTCGATGTTTTGTGATGGTTTGCGAAGTCACAAAACTCGTGTTTGAAAATTTATTTTCAAACTATCCCTCCAGCTGCGACTTTATCGCGCCTGCGATTTCATACGCGAGATTGACCGGCACGGCGTTGCCGATCATCTTGTACGCGTCGTTCAGGCGGTCGTATATAAACTCGAATGAGTCGGGAAAGCCCTGTATCCGCGCGGCTTCGCGTATAGTCAGCCGCCGGTAGAGCCGCTCGCTGCCCGCGGCAAACGCGAATCTGTCCGCGCTGACCTTCACCATCTTCGGCGCCTGCGGGTGCAGCTGACACTGCCGACCCGACGCCTGTACGCAGAACGCCGGCTCGTCCCACGACTTCACTCGGTTGCGGCTCATGAATATCGGCGAAAAATCGCCGGTGTAGTATTCGTTGCACATCACCGCGTCGGGATTGTGCCGGTTGCCGTCAAGCGCAGGTACCGCTGTGTTTTGCAAATCCCAGATTACATCGCGCAGCGTAAGACTCGCCCCGTCGGCGGTAGACCCGCGCGGGAAGCTGAAGTCGACGCCGAGGTCGCGGCGTGTCCCGATGTAGAATACCCGCCGCCGCTCCTCGGCGACGCCGTAGTCGCGCGCGTTGACGAGCGTCAGCGTGACATTGTACCCGCATTCGTCGAATAGGTCGAGTATATTCTTCACCGCCGCGCTGTGCCGCGCCGCGAGCATACCGCTCACGTTTTCGGCGAGGAAAAACTTCGGCCGCTTGTCGCGCAGAACGCGGATATACTCGTAGAACAGCCGCCCGCGCTCGTCGTCAATTCCGCGCAGCGAGCCGGCTTCTGACCAAGACTGGCAGGGTGGCCCTCCGATGATTCCGTCTATGCTGTCGGGAAATTTCGCCGACGCGATTGACCTTATGTCGCCCGCGATAAGCTCGGTGTCTCGGTGATTCGCCCTGTATGTGGGTATTATCGTTCTGTCGTATTCGTTTGCCGCCACAATCTCATATCCGGCTCTCTCGAACCCGAGATCCAGCCCGCCGCAGCCGCTGAATAGACTTAATATTTTCATGTTATAATTGTAAATACTGTGGAAAACCCTTTTTCAAAAGCTTTCGCTGATGGGTAACGCAGCCACAAACCCTGAACCCCGCTGTCTCGAATTCACCTGCCGCGCAGGTGAATTCGACCATTGATGTGGCAGAAGCTACGGTTTCGCTCGCACAAACCCTGACTTCGCCCGCGGGGGCGTCCCCGCCGCCCGCGGGGGCGTCCCCGCCCCCGCTTAGATTTCGGCGATTTCGCTTCTCACCGAGTGCTTTACGCGGTCGTTGACCTCGGCTAATTTCGCGTCGTTGAAGCTGTCCAGCGTGCCGACGAGATAGCCGGTGATGCGGCGAATGCGCTCGAATTTGCCTTTGCCGTCAGCCTCGGTGCGATGGCAGCGCGGGCACTCGTTTCCGATTATTCCCGTGTAGCCGCAGACCGGGTCGCGGTCGACCGGATGATTTATCGAGCCGTAGCCGACGCCCGACTCCTTCATGCAGCGAATCACCGACTCGAACGCGTCCAGATTCTCCAGCGGGTCGCCGTCAAGCTCGACATACGTGATGTGTCCACCGTTCGTCAGCTCGTGATACGGAGCTTCGAGCTTTATCTTGTCGGCAGCCGAGATGTCGTAGTAGACCGGAATGTGGAACGAGTTCGTGTAGTACTCGCGGTCGGTCACGCCCGGAATTATGCCGTACTTCTTCTTGTCTATGCGCACGAAGCGTCCCGACAGACCCTCCGCCGGAGTGCCGATTACCGAGAAGTTCAGACCGTACTTCTTGCAGGCTTCGTCGGCGCGGCGGCGTATGAAGCCGATAATCTCAAGTCCCAGACTCTGCGCGTCGGCAGACTCGCCGTGATGCTTGCCGATGAGCGCCTTCAGGCACTCGGCGAGTCCGATGAAGCCGATAGTCAAAGTGCCGTGCTTCAGTACCTCGCCGACCTTGTCGTCAATCGACAGCTTGTCCGAGTCGAGCCATACGCCCTGTCCCATCAGGAACGGATAGTTGCGCACCGTCTTCTCCGACTGTATCTTGAAGCGGTCGAGCAGCTGGTCAATTACGAGCGCGATCTTGCGGTCGAGCTCCTCGAAAAACCAGTCGACATTGCCCTTGGCGTTTATCGCGATGCGCGGCAGATTTATCGAGGTGAAGCTGAGGTTGCCGCGTCCGTAGACTATCTCGCGGGTCGGGTCGTATACGTTGGCGACAACGCGCGTGCGGCAGCCCATGTACGCGACCTCGGTCTCGGGATGACCCTCCTTGTAGTAGCGCAGATTGAACGGCGCGTCGATGAACGAGAAGTTCGGGAATAGCCGCTTTGCCGATACGCGGCAGGCGAGACGGAACAAATCGTAGTTCGGGTCGCCCGGGTTGTAGTTGACGCCCTCCTTGACCTTGAATATCTGTATCGGGAAGATCGGAGTCTCGCCGTTGCCAAGCCCCGCGTCGGTGGCTTCGAGCAGGCACTTCATGACCAGTCTGCCCTCCGCCGACGTGTCCATGCCGTAGTTGAGCGAGCTGAACGGAATCTGCGCTCCGGCGCGCGAGTGCATAGTATTGAGATTGTGTATCAGCGCTTCCATAGCCTGATAGGTCGCGCGCTCGGTCTCGGCTACAGTGTAGCGGCGGGTCGTGTCCACAGCGCGCTTCGCGGTCTCCTCGCCGTACTTCTCGGCAATCAGCCCGACGAGCGCCGACGCGAACATACCGTCGTCGGCGAACGTTGGCTCGCGTCCGGTCGACTCCGACGCGGCCGCGATGAGCGACTCGGCGTCGGCTTCGCTTGTCACGTCGTCGCACAGCATATCGAGCGCTTTCATGAGATTGCGGCGATAGAGCTTCTTATAGGTCTTCTTGACGCCGGGCGCCATGCCGTACTCAAAGTTCGGTATGCTCTGACCGCCGTGCTGGTCGTTCTGGTTCGACTGAATAGCTATGCAGGCGAGCGCCGAGTAGCTGGCGATGTCCTTAGGCGTGCGCAGGAAGCCGTGTCCGGTCGAGAAGCCGTGCTCGAACAGCTTCAGAATGTCTATCTGGCAGCAGGTAGTCGTAAGCGTCAGGAAGTCGAGGTCGTGGATGTGTATATCGCCCTCGCGGTGAGCCTTCGCGTGTACCGGGTCGAGGACATACATCTCGTAGAACTGCTTCGCGCCCTCCGAGCCGTACTTCAGCATCGTGCCCATCGCGGTATCGCCGTTGATGTTCGCGTTCTCGCGCTTGATGTCCGAGTCGCGCGACGCCTTAAACGTCAGATCCTCGTAGGTCTTCATTAGCCGCGAATTCATCTCGCGCACACGCGTGCGCTCGGCGCGGTAGAGTATATACTCCTTCGCGGTGCGCGCGTGACCGCTGTTGACGAGCACGCGCTCGACCATGTCCTGTATCTGCTCGACGGTCGGCACGACGTCCTCGCCGCACTCGCGCTCAAGCTCGTTCGCGACCTTACAGGCGAGATCCATCGCGGTCTTATAGTCGTGTCCGCCGACCGCCTCGGCAGCTTTGAATATCGCGTTCGCTATCTTCTCTATGTTGAACGGCACTTCGCGCCCATCGCGCTTTACTATCTTTGTAATCATTTCATTTACCCCTTTTATAATTATGCATATGTGCGAAACTGTTTGCTTTTTACTGGGGGAAGTGCCTTTTGAAAAAGGCACCTCCCCCAGACCCCCTCCGCGAAAACTTTAATAATTTGGGTCATGGTGTAACTGTTTATAAATGCACAGAGATTTTATATCTGCTTATCGTCAGAAATCACAGAGATGCGCCGCCTTTGGCAGGTTCGTCCGCAGGACGAAACTGCTGGGGCCACTGCTTCCCAACCGGCGGCTTGGTTTGTACGTGGTCGTTTGAATTCTTTGTTGTTTGTTCAATTAATTGCGTATTTACACTGTTATAATTTCCATCGAACTTGCGTTATATAATATCATTACACTATAACTCACGTTAAATCATATCATTACGCTATATAAAACAATGGCTGTAACGAATGTAACTCGCTGTTACGGACACAACAGCTGTTACACTATAAATAGTGTATCGAACAAATATGCGCCACTATATATTGTGGTATTTGAGTGTGCAGTATCTATTATATAGTATTAGAGCCAAAAAGTCAATAGTGATTTCGACTGATTATTCCGAACCAATTTGTTATAATTGTTGTAAGCTGCCGTCAAAGGCAGGATTTATCGGGCGTTTCTGACGCAATCATTTTTATAAAAAAATATTTGCAAAACCCCTTGACAAACCGCCGAAAATGTGGTATTATATATAAGCAATCTCAAACGCGAGTGTAGTTCAATGGTAGAATTCCAGCCTTCCAAGCTGGTCGCGTGGGTTCGATTCCCATCACTCGCTCCAACACCCGCAGCCGCCTCAGGGCGGCTTTTTTCTTTGTATTTATACGGATTCTCAGATTCGGATATCGTCGTATAAATCTGCGGCATCGCATTGATTTGCGCGATTTCAAAATCAAATCTGTCACGCCGTCATGCTGTCTCGAAATATTTATTTCCGGTAAATACAGCTTTTCAAAATAAAGTATTGCGTTATGAATTATTTTGTGTTATAATATCTTTACGAATCAAGTGTCATGTTTCATGTTTGCGAGGTGTGTAATATGTTTGGATATGTTGTAATCGGCATTATCGCCGCGGCTGTGATAATATTTATCGTTTGGCTCGTTAAGAACGCATTTATTTCCCGCAGACTGAAAACCTGCATTAAAATAGCCGATGATGTGGACGCGATAGCCGAGTCAAGCATTCATAAATACGTGGGGTATCATTCGAAATGGAACTACAACCTGACTAACACAAACTACTATTATAATTATTATTTCAGATACATATTGTTCTATATGGTGTCTGTTCCCGCCGCAGACGCCCGCTGCGGCAATTATATATCCGGACATCCCGATTTTCTGAACAAGCTCATAAGCGAATTCGTAAAAAGATTCGATGGATCCATGCCGCATGGATATGCGAGCAACCTCAGCGTAATAATCGCCGAATCATTGGTCATCAAGCAGGATGTAACGAACCTTTTGTCTGCCAATGGAAGCGTTGACAGCCCGCGCGTGGAATTACCCGACGCGTTATTAAGTGAATTCATAAAATTGTGCAATTTCGATCCCAATGAAGCGGCTGAGCTGCTGCCGTTATGGAAAGATACGCTCACAAATATTTCGGCTCTGTACAAAATAGATTTATAAGGACGCGGTCGCCTGTCATTCCGACGGGCGGCTTTTTTGTATTCCCGTCGTCCGGCAAATCCATGGCTCGCGGTTTGACCACAACGCGCCATATCTATTGACAAAGCGGCGCGAATATGATATCATATAATTAATACATTTCATCAATAATATTAACACATCAGCAATAGGAGGAAAAACTCATGCCACTGGTAGCTGCCAAATGCACGAGCTGCGGAGCGTCCCTTGAGGTTGACAGCACAAAGGAAGCGGCGGTCTGCCCTTACTGCGGCACGGCATATATAGTTGAAAAGGCGATAAACAATTACAACACCACAAACAATATCACCGCCGACGTGGTCAATATCTACGGCGGCACGTCCGACTTCACTATCTGCGCGGGAGTGCTTGAGAAGTACAACGGCGCGGCGACCGACGTCGTGATACCGAACAGCGTAAATGTTATCGGCATAGAGGCTTTTCAGCGTTGTCTCGGACTGAAAAGCGTCACAGTTCCGGACAGCGTCACTAAAATCATGCAAAACGCTTTCATGGGCTGTGTGGCTCTTCAAAGCGTCAGTCTGCCGGACAGCGTCACCGAGATCGGATACGGAGCTTTCCAATACTGCAATTCGCTGACAAGCGTCACACTGCCTGCCGGCGTCACTAAGATCGGCGGCTTTGCCTTTGCGAGATGTCAATCGCTGAAAAGCGTCGACTCGCATAAAAGCGGCGCCGGAATCAAAAGTGGTGCCGCCGCGGAGATCGAGTTCGCCGCGTTCGCCGAATGTCCTTCGCTTACAAGCGTCACCCTTCCGGACGGTATCACCAAAATCGGAAACGGCGCCTTTGGTAAATGTACATCGCTGACAGACATCGCCATTCCGGACAGCGTCACCGAAATCGATGACAATGCCTTTTCCGGCTGCACATCGCTTCAAAGCATCGCCATTCCGGAAAGTGTCACCGAAATCGGGGGCGCCGCCTTTAGTGGCTGCACATCGCTAAAAAGTATAACCATACCGAACAGCGTATCTGAAATCGGAGACAGTGCTTTCTCTGGCTGCACATCGCTGACAAGTGTAACCATACCGAACAGCGTAACTGAAATAGGAGACAGTTCTTTCTCTCACTGCACATTGCTGACAAGTATTTCCATCCCCGAAAGTGTCACTAAAATCGGAAGATTTGCTTTCTCTTACTGCACATCGTTGACAAGCATCACCTTACCGAACAGCGTAACTGAAATCGGAAATTTTGCTTTCTCTGATTGTATCAACCTGACAGAAGCAAAACTTCCGAAAAACGTCAACATGAACAAAGCCGCAGTCTTTTTGGACTGCCCCAACCTCAGAACCGGCGGCTGCTATGTCGCGACCGCCGTATACGGCAGCTACGACTGCCCCGAGGTCTGGACGCTCCGCCGCTTCCGCGACCAAAAGCTCGCGACGACCCGCTCCGGTCGGCTGTTCATACGCTGCTACTACGCGATAAGTCCGCGTATGGTGCGGCTGTTCGGCGGAAAACGCTGGTTCAGCCGATTCTGGCGGCAGCGGCTCGACCGGCTCGTGGCAAAGCTGAATGCTCGCGGATATGACGATACGCCGTATAGGGATAACTGAAACAGGCATCGATTATAAGAATTGGCACCGCTGACGTTTATTTGTACCGATTGAACCGCATGGCGTAAAACAATTTTGTCCTATACACAAATCATATACTTATAAAGACTGTATATTATATATAAAATAGGTTATGGAGAAAAATATGAAAGCATCAAAAGGCACCCGAGCGTTTATTCTGTTTCTGAGCTTGTCAATCCTAATGTCTGCTTTTGGGTGCGCAGGCGGTATTCCTAACGAAAATACTGTAGCAGAGAGCCAAAATATAGAACCGAATTCGGATGAAACCACTCTGCCATATAATAATTCGACCGAATCGGCACAAGCGGCTTCAGATATAAATAAAGCGTCAGCACAAGAGACATCAGATACCACCGAACCGACCGCGGCTGCTTTTGCACAGGAGGACGAGTTTGACGAAACACAGATGAATTCAATTGCCATGCTTAACTACCTGGCAGTGCTTTCACAGGAAATCAATTCATCAACGCAAAGCCGTCTGTTTCTTGAAGAAGCATACTCCTCGCTGCTTGTCAACATCAATCCCGAAAAGGTCGATGAGCTGACACAACGCCATCTGCAAAATTTGCTTGATACTATTGAACAGTTTCGCTTTTTAAGCGTGAAGCAGGAGCGCCTGCAATTGATCTTTGACCAAAAAAAGGCGGCAGCTCTTAAGGAACTTATACCACGTCATACCATGATGCTCCGCAGTCTCAAATCCTTTAATGTTCAAAATCTGCTTAAAAGCACGGCATCATTGGCAGGCAATTCCATAAGCCGCTATTTGTCATACCAGGAGGCTATCTCGCAGGAGTTTCTGCGCTCCGGATGGGAGCTTGACGATCAGGAAAAGCTGAATCTGCATGAAAGCCGAAAGCAGACCTTCCTTTACATGATCGAAATCGTGCGGGAGAATGAGCTGCCGGGCGAGCTCGCCTTAAATGAAAAAAACGTAGATGAGTTTGTAAGCTGGAAAAACAACACTAATTACTACCAGAAAATTCAATTCTTTGAATCGCAGCAAGATACATATCGAATGTTTGGCGATTATTGGCTGGTATTAGCTGACTGCTACTACAATATCGCCGAATATGAAAAATGCCTCGAGGCAATAGACCAATACGAAAGCCTTAATATTGATATATTCAGAAAAGATTATAGTTTCGCAAAGCTTCTGCCGGAGGCTATCATAGCGGCGAGCGAGGTTTACGGCGACGAACAATATGTGTTGACAGCAGAGCGGTATCTCGAGCTTCTCGTAGATAATACCGAGAACAGCGACTGGTCGTCAAGATATTTCGCGTCCGAGGTCTATCTCGATCTATATGCGAGGACCCAAAACACGGCTTATCTGCAAAACGCGTATGAGCTTACGCTGAATAATGTCAACAATCTTGTGGCAAAGCAGCTCTCTCTGAACTCCGTGTATCTTTCCGAGGTTGAAGAAATCGCGGTTCCGGAAGAAGCGACAAAAGACGAAAAGCGACAGATAGAGGAATACAATAAATCGCTGCACAATGACCGCAAGACAGAGCTGCCACCGGTATATGAGCCGCTTTTACTGAACTGCGACCTGTTGTTTGCTCTGGCTGACACGCTTGAGATCGACAAGAATGAACAGGAAATAATCGATGAGATTTTGCACGGAAATCAAGTTGGATTGTTTCTTTCAGAAACGCTTGAAAATCGATATTCCTTCTCTCCAATCGATGTCGACCGCACAGCTGAATTTTACAAGGACAAGCTTGTCATTCCCGCGGTAAGTGTTTGCGAAAATTCGGCTGTCAAAGTCACTGTCACGAGCGACGGCGAAGTATCAATATATGACGATTGGATTTTAAAAGAGGTTGAACGTCCCTCGGATGATATAACCGACTTTACCGTAACATACACAAGCAAAGCTGTCAGAAAGCAGGTCTGGAGCGCAAACGCGGTTGTGGATATAGAAATATATACTGACAAAGCCGATGAATACGCCGACACAAAGTTCAAATTCAATGTCAGCAAATACAACGACCTTTGGTTGTTGCCTGATATAGTTGAATTTGTACAAGTGAATTGACTTGACGTCGTTTGAGTCGGTCTCCAAATCTCCGCGTATACAGCCTCCAATAAATATAAACAGCTCCGAATCGTCGGAGCTGGTCTTCTGTCTGTATCAATTTAGCGTCTCGCCATTCACATCATGCGCGGCGTAATTTCTCGCCGCCAGCTCCGCCGACCGGTTCGCGTAGCAGTAAACGCAGCCGTTCGGACAGCAGTCGTAGCTGCCGATGTCGACGCTCGCGACGCAGCCGCATCCGGGACGCTGATTCTTGTCCGGAGACAGCCCGAGACTGCGCCCGACGATACGCTCGATAAGCCTGCCGTCAATGCAGCTCGACTGACCCACACCGTATTCCGACAGTCCCGACTCGCAACAGGCGACAATGTCAAGTCCCATATCGTGCGCCACGCACGCGAGATAGGGCGTCAGAGCCGCTTTGTCCGGCTCGCTCACCTCCGTTATGCCCGTCCTTTTCATCCCGCGGTAGAGGTCGATATAGCTTATCACGACCCGCTCGCAGTATGGCGCGAGCCGCCCGCACATATCCGCGAATTTCTCCTTGTGCCAGTCGACCGAACGCGCGCCGTCGACTATAATCGGGTCGTACCGCCAGACGACCCTCTCGCGCCCGAGCATACGCGAAAGCTCGATGAACGTGTCGATAATCTCGTCCTTAGGACGTAAATTCCGCTCGATGTCGCGCCCGTATGGCGTCAGCGTGAACTGGAAATAGTACTTGTACCCTCTCCGGTCAAGCTCGTCGAGCCGCGGCAGCAGGTTCAACGGGTCCTTTGTCCAGAAAACTATGCAGTCGACCGCGTCGGGCGTAAGCTCGATCAGCCGCGTTTTTCGGTTATATGGATTGCGCACTATCACGTATCCGGCAGAAAGCCGTCTTAACAGCCATTCGCCGTAGTGACAGGGTAGGTCGCAGCGCCGCGACGCGGATAAAATCATGCCATTCACCTCTGTGTTTCACTGTAGCTATTATACCACATACCTCGCGCCGGCGCAAGGGATTATTCATCATAAAAGCCCGAGAAAAAATTCTGCTGTGCCATTAAATTAATGGCACAGTACTTGATTTTTTGCCGTGATTGTAGTAAAATAATTAGGTAAACGCAAAATTGCGGCTTTGTTCACACAAGGTCGAAACAATACCGAAAATAATTCGCTCCGGAGCGCCGCGCGGCATTCCGGGCGGAGATTTACCAAAAGAAAGGCATGGTAATATTATGGCAGCATTCAGAAAAATTGGCGTACTCACCTCGGGCGGCGACGCTCCCGGCATGAACTCGGCGGTTCGCGCCGTGACCCTGTCGGCTCTCGCGCGCGGCGTCGAGGTCGTAGGCATTTACAAGGGCTACACCGGACTCATTTCGGGCGAGCTCAAGGATCTTTCGGCGCGCGACGTCGCAAACATCGGCGCGCTCAGCGGCACGGTGCTCTACTCCGACCGCTGCCCCGAGTTCAAGACCGAGGAGGGCATGGCAAAGGCGGTAGCCACCTGCCGCGCCAACTCAATCGACGGCATCGTCGCAATCGGCGGCGACGGCACTTTCCGCGGCGCGACCGACCTTTCGATCCGCGGCATTCCGACCATCGGTATCCCCGGCACTATCGACAACGACATCACGTCGACCGACTACTCCATCGGCTTCGACACGGCTATGAACACCGTCCTGCACGCGGCTGACTGCCTGCGCGACACCTGCGAGTCGCACGCGCGCTGCGAGGTCATCGAGGTCATGGGACGCGACGCCGGATATATTGCAGTGCAGTGCGGTCTTGCCGCCGGAGCCGCCGCTATAGCGGTCAAGGAAGCGATTCCTTTCGACGAGGACGGCTGCATAGCCAAGTTAAAGGAGCTCCGCGCCAAGGGTCAGCGCAGCTTCCTCATCATGGTCTCCGAGGGCATGGGCGGCGAGTTCGGCGAGAACCTCACCAAGCGCATCGAAGCCGAGGCCGGCATTGAGTCGAGATTCATCCGCCTTGCTCACATGGTGCGCGGCGGCGCTCCGACGCTCCGCGACCGTCTGACCGCGTCGAGAATGGGCGACTACGCGGTCGACCTCATCCTCAAGGGCAAGTCCGACCTCGTAGTCTGCGAGCGCGACGGCAAGCTGGTCGAGACCGAAATCAAGTACGCGCTTATGCTCGACCGTATGTACAAAGGAAAGCTGAAGGACGGCGACCTCGACAGCTTCACCGAGGCGCAGGTAGCCGAGATGAAGGCATTCTGCGAGGCAAAGCACGCGGCCTTCTTCGATATGCTCGACGTCGCAAAGACGCTGGCGCAGAACTGAAGTTAGTTGTTAGTTGTTAGTTATTAGCAATTGACAATAATGGGGGGTGTCACTATTGTTCAACGGATTATGTTCAAACCTTGACGACATTGCAAAGCTATCGTGCGCGCGCTCGCGTTCGATTTCGCCCGAAAATTTCACCGGCGAAAAGGGAAAAGGCGGCATGGCTACCGAGGGCACCGGCGCGTCCTGCGCCCGCGACCTCGGGCAGGGCTGGAAGATCTCGCCGTCTGTGCCGATAAAGGCGCACAGCACGTTCACGCTGGCGGACATATGCTCCGAGGGCGCGATAAAGCACATCTGGCTGACCGGAGGCTGCGAGTGCTGGCGCTGGCTGATTCTGCGAATCTACTGGGACGACAGCGACATACCCGCGGTCGAGAGCCCGCTCGGCGACTTCTTCGCGACGCCGCTCGCCGACGACTACAAGCCGCTCCACTCGCTGGCTATGTGTGTACACCCGCGCAGCGGACTCAACTGCTACTTCACAATGCCGTTCAAGCGCCGCGCCCGCCTGACGCTCGAAAATCTCGCCGACAACGACGCGGTCATATACTACCAGATCGACTACGTCGAGACAAAGCTCGACGACGAGATCGCCTACTTCTGCGCCCGCTTCAACCGTGTGAACCCGCTGCCCTACAAGGAAGTGTACACGATTCTCGACGGCGTGCGCGGCAAGGGACAGTACGTCGGCACGCATATGTTCTGGGGCGTTAACAACAACGGCTGGTGGGGCGAGGGCGAAATCAAGTTCTACCTCGACGGCGACACCGAGTTCCCGACCATCTGCGGCACCGGCACCGAGGACTACTTCTGCGGCTCGTACAACTTCGACGTCAAGGGACAGTACACCGAATACAGCTCGCCCTACTGCGGACTGACAAAAGTCACGCGCCCTGACGGCACGTATCAGGCGAATACCCGCTTCTCGCTCTACCGCTGGCACATCACCGACCCGATCTACTTCGAGTCGGACCTGCGCGTGACGATACAGGCGCTCGGCTGGCGCAAGGGCGGCAAGTACCTGCCGCTGCAGGACGACATCTCGTCGGTCGCGTACTGGTATCAGACCGCGCCGTTCACGAAGTTCGAGCCGCTCTGCGACCGTGACTTCCTCGAGACAATCTGATTATAATCAGATTATTAGATTTTCTCGGACTAATCTGAATTAAACTAACGTGAGTTCGACGACATACTTTTGATTAATACTGCTATATTGTTTGTTTTTTACTGGGGGAGCCCCTTTTGAAAAAGGGGCTCCCCCAGACCCCCACCCGAAAACTTTTGATAATTTAGGTCATGGTGTAATTGTTTACAACTTCGCAGAGATTTTATTACTGCTTATCGTCAGATACCACAGAGATGCGCCGCCTAATGGGACCCTGCTTCCCAACCGGCGGCTGGTTTCTACGTGGTCGTTTGAATCTCACGTTCAACGCATAATTAAGAACTCCCGCTGCCGATATCGGCGGTGGGAGTAATTTTATTGCCTGCCGTAGTCACCGCGCGAGTATCACGCGTCCGAACGATTCGGGGCGGTGGAAGTCGGGAGTCGGCGAGTCGATCGGCGCCCATGAGCCGTAGGGCTGGATCTCGTGGTCGCCGCCGCACTTGTAGAAATTCGCCCACATCTCGGTGTGCTCGTCGATTTTGTCGAGCTTGAAAATCCGCTTCAAATCGGCCATCGGCACGAATTCGTACAGATCCCAGCGGGTCGCATTTTTCTCGCAGCGCACATCGAACGGCTCGATTCCCATATCGACTATCGGAGTGCGGTCGTAGCGGTCGTGCCCGTACGCGATCAGCGTCGTCGGGTTCGAGTTCGACTCGATGTTCACGTAGCCACCTCGCGGCTTGCCCGGGTCGTTGAAGGTAAAGAAAATCTCGAGGCAGGAGTCGAGGTAGACCGACTCGTTGTGCTTTGTATACAGCGCGCGCGGGTTCGACTCGACGCACCAGAGATGCGCGTACATTCCCTCGTGCTCGTCGCCCGACAAAACGAGGGCGACCTGTGCGCCGGCATCGGGCTTGTAGTTGTCGCTCCAGAGATAGGTATCGATTGCCGCGGTGTCAAGGCTGCTCCAGTCGATATCGGACGACGTCAGTATTTTCGCGTTCAGTGTTTTCATATCGTTGCTTTCCTTTCGCGTTGATAAGACTATTATACACTATTCCAGCGCAAATTGCAAGGAGATAATATAAATTTGCCGCGCGGCGATATCGTATACAGCGCGAATTCCCGCGGCTTCATTCCGCACGGCGCGAAACACCGCACGGCTTTATCCCAATCGTCAGCGCGTATACCCGCGGATTTATCCTAATTGTCGGCACGCATTCCCGCGGCTACATCTTCTTTCTGCACCCGTCGGCGCGGTAGTCCTGCCCCGAGCACCAGCTCGCGTTGTCGCTCGTGAGGAAGCAGATAAGCTCGGCGCACTCGGCATAGCTGCCGATGCGTCCGGCATAGGACAGCCCGTTGTCATACTCGCCGTCGCCGATGTTGCCGGGCGAGACCGAGTTCACCGTCACACCGTAGCCGGTCGTCTCCTTAGCCAGCGACTTCGTGAACGCGATCACCGCGCCCTTAGTCGCCGAATAGTCGGTCATGCCCGAAATGCCGTATATGCCCGCGACTGACGCGACGTTGACAATACGGCCGTATCGCCGCTCGATCATCCCCGGCAAAATAGCGCGCGTCAGGTACATCAGACCGTAGACGTTGATTCTCCAGCGGCGAATCCAGCTCTTAGGGTCGGTCTCCCAGAAATTGCCGGTGTTGTCCCGCCAGATTCCGGCGTTGTTTATCAGAATGTCGATTTTGATGTCGTTTTCCTCTAACCCTGCCGCGAGACGGTCGATATCCTCGTCCGAGCTGACGTCCAGGACAAAGCCGACCGCGTCCGCTCCGCTCTCCCGCAGCTCGGCGACGGCTTTATCAAGCCCGTCGGAATTCACATCGGTCAGTACAAGCTTCACGCCGTTCGCCGCCAGATTCCGCGCCGTGGCAAGTCCGATTCCGGCTGCCGCGCCGGTTATAAGCGCACATCTGTTGTTGAATTTCATATTATCTCAGCCTTCCCTACATATTTAATACAGCTATTTTATAATCACATCCGCGTCTGTATATAGCCGCACAATAATTATATCATCCGCGGCTTTGTCTGAACAGTGTCAATATTATTAAAAAGCGGCACGATTCTGCTTTTCGAATCCTGCCGTGATTTTTTACTGCTTCGGCTGTCTTTCGCGTTCAGTGACAATATAATTGCGTATGTACAAAACCGACGCGACGAGCGGGAAGATTATCGCCGCCGACAGCCCCAGCTTCATCGACAGTGACGCGACGACTGCCATTGACACGTTGACCATGTAACAGGCGGGTCTTACACACCCGTATTCGCGATTATTCATGGCTGTGATTTCCTTTGCTATATTATATTGGCAGCATACTTGTCCCTGCCGTCAAATGGATATTATAGCATACTATTTTATATTTGGCAAGCGTTTATGCGAAAAAAGTCATTATCAAATGTATTTCCGCGGTCAGTGAATGAATTAATCCACAGTGAGCTTGATTAATGCGCTCATTCGGTTCACAGCCGGCGCGATTTACATATAGCCTCGCTGTCCACACCGTTGACAAGAATCTTCCGACTTTACATTAATCAACATCCGGCCTGCCGACCGCGGCGCGGATATTCCAATCGCTTTCATTCAGACGCGCTTCGGCTTCGTTCTCATCGCAGCTGAGGATGTCGGCGACTATAGTCACCATGCGGTGCTTCAGCTTGCGGTTGGTCGGCTTCAGGTTGATCATCAGATTTTCGTAGACCTTGCCGGTTTTGACCATAGCGCAGGTCGTAATCATGTTCAGCACCATCTTCTGAGCGTTGCCCGCCTTCATGCGGGTCGAGCCGGTGATGACTTCCGCGCCGGTATCGGTGAAAATCGCGATATCAGCGATGTCGGCGATTTTGCAGGGGCTGTTGCTCGACAACGATATCGTCACACAGCCAATCTCCTTCGCCTTCGCGAGCGCCGCCGCTACATACGCCGCGCCGCCTGACGCCGATATTCCCATGACGACATCACGAGACGTCACGTCGACCGCGAGCAGGTCATTTACACCGGCTTCGGACAGGTCCTCCGCGTTCTCGGACGCACGTGTCAGCGCCGGCTCGCCGCCCGCGATGATCGTTATCACCTGTCCCGGGTCGACGCCGTAGGTCGGCGGGCACTCAGCCGCGTCTGCGGACGCTATCCGTCCCGACGTACCCGCGCCGACATAGATCAGCCGCCCGCCCTTTGTAAATGCGTCCGCGACCGCGTCGACCGCGTCGGCAATGCTTCCGAGCGCGGCTTCGACCGCCTGCACCGAGCGATAGTTTTCGTCATTGATCAGTCGCAGCATTGTCATTGTATCGGCTTTATCCATGTGTGTAGTGCGCGGATTGCGCTTTTCGGTTTCGAGCATATTTCCTCCTGATTTCGGCACCGCCGTAATATCATTTGCTGCAAAACAATTATACAACAAACGCACATTATTTTCAAGCTGTGAGCAAGCAATCAACCGCTTATAGTCTCGAAAAGTTTTCTACATTCAACACGCGTCCCGAAAAAGAATCGAAAAGAGGGAACCCTTATGGAAAAAGAGTTCCCCCAGCGTTTCCGGAAAAATTGTATTCGTTTAATCGGCAGTAGTGTCAATTCGCCGAAAGCCATTCCTCTTCAAAGGCGGCGATATCTGCGTCAATCCTTTCTTCAACAGCCGCAATCGACGACACAAGCTCCGTATCGCCGACAATAGCCTTTTCCAGTATAGCCTTAGACCCGCCGAAATCATAAACACAGTTAAAGTCAAAGTACAGAGTGTCAAAAATTATATCGAGCATCTCGGCGCTCTCCTCCTCACGGAGTATTTTGTCCTTGTAGGTCATTTCATACGCGGTCGGGCGGATATTAGTGTACGAATAATAGCCGAGCGCTTCGGTAATTATACCCGCGAATTCCGGGTCGCACGTCTTGGGCAGCGCGACAAAGGCATTGCACCAGGCATTTACGAATGAATGATAATCCTCCTGTGATTCATCGCCTTTCGGCATCGGCAGAATCAAGTAGGGATCTTTCATATCGCGCAGGAATACCGCCGCGCTTTCTGTGTGATGATAGAGCGAAAGCGCGCGCCCCTCGGCAAAGGTTTTGGTGATAACGTCGTTTTGATCTTCATGCTTAATGTCGGGCGTCATAAGTTCCCGCAGCTTATCTATAACTGTCAGCGTGTAGTCATTTGTAAAGTCGACCTTTATCTCACCGTCTTCAATTGACGATGTCTCAACTCCGGCGCAGATCGCTATTGCGAGTCCCGCTGTCTGTGAATGGACAAATCCGAATTGATCGTCCGACGCGTGCATAACACCATCGTTATTAAGGTCGACACTTATATCCTTAGCGGCGTTGATGGCTTCATCAAGCGTCCACTTTCCCTCGCGCACAAGTCCGACGAAATCAGTTGTTATGCCATATTGGTCGACAAGGTTAGTATTCAGATAATAACAAGCCGGCATCTGATACATTGATGGCGCGATATCTCCGGTAGTATAATACATAATGCCGTCATACTTTAACTGGTCATACATTAACCGGCTCCACCAGCTCTCACCAAGCGACAGCTCCTCGACGTCACACAGATTCATTAGTACCCCATCGACCGCAAGTGTGCCGAGCGTACCGCCGAGCAAAGTTGATATGCAAATCGTATATGTGTCGTCACCAGCGAGCACCGCGCTGCGAAGTGTTTCAGTGCCATTTTTGGCGTTTGTGATCTGTGTATACTGTATATCCACATTGTAGCTTTCCTCAATGAATAGGTCACGCTCATACAGACCGTCGTTCAGAATATCGCCGTTCAGCTCATCTCCGGGGAGATTTATGTGCATCTCCGGGTGGTCATTTGCGTCGAGAATATTGAATACTCGTCCCTCAAAGTCATGCTCGCCCAACTCATCAAGCCGGTTGTATTCAGCCTGTGTCTCACTTTCGATGTCAAAAGCTGTCACGCTGTCATCAACGTCAGGAACTGGTGCCTTACTTTGGCAGGACACAAGCATAGTCAGTGCCAACGCAATTGTAAGCCTTTGTGCTTTCATAATGAATTCATCCTTTCTAAAATGATATATCAGTTGAAAACAAATTGAATCAACTGTAAACGCACTAAATTAACATTGATTAAAATTATACCATATTAATTTCGCAAATTGCAATAGCAAGTTGCAATAGTTTTCAAAAAGGTAACAAATCGAAGTAGAACAGCGTTGGCTCACGGAAGGAGGGGCGAAGCCCCGA
>CAJFKR010000069.1 GCA_904386005.1 Candidatus Flemingiibacterium merdigallinarum
CGGGCGGGCTTTAGAATAAGCCCGCCCGGAATCAGGGCTGGTTGGTGCGGGATTGGGGATTTTTCTTTTGTCGATTGATTCTGCTTAGTAGCCGATTCTAACTGCGTCGATATTTTCATTTGTTCCTGCGCGGTGATTCTTGCCGCGCAGTCTCAAACAAACTCGCTTATGGCGAGTTTGTTTGACCGCAAAGATTTCGCTGACTTCGGGAACGCACAAACAAACCCTTGACTATTGCCGCGGGTCGTACCCGCCCGCCGCAGTCTCGAAAAAAGCCGCTACAAGGCGGCTTTTTTCGACCACGAATGATTTCGCTTAGTGTTGGTTTTGCTGGAACTAACCCTTGACTATTGCTGCGGGTCGTACCCGCCTTCGGTTGAGTTTGTTAGACTGCTTAGGTAGTCGTCGAAGCTCTTGAATTTGGTGGGCTGTTCGCGGAGGGGCTTGTCCTTGGAGCCGTAGGTCGAGATCAGCTCGGAGAGCTCCTCGGCAGAGATATCGTCCCCGTCCTGATACTTTGCCGGCTTCGGCTTGCGCTTCGACTGGGAGATTTGCGACGACCTTGACTTGTCCGCGCGGCGCTTCGACGACCTTGAGTCGCGCGCGCCTGAATCATATTCGTCCGACTGCATAGCCTTTGACGACTTCGACTTTGACGAGGACTTCGGGTTCTGGAGCTCCTTTGGAGCGTTCTTCGGTATGTTGAATCCCTCGGACTCGAGGTATATAACCACCCGGCGATTGCTGTCAGCGCCTATCGAGTTTGTCGATACACCCTCGATGTTCTGCACCTCCGAATGTATGATTCTCCGCTCGTAGGGCGGCATCGGCTCGAGCATTATGCTTTTTTTGTACTTCTTCACCCGCTCCGCCATGCGCCACGCTAAAGCCCGCAGAGTCTCCTCGCGCTTCGCACGGTAGTTCTCCACATCCACTGTGATGTGTACGTAGTCGCGCGACTCGTCCTCCTCGCGCTTGTTCGCCGCAAGATTGGCGAGATACTGCAAAGCGTCGAGCGTGTCGCCGTGATGACCGATGAGCACTCCCGCGGCCTCGCCGCTGATGTTCAGCTCGCGGTCGCTCTTTTTCAGCACCTTCAGCTCGACCTTGGCGTCAAGCTCCATATCCGAAAGCAGAGTCTCGATGAATTTCTGCGCCACGACGTCTCCGCTGCGGGTATATGTGACCTTGATTTTCGCGGGCACGGCGCCAATTCCTAAAAAGCCTGCCTTCTCCTGCTCGAGCACCTCGTAGGTGAGCTTGTCCGCTTCGATTGAAAGCTGCTCCGCCGCCTCCTCCAGCGCGGAGGAGACGGTTTTTCCGGTAAATATCATTTCCTGCTTCATGACCGTTACTCCTTTGCCGCGTCATGAGCGCGGCGTAATTTCATGTTATCCTGCTTCCCACTGCCTGATGATATTATATAGCGGCGTTGTGACAGTGGATCTTTGGTTCACTGATATTGGATTGCTGATATATCACTGTCAGTACTGCTGACATTTGATTACTGCACATATCACTGTCAGTATCTGCTGACATTTGATTATTGACACATCATTGTTAGTGTCTGCTGACAATGATTCCCGACGCATATCACTGCCATACGATTCCTCACAGCTTGCCGCCGCTGTACATAACTCACTTCTTGTTATTTTCGTCCTTGCCGTCAGAATCGCCGCTGTCGACGTCCGCTTCCTCCGACTTGCGCGGCGTGCGGTCGTCCTCCTTTAGCTGCGGCGCGGTCGACGGGTCCACTCCATCCTTCAGACGCGGCTTGCCGTCGTCCGGCTTCGCCGGCTCGTCGTAGTCGTCCTCGTCAATCCTGTGCAGCGAGCGCACCTTTTGTCCTCCCTGCTTTTGCTGCTTCTTCGACTGCGACTTCGCGCCGAATTCGCGCTCCGCCGCCTTGTAGTCCTCCTCCGAGAACCTCGGTATCGGGTACAGCTTTATCAGTATCAGCTGCTGCACTACTCCGAGGATGTTGCGGAATATCCAGTACAGACCGATCGCGGCGGCAATTGTAAAGCTGATGTACACCGAAAGCAGCGGCATCGACAGATTCATTATCTTCATCGAGATGTCGTTCTGCATTTCGGGATTAGGATTGTAGGTGAGCTTGCGCGTGATGAACGTCGAGCCGAGCGTGACAATGAGCGTCAGCAGCGGTATCAGAAGCAGCAGATTGAAATTTGTGAAGCTCGGTGTCTGCGACAGGTCCATAGCCCCGCCCAGTATCGTGAAGTTGGGCAGCGCGTCCTCGGTTATAGCCGCGCCGCTGCCGTCGACAAAGTTCGATAATCCCAGCTCGCGCATCTTCGTGATGAGGTCGATCTGGCGTACCGCTTTTCCGGCTTCGTACATCTCGTATCCGGCAGTTCCGGCTGCGCTCATCAGCTCGTATATCTTCGCCTGAATGTTCGCTATGACCTCAGCCGAGTAGCCGCAGATGTATTTCAGCGGGCTGACTACGACGTTGTACAGCGAGAACAGAATCGGCAGCTGTATCAGGAGCGGCAGGCATCCGCCCATCGGGTTGAAGTTCTCCCGCTGATACAGCTCCATTATCTCTTGGTTCAGCTTCTGCTGGGTCGGCTTGTCGGTGCGTCCGGCGTACTTCTTGCGTATCGCCATTTCCTTTGGCCGCAGGGACGCCTGCTTGACCGAATTCTTCTGCTGCTTTATGCCGAGCGGAAACAGAATTATCTGCAAAATCAGCGCGAACAAAAACAGCGCGACGGCGTAGTTGTGCGTCAGCGAGTAGCTGATTTTGATTATCCATCCGAGCGGTATGTTAATTATATCCCAAATACTGCTCATATTTTTTAGTTAATAACCGTAGCTTTCGATGTGTGAAAGCTTCCTTTCTGTGGGAATTGGGGACTCCTCGGTGACCGCGGCATTGGGTAAAATGCGCGGCTATTTCTTTTTTTTGCTCTTTTTCTCGGGCACCGGGTCGTATCCTCCCTTGCCGAACGGGTTGCAGCGCAGAATCCGCCAGATAGTCAGTATCAGCCCGACAAAAAAACCGCGCTTTTCAAACGCTTCGAGCGCGTACTCGGAGCAGGTCGGGTAGAACCGGCAGCAGGGAGGCTTCAGGGGTGAGATGAACCGCCGGTAGAATTTGATGAGCAGCATAGCCAGCCGCTTCATTTTTTATCTGTACACAGCGACAGCCGGCGGAACGCGGATATAAGGTCGTGTGCTATGTCCTGCGACTTCGCGCTGACTATCCCCTGCCGCGCGGCTATGACAATGAGCCAGCCTTGACGCGGCTGCGTCTTTTGTACGGCGGCACGGTAGCCCTCGCGGATTATCCGCCTCGCTCGACTGCGTACAGGCGCACAGCCCAGCTTCTTTGATACCGTTATTCCTACGCGGTTCAGCCGCCGCTTCATCGGGTCGGCTTTTTGCAGCCGCGACGCCGCGTAGTCGGGCAGAACGTATACCGCGACATTGCGCCCGACGTATTTCTTCCCCTTAGCGTATGCCTTTGAAAACAGATGATTCTCGCGTATCGCGCGAAGCTTCATTTTGTCTGACCGCCCCTTGAAAATTCCTGATTAACGTGAGATCGATGAAATGCTTTATTGTTTGTTTTCACTGGGGGAGGAGCCTTTTGAAAAAGGCTCCTCCCCCAGACCCCCTCCGCGAAAACTTTTGCAGATTGGGTCATGGCGTGGATTATTATGACTGCGCAGAGATTATATAACTGCTTATCGTTATAACCACAGAGATGCGCCGCCTAATGGGACCCTGCTTCCCAACCGGCGGCTCGGTTGGTGCGTGATTGTTTGAATTTTACGTGGTCGTTTGAATTCCATCAAACTCACGTTGACTATAATTTCACGTCGATTACAATAAAAACCCCCGAAATTACGGGATTTGTCCCCGAAGTATCGGCGGTTTCATCGTTCTTTGTGAAAAGTCAATGCCGTTAGTAGTTAGTAGCTGCCGCCAGCGCGGCTGTGAGATCGGCGGCAAAGCCGGATACTCCCAGCCACGTGGGACGTATCCGCTGTTTTGCCCTGCGGCACACCGCTTTTCCTTAACTCAATAGGTGAGTCTCTTTCTGCCCTTTGCGCGTCTTCTCTTGAGTACCTTTCTGCCGTCAGCAGTTCTCATTCTCTTTCTGAAGCCGTGCTCGACCTTTCTCTGGCGCTTCTTCGGCTGATAAGTTCTAAGCATTTGGACACCTCCTTATCCTATTAAACACTATTATATCAAAATCGCGGCCCCTTATCCCCAAATCTTATATCTGGGCACAATACCCCTATTTTGAATTTACACAATGACACATACTATTATACACAATTTCCCCTCTCTTGTCAACCCCTTTTTTGAAAAAAGGCGGGGCAGCCCCCGCGGGCGGTGTCAAGGGTTAGTTTGAGGGCGACGATTATAAGCGAAATCATTCGTGGTCGAATTGAACCGTATGGCGGTTCAATTCGAGACTGCGGCGGGGACGCCCCCGCGGGCGGAGTCAAGGGTTAGCATGAGCATAACTAAAAGCAAGCTAAATCATTCGTGGTCGAATTGAACCGCATGGCGGTTCAATTCGAGACAGCGCGGGGAGAATCAATCGACAGAAGAAAATCCCCTATTCCCCCCACAAACCAGCCCTGAAACTCGGTTCGGCGTTTAGCCGAACCGTTCAGGGCGCAGGGCGACGCTGGAGCTAACACTACGCGCAGTAACTACAATCCCGCACAAACGAAAAACGATATATGGCGCAGTAAGAATCGTCTCCTGAGCACAAATCAATCGACAGAAGCAAAGCTCCCATTCCCGCTCAAACCAGCCCTGAAACTCGGGCTGGTTCAAGACAGCCCGTTCAGGGCGCAGGGCGACGCGGGAGCGAATACTACGCGCAGATAGTAAGAATAAGCACAAAGCCCAAAAATAAACAAGTTCGCACACACTGCACCCCTGAGGCAGAGACGAAGCCAAAGGGGTAGGGGAGTCAAGAGGGGGAGGGGGCGCGCGGCGTTTGAGCCGCCCCCTCCACCTCTTGCCCTCTTACGATGGATATCGCAGTAATAATAGTTATTAGCAATTAGGTATTAGTTATTAGTAGAAGTAGAGTAAATAAGAATTAATTATTAGTTGACAGATATTAGCTGTCAGTAGAAGTAGCAATAGTTGCCCGCCCCCGCGCAGGGGGTAAAACCATTACGCAATCGTGCAGGTAAAACCTGCAATCCCACATTAGTTTGGTATAAATAACACTTGATTTTTTAATATATTTGTGGTATAATAATTTGAGATATATATTAGATGTAATAAAATTACGAAAACGCGTCAATAATCCCGAAAGGAACATCGGTAAATGCAGTCTTTCAATGATATATGGGAGCTCACATTAAAGGAGCTTGTAAAGCAGTATCCGTCGTCATCGGTTGAGCTATGGTTCAATAAGCTGAAGCTCTGTGACCTCACCGATTCCAGAGCGGTCCTTGTATGCGACGAGGTGTTCAAATATAAGATTCTGAAAAGCAAATATACCGAGTCTATATCGAAAGCGCTTGAGGCCGTGCTTTGCTTTAAGGTGGAAGTGATTATCGTCGATAAAACCGCGAATCCCGAGGAGTACGCGCTGTATGTGCCCGCGAGCGGGGACGCTCCGGAGCCGGTAAATCTGGCTGACTTCGCGCCGCCCGACGGTAATAGGGCAGCCGGACAGACAAGCGGCAGTTTGCAGAACGAACCGATGAGAGGCGGGGAGCCGGATAAATCCGACCGGAATAACAGCGTCTACAGCGAGCCGGAGGAGCCGAGCTACTATAACTCCGACCAGACTCCGACCACAAACGAGAGCGAACCGCCGCGCATGAACGCGCCCGCGCAAAGCTATCAGGGCGAGTATACGTTCGAAAACTTCATCGTCGGCAACTCGAATAAGTTCGCGCACGCGGCGTCAATAGCGGTGGCGAATGAACCGGCCTGTAAGGCAAATCAGGAGGGCTATACATATAACCCGCTGTTTATATACGGTCCGAGCGGTCTTGGTAAGACCCACCTGCTTTACGCTATTATCAACCGCGTGCGAATGACCAAGCCCGAACTGAAAATAGTCTACGTCAAGGGCGAGGAGTTCACAAACCAGCTCGTCGACTCGATATTCAAGAATACCTCCGAGCAGTTCCGCGAGAAGTACCGCACCGCCGACCTGCTGCTTATAGACGATATCCAGTTCATAGCCGGCCGCGAGTCTACGCAGGAGGAGTTCTTCCATACCTTCAACGCGCTTTATGAGGACCATAAACAGATAATCCTGACCTCCGACCGACCGCCGCGCGATATAAAAACGCTCGAGGATCGACTGAAAACCCGCTTCGAGTGGGGCATAACCGCGGATATACAGCCGCCCGACGCCGATCTCCGCGCCGCGATACTAAAGCAGAAGGCGGTCGATATGAATATACACCTTAATAACGACGTCATCAACTTCCTCGCCGAAAACCTTAAGAGCAATATCCGGCAGATGGAGGGCGCGATAAAGAAGCTCGGCGCATTAAGCCTGCTCACCGGTACGCCTATAACCATAGAGCTCGCGAAAAACTCGATTGCCGATATCATGACCGGCGGCGAGCCGGTCGGGGTTACGGTCGACCGTATACTCGAACACACCGCAAAGAAGTTCGGCGTCACCGTGGACGACATCAAGGGCACAAAGCGCAATAAGGAGATAGCGTACGCGCGTCATGTCGCGATCTACCTGATGCGTAAGCTGACCGATATGTCGCTCCCGCAGATCGGGCGCATCCTGAAGCGCGACCACACGACAATCCTGTCGTCGCTGAAAACCATCGAAAAGGAGATCGGCTCGAATTCGGTGACCGACATCGAAATCGGCGAGCTGCAAAAGGAGATCAAGGGATAGACAAGATCCAGACGCCGGTATAAGTGTATTTGCACTGTCGCGGCGGACAGCCTTGGGTTTTTAACAGGGTTATACACAGTTTTCCACAGGGTGTGATAAAACGTGTGGAAAAATTAATTTAACTTTACACATTTATGTTTACATAAATGTGTACAATCGGCTGTTTATCGGAATTGCGAGCTGTTTAATAATTAAAAACACCGCTGTTGAGAGTCTGCTTCGAATGGTTTTCGAAAGCGAGCTGACGCGACTTTTCAACAGCGCCGTTTTTCGACAGCCCGATTTCGCGTCGGCGGGACATTTTAATTTACCAACAGCCTTGATAACAAGCTGACAGGAGCTTTTCCACATTCGTCCACAGCAGCCCCCTCGCCCGAACGGAGAAATTCCGCCCCGAAAAAATTCTCCACCGAAAATAACCGACCTGTCCACACCGAAAATCGACCTTCAAAAGCGAATTTTTCCAGTCCTGATGCCTATTTTTCCCGCTTTCAACAGTTTCTACAGCCCCTACTACTACGACTACTAATTTTAATTATTATTGTTTTTGTTTTAATTTTAATATTTTTATTATTAGAAACCGACCCAAATCCAAAATCACGCACGGCTGTTGATAACCCAGCCGTGCAGGATACGCAATCTCATCCTGCACATTCTGCATATTTATGCAAAGCCGAAATGTACGCGCCTGAAATGGCGGAAATAACGTGAATCAGTCGGAAATACGGAAATAATGTAAGTTCAATAGAAATTATGACTTCAACAGAATTTATGACAATGTAGTCAATCGTTGTAGTTAAGCCATTGAAGCTATAACCAATCAATAGAAACTATAACATTAAAACTTTTGACAATACAATATAATCAATCAACGAACAAACACCAAAATTTCCAAACAACCACGCGCCAACTAAGCCGCCGGTTGGGAAGCAGGGTCCCATTAGGCGGCGCATCTCTGTGGCTCTGACATCAAGCAGTAATATATTCTCTGTGATTAAATAAACAAATACATAAAGACCCCTATTATTAAAAGTTTTCGCGGAGGGGGTCTGGGGGAGGAGCCTTTTTCAAAAGGCTCCTCCCCCAGAGAAAGCAAACGATTTCGCACTTACGCAATCAGCTGTGCGAATAACCATAAGGAGCATAAAAACATGAAAGTAAGTTTTAATCAAAGCTTATTGGAGAACGCCGTATCGTCCGCGATCTCCTGTGTCTCAAATAAGAATACCATGACCGCGGTCGGCGGACTGCTCATAGATTGCAGCGGAGAAACCGCCGCACAGGGACGCGCGGTTATAGTCGGATACGACCTCGAAAAGGGTATCCGCGTCGAGTTCGACGCCGATATCATCGAGCCGGGCGGCTGCATAATCGACGCGCAAAGCTTTTATTCGATGATAAAGCTCATGCCGAGCGGAAATATCCTGCTCGAGGTCGACGACAGCCTGCGCGCCAAGCTGTCGAGCGGCAACAGTGAGTACGAACTGAACGCGCTCGCCGCGCGCGACTTCCCGACTCTGCCGGATATCTCCAATCAGAAGGGCTTTAATATAAAGCAGAAAGATTTAAAGAGCATAATCACACAGACTCTGTTCGCCGTCGCGCAGAACGACGCGAGACCGGCGTTCAACGGCGCGCTGTTCAAGATCAAGGGCAACCGCATCACCGCGGTCGGATGCGACAGCTTCCGGCTCGCGATACGCGACAAGGTCTGCGAGCTTGAAAACACCTCGGACGGCGAGCTCGACACCTCGTTCATAATTCCCGGCCGTACGCTCGCCGAGGTCGTCCGGCTGCTCGACGAGCCGGACGAGATCGTTAAAATTAATCTTGGCCGCAAGCTCGTGATCTTCCGCTTCGAGCGGCGCGACATCATCTTCTTCAGCCGGCTTATCGAGAGCGAGTATATCGACTACGAGCGCATTATCCCGAAGAACAGCACGATCTTCGTCGATATCGACTCGTCGCTCTTCCTCGGCGCGCTCGAGCGCGCGTCGCTCGTCACCGACGAGGCGGCGGGCAAGCACAAGTCGGCGGCGCGCTGCAACTTCACCGACAACAGGCTCGAGATTATGTCGGTGTCGCAGAGCGGACGCGTCCGCGACGAGATCGCGGTCTCCAAGACCGGTCCGGATATTGAGATTGGCTTCAACTGCCGCTATCTCACCGACGCGCTCAAGGCCTGCACCGCCGAGAAGCTGCGCCTCGCGCTGTCGAGCCCGTTCATCAGTATGATTATCGAGCCGCTCGAGCAGGACAACGACGACCGGTTTACCTACCTCGCGCTGCCGATAAAGATACCGAAATGACCGCCGACCGGATAGTCCTGCGCGATTTTAGAAATATCGAGTCGGCGGACATCGCGCTGTCGCCCGGGGTGAATGTTTTCCTCGGAAATAACGCGCAGGGCAAGACAAATCTGCTGGAATCGCTGTATCTGTTCGCCGCCGGCCGCAGCCACCGCACGTCGCACGAGCGCGACATGGTGCGCTTCGGTCAGCCCTATTTTGAGCTGTCGCTCGAGACGAGCGCGGTCGACGTCACCCGAATCGGTCGGTCTCGGACTGGATACGTACAGTCAGCAGTGGGCACAAACGACAGCGGACGGGCTGAATACACGCAGTCAGCCGCTGGCACAAGCGACGGCGGACGGGCTGGATACGTACAGTCAGCCGCTGGCACAAACGACAGCGGACGGGCTGAATACACGCAGTCAGCCGCTGGCACAAACGACGGCGCACAGGCAGAATTCCCGCGGTCAGACCTGCCGATACGCAGGCGCGAGCTCGGCTTCAAGGTGTTCGCCGTGGGCACACGCAAGCGCGAGTGCAAAAAAAACGGCGTAGTCGTGCCGCTGACCGAGCTTATCGGAGCCTTCCGCGCGGTGCTCTTCTGTCCGGAGCATCTGTCGATAGTCAAGTCAGGACCGTCGGAGCGGCGGAGCTTTCTCGACATCGCGCTCTGTCAGCTGAAGCCGGTATATCTGAAATCGCTGTCGCGTCACAACCGGATACTGAAGCAGCGGAACGCGCTCTTAAAGCAGCTCGCCGACGGAAACGGCGACTCCGAGCTGCTCGAGGTCGCGTCCGACCAGCTCGCGCGCGAGGCCGCGCACATCTTCACCGCGAGACGGAACTATGTCCGTGCGCTCGATATTGAGATGAAGCGCTTCTTTTCCGACCTCGGTGAGGTGACCGGCGAGAGCGAGCAGCCGTCGCTCGTCTACCACAGCAGTCTCGGCGACGACTGCGAGCTTGACGAGTCGGGGGCGTACAAATACTACCTCGAGCGCCTATCCGCCAACACGGCGCGCGAGGAGGCGGCAGGAGCGACGTTATACGGTTCGCACAAGGACGATATCATAATAAGGCTTGACGGGCGTGACGCGCGTCTGTACGCGTCACAGGGTCAGCAGCGCTCGCTCGCGCTGTCGATGAAGTTGGGCGAGGGTCAGATCTCACGAGTCGAAACGGGTGACGAGCCGGTATATCTATTCGATGACGTGCTCTCCGAGCTCGACCCGCGCCGGCAGCTCTTCCTACTCTCGAAGCTGCGAAGCCAGGTGATAATGACCGCCTGCACGCCGCCGAGCGAAGAAGCGAAGATTAAAGCTAACATCATAAACGTTAGTCAGGGAAAAACGTATTAGTTGTTAGTTGTTAGATATTAGTTGAATTAGTTGTTAGTTGTTAGGTATTAGCTGTTAGTTATAGTTGTTGGTTTTGGGAAAGATTGTTTCAGGGGGGATTATTATGTATACACACATAGGCGCAAGCCGCATGGTCAGGACAAAGTCGATTATCGGCATATTCGATATGGACAAGACCACGGTTTCACAAACCACCAAGGCTTTTCTGAACAAAGCCGAAAAGGACGACAAGCTGATTTCACTGACGACCGACATTCCAAGGTCATTTGTAGTAACAGACGACAAAATCTACATCTCCCAGATCTCCCCGACAGCATTATCGAAACGATAATATCTAAACGATAATGCCGCCGCGTCTCTGTTCTCTTATTCCGCCGAAGGCGGAATTAAACGCAATTCGCCAAAGGCGAATTGCTACCTAAGCTCTCCGCGAAGCGGAGACCACTCTCCACTCTGTCCGCCATAGGCGGACACCACTCTCTCATCTTTGCCATAGGCAAAGATGAGACCACTCTTAAATAAGCACCACGCTCATCTAAAGAGCAAATACTATAAATTATAATTAAACTTGAAAAGGGATAGAAATGTCAAATTACGATGAAAACCAGATACAGGTGCTGGAGGGACTCGAAGCGGTGCGAAAGCGCCCGGGAATGTATATCGGGTCGACTTCGATACGCGGACTCCATCACCTGATTTATGAAATTGTCGATAACTCGATTGACGAGGCGCTCGCCGGATTCTGCGACCGAATCGTCGTAACATTGCATGACGATAACAGCGTGTCGGTGCAGGACGACGGACGCGGCGTGCCCAGCCAGATTCACCATAAGGTCAAGCTGCCGACGCTCGAGGTCGTGTTCACCGTACTGCACGCCGGAGGTAAGTTCGGCGGAGAGGGATATAAGATAGCCGGCGGACTGCACGGAGTCGGCGCTTCGGTCGTCAACGCGCTGTCCGAGTGGATGGAGGTTGACAACTGCTACGAGGGCGAGCGCTACACCGAGCGCTTCGAGCGCGGCAAGGTAGCCCGTCCGTTCGCGCATATCGGCTCGTCAGACGGCAAGCACGGACTGTATGTCCGCTTCCTGCCCGACCCGACAATATTCGAGTCTGTCGTGTTTGACTACAATACCGTGTTGAGTCGTCTGCGCGAGCAGGCCTTCCTCAACGCCGGAGTGCGCATAATCCTGCGCGACGAGCGCACCCGCCTGGACGAGGGCGCGGACGGCGGCGCTAATATGCAGACTGCACAGTCTGCTCAGACAGCCGCTTCCGCGGAGTCGGGCATACCGCGCATCACGTACGGACAGGAGGAAATCGAGCTCTGCTACGAGGGCGGCATAAAGTCGTTTGTCGAGCACCTCAACAACGTGCGCCGTCTCGCGATGATACACCCCGACGTCATATATATGCGCGCCGAGAAGAACGGCTCGATAGCCGAGGTCGCCATGCAGTACAATGACAGCTACAACGAGAATATCATGTCGTTCGCGAACAATATGCACACAATCGAGGGCGGCACGCACGAGACCGGCTTTCGAACCGCGCTGACCAACGTGTTCAACGACTACGCCCGCCGCCACGGCTTCCTCAAGGACGACGACAAGAATCTGACCGGCGAGGACACGCGCGAGGGTCTGTGCGCGATAATTTCGGTAAAGCTGACCGACGCGCAGTTCGAGTCGCAGACCAAAGCCAAGCTCGGCAACTCCGAGATGCGCACTCTCGTGTCGCAGCTCGTGACCGAGAAGCTGTCCGAATACTTCGAGGAGAATCCGACGGCGGCAAAGGCGATACTCGAGAAGTCGCTCGCCGCCGCGCGTGCGCGCGAGGCCGCGCGTGAAGCCCGCGAGCTGACCCGCCGCAAGAGCAGTATGCTCGAAAACTCAACCCTGCCCGGCAAGCTCGCCGACTGCCAGGAGCGCAGAATCGACCTCACCGAACTGTACCTCGTCGAGGGAGACTCGGCGGGCGGCTCGGCAAAGTCGGGACGCAACAGCCGCTTTCAGGCGATACTCCCGCTGCGCGGCAAGGTGCTGAACGTAGAAAAGAGCCGGCTCGACAAGGTCTACACGAACGAGTCGCTGATACCGATAATACAGGCGCTGGGCTGCGGAATCGGCGAGGATTTCGACATATCGAAGCTGCGCTACGGCAAGATTATCCTGATGGCCGACGCCGACGTCGACGGCTCGCACATACGCATACTGCTGCTGACCTTCTTCTTCAGACACATGAAGCAGCTGATTGAGGACGGGCACATCTACCTCGCGCAGCCGCCGCTCTACAAGATAACCAAGGGCAAACAGGAGCGCTACGCGTTCTCGGACGCCGAGCGCGACGCGAGGATAGCCGAACTCGGCTCGGGCGCCGAAGCCGAGCGCTACAAAGGTCTTGGCGAGATGGACCCCGAGCAGCTCTGGGAGACGACGATGAATCCCGAAACGCGGACACTACTGCGAGTAAACATCGAGGACGCCGCCGCCTGCGACGAGACATTTACCATTCTTATGGGCGACAAGGTCGAGCCGAGACGCGAATTCATCGAACAGAACGCTGTGTACGCGACGAATCTCGATATTTAATATATAGTGCGCCGATTTGAAAAGAGTGGTCTCCTCAATCGCGGAGCGATTGAGGAGAGAGTGGTCTCTGATTCGCCGCAGGCGAATCAGAGAGAGTGGAGAGTGGTCTCCGACATCGCGCGGCGATGTCGGAGAGCTGTGGAAGAAATTCGCCGGAGGCGAATTTCAAAGATATGCCCGCCGTAGGCGGGCAAGAGATAAGAGCGACAGACGAGAGATGAGGGCGGCGGACGAGAGATGAGGGCGACAGACGAGAGATGACAGCAGTGGGGATTATAACTTCGGTCGAGTGTTAATAACCGCGCCGAGGTGAGATTTCGGGCGGCTGATTGTTGGTCGAGATACGGGATAGCGCGGTGTTGGTCATAGGGTTTTTAACATTGTTGATTTTGTTATTTGAGATTTCCACAGGGTGTTATAAAAGCTGTTGATAAATAGCGCGTACTTTACGGAAAATGAGGTTTGCGTCATTCGGTTTGTCCTGATATTATGACGAATATGCGTATGTTGAGAAGTTTTACACACTTTTCCACAAACTTGTTCGCCAATGTGTGGAAAACCCGGTATATCCCGGTGCAAAATTTAATTTTGCACTGCTGGGGATAGAATTTGTCCACAGACGAGCGCCGCGCTGAATTCCCCGCCCGCGATTATCCACAGACGATATAATTAAGTTAGAATCGGCGGCTCAAAAGGGAATGTTCGAAATTTTGGGCAGATATAAATGTCCGTTTGCTGCATGACCGCGCACTCGCTGTCCTGAAAAAAACAAACACCATAACACTGCCAACACCCTCTCGCAAAAGCAATCAGTAAAAGTTTCTAACAACCACGTAGAAAACAAGCCGCCGGTTGGGAAGCAGTGGCCCCAGCAGTTTCGTCCTTCGGACGAACCTGCCAAAGGCGGCGCCCCTCTGTAGTTCTAACGACAAGCACAAATAATAACTCCGCGCAGTTATAATCAACTACACCATGACCCAAATATATAAAGTTTTCGCGGTGGGGGTCTGGGGGAGGTGCCTTTTTCAAAAGGCACCTCCCCCAGTAAAAAACAAACAGTATAGCACATCCTGCAAATAGATCCTAAGGAGTATACCAAACAAGAACGATGAGCAAAAAGAATAGAGAAACAGAGAATATTGAATTTCCGGAGCAGAAGATTGTCGGGATTGAGATAAAGAATGAGGTTGAGAATTCGTTTATCGCGTATTCGATGAGCGTAATCATGTCGAGAGCGCTGCCGGACGTGAGGGACGGACTCAAGCCGGTGCATAGGCGAATATTGTACGCGATGTACGAGGACCATTTGACGAGCGATAAGCCGTTCCGGAAGTCGGCGACTACGGTCGGTAACGTGCTCGGTCGGTACCACCCGCATGGCGATACGGCCGTGTATGATACCATGGTCAGACTCGCGCAGCCGTTCTCGCTCAGGTATCCGCTGGTCGAGGGACACGGCAACTTCGGCTCGGTCGACGGCGACCCGCCCGCGGCCTACCGTTATACCGAGTCGAGACTCGCGCGGCTCTCGAACGAGATGATGTCGGACATTGAGAAGGACGTAGTCGACTTCACGCCGAACTTCGACAACCGCCTGAAAGAGCCGAGCGTGCTTCCGGCGAGATTCCCGAATCTGCTGGTCAACGGCTCTATCGGTATCGCGGTCGGTATGGCGACCTACATCCCGCCGCACAACCTCGGCGAGGTCATAGACGGCACTATATACATGATGGAAAACCCCGACTGCACGGTCAAGGACCTGATGCAGTATATCAAGGGGCCCGACTTCCCCACCGCCGCTACGCTGTACGGCACTAACGGTATCTACGAAGCCTACTCCACCGGCCGCGGCCGCGTCACCGTCCGCTCGAAGTGCCAGATCGAGGAGGAAAAGCACCGCATCATCGTAACCGAGATTCCCTATCAGGTCAATAAGAGTATGCTCGTCAAGGCGATGGCCAACCTCGCGAAGGAGCGCCGCGTCGACGGTATCACCGATATCCGCGACGAGTCGGGCCGCGACGGTATGCGTATCGTCATAGACTACCGACGCGACGCGAACGGTCAGATTATATTGAATCAGCTGTACAAGTATACACAGCTTCAGGACACCTGCGCGTTCAATATGGTCGCGCTCGTCGACAACGTGCCGAAGCTATTAAACCTGAAGCAGATTCTCGGCTACTATATCGCGCATCAGGAGGACGTAATCACCCGCCGCGTGAAATTCGACCTTGAAAAAGCCAAGCGCGAGGCGCATATATTCGAGGGATATAAAATCGCTATCGACAATATCGACGAGGTAATCGAGATAATCAAGTCCTCGGCGTCGATTCCCGACGCAAAGGAAAAGCTCATGGCGCGCTTCGAGCTGTCCGACCCGCAGGCACAGGCGATAGTCGAAATGACGCTCGGCCGCCTGTCCGGACTCGAACGGCAGAAGATCGAGGACAGACTAAAAAAGCTATATGAGACGATAAAGGAGCTTTCCGCTATCCTCGCCGACGAGAACAAGATAAAGGAGATAATCAAGACCGAAATGCTCGCTATCCGCGACCGCTTTGCGGACGAGCGCCGCACCGAGCTGGTCGCCGCCGAGGACGACATCGTATACGAGGATTTAATCGAGCGCCACGCCTGCGTTATCACGCTCACTCACGCCGGATATATCAAGCGTCAGCCGGCCGACACCTACTCGGCGCAGAAGCGCGGCGGCAAGGGCATAATCGGCATGGCGACAAAGGACGAGGACTATGTCGACGGCGTCATGGTCGCGAACAGTCACTCGCTTATCATGTTCTTTACCAATACCGGCCGCGTATATACCCTGAAAGCCTACCAGATACCCGAAGCCGGACGCACCGCAAAGGGCTCGAATATAGTCAATATCCTCGAGCTCGAGGGCGGCGAAAAGGTCACCGCGGTCATCTCGGTCGACGGCTTCCCGAACGACGAGTATCTGTTCATGGTCACAAAGCAGGGCGTGGTAAAGAAAACCGTGCTGTCCGAGTTCGAGTACCAGCGTAAGGGTGGAAAGATAGCGATAACGCTCGACGACGGCGACACGCTCGAATACGTCCGCCACACTACCGGAAACGACGGCATTATAATAGCAACTCACGACGGTATGTCGGCGCGCTTCAACGAGACCGACGTCCGCCCGATGGGCAGAGGCGCGCGCGGAGTCAAGGGCATCAGCCTGTCGGATGGCGACTATGTCGTCGGCTGCGCTCTGGTCGACGACGAAAAGTCGCTATTGACGATAACCGAGGGCGGCTTTGGCAAGCGCTGCCTGTTCGACAATTTCTCGGCGCACAACCGCGGAGTCAAGGGCGTGATGTGTCACGGCGTCAGTGAGCGCACCGGCAAGCTCGCCGGAATCGCCGCGGTGGACGAGACCGACGACATCCTGCTCATCACGACCGACGGCACTATCATCCGCACGCCGGTATCGGGAATACCGTTCTACGGTCGTTCGGCAGGCGGAGTCATAGTCATGAGGCTTGACGAGGGCGCGTCGATAGTCAATTTCGCGAAGGTCGAAAACGAAGACGAGACCGAAAAGGCGGTTATCGCTGCCGAGAGCGGCGAGCTCGCCGGAGACGTCAGAGCCGCGGACGAATTTGACGGCGACTCTGACAGCGATATCACTGACGACAGCATGAATGACAGCGACGATGATATTTGATTTAACGTGAGTTCGATGTGGTTCTATATTTGGTACTGCGATATTGCTCGCTTTTTCTGGGGAGACCCTTTTGAAAAAGGGTCTCCCCAGACCCCACCCGAAAACTTTTAATAATTTAGGGCAAGGCATAGATGATTATAACAACGCAGAGATTATATTACTGCTTGTTGTCAGGACTACAGAGATGCGCCGCCTAATGGGACCCTGCTTCCCAACCGGCGGCTGGTTTCTACGTGGTCGTTTGAATCTTATATTGTTTGTTAAGTTAATTGCGTATTTACATTGTTGTAATTCTCGTCGAACTCACATTGATTTATAAAGGGGGCAGTTTTATTTATGAATAAATTTACACTGCTGACAGTAATATTGTGTCTTGTTATGCTTATATTCAGCGGAACGCTCGCGTCCTGCGGGACGAGCGAAGCGGACAAGCAGAAGCTGCTCGACGACTTCCGCGCCGCCGCGCCGCGCGCCGTGACGCTGTACGGCTATATCTACGGCGATAGTCTGCCGCTGACAAGCGAGGAGAGCGTGTCCGGCTACTATGTCGTAGCCGACGACTCGCCTATCAAGACTATGGATGCTTTTATGTCGGCGATGAGCGAGGTATTCTCGGAGGATTACATCGAGATACTGTCGAACACCGCGTTTGGCGGCGTATCGGTTGACGAGGGTTCGATCGGAGCGAAGTTTATCGAGCGCGACGGGATACTCTCGGTCGACCCGACTGTGACCGAGGGCTTCGGCGAGCCGCGCGAGTTCGACCTTGACACCGCGCGGATAGTCAAGCAGAACCGTTTTGTCGCGATAATCGCGGTCAGCTCCGGCAGCGACGAGCTCGAGGTGACGATGAGACTTGAGGACGGGGTCTGGAAGCTGGACAGCGCGCTCTACTGATGTAAGCAACGTGAGTTCGATGGGGGTACTGCTATATTGTTTGCTTTCACTGGGGGAGACCCTTTTGAAAAAGGGTCTCCCCCAGACCCCCACCCGAAAACTTTTAACAATTTTGGTCAAGGCATAATTGTTTACGACTCACGGCAACAGCATTTACTTTTTACCGGAAGAAAGATATAATAGTAACATGGAAATAGAAAACTTAAAAAAGACAATAATCACGATAAGGGAACCGAGA
>CAJFKR010000070.1 GCA_904386005.1 Candidatus Flemingiibacterium merdigallinarum
GATCCGGCGCATCAGCTCATGTATCAGACGTATCAGCACCGCGCTGCTTTTACCTATACCCTCGACCGACTCGAGCTCATGTGGATCCGCCCTGAACAGACGGCGCAGCGAGCCGAAGCGATTCATCAGCTCCACCGCCTCGTCCCGCGTATCCTTTCTCGGGATTGAGTAGAACAGCAGCAATTCAATAAGGTGGTAGTCCTCGATTGTATCAGGATTTGACTCGAGAAACCGGTTGCGCAGCCGTTCACGATGTCCGCTCGCGCCCACTGGCTTGGTTTTCTTAGGTCTTTTACCACCGCCGGCGTTTTTTTCAGTCGATTTCACCGGCGCGAGAGACGATTCGGTTTGTGCTCCGCTGACAGCCGCGGCAGGCGATGATTTTGTTTCGTCCCTATTGTCAGCCGCGGTGGGCGACGCTTTCCTTTCGTCCATATTGTCAGCTACAGTGGGCGACGCTTTCCTTTCGTCCCTATTGTCAGCCGCGGCGGGCGATGTGATTATATCATTCGTGCTGTTGGTTGTTTTGCGTTTGGCCATAATTCCCTGATCCCTGTATTGCCGATCACCGCGGCTTATTATCAATGCCTCGATATCGCGTTTACCATAGGCTGGTTCCAGCTCTGATTGTCAGGCGCGGTTATCGCCGAGAAGCCGCGATAGCTCCAGACCGCGTGACCGATGCCGTGCTCGAGCATGAGGTCAGCCATGTCGCTGAGCCATCTCGCCGCGCTTTCGTTGTCCGCGTTCGCGATAACGCCGTATTCGCCGCAGTAAACCGTCTTGTCGTGCTCCTTGATGAAGTCGAACACCGGCTGCATATAGTCGGCGAGGAATCGCTTGTCGACTACGTCGCGACCGTTGAAATATTCGGGAGCCTTGCCGCCGTAGAACGCGAGGTGGTCGGCGACCTTGAACGGATACGCGACCGGCGTCTTATACGCGACCATCGACGGTATCCAGCCAGCGCGCTGATGCGTGAAAATGAACGGCTCGTAGAAGTGGAAGTTGTATATTATCCGATCGTCGTCGACTACGGTCAGATTTTTAAGCTCATGTACATTGTTATAGTTGTTGCCGCCGATTATGATCCTGCGGTCAGGCGAGAGCTTGTGAATCTCAGCTGCGGTCTCCTGCCAGAGCTGATTCCACGGGTCGGAATTTGCCCATACCAGCTCGTTTAATAGCTCGAATATCAGGTTGTCGCCCTCATCGCGATAACGGACAGAGAAGAATTTCCAGATATTGATAAAACGGAGCTGACTCTGCCGGTTCGTGAACAGATCGTTCTTCGCGCCGTTGCCGAAGAAGAAGCCGGGCGCGTGGTGCAGGTCGAGTATCAGGTTGAGCCCCTGCTTCTTGCACCACATAAGCAGGTTGTCTATGTATTTAAGCCGATTCTCGTCGTATACGCCGGGGTTGTCGTCGCTCTCGAACAAAAAGTAGTCGACCGGAACGCGGATGTGGTCCATACCCCAGCCGCGCATACGCTCAATATCGCTCTCGACGATGTAGCTGTCCCAGTGCGCCTCCGACTGATTGCCGTACTGCGATATCCAGTGTCCGAGGTTCGCTCCTGCCATATATCCGTATAAAGGTTTCATAATCAATACCATCCTTCTTAAAAATAATAATGGGTCTGCCGGAATCTGATATTTTATTTACATTTTACACGCAAAACAATATCTTGTCAAGCGATATTTTGTAAACAATAATCAGATTCCCGCAAACCCGTTACTTTTATCCGCGGTTAAATCTCAAGCATACGGCGCAGTGCCTTGCAGTATATACGGTATGCCAGCTCGAACTCACGCTCGAGCATATATTCGTTCTTTTGATGCTCGGTTTCGGGGCTATTCGGGAAGAGCGGTCCGAACGCGACTATATTGCCCATAGCCCGCGCGTAGGTGCCGCCGCCCATGACGAACGCGTCAGTGGTGTCGCCGGTCTCCTCGCGGTAGACCGACGTCAGCGCGGTAATCAGCGGACCATTCTTGTCCATATACACCGGCGCCTTGTCCTCGTCAAGCTCGCAGTCAAGCCCATATTCAGCCGCGGTCTTTGCTACTATTGCCATGATATCCGAGCCCTTATATGTGACCGGATAGCGGATGTCAACGGTTATCTCAACATTGCCTGCGACGACCTCGATAACGCCGACATTGAGCGTCAGCGCGCCGCTCTGCTCGTCGCTGGAATTACAGCCGATGAGACTGCCGTCGGTCGTCTCGCCGAACCGCTCGACAAAGAAGCGCGAAAGCCTGCCCGGGCAGGACGAATTGACCTCGCTCATCAGCTTCAGTATCGCGTTTATACCCTTTGCCGGAACACTGCCGTGCGCCGACTTGCCGGTCGCGGTGAAAGTTTTCTCGCCGACTTTGGCCGTGCAGGAGTCCGGAACGACGTTGTGCGCGGTGCCTCCGGCTATCTCGTCGAAGCCCGAGCCGTCGAGCGGGGCTTTCAGCTTCAGCACGAGTATGCCCTTTTCACCGTATACCGCCGGAAACGACGCGTCGGGTGTGATTCCGAACGTCGGCAGCTCCTCGGTCTCGCGGTAGTACTTCATATCACGCCACTCGCCGCGCTCCTCGGTCAAACCGAATATGATTCTGATTCGGCGATTCAGCTTGACGCCCGAATCAAGCAGCTCCTTCATCGCGAATACACACATCATTGCCGGTCCCTTGTCGTCCGAGATTCCGCGCCCGTAGAGCCTGCCGTCGACCGAGGTCAGCCCGAACGCCGGATAATCCCAGCCGCCGCCTGCCGGAACGACGTCGAGATGAACAAGGATTCCGATGAGCTCGTCGCCCTCTCCGATTTCGGCATAGCCGAGCAGATTGCCGCAGCGCTTGGTGCGAAATCCGAAGCCGTCGCAGAGCGCGAGCATATAATCAAGCGCCGCCTTGCAGCCCTCGCCGAACGGCGCGTCGCCCTGTCCGTCCTCAGCCACGCTTTCGATTGACAAAAGCCCCGACAGCGCGTCGAGCATTTCTTTAGTTAGCATAAACATCAACCTTTCGATTTCATCGGCGTGTAAACAAAGTTTTGACCGATGTTATTTGTTATTATATGACTGAATAAATATTATATGTAGCAGTCAATCCGGATATTTCATTATATAGCCGAATAAATATCATATGTAGCAATTATTCCGGATTTATCAAACATATGGAGGAAAGCCATGAACAATTACCCCATCGAAATCCAGCCCCTGCCCTACGCGCCGAACTCGCTTGAGCCGTATATCGACGCGCTCACGATGAAGCTGCATTATGGAGCTCATCTGCAAAGCTGCATCGACCGGCTGAACGCACTGCTCGAAAAGTATCCGACGCTAAAATCAAAGCCGCTCGACAGCTTAGCGTCGATACGCTACACTCACACCTCCGACAACGACCTGGTCACAATCGGCAGGCTCGCCGGCTGTATACTAAACCACAACGATTTCTTCGGCTCGCTCGCGCCAAACCCAAAGCCACGACCGCGTGGCATACTCGCCGACGCGATAAAGGCTTCATTCGGCAGCTTCGACAATATGAAAAGCCGATTCGATACGGCGGCACGCGAGCTCTACGGCTCGGGATATGTCCGGCTCGCCGCCGACCGCCGAGGGCGGCTGTACATTATGTCGAGCCCGAATCAGGACTACCCGACGTCGGTCCTGACTTTGCTGAACCTCGACCTATGGGAGCACGCGTATTACCTAAAGCACTACAACCGCCGCGACGACTATATTGCCGACTGGTGGCACGTCGCGAGCTGGCCCGCAGCCGAAGCGAGATATCAGAGCCTGTTCGAAAGCAACAATTAGAAGCGAGGTTACACAAGCAATGCGGCAGGCGGGGACTGCCCTCTCGGCTCGCAGAGCGAATCGAGACTGCTCCCCGCTCTCTCCGTCTCGCAGAGCGAGTCGAGACCGCTCTTTTCACGCGGTCGTTTCACCCGGAAGCACAGCAGCTTGTCTCGTTTACTTGTCGCTTCCGTCCGCGATCGACGTGATTATGTGGCTGTTTTCGTCGAAGTCGAGAATATTCGACAAAATATAGCTGCTGACATACATTCCTTTTGGCGTAAAGGCATAGCTGTCGCCGTCGTAAGTCATGAAGCCGTTGTCGATATACACCTTGAGCCTGCGGCCGTACAGCGCGTCAAAGTTCAGACCGAACCGCTCGCGAAAGCGCGACGACGAAATGCCGTCCGACAGCCGCAGCCGCAGCATGATGTATTCGCCGACCCGTTCCTCAGGCGAAATTGTATACAGCTCGTCGATAAGCTCGGTGGCGCCGTATTGCTCACTTGTCAGCGATATCCCGTCGTCGGTCAGCATACCGCCGCTTGATATGTCCGCCTCGAGCGCGTCGCAGTATAACCCCATGTTGCGCTTGAACGAAAATCGCAGCCCGCGGAAATAGGAGTGAGCCGCGCAGCCGAGTCCGAGATACTCGTCGCAGTTCCAGTACTTCAGATTGTGTCGGCACTCATAGCCGGGCAGCGCGAAGTTCGATATCTCATAATGCCTGAAGCCCTTGGCCTCGAGATAGCGTATGCCGTCAAAATACATATCCGCCTCGGTGTCCTCATCCGGCAATACAAGCGTATCTCGGCTCAATGCGAACGGCGTGCCGTCCTCGATTTTGAGTCCGTACATCGAGATGTGTTCGGGTTCGAGCGACGTCACGTAGTCGAGTGTGCGCGTGAAGCTCTCGAGCGTCTGGAACGGGATTCCGAACATGATGTCGACATTGATGTTCTCGTATCCCGCCTTGCGCGCCGCGAGATAGCTCGCTTCGAAATCGGTCTTTGTGTGGATTCGCGACAGCGCGGACAGCTCGTCCGAGTTCGCGCTCTGCAAGCCGATCGACAGCCGGTTCACTCCGGCGCGCCGCCACTTCGACAGGGTGCTCGGACTTATCGTCGCCGGATTCGCTTCCATCGTGAATTCCGCGCCCTTTGAAACGTCAAAGCAGCGATGTATTCCGTTAATGATATCCGCCATACACTTGACCGGCAGCACGGTCGGAGTGCCGCCGCCGATGAACACCGTGTCGACCCGATACGCGCTCGCCGCCTTGGAGTAGTCCTCCATCTGTAAAAGCAGAGCGTCGGTGTAGCGGCGCATATCGTCGTCGTTCGTCCCCGACATCGAATAGAAATCGCAGTATGCGCACTTCGACTTACAGAACGGTATGTGTATATAAAGTCCGAGCGGCAGCTTATTTGTCATTGTTTGTCTCCCCCATTAACCAGATATGGCGTGCCGACGGCAGCACCACCGATATCCGACGGTGCCTGTGCGTCGGTATTCATCTGCGCCGCCCAGATAAAATCAGTCCTCATCATCGAGCTTCAGCACAGCCATGAACGCCTCGGGCGAGATTTCGACCGAGCCGAGCTGACGCATCTTCTTTTTGCCCTCTTTCTGCTTTTCGAGCAGCTTCTTCTTACGCGTGATATCGCCGCCGTAGCACTTTGCGAGCACATCCTTGCGCATCGCCTTGACCGTCTCGCGCGCGATGATCTTGCCGCCGATCGCAGCCTGAATCGGCACCTCGAACAGCTGACGCGGTATGTTGTCCTTGAGCCGCTCGGCGATTTTGCGCGCGCGGGCGTATGCCTTTTCCTCGTGGACTATGAACGAAAGCGCGTCGACCATGTCGCCGTTCAAAAGGAAGTCGAGCTTTACAAGCTTCGACGGCACGTATTCGGCGAATTCGTAATCGAGCGACGCGTAACCCTTCGAGCGGCTTTTAAGCGCGTCGAAGAAATCGTATATGATTTCGTTCAGCGGCAGTCGGTAGTGCAGCTCGGCGCGGTCGGTGTCGATATAGGTCATGTTGATGAACTCGCCGCGGCGTTCCTGACACAGCTCCATGAGTCCGCCGACATAATCGGGCGGAGTAATTATGCTCGCTTTGACGACCGGCTCGTATGCCGTTTCAATTTCGTCCGGACTGGGATAATTCGACGGGTTGTCAATAAACACCGTCTCGCCGTTTTTCTTGTCGAGCTTGTAAATAACGCTCGGAGCGGTCGTGATAAGGTCGAGGTTGAACTCGCGCTCGAGCCGCTCCTCGATTATCTCCATGTGCAAAAGTCCGAGGAATCCGCAGCGGAAGCCGAAGCCGAGCGCGATCGACGTCTCCGGCTCGAACACGAGCGCGGCGTCGTTTAATTGCAGCTTTTCGAGCGCGTCTCTGAGGTCGCCGTAATGCGCGCCGTCGGCAGGATAAATTCCGGCGTAGACCATCGGGTGAACCTCCTTGAAGCCGGGCAGCGGCTCGCCAGCCGGATTTTCGGCGAGCGTCACCGTGTCGCCGACGCGCGTGTCGCCGACGCTCTTTATGCTCGCGGTCAGGTATCCGACGTCTCCGGCTGAAAGCATATCGCATTTGTTCAGTCCGAACGGCTCCATATAGCCGACCTCGACGACGTCGAACTCGGCGCCGTTCGACATCAGACGTATGCGGTCTCCGACCTTAAGGCTGCCCTCAGTCACGCGGATATTTACGACTACTCCAAGGTAACTGTCATAGTAGGAGTCGAATATCAGCGCGCGAAGCGGTGCGTTCTCGTCGCCGTCCGGACAGGGGATATCGGCTATTATGCTGTCGAGCACCTTGTCGATGTTGATACCGGCTTTTGCCGAAACCGCCGGACAGCCCTCTGCGGGAATTCCGATTATGTCCTCGATTTCGGCGCGCACCTTGTCAACGTCGGCGCTCGGCAGGTCTATCTTGTTTATTACCGGCACAATCTCGAGGTTGTTCTCAATCGCGAGATACGCGTTCGCGAGCGTCTGAGCCTCGACTCCCTGTGTCGCGTCGACTATCAATAACGCGCCCTCGCAGGCGTTGAGTGAGCGCGAGACCTCATAGTTGAAGTCGACATGACCGGGAGTGTCGATGAGGTTCAGCATATATACATTCCCGTCCGGCGCGCTGTAATCGAGCTTTACGGCGCGCGCCTTTATCGTTATGCCGCGCTCGCGCTCGAGGTCCATGTTGTCAAGCAGCTGCTCCTCCATGTCGCGTGCCGCTACTGTGCGCGTGTATTCGAGTATGCGGTCGGCAAGCGTGGACTTGCCGTGGTCGATGTGCGCGATGATTGAGAAATTGCGTATTTTTTTCTGTCTTTCAGATGGCATTACCGTATTATCTCGGTCTGGAATTGCAGACCGTCACCTTTCTTCTGTGTTAATATCTATTATACCAAGTTTAAGTTTACATTTAATTATCCGCTTGACCGACTCGGCTATCCGCTCCTCGGTGAGTCTGCCGTCGAGCGCGGCTTCGTATAAGCCCTGATACGCCGCAGGCAGGTCGGAGCAGCAGACAAGGTCGTTTCCGGCAAGTATCGACATCAACGCGGCTTCTGAGCTGTCATATCGGTCTGTTACCGCGCCCATAGCGAGGTCGTCAGTCATTATAATCCCGTCAAAACCAAGCTCGTCTCGCAGCAGCTCATGCACCGCCGGCGACAGCGACGCGGGATTGTCGTGGTCAAGACATTCGACTATGTTGTGCGAGACCATGACCGCATCAGCTCCGGCTTCGATTCCCTCGATGAACGGCACGAGGTCGCGCGCCATGAGCTCGTCGAGACCTCGGTCGTCGTATGCCGCGCCGGTGTGCGTGTCGGCGTTGCCGCCGTAGCCCGGGAAGTGCTTGAGTGTGCTGCCTATCGAAAGCTCTGACGATTTTAGAACATATGCTCGTACATATTCGACCGCATTTTCAAGCCCGCCGGCCGAGCGGTAATATATGAATTCCGAGCTGTCCTCGCTGATATCGGCTACCGGCGCTAAGTTGAAGTTTATACCGAGCGACATAAGCAGCCGGCACTTTTCATCGGTATCGGCTGTGACCGCGTCAGCGCCGCCCTCGATAAGCTCGCGCGGAGACAAAAACTTCTCGGCTCGGAACTGCGGGAATTTCGAAATTCGCACGACTGTACCGCCTTCCTCATCGACCGCGCAGAATAGCGGCAGAGACGAGGTCTCATTAAGGCTGTCGATAAACGCGGATATAGTCTCGGGCGTCTCATTTTCGAAGTCAGAAGCGAACAGCACATAGCCGCCCGGGTGATAGCTGCCGATATATTCAAGCGCGGTCGCTTTGTCGGAAGGCTTGCGGACGAGTATCAGCTGACCGATTTTTTCCTCGAGAGTCAGGCTTTTATATATCTGGTCGACCAAGGACGAGATATTGTCGTCCTCATCGGGTTCAGCTTCAATTGATGTGGTATCCGGTTTGTCTGTTTCAGTTTCGGGTAATCCGGTTCCGTTCGTAGAATCGGCTTCGGTTGTGGATTGTGTTGTTTCCTGTGTGACTATCGGAGCGTCGACGCGCGTCACTTCTCCGTTTTGCGCGCGTTCGCCGCAAGAAAACAGCAGCACTGCCGAAGCAAAGAGAAGCGGCAATACTATACGGTTGTACATATTTCTTTTTTGCATGGGAATTCTCATTCAGCTATATCGCGTCGATTATTTTTGCCAGCTCATCCCAGCTTGAAACAGTGATAAACCTGCGTTCCTCGCCGTTCGCTTCGTTTATTAAATCCGAGAATACATGGTTTTGCATCTTCCGCGGCTCGAGCGCGCCGATATAGTGTACCGCGAACATACCGGCGTTGTTCGCCCCCTCGACGTCGATTCTGTAATCGTCGCCGATATACCAGACGTCGCCGGCAGCCAGCCCGGCAAGCTCGAGCGCGAGCCTAAATATACGCGGACTCGGCTTGCGGAACATATACTCGCTCGACGCGAGTATGAATTCAAAGTTATGGTCAGGCAAAAGCGATTCTATCCGCTCGCGCAGCGCGTCGCCGCAGTAGGAGATGTTGCTTATCACTCCGGTGCGTATTCCCTTCTGCGACAGGAACGCGAGAAAATCCTCGATGCCCTCGGTCGGATGCGCGGGCGACGCCGCGTCCCAGAATATACGGTCGATTTCAGGCGGTAACAGCGAAAGCTCGATTCCGAGCGAGCGGTAGAGATAAGCCGAAAACATACGGTTCGGTACCTCGACCGTCAATTCAATTCGCCGCTGTGGGTCGAATCTGCCGAGCTCGCGGTTGAGCTCGTTCGCGACGAGCTGTATCTGCTCGGCTGTGTAGCCATATTTATTTTTAACGGCGTATTTTAACAATGCCGCGCCTCCGGCGACGCCGTCGAACGGTTTTTCATTGGCAAGCGTCTGACCGTAGTCGAAGATAATCATGCGCGGCGCCGAAGAAATCGATTTATACTCCATATTCCCCAAACAGCCGATACCTCCAGCTATCTATTAATCTTATAGTCAGCTATTAACTAATACTACTAACAACTAATCCCTAACAACTAACAACTATTTCAACGCTCCGCGCGCCCAGAGTATCCACCTCGCGCGGTCGAGCGGATTCACGCCGCGGCGCGGAGTCTCGGCGACGAATCCCGCCGGACACTCTCGCCAGCCCGAAAACGACGGCGAGTATGTGCTCCGCCCTGCCGACCAAGACGCGAGCTTAATCGGAAATTCGAGCGACGTCGCCGCCGGCAGTATGCAGTCGATATTGCAGCTGCCGTTCGCAATTACCGGAGTGTCGAACTCGCCGCGCATAATCGTTATCTCGCCGAGTATTTTGCCAAGGCAATCCTCGGGCGCGCGGATACGCGCTTTCAGCATCGGCTCGAGCAGCTTCACCCCGCAATTCCGGAGCCCGTCCATGAACGCCATCGGAGTCGCGACAAAGAAGTCGAGCGGGTGCGTGTGTATCGTGTGGTGCTCGCCGCCGGTGAGCGTACACTTGAAGTCGGTGACCTCCCAGCCGTGCAGTCCCTGCCCTATCGCGTCGAAAAAGCTCGTTTTGATGTGCGCCTGATATTTATAGAACAGCTGATTGTGCGGTATATTGCCGCCGTCGTACACGACGCCCGAGCCGCGCTCGCCCGGCTCGAGATGAAACTGTACGACCGCCCAGCAGGGCTTCGGCATCGTGTAAGCCTCGAAGCCGTCGCCCGCACGCGCCGGAGTCTCGCGATAGATTATAGTCGGCGGCGTGAACAGAGCCTCGACGCCATAGCGCTCACGCAGCAGCGCGGAGATGATTTCAAGCTGAATGTTTCCGGTGAGGTCGATATGAGCCTCGCGTTCGGTCTTTTCCCAGCGGAAATTGATGAGCGGCTCCTCCTCCGACAGCTCGCGCAAAGCGGAAGTCAGCCGTATCAGCTCGCTCGCCTCCTTCGCGGGGTCGCTGACCGCCGGACGCGCGCACACGGTCAGAAACGGGTTCGCTAAATTCGCGAAGTGTCGATAGTTCGGCGGCAGCTCGCCGATGATGTCGCCTATCTTCAGATTCGGTTCGCCGCAGAGCGCGGCGATGTCGCCGGCGGAGACCCGACCGGTGTCGGTGTAACGCGCGCCGTTCGACACACGTATCTGTGTTATCTTGCCGAGCGATTCTACCGGCTCGCGCTCGTGTGTGTAGCGGTTCTCACGTGTGACGCCGAGTGCTGACAGGTCGTCGCGCGACTTCATCTCGCCGCCGTACAGGCGAACGTGAGCAAGCGCGCCCATGTCGCGGTCATGCTCGATGCGGTACACGACCGCGGACAAGCTCTCGCGGTCGGTTTCCGCGGACGGCAGGTATTTCACGACAGCGTCGATCAAATACTCGACGCCGATGCCCTTTGCCGCCGCGCCGCAGAGCACCGGTGTAAGCTCGCACGACGCGCAGAGCACGGCAAGTCTCGCGTCGAGTATCTCGCGCGGCGGTATTTCCCCGGAAATATATGATGAAAGCAGGTCGTCGTCAAAATTTGCGAGCGCTTCGAGCAGGCTCTCGTCGCTCGCGGCTTCGACCGCACAAAAGCTCTCGCCCTCCGACACGGGATTGGTCAGGCTCACAAGGCTGCCGCCAAGCGATTCGAGCTCACTGACAGCCGAGTCGACCGAGCTGCCGGCGCGGTCGATTTTATTTACAAATATGATGTGCGGCACTCCCGACTCTACAAATATCCGCCGCAGATTCTCGGTGTGCGACTGAACGCCCTCGACCGCGGACACTACCAGAACCGCGCCGTCGAGCACCGCAAACGCTCGCTCGGTCTCGCCCGCGAAATCAATGTGACCCGGAGTGTCGATTATGTTGATGCGCACGTCGCCGATGTCGACCGAAGTCGAGCAGTTCCGAACCGAGATTCCGCGCTCGCGCTCGACTGTGAGCGTGTCGGTGCGCGCGGTGCCGTTGTCGACGCTGCCCGCCTCGCGGATCGCGCCGCTGTGATAGAGTATCTGCTCGGTAAGCGTCGTCTTTCCGGCGTCGACGTGCGCGAATATGCCGATGTTCTTGATTGTCATAGCGATTACACTGCCTTTCGTGGTTGTTGAGATTTGTTGAAAGGTGTAAAGCTGTTTATATTGAGCGGCGAAAACACTCATCCGGCGTTGAAATAGTTCAGCGGATTGACCGCCTTGCCGTTTTCGTAGATATTCAGATTCAGGTGCGCTCCGGTGACATATCCGCTTGTTCCGACATATGCTATCACCTGCCCGCGCGTTACCGTGTCGCCGACGCTGACAAGATACCGCGACACGTGCGAATAGAACGACGCGATGCCGCCGCCGTGGCTTATCGTCACATAGTAGCCGTCTCCGTAATTATACGAAACCTCGATTACCGTGCCGTCGTTGACCGCGTAGATCTCGGTGCCGTAAGGCGCGGGAATGTCGATGCCGTTGTGAAACTGCTGACGACCGGTCACCGGATGTATGCGCCAGCCGAAGCCGCAGCTCACCTCGTTGTTGCCCGCCGGCAGCGGCCATAATAAGGCTCCTCCGACATAGCTTTTGTTTGACGTCTTTTGCAGCTCTGCGAGCTTAGCCTCGCGGTCGGAGTTGTACTGCTGTTCGGCGGCGTACGCCTTTTCATAGTCCTGCTGCGCCGTAGCAAGGTCGCTTTCGGCCGTCGCGACGAGCTGGTCGGCGCTCGCGAGCTCGTATGCAAGCTCGCTCTGACGCGCTTCGAGCACGTTTAACTGACTGTCTAACTGATTCACCAGACTTTGCAGCTCGTCCCTCTGCCGCGTATACGTATCGACCTGTGCCTGATAATTGTCGAACAGCTGCTTGTCGTATTCGAGTATGCGGACATAGCGGTCCATGCGCATGAAGAAATCGGTCAGCCCCTCCGAGTCAAACAATATTTCGAGCAGATTCATCCCGCCGTCCTCGTGGTTGACGCGTATACGCATACGCAGCACCTCGAACTGCTCCTCAAGCTGCTGCTCGACGCTGTCAATTGAGTCCTCGAGCATTGATATACTGGTTTCGTAGCCGGCAATCAGCTGCTGCTGCGCGTATATTTCGTTGTTCAACGCCAGTATTTTCCCGTCGAGCAGTGACTTTTCCTCGAGCGCGTCGGCATAGTCCTCTTTAGCCGAGTCAAGTCTTCTCTCGGCTTCCTCGCGCTGCGCAGTCGCGGCGTCAAGCTTGTCCTCAAGTTCTTCGAGCGAGGACGAGCTGCCAGCCCCCGCCAAACTCAGCTCTCCGGGCAGTAGTATGGTCAGACCAATTAACACGGCAGCTATCGAAAATGTCAGCATTCGCTTTATTTTCATTTACTACATCCAATCCTTCGGAAAACCGACACGGCTGCACCGCGCGGTATTAACATATAATAATCCATTATATTATTATACCTCTGCAGGGCGTTTTTGTCAATGAATTTAATGTTACATTAAATAGTGCCGAATGTAATTTTCATATTTTTACAATTTCGGTCTGTACAAAACCGGAATAATATAGTATAATATATTCAAGAACATCGAACCGCGGCATAGCTTGGCGGTTCTGAAAGGATATCTTATGAAAACAAATTTAGACGCGCTTCACAACAAGAAAGCGTTCATCTGCGATATGGATGGCGTCATCTACCACGGAAACCGGCTGCTCCCGGGTGTGCCTGAATTCACCGAATGGCTGCGCGACAATAAGAAAGACTTTTTGTTCCTGACCAATTCGAGCGAGCGCGCGCCTCGTGAGCTCGCTCAAAAGCTCGCGCGTATGGGTCTTGACATCTCCGAGGAGCATTTCTACACGAGCGCGCTCGCGACCGCGTCGTTTTTAGCGTCGCAGTGCCCGGGCGGCAGCGTGTATGTCATCGGCGAACCCGGACTTGTCAACGCGCTGTATGACGCCGGACTTTCGATGAACGACTACAACCCCGACTATGTAGTGTTCGGCGAGACTCGCTCGCTTTCATATGAGAAGATAGAGCGCGCGGTCGAGCTTGTGTTCAAGGGCGCGAAGCTGATCGGCACGAATACCGATATCACCGCGCCGGGCGAACGCGGAATCGTCCCCGCCTGCCGCGCATTGATATCGCCTATCGAGCTGGCTACCGGTCGCAGCGCATATTATATCGGCAAGCCAAATCCCTTGATCATGCGTCACGCGCTGAAAACTCTCGCCTGCCATCACGCCGAGGCGGCGATTATCGGTGACCGCATGGATACCGATATAATCGCCGGCATCGAGAGCGAGCTTGACACCGTGCTCGTTTTGTCAGGCGTCACGAATATGGAGAACATCAACAATTTCCCCTACCGCCCGATGTATATTTTAAACGGTGTCGGCGACATACCCGGCAACGAGGCTGTAGTCGGAAACTCGAACCCGCACGCCAACTGAATAATATAATGGTCACGGCAGTTGGTTTTTATCAAGGTCGCACATCGCCCGCTTTAGATTCAATACATCCCTCGCTCGCGAGCACTCGTCGATTCAGTCTGTCTTGACCTTTCACTCCGGTTCATTTTCAACAATAACCGTCCTCACGCCAAGCTTGTCGAAGGGCGTCAGCAATTCTCTGTCGCAGCCCGAATCGGTGATAACGCAGCTGAGACGGTCGGCGGCGCAGAGCGATATCGGCGCGTTCCTGCCTATAACCGCCGACGGCGCGAGCCCGACGACCCGCTTCGCCGCGGGAATTATCGTCTCATATATCGCGAGCTCTGAGCCGTCAAAAACCGACAGCCCGAATTCGTGAGTCAACCCCTTGGCGCCGATGAAGATACAGTCGTACCAGATCCGGCGAAGCATCGCCGTCGCGAACGAGTCATAAAACCTGCCGCCGCGCAGCTCTCCGCCCGCGAGCCAGACGTCAAGATTCTGCCGTTTTTCGAGCAGATTCGCGAGCTTTAGTGAATTCGTGACTACCCGCGCGCGCAGTCGCTCCGGAAGAAATGCCGCGAGCGCGCATCCGAGCTCGTCCGACGAGATGAACACTGTCTCACCGTCGCTTATCAGCGACGCCGCGTATTTGGCTATCGCATCTGCCTCCGCGCTGTCATTGCACGGTCTGCCGACAGCAGTTCCGACAGCTTCATTCGCGGTTTCGGTTAAGCTCGTATCTGCTGGTATCGCCCCGCCGTGCGTGCGCTTCAGGAGCCCCTTTTCCTCGAGTATGCGCAGGTCGCGCTTAGCGCTGTCGTAGCTGACGTTGAATGTTCGCTGTATCAACGACGTAGATATGCTGCCGCGTTCGCGCAGCAGCTCGAGTATCGCCTTGTGACGTTCTTCAATAAACATTTCGCTCACCCATCGCGGATTGTCACACCGCGCCTTTCATTGTCTGTGCGTTGTCTTGGTTTATCTTGGTTGTTAACATTATATCACGTTTATTCACGGTTGTCAATATTATCGTGAATAAACGTGAATTTTATTTTTCTGCATAATCCCGCCCACAACGAAATAGAATGTAATGTAGCAAAGCTATTAACTACAATAGCTAAAAACTAATAACTAAAAACTAACAATTAAAAAGGTCTGGGTGCAGAAATGATTAAAAGTGTTTATCAAACCGAAGGCAGCTTGATCGGTACGGACGAAAACAACAGATACATATCCTCGCTCGAGGGACTCGAGGAGGCAATGCGCGAGGGCCGCATACTCGAAGCCGCCGCAATCGGCTGCTCGGGAAAGCTCGAGCTGTGCGTCGAGCTGGGCGACCATGTCGGCACAATTGAGCGGGACGAAGCGGTATTGAATCTCGGCGGCGAGGAGACTAAGGACATCGCGGTCATCACGCGCGTCGGCAAGCCGGTCTGCTTCAAGGTGATTTCCATCGAAAAGAAAAAGGTCGGCGACGTCAAAATCAGGCTGTCGCGGCGGCTCGCGCAGCTTGAATGCGCGACGAACTACCTCGCGGGGCTTAAGGCGGGCGACGTCATCCCCGCGAAGATAACCCACCTCGAGCATTTCGGCGCGTTCGCCGACATCGGCTGCGGCATAATTTCATTGCTATCGATTGACTGTATATCGGTGTCGCGCATCTCGCACCCGAAGGATCGCCTGCGTCAGGGCAGCGAGCTCGCGGTCGTGATAAAGTCGATCGAAAAAGACGAGTCGGGGCTTCCAACGCGCATATATCTGAGCCGCCGCGAGCTGCTCGGCAGCTGGGAGGAGAACGCGTCGCGCTTTTCTGCGGGTCAGACGGTCGCGGGAATCGTGAGGAGCATCGAGTCGTACGGAATATTCGTCGAGCTTGCTCCAAACCTCGCGGGTCTCGCCGAATACCGTCCGGACGTCGCGGTCGGACAGACAGCCGCGGTCTACATCAAGAGCATAATCCCCGAGCGAATGAAATTGAAGTTAGTCATAGTCGATTCATATAAAGGCATACCGCCGCGCCACCTGCGCTCTGACTTCGAGGACGGCGATTATATCCCCGACCATATCAGCCATTGGAAATACTCACCCGAATGCTGCAAGCGTGTGGTCGAGACAATTTTCGACACTGATACACGACCGAATTATTGACCGAAAATCGAAATTACCTGTTGGCAACTAAGATTATCGATAATTTTTCTAAAATACCCCTTTATTTTTTCACAAAAATGGTGTATAATAGATATAGAGAAAAGATAAACGGAGGTATGGATATGAATTCTAATTTACTCATCTCGATCGGCAGACAGTATGGAAGCGGCGGACGTGAGATCGGCGAGAAGCTCGCGGCAAAGCTCGGAATCGCGTTCTACAACAACGAGCTCATCACGCTTGCGGCGCAAAAGAGCGGCATGGCGCACAACATCGTCGGCGACGCCGACGAAAAGGCGACGAACAGCCTTTTGTATACGCTCGCCATGGGTTCCTCCTACTTCAACGGAAACGCGGGTATCGCGTTCGATATGCCGATAAACGACCGGCTGTTCGTGACGCAGTCGGATATTATAAAGAGTCTCGCTGACGAAGCGCCTGCGGTATTCATCGGCAGATGCTCCGACTACGTGCTGCGCGGCTATCCGAATCTGCTACGGATATTCATCATCGCTCCGCTCGATAAACGCGCCGAGCATATCGCCGAGCGTCACAACGTCACGCTCGACAAAGCGAAGGACCTTGCTGTCAAGACCGACAAGCGCCGCTCGAATTATTATAATTATTATACCGGACAGAAGTGGGGGCGAATGGAGAACTTCGATATCTGTATAGACTCAAGCCGTCTGGGCATCGACGGCACGGTTGAGCTGCTCACGTCCTATGTCGACGACTATAAAAAGAAAAATCAGCTGTAATCTGACACTCCGCATCGCCGTGACAACCTCACGGCGATTTTCATTTCGCGCCTACATTCTGCCGCCGTCACGAATCGAGCCTGCAAATCTCATATAATTATACCGACTTTGCTGAAATATCACCGCACAACTCACAATATCGGATTTTTTTCGATTATTTTTCAAAACCCACTTGACAAATCGGATTATTTCTGGTATAATATCAATGTTGTTTCGAGAGGAACACAACGGGGTGTGGCTCAGCTTGGTAGAGCGCTTGGTTCGGGACCAAGAGGTCGGGTGTTCGAATCACCTCACTCCGACCATATGAACGCCGGTTCTGATGATATCAGAACCGGCTTTTTTTGGAGGCGCGTATGGAATTCCGCAGAATATTCGACACGATACCCGAGCAGTTCGATAAATATCGTCCGCGCTACTGTCCCGAGCTGTTTAAGTATCTTATAAGGTTTGCCCGCATTGACAGCCGCAGCAAGGTGCTCGAGCTCGGCCCGGGCACCGGACAGGCAACAGAACCGATACTCGACACCGGCTGCGAATACGACGCAATCGAGCTTGGCGAGCATCTGTATGCTAAGATGAGACAAAAATTCGATAGCCGCCCGAACTTCCACATTGTCAACGACGACTTCATCACACACGATTTCGGCGGCAAAAAATACGACTGCATTTACTCGGCCGCGACTATACAGTGGATCCCCGAGGAGACTGCGTTCCAAAAGACCTGCTCGCTGTTAAATTCGGGCGGGACGCTCGTTATGATGACGACTCATGCCGACTACAAGACGCCGAACGAGGAGCTTTATTTGCGCATACAAAAGGTATACGACGAATACTTCAAGCCCGAGATCGAATACCCTCACCGCGGATTTCGATACGACCACGCGCTAAACTACGGCTATACCAGCTTCGAGCGTCAGGAGTTTGTCGCTCGACGGGTGCTCACCGCTGACGAATATGTCGCCTACTGCGGCACGCACTGCGACCACATCGTCATACCCGAGCCGTATAAAAGCAGGTTTTTCGACGGGCTTCGCGACGCGGTCTTGAGCGCGGGCGGCAAAATCGAGTTTCGCGACGTCTACACGCTCTATCTTGCGACCAAGCCTTAAGCCGTATCGTTAATACATACGCTTCGGCTTTAGCCGACGCTCCGGTCAAAGCTCGCGCTGTGCTTTATGCAAGCGGCTGAAGCGGCAAAACCGGAACTAATTTTCACTAGGCGATTGTAAAAGTCGTAAAAAACAATATAATTCGCACAAACTAAGCCGCTGCTCGGGGTAGGGGCCCCGAGTAAAGCGGCGCGCCACTGTAGTT
>CAJFKR010000071.1 GCA_904386005.1 Candidatus Flemingiibacterium merdigallinarum
TGGTTGACATCTATGAGCGTTTTATGTCTCTGCTGCTTTCCGAATGCGGCTACAATCAGCTGGGAGGAAACGATCATCAGAAAGCTTTCTGCGAAGGCAGAGTAGGTTTGGTTGACTTGAACATTTCGCATTTGTCAGAAAGCTTTTTCCGAGAAGCTGAGGTTGATTTCGGACTCATTCCATGGCCAAAGTCAGACGAGAGTGTTGACAAATATTATTCGTACGTTGATGCTGGACAGACACTCTGGATTGTTCCTGTTACAGTCACGGATCTTGCGCGCAGCGGAGCGGTACTCGAAGCGATGGCATATTATGGTCAACAGGAGATTATTCCTGCATATTATGATATCACACTGCAAAATAAGTATCTGCGCGACGACACTTCAGTTGAGATGCTTGATTATATTCGCGAAGGCGCAGTATTTGATCTTGGATACTATAACAACTCTCAATTCGGCGGAGCGCTCGCAAACCCCGGATATGACTTAGTCCATGATACTACATTAAGTTTCACGACATTCTACGCCCAAAACGAACAGGCGGTCAAGACATTGATCGACGAATCGATGGAAAGCTACCTGTCTTGAGACTAAACAAATCAGCATAGCAGCACCGAGCATCAGTGCTGCTATGCTTTTTGCATTCAACCACAGCAGTGCTTGAACGTGATTTTATTTCTTATAAATTTCGCGATAGGGATCGATATCGTTCGCGAAAACCGGCTTTATTTTGAATGTGAAGTTGAATTCCTTCTCATTGAACTGATATTTCGGGTCGAGTCCGGGTCCGCAGGAATTCGAGCCGCTGCCGCTCTGCTTGTAGTCGATGTTGAGATAGGTCTCCTTCGACGGTACGAGCTCGTAGTCGTGCTGCGCCTCGGTCAGCTGCTTTGTCGAGTAGTGCGAGGCGTTGAACGAGAAATCGTTCCCGCTGCCGGTGACGAGCAGTCCGTGTCCGGCTATAGTCGAGACCATGACCCACTTCGTGCCGAAATGCGCGCTGTTCTCCTGCGGCATTACGTACGGCTGGAAGTTTTCGCTGACTGTAGTGTCGAACTCGCCGACGCGCGACGAGAGATTCTTGTCGCAGTAGGACTCGTTCGGACCATAACCGAAATAGCGCAGGTTCTCGCTCTGCTCGGGCAGGACGAACTCGAGTCCGAAGCGCGGCAGGAAAGGCTGATTGTCGCCGACCTTGACGTCGCAGCTGACACGCAGCTCGCCGGTCGCGAAAACGGTATACTTGACCGACGCTTTCAGTATCACTCTCGCCGGAGCGGCTCCGAGCGAAATATCGGCGATGATTGCGGCTTTCTTTGTACCGACGTCGACAAGGCGGGTCGAGTAGCAGTTGACTGTCGCGTCGCGGAAGCCGAAATGCTCCCATTTGCCGCGGATGTTGCGGTCGTTGTCCATCGGCGCGCGCCAGATTGTGAACTTAGCCGGCTCGAGCAGCAGCTCCTTGCCGTTGTCGACAATCGAAACAAGCTCGCCGTAGTATTTGTCAAAGCGATAGACCGTATCGCCGGCGGTGACGGTGATATAGCGGTCGCATTCAGCCGCGGTCAGCGAAATGTATTCGGGAATATCTGCGCAGCCGCAGCAGAGCGCCGGTTTCTCGGCTTCGACCTCGCACTGCACAAATCCGACCTCATGTCCGACCTTCGCCCATTCGGTCGCGTGGTTCTGACGGAACGACAGGTTCAGATAGTATATACCCTCGCCGTCGACCTTGTAGCCGAGCTCGAAATCGCGGCTCTCACCCGGGGCGATACCGAGCGCGCGGATAGTTCCGCCGTCGATTTCACGCCCGTTCTTCTCGAGCGACCAAACGAGGTTGATATCGTCGAGCGACTTGAAGTAACGCAGACTCTTGACGGTGACAATTCCCTTAGCCTTGTCAGAAATATAAGCGTCGACCGGCTTTATCGCCTGCTTCAATTCGAGCAGTCCGGTGTGCGGTCTGCGGTCGGGCCAGACGAGTCCGTCGACGCAGAAGTTACCCGAGTTCGGCTTGTCGCCGAAGTCGCCGCCATAAGTGAACTTGTACTTGCCCGGCTCGTCGGTTATCGAAACCGAGTGGTCGATGAACTCCCAGACACAGCCTCCGAAGAAGGCGTCGTTGTCGTATATCGCCTGCCAGTATTCGCGCAGATCGCCGGGACCGTTGCCCATCGCGTGGCTGTATTCGCAGAGGAAGAGCGGCTGCGTGTATTTCGGGTCGGCGCAGTAATCGCGGCACCACTGCGGCGTCGGATACATATGGCTTTCGATGTCGACGACGTCGCGCTGCTGCACGCCGTTCGCGTAGCCGCTGTGCGCGCCCTCGTAGTGGATGAAGCGCGACAGGTCGCGGCTCTTGATCCAAGCGGACATGGCCTTGTGGTTCTTGCCGTAGCCCGACTCGTTGCCGAGAGACCACATAATAACTGACGGGTGGTTCTTGTCGCGCTCGACCATGCGGCGCGCGCGGTCGACATACGCCTCGGTCCAATCGTCGCCGTCCGACAGCTCCGACCAGTGACCGTCGCAGGCCATGCCGTGCGTCTCGATGTCAGTCTCGTCGCAGACGTAGAGTCCGAGCCGGTCGCAGAGCAGCGTCAGGCGCGGGTCGTTCGGGTAGTGCGACGTGCGTATCATGTTGACATTGTGCGACTTCATGATGTACAGGTCGCGCAGCATATGGTCGAGCGGGGTAGCGTGACCGAGCAGCGGGTGGCTGTCGTGACGGTTGACGCCTCTTGCCTTGACCTTCTTGCCGTTAATGTAGACTACCTTGTCTAATATTTCGAGACGGCGGAAGCCTACGTCGAAGCAAATGACTTCATTCTGGCTTGTCAGAACCAGCTTGTAGAGGTTCGGCTCCTCGTCCGACCAAAGTAACGGCGACTCGACGTCGATTGCAAATGATTTTGCGTCGGTCTTACCGTCGGCGATTACCGAACCGTCAGCGGCTTTCAGCGTATAGCCAACCTCGACCTTGGTGTCCTCATTGAAATCAAACTCACATACGAGCTTTGCCGATTTGAGGTCGACGTCGACCTGCGGCTTGACAAACACATCGTTTATGTGTATCGGGTCGCGGTACAGCAGGTACACCTCGCGGAAGATACCTGACGCGCGCCACATATCCTGATCCTCGAGATAGGAGCCGTCGCACCATTTCAGGACTACGAGCTTGATGTTGTTCTTGCCGGCATACAGGTAGTCGGTGATGTCAATTTCGCTCGTGAGGTGCGAAACCTGACTGTACGCGGCGAATTTGTTATTTATGTAGAGATAGAAGCAGGAGTCGACGCCCTCGAAGTTGATATACACCTTTTTGCTTATGAGCAGACCGGCGGGGACGGTGAAGTCGCGCGAATAGAGTCCGCAGGGGTTGTCTGCCGGCACGTGCGGCGGGTCGACCGGGTAGGGGTATTCGACATTAGTATAGTTAGGCGCGTCATAGCCGCGTCCGAGCGCGTTCTGCCAGTTCATCGGCACGGTGAGCTTGTCGCAGCCGACAGCGTTCATATCAAAGTCGGGAGCGGTGAAGTCGCAGAGCTCGGCAGGGGACCCAAAGAATTTGAAATCCCAGTCGCCGCACAGGCTCTTGAAATACGCGGATTTTCCGCGATTCAGCGAATCGGCGTTCGATTCGCACTCGGCGGGGATATAGTAAGCCCGCGGGTACTCGCAGCCAAAGTGCAGCACCTCGGTGGATTTGTGATAATTCGGGAGTGTGAACATTATATGTCACCTATAAAATCAAGCGTTGGCTTTTTTGGCTTCTTCAAGCTCAACTACGGGGTTTTTGCGGTGCGGACAGTCGGTCGGACGATTGATTACAAAATCGTTCGGCTTTGCCCAGTAAACCGCGTTGGTGAGAATTCTCTGGACATAAGGATTGTGGAAGGAGCCGCAGGTCTCATGACCGGGCTGGAAGTAAAATACCTTTCCGATTCCGCGGTAATATGTAAGACCGCTTCTGAAGATGTTTCCGCCCTTATACCAGCTTGTGAAGATAAGCTCGTCCGGCTGAGGGATGCGGAAAGGCTCGCCGTACATTTCTTCAACTTCAAGCTCAAAGTATTCGGGGATTCCGGCAGCGATCGGGTGCTGCGGAAGCAGATTCCAGACGATCTCCTGCTGGTCGTCGCCCCACGAAAGCTGTCCCGAGGTTCCGACAATGGCGCGGAAGGGCTTTGACATATGCGCGGAGTGCATTCCGATGAAGCCCATGCCCTCATTGTAAACGCGGTTCTTGATCTTCTCAACCAGCGCGTCGTTTACTTCGTGATGAGCCATATGACCCCACCACATGAGAACGTCGGTATCATAAAGCAGCGAATCCGGCAGTCCCTGATCGGGATCGTCGAGCGTTACGGCGCGAACCTCTAAGTCGGGGTTCTTTTCGAGGAACGCCTTGACTGTGCCGTGAATTCCATTCGGATACATTTCCTGCGCCGCCTTGTTTGACTTTTCGTGACGACCTTCGTTCCAGACTGTGACTTTGATCTTTTCGGACATGATAATACCTCACTTTACAATTTTAATATTCGTAATGCGGATGACCGCGGAAAAACTGCCCGCGGTCTGCGATTTTACAGTGTGTATGCTGTAATTTTCTCCATATAATATTATTACATAATAATAGCATAAAGTCAACCGCTTTCAGAAAAAATTCAAACTTTTTTTCGTCATATTTTATAGTTGAAAGAACCGCGATTTTATGGTATAATTTATCTTATGAAAACCTCGAAAAATATATTTAAATCTGCGGCGAAAGGGAAGTTATACCCATAACAGCGATTTATCGTTTCTGATATCATTTTTTGAGGTTGCCAAACACTATAATTTTAGATATATCATCAAGAAAAATTAATAGGATTTGAAATGCACAAGAGATATATTAAAAATTTCACCGGCAGACTTATCACGACCGCGGTAATCGCGGTATTGCAGATAATCGTCTTTATGGTTTCGGTCGCGCTGCTCGGGACATACGCGATACAGTTCAACCTGCTGCTTTCATTCATCAGCCTGATCGTCGTCGTCATTGTTATAAACCAAAGGAAGAATCCGGCGTACAAGCTGACCTGGGCGATATTGATACTGGCGATGCCGCTATTCGGTGGGCTGATGTATCTGGTCGCAATGTTCCAGTCGTCGACCTTTCGTTTCAAGAAAAAAGCCGCGCAGGCGCGCGCGGTGATAAAGCCGTATATGGTAGAAGACCCGGTCGCCGCAAGCGAGCTGCGCCGGAATTCGCGCACAAAATATTCGCACGCCGCGTATCTTATGAACAAAGCCCGCTATCCGCTTTATAAAAACACCTCGGCAGTATATTTTTCGAGCGGCGAGGAGAAATTCGAGTGGCTCAAATCCGAACTGAAAAGAGCTCGCAGATTCATCTTCCTCGAATATTTCATTATTCAGGAGGGCGTGATGTGGGACACGATATTGAAGATACTGATTGAAAAGGTCAAGGAAGGGGTAGAGGTGCGCCTTATCTACGACGGAATGGGCTGCTACGGAACTCTGCCGAAAAATTATGACAAGACGCTCGAAAACCTCGGCATCAAGGTCACAATTTTCAATCCGTTTATGCCGATCGCGACAATTATACAGAACAACCGCGATCACCGCAAGATCGTGGTCATCGACGGTCACACCGCGTTTTGCGGCGGCGTCAATCTCGCCGACGAGTATATCAACGCCTACGACCGCTTCGGCCACTGGAAGGACGCGGCGATAATGCTGCGCGGCGACGCGGTGCGCAGCTTTACATTGATGTTTCTCGAAACTTGGTATATGTATAACGCGCCGGACGATAATATCGAAGAATATCTGTATCACCCGTCCGACGGAGAGTTCGTGATTTCAGACAAAAGCTGTGCCGGCTTCTGCCAGCCCTATGCCGACACGCCGTTCGACGGCGAGTGTGTGGGCAAGCTGGTATATTTCAACCTGATCAACAAGGCCAAGGACTACATCTACATCACGACGCCCTATCTCATACCCGACAACGAGCTGATGACCGCGCTCTGCTACGCGGCGAAAAGCGGTATTGACGTGCGGATAATCACGCCGCACATACCTGACAAGTGGTATGTGTTCGAGGTGACGCGCGCCTTTTACGGCGAGCTTATCGACAGCGGCGTCAAAATCTACGAATACACGCCCGGATTCATTCACTCGAAAATCTGCGTCAGCGACGACAGTCTCGCGGTCGTCGGGTCGATAAACTTCGATTACCGCAGTCTGTATCTGCACTTCGAGTGCGCGACGATGATTTACAACAACCCCGTAGTCATGGATATAAAGCAGGATTTTCTCGACGCGCTGAACGTGTCGAGCGAAATCACGCCGGCGGTATATAAGAGAATCTGCCGAAGAAGCGGGATTCTGATGAGTATACTGCGCATATTCGCGCCGCTCTTTTGACAATAGATATGTGCGCGGGCACAGACCAGCCGCACGGCACCGACTGCCATAGACAGCGGCGCGAGCCTACCGAAATCAATACGAATTGGGATATTAGATGGATAAATACAAACGACTATTATCAAACACGGCGATACTTGGTATCGGCACGGTCACATCGAAGCTGCTGGTGCTGCTTTTGCTGCCGGTATACACCGAATGTCTGACTAAAGCCGAATACGGCGTCGCCGACATCATCACGCAGAGCGCGAATCTGCTTATGCCGCTGATTTCACTCGGTATCTGCGAGGCGGTGTTCAGATACACGCTTGACACCGCGAATGACCGGCGCGAGGTGCTGACGACCGGATTTGTCATAATTCTGTTCGGACTCGGCGTGATGCTCGCGCTTTACCCACTCCTTGACACAATCGAGTTTTTCGACGGCTATATGTGGCTGATAATATTATACGCTTTCTGCGCGAACCTGCACTCGCTGTTCGCGCAGTATATTCGCGCGCGCGGGATGAATACCTTCTTTGCGGCGCAGGGACTGATTGCGACGTCGATTATTATAATATTGAATATACTGTTTTTGGTGGTATTCAAAATCGGGCTTGTCGGCTATGTATTAAGCGTAGTGATCAGTGATATAATATCGTCGCTGCTGATATTCCGGCTCGTGCGGCTCGATTACGCGATACGACCGCGCTTCTGGAATCCGGCGTTGGTCAAGAATATGCTGCGCTACAGTGTGCCGCTGATACCGACGACCGTGTTCTGGTGGATTACGAATGTATCCGACCGATTTATGATAACCGGATATATCGGCGACGATGTGAACGGACTCTATACCGCGGCGTTCAAGATACCGACGATGCTGATACTGCTGTCCGGAATCTTCATTGAAGCCTGGCAGTTCTCGGCGGTCAGCGAGCAGTCGCCGACGTCGCGGCGCGAGCATTCGATTTTCTTTGGCAAGGTGTTTGACAGCTTTCAGGGGATGCTGTTCATCTCGGCAGCCGGACTGATTGCCTTTTCAAAAATATTCGCGTCCCTGCTGTTTGCCGATGATTATTACATCGCGTGGCAGTATATGCCGCTTTTGATCGCGGCGACTGTATATTCAAGTCTCGTCACCTTTATGGGCAGCGTATATCTTGTCGACAAGAAGAGTGTGCTCTCATTTGTGACGTCATTTGTCGGCGCGCTGGTAAACGTGGTGCTGAACCTATTGCTGATACCGACGCCGATGGGCGCGAACGGCGCGGCGCTCGCGACGCTGCTGAGCTACGTGGTCGTGTTCGCGATTCGTGCATTCAACACGCGCAAATTCATCAGATTCGATCTGCACCCGCGCAAACTGATTATTAACACTGTTGTAATCGGTGTGCAGGTGGTTTTCATGATATTCGAGATATCCGGCTGGATACCGGTTCAGATTCTCGGAGTGATTATCATCTTCCTGATGAACTGCGGTCCGATTCTAAGCGGCTGTATGCGTATGCTGCGGCGGTTCTGACAGGAAGAAATCTGTCCGAATTACATTCAGACAGATTTTGTATTGGCTATTGACAAATCAAGCAATATATGGTATGATATTATATGTGCCGGTTGGTATGCGTGATAACTTATATTAAGAAGTCATTACATACGGCAGGCGGCATATAATTCATATGTTTCCGTAGCTCAGCAGGATAGAGCGACCGCCTCCTAAGCGGTAGGTCGGGTGTTCGAATCACCTCGGGAACGCCAGAAATTAAAGCAGCCGGAGCGCGACACGCGCTCCGACTGCTTTATATAAAACAAACCGCGAAATCAAGTCTCGCGGTTTGTTGTGTATATTCATATAGCTAAATAAGTCAGCCATTACTGACCGTCCGGATTATCGAATCGGCGGCAGTGTGAAGCTTTCACTGTCATTCGTTTGCTGATCGCAGCATCCGCATTTCGTGCGCGTTAATCGCGTCGCGGTTCAGCTCCTCGGGGGAATAGAAGGTGGGAACTACACGCTTGAGTGCTTCCTTGACCGTCTCATCGTCCTCACTGACGAGAGCCTCGCGCAGAATATTCAGTTTGTTGTCGATGGCGTCGAGTGAAAGAGGTTCATCGCGCTCAATGAAAATCATACTGTTTTCAGTTTTGTCAAGCTCCTCGGTACGTATCAACAGCTCCTCATACAGCTTCTCGCCCGGACGCAAACCGGTTTCGATTATATTGATGTCACGGTAGGGTTCGAAGCCGCTCAAACGTATCATATTCTCGGCGAGCTCGAGTATGCGCACTGGCTTACCCATGTCGAGTACAAAAAGCTCGCCGTTTTTAGCCATCGCGCCCGATTCCAATACAAGCTGGCTCGCTTCGGGAATCGTCATAAAGTAGCGTATGATCCGCTTGTCGGTGACAGTTACCGGTCCGCCGTTCAGTATCTGCTTTTTGAACAGCGGGATTACCGAGCCGGCGCTGCCGAGCACATTGCCGAAGCGGGTCGCGCTGTATACCGTGCCCGATTCGTTACGGCTGTGGCTCTGCACGATCATCTCGCACATACGCTTGGTGGCGCCCATAACATTCGTCGGGTTGACCGCCTTGTCAGTCGAGACCATCATGAAGCGTCCAACCTTGTATTTTTCGCAGAGCTGAATCGTATTGAGCGTGCCAAAAACGTTGTTTTTGACCGCTTCACAGATGTTGTGTTCGCATAACGGCACGTGCTTATGCGCTGCGGCGTGGATTACAATATCTGGCTTGTGTACCGCGAATACCTTCTCAAGTCCTGGATAATCGCAGACCGAGACAATCTCCACCTGAAGCTTCAGCTGCTTGCCATACGCGATGCGCAGCTCCTGCTGTATGTCATACGCGCCGTTTTCGTAGATATCGAGGACTACGAGCAGCTTTGGCTTCATCTTGGCGATTTGACGACAAAGCTCACTGCCGATAGAGCCGCCGCCGCCAGTTATCATCACAACCTTGCCGTTGTAATACGCCGTCGTCAACTCATTGTTGATTTTAATTGGTGAGCGAAAGAGCAGCTCTTCGATGTCAAACTCGCGCAGATGACGCTTACCACCGTCCGCGGTCTGCATGACAGGATAGTCGTAAACCTTAATTTTACAACCTGTCTTTTTATAAGTTTCGTACCAGCTCTTTTTCTTTTCGGGCGAAAGCTGCGGCAGAGCGAATACAATTTCCTGTATGCGGTATTTCGCAATCATCTCCGCGGTCGCTTCAGTTTCGGACAGCACCTGTATTCCGGCGATTTCGCGTCCGATTTTCTCGTGGTCGATATCAATGAAGCAGCAGGGCTGATATGAGGCGTGCGGATTTTTCATCAGCTCTTCCGCGAGCATGACACCAACCCGACCGGCTCCGACTATAGCTATGCGTATGCGAGTATCAGCAGAGACCTCGATCGGTTCATTGGGATTAGTGACTGCCGCTCCGGTCAACAGCGATAATAGCTTTGCCGCGAAGCCGTTGTTTACCTGGTGCTGCGAGCAGTAATCGTACAAGTACAGATAGACAAGTCGTATGCTCATCGCCAGCATCAGGTTGATTGAAATCAACGATACAGCGCGGATAAAGGCTACTTTTTGAATTGGCAGTATTGTTTCGATGAGATAATACGCACAACCGGCGAGCATATCCGCGAAAATCAATCGTATATACGCTGACGCGCCGCTATAGCGCCAGACCTGTTTATATACATCGGTAGCAAACCGGAAGAAGAACACACAAACGACGGTGATTACCACGTGGCATAAAAATGAGCCCAAAGAAATCGGTGTAGATGAACTCGGTTTGAACCACAAAAATATGATATCGCAGATCAGAAGCAGTATTAAATCATAACCAATTAGTGAAATCCGCCGTTTATGAATATATGGTTTGTTTTTCTTTCCATAAGACTTTTCGGTCATGCTTCTGTCTCCTCATCTGGTAATGTGTAGAACAATTGGATAACCATGTCACGTACCGCATTCTCGTCGAGATGATATTCCATATAAGTTTCTCCTTTTACCGACTCGCCGGCGAGCGTCAATATTGATGAAATTTGATATTGCCCGATCTTTTCATATAGCCGCGATAACTGATGCGCTGTCAGGTCGGTGAAAAAATAGGGTGCGATGTCTGTGACAATATCAGAGGGCAATTCAGTGTTTTGTGACGCGAGGCGCGAACAGCTTTTAAGAAGACCCTCCATATATTCACGCTGACGCTCCATGCGAGCAAGGTTCGAACTATCCTCAAGTCCACCTCTCGCACGGACATAATCGAGTGCAGCATCACCTATTAGCGTTATCTCACTTCCAGCGGTATAGCTCGGGGCAAGCTCGGTCAGATCCTGTGTAAGGGTGATTGTAACGCCGCCGACAGCGTCATTTAGGTGAGAAACAGCATCCATTGTAAAAGACATATAATGCGCGATATTCTGCCCATACAGCAGATTCTCGATAGCTTTCACCGTGTTCCGGCAGCGCAGACTTTCGGTGTCGCCATATGTATGAGACAGCGCGAGCTGCGCGAAGATTGAGCCAGCGTCCTGACCATAAATATCGGTCTGATATATTTCGGTCAATGTGTCGCGGTTGAATTGCAGGAATTGTATTGACTCAGAGTTGTGGTCGATGACTGCCAGCACTATGAAATCCGCTTGCTGCGAAGAATCGGTCGATTCAATTTCACCGAATCGGTCGATACCTATAAAGAGAATTGTATCGACGTTATCCTTGGGTAAGTACCATTGCGAATTGTAGTATAAGCGGTTGTCGTCATAACGATTATATTCGTCATTATTCGGCAGATTATCGTTAAAATCGGTCTTGTTGACTAAAAGTATGGCAAGACCGATTATTATGACGATTATGATAAAACCGACAATGCTGACCGCGACTATCTGGCGACGGACATATCTGGATTTCATCGGTTATTATTTTTCTTTGGCTTTTCCGACCTTATAAATACCAATCATTGTGCAGCCAGCGGCGAGAATAATTGCGCAGCCGACAACCGGAAGGACATCGACGACACCGGTCTGAGGGGAATGAGGAGCGTCAGTTCCGGTCGACGGGGCAGCGCCGTTGTCAACAATAATTGCGAAAGGCGACAACGAGTCGACAGTGACGATGATATTGCCTGCTTCGTCACGCGTGAAATCCACAGCTTCCCACAGGTTGGCTTCGTAGTTGTGAAGAACCAAAATGCTGGTATCAAGAGCTATACCCGGATTTGCAAGCATAAATGTAATAGTTTCGTCCTCTGAAATTTCATATGTAGTATAAACATCAAAAATATGCGAAACTACAGCGTTCTCAACCGGGGCGCCGCCTGTGACATCAGACCAAATTGTAGTAAAATCCGGCAGAAGTGTTTCTATACTGCTGGTTCTCAGCTGTTCCTTGGCAGTAGTCAGATTATCATAGATTACCTCGTTTTGAATTACATCCTGATTCAAAACGGTGATAATCATCTCACCATCAGTGACTTTGTCAATGATATTGTCATTTGTGTCGCGGACCAATCCGACAACAGAGCTTCCGTCCTCAAGTATCTCGGTGACTTCAAGTGTGACACCATTCTGCTCGATACTCGGGACAAAATCGATCGGAGCGGCACAGACTGCAAGTCCAAGAAAAATTGCCGCGGCGATAACTGATGCGAAAATGCGAAGCGTTTTCATAAGCGTTTCTCCTTGTTTATTTTAATAAATTTTTTGATTACAGATTTGAAACAATGTCAGGGTATACTAAACTCTAACCGCCATAACGAGGTAACGCATATTAGCGTTGCCGGTCATGCAGGTTGAGAGTATTATAACCTGATCGCCGGTTTCGGGAAAATAGCTGTCGTCGAAATTAGCTTCGAGTGCGCGTATTTTCCGGATGCTTTTGAAGAAATTGTCATACCAGTAGTCATTAGTAAAATCGTAGGTATATAATATATGGCTCGTGTCATATGGCACGGCGGCGAATACCTGGTAGGTACGAACTTCGTTATTTAGGTAAATCTTGATTTTACTGCATTCGGCAAAGCTCGTTGAGTCCGAATAGATCTCCTGCAAGCTGCCGAATAACGCGCCCGAACGCATCGTGTGACCATAAATGATAGTGACTCTGTCGTTAAAATCACGGCTGTTGTACTGATGTTCGGTGAATAATGATCCTCCGATGTAGTAGCTGCCGTCATATGCGGTGGTCAGGTACTTTGTGTCGTCGGTTGCGCTTTGCAATACCGGATAGTCTATAACTGTGCCTGGAATTTCAATCCACGCGTATATGTCGGGATTTATCTCCATCGCCGCGGTGAAATCGAGCGGCTGGTCAACTGCGGTGGTTTCCGGCACGGTGGTTTCCGGCACGGTAGTTTCAGGCTTTGTGGTCTCGGGCTCGGTAGTCTCGGGTTCAGTGACCGCGTCTGTTGTGGTCTCAGGTTCGTCTGTGACTTCAACTGATACCGGCGGCTCGCTGTCCGTGGTTGTCTCGGGTTCGGTTTCAGGTGTCATCTGCATTTTTATTGAATCAAGCGCCGACTCGAGATTGTATTCGTTATCAGCAACCTCTCGCGACAGCCGGAAGCCAACAATCAATATCGCGATTCCACCGACAAGCGCGATAGAAGAGAGAACAATTAACAGCTTTTTCATAGAATCGCCTCCCTGACTCGTATGCTTGGGTCGGGCGAAGTGCTTCCATGAAGTAACAACTTAAGACCTGCTTGGATAAACCTAAGGGTTTCCTCATCGCCAAGCGCTGACCGTATGCGTTTATAACAGTCTTGAAGCCCCGGGGGGCGTGTCGTGATGTTGTGGCAGTCCGAGCCGATGAGCATGATATATCCTGATTTCAACAATTCGAGCGCGCGACGCCTGGTGAAGAAATTGGTGAAGAAGCTCGCGTTCGATTGTATGATTAAGCCGCGGGAGCGAAGCAGGTCGAGCGCGCCGTCCGGCATAAAGGAAAGATAGCGCTCAATGTGTGCAAGCACAACATGGAACCCGGGGCGCTCGTTTACCGCGAAGATTTCGGTTAACATTTCGTCGGTCCAGCGCGTGAACGGCATTTCTATGAGTATCAGCTCAGTGCCGACGATTTTCAGCTTTTCAAGCTCGTCGGTTTGTGAAATACCGTTAAAATACTGAACCTCCGCACCGACACGCAGCAATGGATAATTCTGAGTCATCGACGATTTTAGCTTGTCGAAAGCCTGGTTCCTTTTATATAAAAACGCGGATATTGAATCGTGTGTCGGGTAAAAATGCGGGGTCAGCACCGAGCAGTATACTTGACTCTTGAACGACATATCGAGCATTTTTAAGCTTTCGTCAAGGCTTTTGCTGCCATCGTCAATGTTTGGAAGAATATGCGTGTGGAAATCGATATATCTGAATTGACCGTTACGGGAAGCGTTTGACTTATCAGTCCTGGGCATCCGCTTCATCGCTTTCTGTGCCGGAACGTTTTGTGTAACCGTATTTGTTGTAGTAGCTGTATTTCTTACGGTAGTATTTATTCTGAGCTTCGACACAGTTCAGTACAAAGCCGAGGATGTTGGCTTTGTGGAATTGCAGTTGTCGGATGGCGTTGTCAAGCGCGCGCTTGTCAGTATAGTTCTCACGTACGACTATTATCATGCCGTCGACATATTCGGATACAATCAGAGCATCCGCGACCGCGTCAATCGGCGGCAGGTCGATGATGATATAGTCATATTTAGCAGAGAGATTTTTTACAAGATGCTTCATTCGATCGCTTGACAGAAGCTCGCTCGGGTTCGGCGGAATATCGCCAGCGGTCATGACGTGGAATTTCGGGTGGATTCCCGACTGACGTATCAGCGACTCATTGTCCTTAGCGCCAACAAGAATATTGCTCAGCCCCGGCTTTAATTGAATATTTAAGAGCTTATGTATATTTGCGAGACGCATATCAGCGTCAATCAGCAACGTGAACTTGCCGGTCTCAGCGAGCGAGTTCGCGAGGTTGACCGAAGTTGTTGATTTGCCTTCGCCGCGCAGCGAGCTGGTGATGCCGATTACACGAGTCTGCTCGTCTCCGGCAAAGCTGAAGGTCAAATTGGTACGAAGTCGTTTATATGCCTCCGACGCCGCGAAGCTCAAATTCGGCGCAAGTGTGTTACGTGATACGGACGACGCATTACTTTTCTTCTTATTATAATTTAGTAGCATAACAGACCATTATTAGCGTTGTAATTTCAAGCGTTTTTACTGTTTTGATTATACTCGGAATAGTAATCACCATATGACGATGTGCCATTTCTATACATATCCGGCACAGAGGCGAGTATAGGCAGCTCATACCGATCGGTCAGGTACTGCTCGTCTCTAATGGTGTTGTTAAATAGATCGATTACGACAATCACGCCGCAGCTGATGACAGTACCCAGCAGCGCGCCGATGAGGGCGTTACGGGTGTTGCTCGGAGACGATTTTGCGGTTGGCGTGACGGCGGAGTCGACAATCCTTACCGAGCTGCCATCGACGATGTCGGCGATACGGTCGGGCAGGATATCTGTGATTGTGTTGACGATCAGCTTGGCCTCTTCAGGGTTCGGGCTGGTCGCTACAATTTCAAACACCTCAGTGTCATTGACAGAGCCGGCTGTGACCATCGCCGACAGCTGTTCATATGTGTATGGCAGGTCGGCTTCCTCGATTACAGCCTCCATGGTTGTCCGAGAACCAAGGATTATGACGTAAATGTCGAGCAGGCTTTTTGCCGCGGTGAGCTCGCCAGAGCTGATGCTGAAGCTTGTACCGCCGAGAGAAATCGCGGTGTTGTTAACATACATCATCGCTCTCGCTTTATAGAGCGGGGTTATACCGAAATATGAGTATGAAAAAGCCATCCCACCGCAGACAATGATGCTGAGTGCAATTATCCAGGCTTTGTGCCAGAGCACAGAAAGCAGGTGCAAAAGGTCGATTTCAATTTCTTCCGTATCGTTTTTGTTTCGCATTATTTTATTAATAGTCCTTTCGCCGCCAAGGCTTATTTTGTGGTTATCAATATGTAGTATATAAATAATTTACAACATAAATATTACTATAATATTATAACACAGCAACATGAGTTTGTCAAGGATAATAGTTGTAGATAATATTTGCTAACGATGGAATGAAAATATACTTATCTTACAGCACAAGACAAATGGTGTCAGGCAAAAAAGTGCTGTATTTGAAATAAATATGAACGCTATATTGCTAATGACGTATTGTATAAAACATCGCCGCCGTATTGATGTGATTATGATATGAATACAGGCGGCGATGCGGTTATTTTTTGGATAAATGGTCAAATGGTAAAAACACGAATTAATCGTGTTAAATTGCTCTAAATGCTGCTTTTAGTGTCATTCATTGGCTTCATAGAAGTCGGTGATCAGCTTGAGCCGTTCCTCGGCGGACGAAATTCTCGACGCGTAGAAAGAAGCGTAGTCGGGCGAGGGATTGCTTCCCGCCATAATCGCGCCCATCATATGACCAAAGCCTTTCCAGTTGTCATACGCGTAGGAGAAGCTGATTGTCAGGCAGTTGTTGATTATATCCAGCATCTGACCGGATTCGCTGTCAAATGTAAATTTTTCCTTAAGCGCGGTTTCGAAGTAAGCCGGAACGACTGTCTTGTATGATTCGGCTACGAGTGCCTCAAACAGTATCGAAACCATCTCGGTGTCAGATACAGTCACCGGGATACCGATGAGGTTGCCGCCGGTAAAGGTGCGGTAAGAATCCTGATTCTCGTCCCAGAGCGGGAAGGGCACTATGCCGTATTCAACGTTCGACTGACGGAAGGTGGTCGACGCGTGGCGTATCAGCGAGAATGCCATCAGACCATGACCCTCGGCGAACAGTTCAGCCTGCCAGTCGGTCTCGGAAAGACCGGATACCGGGTCGCTGCCGCTGATAATCAGCGAACCCTCCGACTCATAGTAAAGCTTGTATACCTTCTCGACAAGTGACGCGACTTTCTCGCCATTGACCGCTATCACCAAGGTCTCCTCGGGATCCTTTTCGAGCACCGGCACATCGCAGGACACGAGCCAGCCGTTCTGGCTCGCGTGCGAAATATATCCGTAAAAGTCCTCATTGTCGCGCTCGGTGTTGCCGTTGACATCCTCGTATACATCCTTGACAAGCGAGATGAAATTGTCCATAGTCCAGGTCATGTCAAACACATCCTGATAGGGCAAGTCAAGATTGTAGTCGGCAAATTTTTCTTTGTTACAATAGAGCACTTTTGCCGACTGTAGGGCATCCAGACCGATGACGTCGCCGACAAGGTAAATCTGATTGCGCAGCGTCATTTCGTCGATCATCTGCTGTGACCACCATGGCTTTGAAAAGTCAAGGTATTCGAGGTCGTACAGGTTCATAAACACGCCGTCGAGCGAGATATTCGGTCCGCCGATTATGTGGTTGTAGGTGATGTCGTACTCATCCTCACCCGCCATGACCGAAGTTTTTATAAAGTTGGTGTGCTCGCTCCAGTCGGCAAGACCCGGGTCGAACTCCTCGATTACACAATTGAAGCGGTCTTCAATGCGCACATTGCGCTCGTAAATCGCGTCGTCAACCACATCGCCGGACGCCTCCTCAGGCGCGAACAGCGGGACGTCAGGGGTTTTTCCGGCGTAATAAGCTAAAATTGTCAAGGTTTCGCCTCCGAAATCCTTGTCGGGCAGCTCGTCGTCAATCGAGACACGTGCGTCGCCGGCATCAGTGCTCTCGGATGAAGTGGCGGTAGTCACGACCGGGTCGGCGTCATTTTCTGAATCTCCGCAGGATAAGATGGTTGAAGCGCCGAGCAAAAGTGCGAGAATCAGACACAATTTGGAGTATTTTCTTTTACAAAGCATTGCATTTACCTCGTGCGGTTAAAAATTCATCATTCCAAAATCATACCGAATATATCTTAGACTTGCGGATGACTATCAAGATTTATTCTATTTTATCACAGGATCAAAAACAAATCAATATCAAATCTATACAAATTCTAAAAATAATTCTGTGACATTTGAATCAATCGTTTCTGGCAATCGAAAGCTTATAAAATATCGGATTTTTTCACCATATCACCAGATATTTGCGTTGAATATCCGTGTAAACTGTGATAAAATAAAGATACAAAAGCTTTTGCACGATAATTACATTTGGGCTGCCCCGACTTAGCGCTAA
>CAJFKR010000072.1 GCA_904386005.1 Candidatus Flemingiibacterium merdigallinarum
ACCGCATCAAAAAATGTCATACTGGTATGCACGGCGGCGTCGAATATCTGCGGCGCGTCGATGCCGATTGCCGAAATCGGGCGCTTCTGCCGTGATAATGGCATTTACTTCATAGTAGACGGCGCGCAGGCGGCGGGAATACGCGATTTGAATGTCGAGCGCGACTGTATTGACGCGCTCTGCCTGCCCGGGCACAAGGGGCTATACGGTCCGATGGGGTCGGGTATGTTGATTCTCGGCGACAGTCTGCCGGCGAAAACCTTCATCGAGGGAGGCAGCGGCGTGAATTCACTCGATGTCGCGATGCCCGAGCTGCCGCCCGAACGCTACGAGGGCGGAACACTCGCGGTGCAGAATATAGCCGGACTGCGCGCCGGAATCGAGTTCGTCAGCTCACTCGGGGTCAACGCTATATTTGAGCATGAGAAGCGGCTTGCCGCTCTCATGCAGGCAAGACTAAAGCAGAGATTCAGCAATCGCTTAAAGCTATATGGCGATAAACAGGCTGGGGGAATCCTGCTTTTTAACATTGCCGGTTACAGCTCGACCGATATCGCGGAATTTTTAGATAGGCACGACATCTGTGTCCGCAGCGGCTTTCACTGCGCGCCGCTCGCACACCGCAGGCTCAAAACCGGAGCGTCGGGCGCGGTTCGGGTTAGCTTTGGCATTTTCAACACCGAGGATGAAGTCGATTGCGCGTGCGAGGCGCTGTCAAAGCTGAAATAGCTGCAAGGTGCCGATGTTATAAGTAAACGGTTGTTGTCAAAGTAAAATAAAATGGGGAGAGCGAAATGCCTCCCCATGTCTGCTTTATTATAATAATGATAACTACATCAAGCAAATTCAAAGCTCGACCGACTCGCCAGGCGCGAGCAGCTTGAGCGGCGCGCCGAATTTTCTTGCCGAATACTCGATCCAATCGTTCGGGCAGCCGTTCTTCGAATACAGGTCGTGATGTCCCGGGATGAACAGCTTCGCGCCGCAGACTACCGACAACTCGGCGGCTTCGTTCGAGTCGAGGTTGCCGATGATGTTGCGGCTGGTGCGGAACCAGTCGCGCCCGTTGACCGGAAGTATCATAACGTCCGGCGTTATCTCGGCAAGCGCTTCAACGAGCCCAGGGTAGATGCTCATGTCACCGCCGAAGAACAGCTTCGTGCCGTTGTATTCTATAAGATATGAAAGCTCGCGAAAGTCGCCGTTCGGGTCGATGTGCAGCTCGGTGTGAGCGCAGGGCAGCGGATATATGCTGACGCCGGCGAGACTGAACGGCTTGCCAAATTGAGCCGGAGCGGGGGCGCGCATTTCGACGGCGTCGCCGCCAATTGACCTGATTATACCGGCACTCGGCGCGGGGACAAGTGTAAACGCCCGGCGGCGCAGACGGTAGAATGGCTCGAGCGATTTTTTGTCGAGGTGGTCGCCGTGCGGGTGCGAGATCACAATAATGTCGGGCAGAAGCTCGCAGAGTGTGGTTGGCGGCGGGTAGTTCCGGTGGCTGTCCTTGCTGTCGACCGAGTCAGACAGGTAGGGGTCAGTGACGATTTTCAGGTCGCCGCACTCGATAAGGTAGCACATCTGACCAAGATATGTTAATTTCATCATATTATTACATCCTTTCGCGAAGTCTTTTACTGATTATATCATAAAAACAATCATTTAGCAATAGCCAAACAAAGATATCATGCAATTTTACCAAGAAATAAGCAAATTATCCGAAGTTTAGGCAAAGGGCTTGCAACTCACGGTTAGATGTGGTATAATCAATAAAAATGATATCACTGCAAAAATAATATCACTGCGGGGGGTTGAACTATGCTGTTACAGGAAGAAATTTTTGAAAAGGCACATTATGACATTATCGTCGCCGGCGGAGGCGTCGCCGGTGTGTCGGCTGCGGTGCAGGCGGCGCGGGTCGGCAAGCGTGTGCTGCTGATTGAAAAGTCGATGAAGCTCGGCGGACTCGCGACACTCGGACTTGTCAACTTTTTCGTGCCGATGTGCAACGGTCGCGGCAAGCAGATTATTTTCGGCATGGCCGAGGAGCTGCTGCGGCTGTCTATCAAATACGGCTTTGGCGGTACGCATCCCGACTTTGTCGACGGGAAGATTCCGGACGAGAAGCTCGCTGAATACAAAGAAGCGAAGAAGCAGCCGCCGCGCTACATCACACGCTTTTCAGCTGAAATCTTCGCGCTCACCCTGACCGAGCTCTGCAAAAACGAGGGGGTAGACCTGCTGTTTGACAGTGTTCTGTCACGTCCGGTCTGCGACGCCGCCGCAGGTAAAATTAAGCTGCTCGGTGTTGTAGTCGAAAACAAGTCGGGCAGGGAATATTATACAGCTGATATGTTCGTTGACGCGACCGGAGATGGCGATCTCATGTTCCGTTCGGGTATTCCGACAGTCGAACGTGGAAATTTCCATACGTTCAACAGCTTCATGATTACGCTCGACAGCTGTCGCCGTGCGCTTGAAAAGCAGGACATTGAGTCGGCAGTCACCGGTATCAGCGGTGGCGGTGCGAATCTGTACGGCGGTGGTCATCCCGAGGGAATGCCGCTCTACTACGGCACGTCGTCGGACGAAGTGAATCGCTACATAATCACGAATCAGCTTGAGCTGCTCGAAAAGCTGAAAAAGACCGACCGCAACTCGCGCAATGTTGTGACTATGCCGGGAATGTGCCAGTTCCGCACGACACGGCGGATCGACGGCGACTATGTGCTCAAGGAGTCGGACGCTTACAAGCATTTCGACGATTCGGTCGGCGCGATAAGCGATTTCGACCGCCGCGACTTCCTTTATGAGATACCCTTGCGCACGCTGGTCAGCCGTAAAGCCGCGAATCTCATCACCTGCGGACGCTCTGCCGCCGGAGACGGCTACGCGTGGGATGTGCTGCGCGTGATTCCGCCGGCGATAATCAGCGGTCAGGCGTCCGGTCTCGCCTGCGCGCACGCGATTGACGAGGGTGTCGACATCTGCGATGTCGACATCAAGCGGCTGCAAAACAAGCTCGAATCGGTGAATGTCGGAATACACTTCGACGACGCTGATGTGCCCGAGGTCAGCGACGCTACGATCGAGCACAACGACTAAATGTAAACCGCAACCGTGGAATATAGTTGACAATGGATGAAACCGAACGGATAGTAAACCTTGTTGACATCGCCGGTTGACATTACCGGCTGAATATGGTAAAATAGTATCATCGCAAGATGGTACTATTTATTTGTGAATTATCGGTACCGGTATTGACAGATAATTACAATTTATGCGGTTGTTTGGAGGAAAATGTTAATATGAACACAAATCAAGTCAGGACGCAACCTCGCGGCAGGATATACAATCTTGTCCTGAGTGGACTGTTCGCCGCGATTACCGCGGTGCTGACGCTTATCACAATACCGATGCCGAGCGGTGTGCCGATCACGCTGCAAACCTTCGCGGTCGCGCTCGCCGGATATTCGCTCGGGTTCGCGCGCGGCACGATATCGACGGTTGTGTATGTCGCGCTCGGAGCGGTCGGACTGCCGGTGTTCTCGGGTATGCAGGGCGGAGTCGGAGTCATTGCCGGACCGACCGGAGGGTTTATTTTCGGGTTTATCCTGCTGACCGCCTGCTGTGGGGCAGCGGTAAGGCTGGCTGACATGATATACAGAAATAACCGAAAAGCTGCGACGCAATCGATTTTGACAGCCATAATTGCTCTTGCGCTCGGTATAATCGGACTCGCGGTCTGCCATGTTCTCGGCTCACTGCAATACGCGTTTGTTTCAAACCGCAATTTCGGCGAAGCGTTCATGCTGGTGTCGCTGCCGTATATTGTAAAAGATATAGTTTCGGTTGTAGGTGCGTATATTGTAGGCTGGCAGATAAGGGCACATGTTATAAAATGATAAGAAATATGTGACAGTCTACATTGATATTGTTTCAGTTAACATATAATTATACATGATATACAAATATTGTGTTGTGAATTGTGCTATATGCAGAATATACAAATTGCATCTTGACAGCTGCAAATATATGTGATATAATGTAAGCGTAGAAAAGAGGAGGGGATACCAATGTACTAATTTGTTAATTATAACATTAAGGGCAACAAAGAGTGAAAAAATGTTTATTAAGTGATGTAGTCACATACTTTATCTAAGCGGGACTTAGAAAGTGAAGTTATACTTGCCCTGCTACGAGAGAAAACCGAATTGTTTTATATGGAAAGGATAATCAATATGAAGAAAGCATTACGTTTTATTATATTGATTCTGACTGTGGTTTCACTCATAGCAACCTGCGTAAGCGCAACTACAGCAGATGATGTTGGAATTAGAACAACCAATGTTGCATTAAATTATGCTGCAGAGGTTATCACTGATCAGTATAGTGATTACTATACTATTCATGATGTTGTTGTAAATGTTTTAGATACAACAATGAAGAATGGAAAAATCGAGTATTATGTCGAAATTAACTTCGGTAGGAAACTTTTGGCTGATGAAGCATCTGAGCTACCTTATATAGCTGGTAGTATGGCAGCAAAGGCACAGATTAATGCAGAACTTTCCGCGGCAGTTTCTGCTGTTGATACTCATGTTACAAATTTAATCACCGAATTAGAGAATGAGTATATAGGAAAAATACAAAAAACTTCAGTATATGCTTATGTCTCAGTTCCAACTGTATTAAATTTGACCATTTCACTTGAGGATCAGTGCGAAGTTTGGATTGAGAATATGAACGGTATAAGGGTAGAACCGAATACAATCTCTCCATCTTCTGCTGAAGTGATGTACCAGAAAGGTCAAATAGATGTTAACAGAATTGTATCTGAAGTCAACAGCATAATTACATCAGGAGCTATTATTCATGATGTCAATACAACGATAAATAATAATATTACACTTTATGATCGTATTGATGCAAGGGATTATGCTCGTGAGTGGTCTTGTACATTAGGTTTAACAGAGGATCATGAGACATGCCATAATCCAGAATATGATTTTTATGATGGGGATCGTGGTGGAGACTGTGCGAATTTCGTGTCTCAGTGTTTATATGAAGGTGGATTACCTACTGATACAACTTGGTACAAAGATTCAGCTACATGGGTCAGAGGTGCAGATCTTTGCGATTATGTAGAAGACGAAAATTTGTTTTTCCAGAGCGATGATGATTACAAGGCATTTGCTGGTAGTATCATTCGTTGGAGTGTTAATAATCATGTCGGACTTGTTGACCAAAATGATACTGTAACTATGACGTTTTGCGCTCATAATAAATGCCGCAACTCATGTCCATGGGCTGGTGAAGATGTTTATTTCTTCATACCATATTGGGATTCATATGCAAATGACTGGACTGAATAGTGAAAATAAGTGATATATGTGAGGTGGAGATATTTATTTCAAAGGATAAATATCCCCATCTCGCTTATATCTTTATATTTGATTCGGGGGGAGATCTTATGAAATTATCAGTAACAAATAAAATTTTGATTTGCGTGATAACAATAACGGTGATTGCGTTCGCATTCATAGTATTGTTTATCCCGAAAGAATCGAGCGCGGAAAACGAAACGAATGCGGATAACACTGCGCAAACAGATTCAGATGCGGAAAATACCGATGAGGAGTTGTTAAAACTCGCCGAGGAATACGCGACCAAACAAATTCCGAATGTACAAAATCAGCAGGATTATTGGTATCAGCATAATTCCGACGGTGCAGCTGAATCCTCGGTTGAAATCGTCTCAGCCCGCGTGGAGACATTTGAATATATGTTGACATATAATGGGTATATTATTTATAAATACAACGGGAGTTTTAAGTCGAACGATCCGGAGGACATATTCAGTATCGATGAATGGGAGCTGCGAGATGATGGGTGGTATACCGATTTGCGACCTCAATATATGATCTTTCGTGATGATGGCGTTCCGGAGCTGCTTGGAGTTATGCTGTGTGAGTTTACACCGAACGGAAATTCGGAAATGTTTTATTCCGACCTTGATAGGTGGCTTGCGGATTATGAAAACGATAGTCGTAATCTAAAATAGCCTGAAAATAATGAGTGATGTTCAATAATAACACGAATAGTGATAATTATGACATATATTATGATACAATTATCATAATGCGCAGCATACTGCACAATTATCGCATTATCAATTGTGCTATATGCAGAATATACAAAATACCCCTTGACAAGAACAAGATTGTGTGATATAATTTAAGCGTAGAAAAGAGGAGGGGATGCCAATGCAGACAATTATTATATAATGAATGTTATATAGTAAAGGAGGTGAAATGTGTGAAAAAGATGAAAATAAACATCTGTATTATCGCAATGCTATGCTTCTTTGCATGTGGAGCGTCTATTGCAGCATATTCACCATTTGAAGATGTAGCACCTTACACATATTTTGTATATAACAATAAAATTGTTATGCAAAGAGATTCATCTTTGTGTGGCTGTGATGATTCACATGTTATAACATATAAGTTGTCCCATGATCATAATTATCAAAGTGATTTGTGTATCGTGATTATAAGAGAATATTGTGATAATTGTGGCTGGTATAGAGATGTTGAAACTCGTGGAATAGGTGGACACAGCTCGTACTATTATTGTCCACAATGGCCTTATGATTGGTAAGAAAATTGCCACCATTACTTTACAAAAGAATGGTGGCTTTTAATTTAACCATATTAGTATTATAGAAAGTGTATGAAAATAGTATTAATAATTTTAATAATATTATCATTGCTCATCGGCGCGTCGCTGCTCCTGCCGAAGCCGGAGGTGACCGAGCCGAGCGAGCTTGTGATATCAGCATATCTTTTCGATGAGAGTATAGTTGACCCTAACGACGGATTGGGAGATACATACTACAGCTTTGAAGCATTGGAGCTCAATAAGCCTCGGCTTATGGCTCCGCTTGTCGGAGCTGGTATGTATAATCTTTGTATATATCTCGAATATGAGGGTGGCGTGGTTGAGGTTGTGTCCGAGTCATACGATGTGCAGCTGTCGATTTCGTCAGGCGATAAGCCATGGAGTGACAGCAATATAGACAAGCGGCGTTATTCCTCGGCTCTAAAAATTGGCAATTCCGGATATATGAATCTGAATCCACTCGGTTCCGGCTGTGGAGAGCTTATTATAAATGACGACTCGATGAATTCGAATCGCGACAGCTATGAGGGGAGAGAATATTTTCTTTCGGTCAACGCATATGATTTTTCAGATGAGAATGCACCGGTTATTTCAGCAGTGCTTTGCCTGACACAGCTTCACGACGACGCGGAAAATACATATAAAAAAGGCGCGTCACGCTTCTTTTCAATTGAGCTTATTTCATATGAACGCGCCGAATCGGACATACTGATGGATGGCGGTCTGTTCAATGAATGAATTCGAAATGATAAAATTAACATCGATACTGATGATAATAACATAATGCGCAGCATACTGCACAATTATCGCATTATCAATTGTACGATATGCAGAATATACAAAATGCCCCTTGACAAGAACAAGATTGTGTGATATAATGTAAGCGTAGAAAAGAGGAGGGGATGCCAATGTACCAGTCAGATGAATCTGCCGTCAAGGGGCAGACGATCCGTGTGACTTGTGCCGAATCTGTAAGGTGTTCCTGCGTACTCGAGGCGTAGCCACAGATTGCACGTCGGCAGAGTCGCACAAGCGAGGGTCGTTTGTCCCGCTCCGAGGAAAGCCGATTTGTTTCTTGTTGGAGACGATAGCATGATTATTTATGTAACTTTGTCACGGAGACTGATTCCATTGTCTGAAGGTCAGGCGCGGCGAGAGACTTCGCCGGTGCGCTGACTCCACGGTTGAACGCAGAAGCTATGGCGCGCTTAGCGCCGAGGCGCGGGTGCGCTGTAAATACAGAATTGCGTTAGAATTTGTAACTGTGAGGATTGCCGCCAAACGGCTCTGACGCCGCGATGCTGTCCGGAACGCGTGTGGACACTTCGCCGATTGCCGAGAGCGACGCTCGACCGATGCATTTGTATATCTGAATACAGATATAGGATTGATGTGTAACGGTATAATGGCGAATTAGATCAGGTCAGTACAACATCAGCCGGGCAAAACGGCAGATAATTTCATAATGTTGCTGCTTCCACGGCAGATCAGCCGCATAAAATTAATATAAAGGCGCACATCCGACACCGGGTCGGATGTGCGCTAAGTTTTTCTGTATGCTTGATCAACTGCTGTGGTTTACACAAATAAGCTGCCGAAGCATTAATCATTTGTTTTCAGCCGCTTTGGCTTCGGCAAGGCGGTCGAGTTTGACGTTTCTAAAATAAAGCGCGACGTCAATCGAAATTTCGATAAAGTTCAACACGTAGAAGAAGAAGCTCAGATAGAAGATGAAGCCCGAGCTGTCCATCGCGACGACCTGTATTATCTTTCTCGCGATACCAAAAGCATAGCCTATCAGCAGGAATACCTCGAAGAACAGGCTCTTACCCTTTGCGGTGCGAGATATGTAGGATTTGCGGATCGAAATCGGCCATGAGAGTCCGAAGCAGAATATTGTCAACGCTTCAAATAAATCAGTAATAAGTTCCATGGTTGTTTATATTTCCCTTTCGAATACGGTCAAGCCGTGCCTCGGACTTCTTGCGCGTGTAGTCAGGCAGCAGCTTCGGCGAAACCGCGTTGGTTTCGATTCCGGCGTCGGCACGCTCGGCGTCGTAACGATTGATATGCTCGAGCGTAAGCTCGCCGACCGTTACATCTTTTGACTTCTCTGCGGCGTGAATTCCGGCGTTGCGGCCGAATACGATGACGTCGAGCAGCGAGTTGCCCATCAGGCGGTTGCGTCCATGGATGCCTCCGACGGCTTCACCGGCTACATAGAGGTTCTCGACGTTTGTTGTGCTGCCGTCGAGATTGATGTCGAGACCGCCGTTCTGGTAGTGCAGCGTAGGATAAACGAGAATCGGCTCGCGGCGGATGTCGATGTTGTATTTCTCGAACATACGCATCATCGCCGGAATGCGCTTCTCGATTGTGCCCTCGCCGCCGATCATTTCAATCATCGGCGTGTCGAGCCATACAGCCTTTCCGTTGCCGGTATCGACGCCCTCATCGCGGTCGGTACATTCGCGGATAATCGAAGCCGCGGAAACGTCGCGGGTTTCGAGCGGGTGCATGAATACCTTGCCGTCTCGGTTGACGAGCTTAGCTCCGAGCGAACGCACCTTCTCGGTGACGAGCGCGCCGAAGATCTGCTCCGGATACGCGGCTCCGGTCGGGTGATACTGGAGCGTATCGGCATAGAGCAGCTTCGCTCCTACGCGATAGCCGAGCACGAGTCCGTCGGCAGTAGCTCCGTAGTGGTTAGACGTCGGGAAGCCCTGATAGTGCATACGCCCCGCGCCGCCGGTCGCGATGATGACAGTCTTTGCGCGCGCGACCATCAGTTCCTTTGTCTCCATGTTCATCAGAACCGCACCGGCACATCTGCCGCGCTCGTCGAGAATCAGCTCAATTGCCGAAGTAAAATCGATTACCGGAATGCCGCGGTTGAGTACTTCATCGCGGAGGGTGCGCATGATTTCCGCGCCAGAATAGTCCTTAGCGGCGTGCATACGCTTTCTCGAGGTTCCGCCGCCGTGAGTCGTGATCATAGTTCCGTCCGGAGCCTTGTCAAACTCAACGCCGAGGTTGTTCAGCCACTGGATAGCCTCGGGAGCTTCGGTGACGAGCTTTGCGAGCAGCTCGCGCTTTGCCGCGAAGTGTCCGCCGCCATAAGCGTCGAGGAAGTGGATCGCCGGCGAGTCGTTCGGCTTATCTGCCGCCTGTATGCCGCCCTCTGCCATCATTGTGTTAGCGTCGCCGATGCGCAGCTTGGTGACTATCATAGTCTTCGCGCCGGCATTATCGGCTTCGATCGCTGCCGAAGCTCCGGCTCCGCCGCCGCCGATAATCAGCACGTCGACGTCATATGCCGGCGAAGTCAAATCGACGTCTTCCGGCTTTATGCGGCTGTGAGCCTCGAGCATTTCGCAGAGCTCGTGCGGTACAGACTCGCCCTTATTCGGACCGATTCTGAGCTTCGCGAACTCGCTTTTCTTGTAATCGGGATGATACTCGGCGAGGAGGTCTTCCTTTTCCTTCGCGGTCATGCGTGCCGGCTCATACGCGACGTTAGCGGCGCGCGCGGCTTCTACCGCTTTAAGTGATGCTTCGAATTCTTTTGAATACATTAGCTTTATCTCCTCACTTCTCTATTTCACGGTGGTTGTAAAGCTCTTGCAGCTCCTCAACCGGCTTGCCCATCAGCGCCTCGATGAGGTCGTTGAAGCTGCCGTCCTTGATTTCCTTGACGCGGTTCTCGAGGTGCTCGGACTTCGGCGCGAGATACTTGCCGTTTATGCGGCGGGCGAGCATTGCAACCTGCGGATGCGAGATTCCAGCCGGACAGCGGGACGAACAGATACCGCACATTACGCAGTCGAACGACTCCTCGGCGCACTTGTCAAACTCGCCGCGCTGAGCGTACGCGATATACTGCATAACATTCAGCTTCTGCGGGCAGGTCTTGGTGCAGGCGTTGCAGCCGACGCAGGCGTAGATTTCGGGGTAGAGCTGCATCATTATCGCTTCGTTAGTCTTGATTTTTTCGATGTCATAGACCTGCTTTACGAGCGGGAAGAAGGGCAGGGTAGCGACATACATACCCTCCTCGACTTTAGTCTGGCAGGCGAGGCAGGCTTTAAGCTCGCTCTTTCCCTTGATACGGTAGATTGTAGCGCACGCTCCGCAGAAACCGTTGCGGCAGCCGCAGCCGCGTACCAGCTGATAACCCGCGTATTCGATAGCGCGCATTATCGTAAGCTCGGACGGAACGCTGTACTGCTTGCCGAACAGGTAGACATTTACCATGTTTTCCATATGTAATTACCTTTCATTCGTTATCAATATTAATCGAGATTAATATTCGTCCGGCAGCTCGTCCAGCTTGTCGAAGCTGAAGACCGGACCGTCCTTGCAGACGTATTTTGAGCCGACGTTGCAGCGTCCGCACTTGCCGATACCGCATTTCATGCGCATTTCGAGCGTAGTGTAGATCTGCGTCTTTTCGAAGCCGAGTTCTATAAGACCGGCGAGTGTGAATTTGATCATAATCGGAGGTCCGCAGAGCACAGCCACCTTGTTGGTATCGAAGCCGAGCTCCTTGACATAGTTCGGAACGAAGCCGACATGACCGTCCCACTCGGGCTGTTCACGGTCGATAGTCAGGTGGACGTCGATATTGGTGTCGCCGATCCACTCGGTGATGATCTCGTTGTAGTCGACGAGGTCAGCCTTGCTGCGCGAGCCGTAGACAATGTCAATCTTGCCGTAGCGGTCACGGTAGTGACGGCAGTAGTTGATAACCGAACGGAGCGGAGCGAGTCCGATACCGCCGGCGATGAACAGCAGGTCTTTTCCGGCGAACACGGTGTCGACCGGGAAGCCATTGCCGTACGGTCCGCGGATTGTAATCTGCTGTCCGACTTCCATCGAATGCAGCCATTCGGTGACGCAGCCGCACTTCTTTATCGAGAATTCCATGAATTCTTCGTTTGTCGGAGACGAGGTTATCGAAAACATACCCTCGCCAACTCCGGGAACTGACAGCATCGCGCACTGACCGGGAATATGCTCGAACGGCTTTTTGCCGTCGGGAGTGACGACTCGGAAGGTCTTGACGTCCGGCGTGTCGATGCGTATATCGGTGACGACGCCGATTGCCGGCATAAGCGGTTCTTTAATATCAGTCATTGACGCTTCCTCCTAACTTTTTCATTACCTTAACAATGTTCATTCCGATCGGACATTTGGAAACACAGCGTCCGCAGCCGACACAGGAAAAGAGACCATCGTTATTTTCGGGATAGTATACCAGCTTGTGCATGAAACGCTGTCTGAACCGTTCGAGCTGGGTGAGTCTCGGCTGTCCAGCCGACATCTTCGTGAATTCCGAATACATACACGAATCCCAGCAGCGGTGACGGATTACGCCGTGACCGGTGTTGAAATCCTTGATGTCATAGCACTGACAGGTCGGGCAGACGAATGTGCAGGTTCCGCAGCCGAGGCAGGCTTCGGAAAGCTCTTTCCATTCGGGTGCGTTAAAGTAGGTGTCTGTCTTGCCCGCGCCGAACGCGTCCGACTTGAGATCGGCGAGCGGCAGCCTATTAAGGCGCTCGGTGATCTGCTGCTTTGCGGCGTCAATTTCGGAAGCTTCCGCCGGCTCGGTGGCAGCCTCGACAGCCGCGAGCAGACCCTGACCTTTTTCGGTTTTTGCGTCGAGGTAGAGAGCCGATTCGGTCTTGTAGCAGACGATATCTCCGTCGGGATTAGCTGCGTCGATGTCAAATGTGCCGCAGAAGCAGGTCTCGGCCGGACGGTCGCAGGCGAGCGAGATTATGATTCCGTGCTCGCGGCGATTCTGGTAGTAGGTGTCGACCGGCTCTTTCAGGAATACGTTGTCGAGCACCTTGAATGCGCGCGCGTCGCAGGCGCGGACTCCGAATATCGCGAAGTCTTCGCTCTCGCTGCGAGTATCGATTATCTCTATATTCTTGCCCTCGGTCTTGAATTTCATCAGGCATTCGCTCTGCGGGAAGAAGAAGTCCTTAGGGCTCTTTGTTGTGTGGAGCGCGTTCGAGAGCTTTTTGCCCTCCTGCCACTTTTCGAATTTAGCTCCGCCGTTTGTGTCGACCGGAATATACAGCGTATTTTTCGCGGCGATCGCGGCGAAGAGGGAGTCGAGCGACTCGAGTAAAACTTTACGCATTTGTGTCCTCCCATTTCGTTGCTTCCGACGGCTCGAGGTCATCGGTGGTATAATCAACGAGCGGCGCGCGGCTTCCGACCTCGGCGCCCGCCTGATAATCTCCGTAAAAGCTGTTGATATCCTTGATGAACTTGCGGTTTAAGAGGTGAAGCGGGATGTGCTGCGGACATACGCGCGAGCACTCGCCGCAGTCGGTGCAGCGTCCGGCTACATGGAACGCGCGGATTATGTGGAACATCTTCTCCTCGAAGCTGTTGGCAGCAGCCTTGTTCTCGACGCCTGACTGCGGATTGTCGAACACGCACTTCTCGCAGGTGCAGGCGGGACATACATCGCGGCAGGCATTGCAGCGAATGCAGCGCGAAAGCTCGTTCTGCCAGAACGCGAAGCGTTCGTCGGGAGTCATGCGCTCGAGCTTTTCGACCTCGTCGAAGCGGTTCGAGTCGAGCAGCTCTCCGTCCTCACCGAGCAGCTCGTCATACGCGACGTGCTTTTTCGACTTGCAGACTGCGCAGCGTTCGGCGAGCATATCGGCAAACGGAAGTGTCTTTGTGCCGTCGTAAAGCGTTTCGACTACGAGGTTTTCGCCCTCGCTCTTTACCGAGACGACACCGTCAGCCACGTCGCGGATCTTGTTGATGTCAGCCATTCCGGAGCAGGGGATTCCGACCGCGTATACCTTGTCGCGCTCGAAACGGTGCTCGGTCAGGAGCTGGTTGAAGCTGTAGGTATCGCAGGGCTTGAGGAATACAAGCACCGGCTTGTCGGTGACCGGAGGCTGCTTCTTGGTCTCGGCTATAAGATACTTCGAGAAGTTCGCGCCGCAGAAATCGTTCCAGACAAAGTCACGGTCCAGCTCCTCCGCGCTCTCGAACAGAGCGGGGGTGATGTCCCAGTCGAATTCGCCGCGCTTCCAGCCGAGCACGCGGTTTACAGTGCCTTTGTCGAGCAGTTCCTTTGCCTTGGCTATAAGCTGCTCGCGGGTTATTTCTTGCATCGTAAATCCTCCAGTCTCTTGTTTTCACCGAGCGAGACGACCTTCTCGGCAAAATCGTTCATTGTCGCCGCGAACTTCGCGCCCTCAGCTGCCGATACCCACTCGACGCGTGTACGTTCGCGCTCAATGCCGAGGTAGTCGAGCATCGAGAAGAGCAGCGCCATACGGCGACGTGTGTAGTAGTTGCCGGACGTGTAGTGGCAGTCGCCCGGATGGCATCCGCAGATGATGACTCCGTCCGCGCCGCGCTGGAACGCGCGCAGAATGAACATCGGGTTTACACGGCAGGAGCAGGGGACACGGATGATTTTGACGTCAGCGGGATACGCGAGTCGGTTGTTGCCGGCGAGGTCGGCTCCGGCGTAGGAGCACCAGTTGCAGCAGAAGGCCACAATCAGCGGTTTGTAATTTTCATTCATTTGCATATTGCGTCAACCTCCGCCATGATCTGTGAATTCTTGAAGCCCATTAAGTCCATAGCTCCGGACGGGCAGGCGACTGTGCAGGCGCCGCAGCCCTGACATACCGCCGGATTGACGCTCGCGACTCTGCGAATGCGCGTTGTGCGGTCGGGCATACGGAATTCCTTGTCGATATAGGTGATAGCGCCGTACGGGCAGACCTTTTCGCAGGACGAGCAGCCGTTGCACATGAGCTCGTCCGAATGCGCGACGCAGGGGTTGCCGGTGAGCTTGTCCTTTACGAGCAGACCGATTACCTTGGACGCTGCCGCGCCTGCCTGCGATACAGTCTCGGGGATGTCCTTTGGTCCCTGGCAGGTACCCGACAGGAACACGCCGGCGGTCGGGCTCTCGACCGGACGCAGCTTTGGGTGAGCTTCGGTGAAGAAGTCGTTCGTGTCCATGCTGGCGGTGAGCATTGTCGCAAGCGGGCGCGCCGACTTGTCCGGCTCGATTGCTGCCGCGAGTACTACGAGGTCGGCGTCGATGTGCAGCTGCTTATTGTCAAGCAGGTCGGAGGCCTGTACTTTCAGCTTCTTGCCCTCGGGCGAGACCTTGCCGACCATGCCCTTGATGTAGTGTACGCCGTATTCCTCGACCGCGCGGCGGTAGAACTCGTCGAAGTTCTTGCCGGGGGTGCGGACGTCGATGTAGAATACATATACCTCGGTGTCCGGATACTTGTCGCGGATGAGCATCGCGTGCTTTGCGGTATACATACAGCAGATCTTCGAGCAATATTCCTTGCCCTTGCCGCATTCGGAGCAACGCGAGCCTACGCACTGTACCAGTACGATTGTGTGCGGATGCTCGCCGTCGGACGGACGGAGCAGAGTGCCGCCGGTAGGTCCGGCAGCGTTCATCAGACGCTCGAGCTCAAGCGATGTGATTACGTCCTTGGACTGCGAGTAGGCGAACTCGTCGAACTGATCCATGGAAATGGGGTTGTAGCCGGTCGCGACTACGATAGCGCCATACTTTTCCTCTATGTATTCGTCCTTCGCGTTGTAGTCGATCGCGCCCGCGGTGCAGACCTTCGAGCAGACGCCGCATTTGCCGGTTTTGAGCATTGTGCACCAGTTTGGGTCAATAGTCGCTATCTTCGGCACAGCCTGTGCGAACGGAATGTAGATAGCGCGGCGGTTGTCCATGCCGAGGTTGAACTCGTTCGGAACCTTTTTCTGCGGACATTTCTCGGTGCAGAGCCCGCAGCCGGTGCAGAGGTCCTCGCGCACATAGCGCGCCTTTTTCTTTATAGTGACATCGAAGTTGCCGACAAAGCCCTTGACGTCGGTGACTTCGGAATATGAATAAATCTTGATGTTTTCGTGCTGACCCGCGTCGACCATCTTAGGCGTGAGTATGCAGGCCGCGCAGTCGAGCGTCGGGAAGGTTTTGTCGAGCTGCGCCATCTTGCCGCCGATAGTCGGTTGCTTTTCGACGATGTCGACCTTGAATCCGGCGTCGGCGATGTCGAGCGCGGTCTGGATTCCGGCGATACCTCCGCCGATGACGAGCGCGCGCTTGGTTACCGGGGTCTCGCCGGGGGTGAGCGGCGCGTTGAGGTTGACCTTGGCGACGGCGGCTTTGCCGAGGATTATAGCCTTGGCGGTGCCGGTCGGCATTTCCTTGTGAACCCACGAGCACTGCTCGCGGATGTTTGCTATTTCAAGCATATACGGGTTGAGCCCAGCCGCGGCGACCGTCTTGCGGAAGGTCGTCTCGTGCATTCTCGGCGAGCAGGAGCAGACTACGACGCCGGTGAGCTTATGCTCATGTATCGCGTTTTTGATTATATCCTGTCCGGCCTGAGAGCACATATATTGGTAATCGGTGGAGAAAACAACGCCCGGCTCGTGCGACAGAGCCTCGGCGACGGCTTTGACGTCGACCGTTCCGGCGATGTTAGTTCCGCACCAACACACAAATACTCCGATTCTTTGCATATGTTACTCCTTATTTCGTATATTTGCGCAGCGCGCTGACGATAGCCTGTTGAGGCAAGTCCTCGTCAAGCAGCGCGGGGATGTCGTCAGGCTTCATGTGGTTGGCTCCGGCTTCGCGGGTCGCGACAAGGCGCACAGCCTCGATCAGCTTTGCCGGTTCAACGCCGCGCGGGCAGCGGTCTACGCAGGCGAAGCAGGTGAGACATTTGTAGATCGACTTCGATTTGAGCAGCGGCATAAGCTCGCCCTTCTCGACCATGTAAACGAACTGATGCGGATGATATTCCATCTCGTCATAGTTCGGGCAGGTGGCTGAACATTTTCCGCAGCGCATACATTTAAGCGGATTGACTCCGCTCATGCGCAGAATCTGCTCCTTTTTCATTGCGTCAGTCATCGGAATCCTCCTTGACTCCGAGCGCTTCTGCGAGCAGCTCGGTGAAATAAACTACCGGGATCGGGCTGCCACTCTTTACAAGATTATAGCGGCAGAGCGGACATACCGTGACTATAGTGTCCGCGCCGTGCAAAACAGCGCTTTGCGAAACGGCGTTCGAGCGGCGAGCGGCGTTTTCCGAATTTTCAAGCGCGATATATCCGCCGCAGCATTCGTTGCGCGCCGGATAAATCACCGGCTCGGCTCCGAGCGCGCGGATGAAATCCTCGATGATCTTCGGGTTTTCGGGGTCGTCGAACTGCATAGCCTTGCTCGGGCGGAGCAGAAGACATCCGTAGTATGCCGCAATCTTGCGTCCGGTCAGCGGATTCTTTACGCTTGCCTTGAGCTTGTCAAATCCGACCTTGTCGCGCAGCAGCTCGAGGAAGTGGTATACCTCGGTCTCGCCGTGATATTCGGTCGGCTCAGCTTCCTGCGCGAGGTAGCAGTTGACCTTCTGAGAAAACTCTGAGTCGGTGCGTATTTGATAATTGGTCTGCTTTATTACGTTGTGGCAGGCAGAGCAGACCGAGACCAGCGGCTCGCCGCGGTCACGCGCCGCAATCAGCGCGCGCACGCTCGACAGCTTGGTCGCGACCTCATCGCGCGAGGTCGTGAACACTCCGCCGCAGCACTGCCAGTTGTCCGGCTCGACAAGCTCGATACCGAGCGCGAGAGCCGACCGTCTGGCATAAGCGTCGAGATCCTTCGCCTTGTTGCGCAGCGTGCAGCCGGGGAAATAAGTAACCTTCATCTATATAACCATACCTTTCTTTGTACAGCGGGCGGACAGCGTATTATATAACTGTATACACCGTCCATATCGGCGCGGTTAGAGACCGTGCCGATACCGCGGCACAGCGCTGCCGCGGTATATATTCAAGACCGATATGAATCGGCTTCGAAATCTTTAATCTGAACCGAATAGCTTTACGCCATCTGCTCGGGGTGGAATACCTCGTCGAATTTTTCAGCGGTGAGGAATCCGAGCTCGACACAGGCTTCCTTTAATGAAATGTTGTCGTGGAAAGCCTTCTTCGCGGTCTTTGCGGCGTTTTCATAGCCGATATACGGATTGAGCGCGGTAACGAGCATGAGCGAATTGTGCAGGTTCGCGTTCATCTTGTCGCGGTTCGCGGTGATGCCCGAAGCGCAGTTCTTGTCAAACGATACGACCGCTTCGGCGAGCAGGCGTGCCGACTGGAGGAAGTTGTAAGCTGCGACCGGCATGAATACATTCAGCTCGAAGTTGCCCTGCGACGCGGCCATTCCGACCGCGACGTCGTTGCCCATGACCTGAACGGCTACCATCGTGACCGCCTCGCACTGAGTCGGGTTGACCTTGCCGGGCATAATCGACGAGCCGGGCTCGTTCTCGGGAATGTGTATCTCGCCGAGACCGCAGCGCGGACCGGACGCGAGCCAACGCACGTCGTTGGCAATCTTCATCATGTCGGCAGCGGCAGCCTTGATTGCGCCGTGCGCGAATACAAGCTCGTCCTTCGATGTCAGCGAATGGAACTTATTTGGCGCGGTGACGAACGGCTTTCCGGTGAGCGCGGCGATCTTTGATGCTACGAGCGTGTCAAAGCCTTTCGGCGCGTTGAGTCCGGTTCCGACCGCGGTTCCTCCGAGCGCGAGCTCGCAGAGCGGCTTCACGGCGAGACGGAGCAGCTCGCAGTCACGCTGCAGGCTCGAACGCCAGCCGCTGATTTCCTGACTGAATTTTATAGGAGTTGCGTCCTGCAGGTGTGTGCGTCCCGATTTTACGATGCCTTCGTTTTCAGCTTCGAGGCGGATGAATGTAGCGATGAGACGCTCGAGCGCGGGTATCAGCTTGTCCTCGATTGCGAGCACAGCCGAAATGTGCATTGCGGTGGGGAAGGTGTCGTTCGACGACTGGCTCATGTTGATGTCGTCGTTCGGGTGAGTCAGCTCCTTGCCGGCGATTTGATTCGCGCGGTTGCGGATGACCTCGTTCGCGTTCATGTTCGACTGTGTGCCCGAGCCGGTCTGCCAGACGACGAGCAGGAAGTGGTCGTTTAGTTTGCCGGCGATGACCTCGTCGCAGGCGGCGGTGATTGCCGCAAGCTTTTCATCGGTCATCTTTTCGGGCTTCAGCTCATGATTTGCTTCGGCGGCCGCCTTTTTCAGGATTCCGAACGCGTGAATGATTTCGGCGGGCATGGTTTCGATTCCGACGCCGATCTCGAAATTCTCGTGGCTGCGCTGTGTCTGCGCCGCCCAAAGACGGTCGGCGGGAACCTTCATCTCGCCCATTGAATCGTGTTCTATGCGGTATTCCATTGTGATGTTCCTCTATATATAATGATAATTTTATATTTCTATGCTGTTGATGATTTCCTTTAAGCAGTTGGCGCTGTGCTGAAGCTTTCCGATTTCCTCATCCGTCATAGGAATCAGAATCTTGCCGTGCGCGCCCTCGCTGCCGACTATCGACAGAACCGAAAGACATACATCGTCAATCCCGTATTCGCCGTGCATCATAGTCGATACGGTCATTGTCGTATCTATACCGCCAAGCAGACATTTTATTATGTGACATACCGAAACCGAGATTGCGTAGAAGGTCGCGCCCTTTCTCTCAATTACGCGCGCGCCCGACTTGCGGACATAGGCTTCGATGTCGTCGTAGTTCAGTTCAGGATAGATACCCTCGGAGTTGACGATGAAGTTTTCGCACTCGGCGAGCGGAACGTTCGAGATATTGGCGACCGACCACGGAATGAACGATGAATCGCCGTGCTCACCCATGACGTAGGCGTGTACGTTCTGCTGATTAATCTTGTAGTACTCAGACAGTCTCGAACGCAGGCGGGCGGTGTCGAGGATTGTGCCCGAGCCGATTATGCGGCGCTCCGGAAGTCCCGAATGCTTGCAGAAGACGTAGGTGAGTATGTCGACCGGATTCGAGACGATTATGTAATTTGCGTCGGGAGCGTATTTGACTATCTGCGGAATGATGCTCTTCATGATGTTGACGTTAGTCTGTGCGAGGTCGAGACGCGACTGACCCGGCTTGCGCGCGATACCCGACGTGACGATGACGATGTTCGAGCCCTCAGCGTCGCGGTAGGAGCCGGCATAGACCGAACACGGACTGCAAAAAGGTGTGCCCTGGCGGATGTCGAGCGCTTCACCGAGAGCCTTTTCGTTGTTGACGTCAATCATGATGATTTCGGAAACGAGACCTGTGACGGTAAGCGTGTAGGCGATGGTGGAACCGACGCTTCCGGTTCCGATGATTGTAACTTTGTTCATGTTCAAATCTTCCTCTATTTAATAAAATTTGGATTTGCATTTTTAGGCTATGCCGCTTTGACAAGTATGTTAATATTATAACACACATCGACAAATAAGTCAATAGCAATATAACACATAGCTTATATAATTTAGGATAAATTTATATTTATATATGTTTTCGAATATACCTGTTATGCAGCGGCGGCATATATTGGGAGAAGGCTTGACAGCGAGATTTTACAGTGGTATAATTTAATAAACAGAGAAGAGGACTCGGACGATATTTTAAGGAGGAAATGCTATGAAACGCTTAGCAGCCGTATTGCTTTTGACAATATGCGGTATAGTCAACTGCGGTTGTTCAGAGACTGACATGGATGATGTGACAGAAGCGATAACTTCAAGTTTTACAACCGAAGCCGAGGCAACCGAACCGGCGGCTGAAACCTTCTTCGAGCTTGAGGAAAAATTGCCCGACGAGCCTGAATACTATGGCGACCCTGTCCCCGCGGCGAACACCGATTGTGACATACCGCTGGAGTTTGTTTCTTTTGAAATGGAAAAATGGATGGATGTCACATACAATCATGATGCTTTGTTATCACAAGGTGATGATGTATATACAATACTTGGAAAAAAATGCAAGCGATTCAAAGGCGAAGTATACAATAATGCAACCGAAGAAAGTTTCATGGCAGAACTGTATTTTGATATATCAGACGGAGCACTGTTTTTTTATATTAAAAGCGATTATTCGATTTACTCGTCTGAAGTTGAGGATATCGATAATGACGGAAGTTTGGAAGTGATTATGTATACGAAGAGTCAGGATTGTATGGTCGATTCAATAACTAATACAAAATATATTATGTCGATTTATTTGATTGACTATAATGAAGGCAATGTTGTATTTTGCGATTTGTACGAACCCTTATGTGAATATGCCATCCATGATTTGACAGAACATGGGATGACTGGATATACTCCATATATAACATCAATGTTCGCTTATAATGATAACTCTGAATATCATATCGATTTCAGCTATTTTATAATTACTCGACCTGATGCCGGTTATATATTGGTTCAGAATAAAGCTAAATATGTCGGCGGTGGAATTGATGTTGACGCATCAAGAAAGGATAGCTATGATATATTCGCACCATATACGTCAAACAGTGAAAATTGGTCGGTTGAGGTTTCATATAAGGAAATATATAATGAAGTAATCAGCGACGAAATTGCGAAGCGTCGCAAATATTATGGGATATGCATAGTTGGTGAAAACGGAAAAAGATACTATTATTATATGGAACCTGATTATATCAGCAGTCCGATTATTTTCGGTCAGGGGCACGAAAGCTCGAATCGCTCTCTTGTTGTAAACGAAAAAATAGGATATGCACTTCTGACATATCCAGCTGTCATAATGACTGCCGATGAATACAATTTTGATCAAATAAAGATAATCGATCTTAAAAGCGGTGAATTGATTGAATCCGCATTTTCAGCTTTAGAAGGTTTAGAAAACGTTCTCCCTGAAGATTTGATGGACAATTTGCAAAATGAAATGGATGAATTTTATGTCAATCCGAACTATGTCAATGTGTATGCAGAAGCTGATGAAAATGGATTTGTGCTTACTGTTAAGGCACATATAGATGGACATGAGCCGTTTGTTGCCCACAGCAGACTGACATACAATCCGGACAGTGAGCAGCTGTTTGGTGTTGAATATTATTAAAATAGAACTCGCCGCGATTTATGACATCTGCATTTTTCCGCTTATTCAAATGATATACTTATAGCATGGATATATGTTTTTCATATCAACATAGCAATTATTAAGAGTTGAAAATCATGAAATTATATTTTATATGTTTGCTTGTGATAATATATTGTATTATGTCAGCCGGATGCAGCGAAACAACTGACAACATTGATATTGCCGAGACCACTGCCACAACTGATATTGTGACGACCGAAGCCGAGACGACCGAACCGGCGGCTGAAACTTTCTTCGAGCTTGAGGAAAAATTGCCCGACGAGCCTGAATATTACGGCGACCCTGTCCCCGCGGCGAACATAGACTGTGACATACCGCTGGAGTTTGTTCCGTATGATGTTGATTATTATAATGACATACAATTTGATTATAATGAGCTTGAAAAAAGGGGTGCTGATGATATCTGCCTTGGGCATAAGTGCAGACGATTTATTGGTGATGTGTATAACAATAAGACAAATGAAACATATACCGCAACATTACTATTTGATATCTACGATGGTTCGCTTGTGTATGTCAGCAATGATATATATCAAATCGGTAATGTTTATGAAAGCACGTTTCTGATTGACTTTGACAATGACGGCAGTATGGAAATATTTCATTCTTGCTTTTCAAGAGACTCCCTAATAGCTCAGGCGGATGATACGAATTATGTGGAATATGCAGTTATAATCGATAATGATAATGGGATTCTTGTATATAATGATTTATTAAAACAGCTGAATGATTATTTCAAAAAAGACTGGGAATCATGCGGAGGTGATTCAAGCGAATTATATGTAAGAGATCTGCCTACCGATATTTTGAGTTTTTCTGCTTATTTTGTCGTCACCCGTCCGGAAGCCGGATACACTTATGTGCAAAATAAACTCGAATATGCCGATGGCGGATTCAACGTCACAGATACTGATTCGCGTAACTTTGATATGTTCGCGCCCTATACGTCGAACAGCGACGACTGGTCGGTCGAGGTGTCATACAAGGAACTCTATCCGGAAGGATATAACGAGCGCCGCAGCTACTACGGAGTCGGTATCTTCGGTACGAACGGCAAGAAGTATTACTATTACATGGAGGACAACATCAACCGAAGCCCGATTATATTCGGCAACGGAGACGAACGTTCAACTCGCGCGCTGGTCGTAAACGATGAACTCGGATACGCGCTGCTTATATACCCGCGCTTCACCGATACCGCCGATACGGTGCTGTATGACAATATCGCCGTTATCGACCTTGAAGACGGAGATATTGTATTTGGGTATTACGACAGCGTCTCGGTCGCAAAGGAGCTGGTGGGTGCGGAGCTTGCCGATGAGTTAGTGATGGGAATGAATGCGTTCGGCATGAATCCGCATTACGTCAAGACGACCGCCGAGCCGTCGGACAGCGGATTTGAGCTTACGATCGAGGTGTTCATTGATGGATACGATGAGACTTTCGTCACCCACGGCAGGCTGACATACAATCCGGACAGCGAGCAGCTGTTTTGTGTTGAATTTTATTAAAATATTAAGTATATATATTAAGTATATATATTGACAAATAAATTATATTGTAATATAATAGTTACGATATAATTTTTGGTTAAAGAGAGTTGAAAAAGAAAAATAAATGATTTGAGGTGGTTTTGATGTTACAAACACTATCCGCAGCTTTGCTGCCAATTATGTTGGTTACATCATTATTGAACAACACGAATAATGATGTAACAGAAAACAGCTATAAAAATGAAGTTGTCTTCGAGCTCGAGGAAAAGGCTCCCGACGAGCCCGAATATTATGGCGACCCTGTCCCCGAAGCGAACGAAAACTGCGACATACCGCTTAAATTCCAACCTTATGACGCCGAATACCTTTCTGAAATCGAATACGAAATATCTTCTGATTACGAATCCGAATCGAAGGTCCCCGAGACTGAAATATTGCTCGGGCGAAAGGCAAAATGCTTCAGAGGAACGGTTGAAGCCGACGGTGAAGCATATGAAGCGGTGCTCTGCTTTGACGCGACAGACGGCGAGCTGTTTTTCGTCTATCCGGCAACTGTCTATAATTTACCTGACGGTGTGTCTGTGATAACTGATGTATTTGACATTGACGGCGACGGGAGTCAAGAGGTGCTGACTTATATCCGGATTGATGAATATGTAATCGAGCGAGCGATCGGTACAGATTATCTGAAAACTGCCATTATGGTAGACAATGACGGTGGCACAATTGTTTGTACCGATATATACGAAGCTTTATACAGTTATGCATCGCGTGAATGTGAAGCTAACGGTATATCGATGGACAATTTGTATGTTCAGAATATCCTATACGTAGGTGGGCTTCGATTCAATTACTTTGTCGTCACCCGTCCGGAAGCCGGATATACTTATGTACAAAATAAAATCGAATATGCCGGCGTCGGATTCAATGTCACAGATTCTTTTTCGCATAACTTTGATATGTTCGCGCCCTACACATCAAACAGCGACGACTGGTCGGTCGAGGTGTCATATAAGGAACTCTATCCGGAAGGATATAACGAGCGCCGCAGCTACTACGGCATCGGCATCTTCGGTACAAACGGCAAGAAGTACTACTATTACATGGAAGACAACATCAACCGAAGCCCGATTATATTCGGTCGAAGCGACGAGCGTTCGACCAACGCGCTGGTAGTTAACGAGGAGCTCGGATACGCGCTGCTTTTATACCCGCGCTTCACCGATACCGCCGATACGGTGCTGTATGACAACATCGCCGTTATCGACCTTGCGAATGGAGATATTGTATATCAATATTACGACAGCGTCTCGGTCGCAAAGGAGCTGGTGGGCGTAGAGCTTGCCGAAGAGCTTGTTAGGGGAGTGAATGCGTTCGGCATGAATCCGAATTACGTAAAGACGACCGCCGAGCCGTCGGACAGCGGATTCGAGCTTACAATCGAGGTGTTCATTGACGGATACGATGAGACTTTCGTAACACATGGCAGGCTGACGTACAATCCGGACAGCGAGCAGCTGTTTTGTGTTGAATTTTGATTCCGCCTTTCCGGAGTCCGCGCAATAGCGCGGACTCCGATTTTTTAACTTTTTTTCAAAAAGGGCTTGATTTTTTCTTTCGGATATGGTATAATATTGTCTGTTCTGAAATGCTGCTATGGCTCAGTCGGTAGAGCGCATCCTTGGTAAGGATGAGGTCATCAGTTCGATTCTGATTAGCAGCTCCATTTTTTGCCGGTGTGGTGGAATTGGCAGACGCCCGGGACTCAAAATCCCGTGTACGCAAGTACGTGCGGGTTCGACCCCCGCCACCGGCACCAAAGCAATATAATCCGAACCAGATCTTCCCTGTGGGAGACGGGTTCTGATTATTTGTTTATTTCGAGAAGTTTGAGGATACTCACTTCAAAAACGGCATAATCAAACGTCCGAACTCCAAGCCAAGAGGACCAAGATAAAAGAAACAATCTTGATTTTGGAGGATTTGATTATGAGAAAACTTATTAGAGTGTGTTTCTAAACTAAAATTAATGAATTATCGCGAGAAAGGACTTGCAAATTATCGCCGTATCGTTTATAATAGAAGAAGCAAAAATAACGAGGGAGCACAAATAAAATGGCAAGACGATACGAAATTGATGATGCATAATGGGAAAGAATAAAACCATATCTTGGAAATACTCAAAAGAAAACAGGGCGACCGCAATCAGACAATCGTAAACTGTTAAATGGAGTCCTTTGGATTTTACACACTGGAGCTCCTTGGCGCGATTTGCCCGCACATTATGGTCCATGGCAAACAGTGTATAAAAGATTTTCTCAATGGCAGAAAGATGATAAATTAAAACAGCTTTTTGAGAATGTTCGCGAAAATCCAGATATGCAGGATTTGTGCATTGACGGAACTTATATCAAAGCGCATCGGTCAAGTGCCGGTGCAAAAAAGGGGCTCCAGGACATGATGATAATCAGCATATTGGAATCAGCCGAGGAGGAAGATCCACAAAAATCCATGCAGTAGTTGACGGACTTGGTTATCCTCTGGTGCTGGAATTGACCGGCGGACAGGTTAATGATGGCATAATGCTGCAAAAATGTCTTGAGCAGCTTGATATATCTGGAAGTACTATTCTTGCTGACAAAGCATATGGTTCAAGAGAAAATCTCGAATATATCACCAATCGGAATGCAAATTTTTGCATTCCGCCGAAGTCAAACGCTGTTGATCCGTGGTATTGTGATTTTGCTCACTACAAGGAAAG
>CAJFKR010000073.1 GCA_904386005.1 Candidatus Flemingiibacterium merdigallinarum
CCACTCGGGGCTTCGCCCCTCCTTCCGTGAGCCAACGCTGTTCTACTTCGATTTGTTACCTTTTTGAAAACTATTGCAACTTGCTATTGCAATTTGCGGCTAAAATATTATTCATTAACAAATCGGAGGGCTGAATACGATGAATTCTCATATTCAAATGCCAAGAGTTTTGCTAAAGCGATTTCACAATGACAACAACCGTTTCTTTTATTATGACATTGAAAAACGAATTGTCGAAAACAATGGAACAGCTAAATCCACCAATACACAATTGGATTACTATTCTCAACAGACTGAAGATTATTTTGGAGATGTTATAGAAACGCCGTTTGGCGAACTTCTTACATACATTGAGAAAACTGGAATTGATCGAGAGACATTTAGTATAAGTTCTTCTGCAAAGCAGATAATAAAGAACTTTATGTTTGCCTTGATCGCAAGAGGACCATCATTTAGTAATCAAATGAATCGGGAAGAAAATTTTTGGCAAGCCTTTCCTGCTCAATTTCTACATGATTTCATTTCAAAAAACGGAATAATAATTGCACAAGAAAATGATTTGTTGTCAGAGTACATTGTAACATTTATGCTGAATAAAACCACCATTCCGTTTGTTCTTTCGATGGATGGAATCTACAATTATACACTCAACGGACATACAGTTATCAATTTGCCGATAGCTCCTAATGTAACAGTCAGTTTAATACACGAGAGTTATTCAAGCAGAGTGATTCATAAAGATAATTCGATTTCTATGTTTGAACTCACCCGTCCCGATGATATTACTCTAATGAACGGTTGTGCTTTTTCAACACAACTCAAACGAAACTGGGGTTATGTCATTTGTTCAGAACGTGAGGAACTTGATAGACTTGTAAGCGCATATTGTTGCTTCGATTGATGATGCACGATAATACTGCTTCTCAAAAAAGCACTAAAGGTGTGTAGCCAATTTCTTTGAAATTGTTTAAGGGTTCGGGATGTTGCCCGACAAGGAAATCGCAGATTTCGCACAGGGGTACTTCGGTGCATTGCTTGCCAAGTATGAAAAACTATTATTTCCGATTCTCTGGAAATGTAGATTTATTTGTAAAAACATTTTGAATTATCCGTATAAGTAATTGACTTTAATTCTATGATCGGGTATAATATATTTACGAGGAGGCGAACACATGAAAATCATCAGCGAGCGAATGCGCTCTTTACGAGAGAGTATTAAGCTTTCTCAAATGAAGCTCAGCAAGGCGTTTGAAATCAGTCAATCGAGTCTTGCGAGATATGAAACGGATGACGCTACGCCTCCGCCCGAACTATTGCTTAAATATGCGGACTATTTCGATGTTTCAATGGATTATATTTTTGGCAGGACTGACGATCCGCATGGAGCAACATATAAAAATCATGTAAATATCGGGTTGAACAATCCGGAGATGGAACGCTTTATCGAAATGTGTTTCGATCCCGGTTCTCTTATGAACGAGAGACTAAAGAAAACTTTGGTTCAGATGCTTTCCGAAACAGAAGACATTGCCAAAACTGAGAGGTGAAAAAAGTGGCAGACATTATCCAATACAATAACGACTTTGAAAATATTATTGCATTCATTGAGCATTCAAAAGCAAGAGCCATTAAAGCTGTAAATGCTGAGATGATAGAGATGTATTGGCAGATTGGCAAATACATCAGCGAAAAGGCTGCCAATAACGGTTGGGGTAAGAGTGTAGTGCAGGACTTCTCTAATTTTCTCAAACAGACATATCCCTCTGCCAGTGGCTTTTCTTCTCAAAATATCTGGAGAATGAAGCAGTTTTATGAGACGTATAAGGACAATGAAAAACTCTCACCACTGGTGAGAGAAATTACATAGTCGAACAATTTGCTTATCATGTCCGGTTGTAAAACGGATGAAGCAAAAGAATTCTATATGCGGCTTTGTATCGCCAATGGGTACTTTCTATTTGGAAGCTCTAAACAGAGACGTAAAGAAGTCTAATGAAAATCCGAGCGTAGGCTTGATACTTTGCACTTATAAAGACGACACTGTCGTTGAATATGCTTTGAGCAGCAGCCTTTCACCCGCAATGGTTGCAGACTATACGTTGCAGTTGCCGGACAAAAAACTGCTTGAAGCGAAGCTTCGTGAGATTGTCATGCTCACGGAAGGAAACGATGAAGAATAAATCTCACCATTGGTGAGAGAAAGATATGTGAGGTTATAGAATGGGACTTCTTGAATGCGCAAGCGGTGCATCCGTTTGGAGAGGATACGATTATTACAAAGAGAAAAAAGTTGTGAGTCTTGAAGTAACAGGTGAAAACATATATTCTGCAACAGTTGCAGGCAGTTCAAGCGAACCCTATTCTGTCGAGCTTCACATTGACCATCCGAGAAAATCAAAATGCAACTGTCCTCACGCAGATGGAAAAAGAATTATATGTAAGCATATTGTCGCTACATATTTTACTGTTCTTCCCAAAGAAGCAGAAAAGTTTTATGCCGAAGCGATGGCGTATCAAGAGGAAGAAGAAAAACACCAAGAGGAGCTGAGCGACAAGGTGATTGAATATGTCGGCAAAATGAAAAAAGTTGACTTGTGTCAATCTCTCCTTGAACTGCTCTTTGATGGACCTGAATGGCAATACGACCGATTTATCAGAGAGCACGGTTTAGACGATGATTGGTATTGATTGGAGGTGAACTCCGAATGAAAGCTGTAATCAACGCCCGTTATTCTTCCGACAGCCAACGTGAAGAATCCATCGAAGGTCAAATCCGCAAATGTACTGCTTTTGCCGAAAAGAACGGCATCACAGTTCTGCGCCACTACATCGACAGAGCATTTTCTGCTAAAACGGACAACCATCCCGAATTTCAGAATATGATTAAAGACAGTAACAAGAAGCTGTTTGATACGGTCATCGTCTGGAAGCTCGACCGCTTTGCACGTAATCGCTATGATAGCGCAAGGCACAAGGCAACGCTGAAGAAGAATGGCGTAAAGGTTGTATCTGCTACCGAAGCGATTGCAGATGGCTCCGTTGGCATTATGATGGAGACTATTTTGGAAGGTATGGCTGAGTATTATTCAGTTGACCTCTCCGAAAAGGTTGTTCGTGGAATGACCGACAATGCTTTGAAGTGTATGTTCAACGGCGGCACATTGCCGATTGGGTATATCATCGACAAAGAACAGCTTAAAAGCCATTACTGAGGGTGTCTTCACAAAATCTACGAAGACACTCCTTGAAGAACTGGAAGCATAGCCGATTGTAAAAGTCATAGTAAACGAAAAAGTTTGCTTTCACTAAGCCGCTGCTCGGGGCAGGGGTCCCCGAGTAAAGCGGCGCGCCGCTATGGTTACTGACGTTTTGCACAAATTATATACAGTAAGACTTATAATAATTGTAGTTATGCCCAATTATTGAAGTTTTCGCGGTGGGGGTCTGGGGGAGGTGCCTTTTTCAAAAGGCACCTCCCCCAGGGAAAGCGAACAAGTTTGCACATTTACAATCGCCTAGAACTGGAAGCAGCCAAGGAGGAACTTGAAAATCGCATTTCTCTTGAAAAGTTGGAAAAACCGCAAATCAGCGAAGAATTTATGCGTTTCTGGCTTCACCGCTTCCGCAAGCTGGATATGGCAAAGAAAGAACATCGTCAGACGCTGATCGACGTGTTTATCAATGCGATATTCCTGTACGATGACAAAATGCTCATTACCTTCAACTACAAAGAGGGTACCCAAACCATCACTTTTCATGATGTGAAAAACGAGGTCTCAGAGGAGACTTCTGGTTCGGATTTGGATTGCTCAAGTGCACCATGCGTAATAACGCGACCGAATCTGTAAAGGTTCGGTTTTTGTTTTTCCATTGTATTTATAGCAAAAGCCTTTCACATATCGATCGTGGTATGCGAAAGGCTCATGTTATTTGTATTCAGTTATTGTTAAGGCTTATTTCAGCGGCTCGAAATCCTCGGCGCCGTGCTTGCAGAGCGGGCAGATGAAGTCGGCGGGCAGAGTCTCACCCTCGTAGACATATCCGCAGATCTTGCAGACGAAGCCCTTTTTCTTTTCCTCGACCGGCTGCGGCTTCGGCTTGATGTGCTCGAAGTAGTAGCTGTAGGTGACCGACTTTTCGTCAGAGAGTACGCGAGCGTCGGTGACTTCGGCGACGAATATCGTGTGCGTGCCGTAGTCGTGCATACCGACGACCTTGCAGGAGAAATACGCGTTCGTGTGCTCGGTCAGGTATACAAGCCCATTCGCGCTGCGCTCAATATCGCTTCTGTCCTTGAACTTGTCCGCGTCGCGTCCGCTGACAAAGCCGAAGTCCTTGAAGGTCTGGAACGGTACACTCTCGGTCAGCACCGATACGTTGAACTTGCCGGTATTCTTGATCATGTCGTGCGTCAGGTTAGCCTTGTTGACCGAGACAGTGATACGTTTCGGTGTGTCGGTCAGCAGCTGCGCGGTGTTGATTATGCAGCCGTTGTCCTTGCCGCCCTCGTTTGCCGACAGGACGAACAGACCATACGATAGCTTGAAGAAGGACGCGGGCTCGAGCGTCGGCTCGTCGGTGGAGACGGCTGTCTCTGCTTTCGGGAAGGTGTCGGCAATAGCGTCGACCAGAGCGTCGATGTCGCCGAACTGCGTGTCCTTGAGCGCGGACTTGATCGTCAGCGTCTCGCCGATGAACTCCATGTCGCGGCACTCGGACAGAATTTCCTTCATCAGTCCGCCTGCGGTCGGCGCCCACGAGCCGTTTTCGACCAGAGCGACCTTGCGACCGCGCAGTCCGTGCGACGCGATGTCGCGCAGCAGCTCGTCCATTGAAATGAAGATTCCGGCGTTGTAGGTCGTCGACGCGAACAAGAGATGGCTCCACTTGAACGCCGCCGCGACGATGTCGGACGACGGTGTCACCGATACATCGAACATCACCGTCCTGATTCCGCGGTCTCGCAGGCGGGACGAGATAATCTCGGCGGCGTTGGCGGTGTTGCCGTATACCGACGCGTAGGCGATCATGACGCCCTGCTCCTCGGGGGTGTAGGTCGACCACTTCACGTATTTGTCGATATAATCGCCGATCTTCTCACGCCATACAAAGCCGTGCAGCGGGCAGATGTAGTTTATCTCAAGTCCCGATGCCTTTTTCAGCAGCGCCTGTACCTGCGTGCCGTACTTGCCGACAATATTGCAGTAGTAGCGTCTCGCCTCGTCGAGGTAGTCGCGCATGAAGTCGACCTCGTCGGCAAAGATCGCGCCGTTGAGCGCGCCGAACGTGCCGAACGCGTCAGCCGTGAACAGCAGCTTCTCAGCCGCGTCGTAGGTGACCATGACCTCGGGCCAGTGTACCATCGGAGCCATGACAAAGGTGAGCGAGTGCCGACCGGTCTCGAGCTTGCTGCCTTCCTTTACGATATACACGCGCTCCTCGTCAAGCGGTGAAAAGAACTGCGCGATCATATTCGCGATTTTCTGGTTGCAGACGACAACCGCCTCGGGGTAGCGGAGCATGACCTCGGTGAGCGTCGCCGAGTGGTCGGGCTCCATGTGCTGGACTACAATGTAGTCGAGCTTTCTGCCGTCGAGCTCGTGAGCGAGGTTCTCGAGGAATACGCCGCTGACCGCCTTGTCAACCGTGTCCATCAGCACGGTCGACTCGTCCTTGATGAGATAGGAGTTGTACGAAACTCCGTCCGGAACCGAATACACGCCCTCGAACATCGCGAGCCGGCGGTCGTTGGCTCCAATCCATACGATATCATCGGTGATTTTTTTGGTGCAGTACATTTATTTTCTCCTTTGTTATGGGAATATTTAGCCGCATATGGAATCATATCACGCTATATTATTTCATAAATCCACTGCTAATATTATACCATCAAATGGCTTAATACAAATGAACATAGTGTTAAATTAGAATAAATGATATTGATTTTGAAGCAAAAAGGATTATAATATAATTATAGATTCAATAAATCAGATAAACCTGCCCGAGCTATGGGTGGGATATTATGTGTTAATGTGATAAAGTATGAAAGGAATAACGACATGGGATTTTCGGAAAAGCTGCAGGAATACGCGCGCCTTGTCGCGCGGCAGGGAGTGAATGTGACAGCCGGCAAATATGTGCTGCTGTTCTGCTCGATCGAAGCCGCTGAATTTGGGCGTATGGTCGAGGAGGAGTGCTACAGGCTCGGCGCGTGCGATGTAATTATGATTTACAAGGACCAAAAGGCGTCGCGCATACGGCTCGATTACGCGCCGCTCGACGAATACAAGACTCTGCCCGAATGGCAGGCGGAGCAGCGCAACTACTACGCGCGAGAGGGCTGCGTCACAATCAACATACTTGCCGAGGATCCCGAGGCTTACGCAGGAGCGTCGAGCGAAAAGCTGCAGGCCGGCGCGCTCGCCGCGCACAAGGCGTACAAGGAATTTTACGACATCATGGACAAGGGCGGCATACGCTGGACTATAGCCGCTGTGCCCTGCGTCGAATGGGCGCGCAAGGTTTTCCCGGGGAATACCGACGCCAAGGCAGTGTCTAAGCTGTGGGAGTCGATATTCAAGACTGTGCGCATCGGACGCGGCGACACGGTCGCGAAGTGGCAGCGGCACGACCGCGTACTTAAACGTCGCGCGAAGATACTGAACACCGCGAATTTTTCCGCGCTGCGCTATAAAAACTCGCTCGGCACAAACTTCACAGTAGGACTCGCTGATAGTCACATCTGGAAGGGCGGTTCGGAGAAGTGCGCGGAGGGAGTCGACTATTTCCCGAATCTGCCGACCGAGGAGCTGTTCACTATGCCCGACTGCCGCCGTGCCGACGGCAGCGTATATTCGTCGATGCCGCTGTCCTATCAGGGCGAGCTTATTGAAAATTTCCGGCTCGATTTCAAGGACGGCGAGGTGGTATCCTATTCGGCTGAAAAGGGACATGGCGCGCTCGAGCGTCTGCTCTCGACCGACGACGGCTCGCGCCGGCTCGGCGAGGTCGCGCTGATCCCCTGCGACTCGCCGATCGCGCAGTCGGGAATACTCTACTACAACACATTGTTCGATGAAAACGCGTCCTGCCATCTCGCGCTCGGCGAGTGCTACCCCGACACGATGCGCGGCGGCGAGCTGCTCAGCGAGGAAGAGCTGCTGGCGCGCGGCGGCAATCGCAGCGCGAACCATGTCGATTTCATGATCGGCACTGACGACATGGAGATCGTCGGAATCAAAAAGGACGGCAGCGAAATGAAAATATTCGAGAATGGCAGATTTATAATCTGACCGGTATTCTGACAAAGGACAGCTTTATCTTGGCAAAGACAGGTGATTAAAATGCGCAGACACGACAGAGAAGTTACTGATATGGATCGGATAATCGAAATAATCGATGCCTGCGACTGCTGTCGGCTGGGACTGGTCGACGGCGGGCGAGCGTATATCGTGCCGTTAAACTTCGGGTTTGAGTATGACGGCAGGCTCACGCTCTATTTTCATTCGGCGAGCGAGGGGCGCAAGCTCGACTTGATTCGAGCCGCTCGGTACGCGGGCTTCGAAATGGATACGAGACATGAGCTGGTCGAAGCCGAAAAAGCCTGTGGGTATTCGTTTTTATACAGCAGCGTCATGGGCGGCGGCAGTATTGAGCTTATCGACGATTGCGACGGCAAGCTATACGCGCTGCGGCAGATGATGAAGCATTATGCTGGTGAACGGGAATTTGAGTTTGACCTTTCCTTGGTCGGACGCACGACGGTTATGAAGCTGGTCGTTGACGAGATATCATGTAAGGAACACAGAAACTGAATACAATAGGGAGACGTTCAGATGTGAGCGTCTCCCTATTGTATATCACGTCAGTATCGGTGCCAATTCACATTTCGCCGCAAATCAGCTCCGCGCCGATTGCCGAGCAGAACTCCGCGTCGTGGTCACAAAGCCGCGCAAGATCCGCGGCTTTGTCCTGCAGCAGGCTATAGAGCGCGTCGCGATGTGGGTTTGAACCGGCTATGTATACCGGCTTGTCCGACTTCGAGAAAAAATCGATGTCGTCCTTAAGCAGGACTCCGGTCAGAAAAGCGTATAGCTGTTCAGGTGTGCGGTCGCCGATGAAGTTGGCCGACACGCGGATTTTGAACAGTGCTTCGCCGATGCCATGACAACGGGCGTATTCATAGCCGTCGCGCAGGCAGTCGGGATCGAGCGACGCGGGGTAGACGCCGCGCAGTGACGACTGCAGGATCGTGTTTTCGGCGGCGGCGCGGATGAGCTCGCCGGACAATGTAGTGCGAAAGCCCGCGATTTTCCCGGACGAGTCGATATCGACATACTTGAAGTGCGAGCCGGGCATTATGATCAGCGCCGGCAGCTTGGGGCTTTGCAGCCCGAGAATTCCGACAATCTCGGTCTCCTCGCCGCGCATGATGTCCATTGCCGAAAGTTCGGTTTCGCCGTTTGCAAAGGTCTTGACCCCGGGAATGAAGAAAAGCGGAAGAGACGTGATATCGGGAAAGCTCATTCTGATTGTCGCGCGCTGCAGCTCCGGCAGTCCGGCGGGCGAGGTGATGTGCGGTATCGCGGCGAGTCCGTTTTCACTGCCGATCATGCCGGACAATGCGACGAGTCGTATATCAGTCTCGTCGAGCTTATTTGTGTATAAAAGCTCGCGTATTCCGTCTTTGACCGCCTCGCGCAGTAAATTACCGCCCGTAATACCGTCGCGCGCGCCGACTTTCCGCTTGACACGTGCGACTATATGACGATTTTCGATCAAAGTCAGGCGGGTGTTTGTTGTGCCGCCGTCTATTGCGATTATCATAATTAATTACCGAGCCGCGTCGACATAACGCCGCGCGTTTTCACTTATCGCGTTAAAATCACGTTTAGACAAAAGCGCGCTTTGTACAATGCCGCTGCCGATTCCGAATCCGACGCAGCCGGCGTCGAGGTATTCGCGCATATTTTCGGGCGTGACTCCCGATACCGCGACAAGGCGCGCGTCCGAGAATGGAGCGAGCACTGCCTTGACAAATTTCGGACCGAGCGACGAAGCCGGGAAGAGCTTGACATAATCGGCGCCGGCGTCGAGTGCAGTCGAGATTTCAGACACGGTCATCGCGCCGGGCATCGAGATAAGCCCGTGCTTTCTTGAGAGTTTGATGATTTCGGCGTCGGTATTCGGAGAAATAATGAAGCTGCCGCCAACACTCGCGGTTAGCTCGACCTGCGACGCGCGTGTGACTGTACCCGCGCCGATATACATTCTCCCCGACATATGCTCATGTGCGGCGCGTATATTTTTCGCGATCGTCTCGTCGGAAATTTCGCCCGAATGGTCATATGTGATTTCAGCGAGCCGTATCCCGCCGTCATACAGCGCGTCGAGGACGTCGCAAAGCAGGCTCGGTTCGACCTTGCGCAGTATCGCGACGACACGGGTTTGCAGGAATAATTCATCGAAGCTTTTCATGGTTTATCTCCTTGCTTTGATTAGCCGATTGTAAAAGTGCGAACTTGTTCGCTTTCCCTGGGGGAGGCGCCTTTTGAAAAAGGCACCTCCCCCAGACCCCCACCGCGAAAACTTCAATAATTGGGTATAACTACAATTATTAATAATGCTACTATATATTATTTGTACAAGACATTAGAAACCACAGGGGCGCGCCGCTTTACTCGGGGACCCCTGCCCCGAGCAGCGGCTTAGTATGTGCGAATTTTAATGTTTTTAGCGAATTTTACAATCGGCTAGTAATATTCGATTTCATTATATCACAACTGAATATCAATGTCAACCGGTTAGAATGTTTCTGAATACAAATCGAAATAAAGTTCAATGCTTGAAACTTTAATATAGGAAAAAACGTAAATTTCTCGTATAATTTTCTCATAATAAACCACAAAACCTCCGAATACTATTGCATATATCAAAATAATGTGGTATACTTATCTTGCAACCAAATCAAACTCAATCGGAGGACAACATGAAACTCGACTACCGGCGCGTGTTTTTCACAGGCTTTGCCTTTTTCCTGATCTGTGCCTTCTGGCAGGCTTATGACAATATCATTCCCAAAATACTGACCGATAAATTCGGTATGTCGCAGGCCGCGTCAGGCTTCATAATGGCGCTTGACAATATACTCGCGGTTGTGCTGCTGCCGGTGTTCGGCGCGATTTCAGACCGGCATCAGGGGCGGTACGGCAAACGCACGCCGTTCATTATCGTCGGAACAATCTCGGCCGCGGTCGCGCTGATCGCGCTGACTGTCGCCGATAATATGCAGCTTGCGAATATCAAAGCCGGGGTCGAGGGCGTCGGCATTGAGAACAGCGCCGAGCGCACCGCGTATGCCTGGAGTGTGACCGCGTCCGACCCGCTGCCGTTGATTGTATTCATAGTCCTGCTGCTGCTCGTGCTGCTGTCGATGTCGATATTCCGTTCGCCCGCGGTCGCGCTGATGCCCGACGTCACGCCGAAGCCGCTACGTTCAAAGGCAAACGCTGTCATCAATCTGATGGGCAGCGCGGGCGGTATCATCGTCCTTGTGCTCGGTATACTGTTCGGCACCGGCAAGCCGGAGAACGCGATAATGAGCTACAGCCTGTTTTTCGGAGTCGTCGCGGCGATAATGATCGCCGCGCTCGTGATATTCCTCCTCACCGTGCGCGAGGTAAAGTGGTCGCGCGAGGCGGATAAGATCAACTCTCAGCTGACAAACGATGAAAAAACGTCCGAATCAGAATCTGCCAAGGACAAGTCCTCGCCCGGCGCGTCCGCTCCGGAAAAATCTTCAGAGCTGTCGCGCGGTCAGCTGAAGTCGCTGATATTCATCCTCGCGTCGGTCGTCCTGTGGTATATGGGATATAACGCTGTGACCAGCAAGTATTCGGTCTACGCCGGCGATATCCTCGGACTCGACTACAACCTGACCTTGATAATCGCGCAGGCGGCGGCGATCGCGGCGTATATTCCGGTCGGTATACTTTCGCAGCGGTTCGGCAGAAAGCGAATGATCCTCGCCGGAGTCGTCATGCTCGGAGCGGCGTTCGGATTCGCCGCGTTCATGCGGGAGGGAAGCAACATCTGGGTGATGAACTGTCTGTTCGCGCTCGCCGGAATCGGCTGGGCTACTATAAACGTCAATAGCTATCCTATGGTCGTTGAGCTCGCCGGAACCGGAGACGTCGGCAAATACACCGGCTTCTACTACACCGCGAGCATGGCGGCGCAGATCGTGACGCCGATTTTGAGCGGTCTGTTCCTGACATATGTCGGAATGACGACACTGTTTCCGTATGCCGCGCTGTTTGTCGCGGCGGCGTTTGTGACGATGCTGTTTGTCCGTCACGGCGACTCAAAACCCGCTCCGAAGAAATCGCTGCTCGAGCATCTCGACAATGACGACTGAAAATCCTGCTTGACTGAAGGTATATTGCTGTGATTATTCTGTATATTATCTGCATAATCGCCGTCGCGGCGTTGCTGTATCTGCTTGCGATCCGCGTCTCGGGACGGCGGGTTCCCGATGAGCTTCGGGTCGACTACGCGCACCGCGGGCTGTTCGGCGACGGCATACCCGAGAATTCGCTCGCGGCGTTCGACGCGGCGGCGAGCGCGGGCTTCGGAATCGAGCTTGATATACAGCTGTCGCGCGACGGTGAGGTCATGGTCTTTCACGATTATTCACTTGAGCGCATGACCGGACATACCTCGAAGCTGTGCGAGCTGACCTTGTCCGAGCTGAAAGGCTTGAGTCTCGGTCAGAACGAGCGGATACCGACGCTTGACGAGGTGCTGGCTCTGGTCGACGGGCGGGTGCCGCTGCTGATCGAGCTGAAGGGCGAGAGCGCGGACAGCTCGCTCTGTCAGAAGGCGGTCGAGAAGCTCGATAAATACAGCGGCGCTTATTGCGTCGAGTCGTTCAATCCGCTGCTGCTGAATAAATTCAAAAAGCTGCGGCCTCAGGTGACGCGCGGATTGTTATATACCAAGTTCAGCCGGTCAAAAAAGACCTGGGCGCTCGATTTTCTGCTGACCTCGCTCATATTCAATTTCATGGCGAGTCCCGATTTCATTGCTTACGACATAGCCCATCCGGACACATTCGCGCTCAGACTCTGCCGCGCGCTCTTTCATCCCGCGCTGTTCGTCTGGACTGTAAGGTCGCGCGCCGAATATGACAAGGTAAAATCGGTCGGCGGGTCGCCGATATTCGAGGGCTTTGTCCCGAATTACGGCGACTGAACCGCGATTATCCGGCTCAATGAACATCATGGATTCGACACGCCGTGTGGTATTTTGCCGACAGTATAGTTAGCTATGGCTAACCCGACTGTGCCAATCGCTGAAATTGCGGTATAGGGCTTGACAAATCGACTGAAATGGTATACAATATAGATAGAGTTAGCAAGTACTAACCGCAATACAGATTACACGGAGGAAATATTGATATGCTGCAATGGCTGGCCGCAAACGCGGCGACGATAGTGATCAGCCTGCTGCTTGCCGCAGTTGTGGCGGCGGTAGTAGTTCATATGATAAAGACGCGCAAGACGGGGGGCTGCGGCGGCTGTTCGGGCTGCGCGGGCTGTTCATCCTGCGCGTCGCATAACGACAAAACGAAATAACCACTGTCAACGCATCGGACGCGTATAATAGCATTCGTCCTGAACGCGGCGGCGAATCGTAAAAATGACATCGAACACCGGACGCGCATGATATTCGGCAATACGAGTTCCGCGCGTCGTAAATTATCAAATCAAATGAAAAGCAGCGAACCCGCTGACCACGCACTTACGCGGGCAGCTTGCATACGTCTACCCATTTTATATAGCCTGAATATTCGCTGAGCTCGGGTATCGTCAGCTCGATTGCGCTGTTTGAGCTGCCGCAGGCGGGGTAGACCGTCTCGAACCGTTTCAATGACTCGTCGAGGTAGACCTTGACTCCGTCGTTGACCGCGAACGGGCAGACGCCGCCGACCGCGTGCCCGACCAGCTCGGACGCCTCATCGGGAGTCAGCATCTTCGCTTTCGTACCGAATTCAGCCTTGTATTTCGAGTTGTCGATTTTGGCGTCACCGGCGGCGACAATGAGTATTGCTCCGCCCCCGACCATAAACGAAAGCGTCTTCGCGATCCGCTCGGGCGCGCAGCCGAGCGCCTGCGACGCCAGCTCTACCGTCGCGCTCGACACGCTGAATTCAAGTATCCGGCTATCAATTCCAAGATCATGGAAATACGCCCGTACCTTTTCTATAGACATTTCATGTCCTCCATAATAGCAATATGACCGGCAGTCGTTTGTCGACTGCCGGTCATATTATACCACAAAATGTGATTATATGCAATATGCTTCGCGGTTTTTTTGAAACTGAGCGATGAGGTTTTATATATCGGCGATATTCTATCGGCGATATTCGGTCGTCGAAGAGCTTATATTTCCTGACTCCGTTATTTCGGTCGGAACGCTTCTGTTATAATCCCGCCTCTGCCGCGTCGACCGAAACGGTATTCGCGGTCGGATGTGATCAGCTCACCGAAATCACATAACTTATCAGGTCGGAATACGACTATATCAAAAAAATCCATATATTTTCCCGAAAACCGCATTGTCTGATTCGGAAAATATGATATAATATTATAAATATTGAATATTCAAAAGCCGCGCGGCACAGATGCTTTGCGCGGATATAAGGCTGCTTTCGGATAATCCGTCTAACAGGTTTTGTGACTTTGCTGTCATTGGCTTTGTCAGTTGTGCAAAGACACATAATATTGTTGGTTATTGACTTTGTTGGATGTGTAAATACACAGAATATTGATAAGTGAAAGGAATGATGACATATGGAGCTTAAGCTTCGTTACCGTGCTCCGGCGGAGGATTCCGCGAAGGGCTGGGAGGAACAATCGCTGCCGATCGGCTGCGGATATATCGGCGCGAATGTGTTCGGCATCGTCGAGCGCGAGCGTGTGCAGATCACCGAGAACTCGCTCGAAAATCCCGGCAGTATGGGCGGGCTGAACAATTTCGCCGAGATATACATACATTTCCCGCATACCAACGTGCAGGACTACGAGCGCGGGCTTGACCTTGACCACGGCATCGCGTATTGCCGGTACAGCTGTAACGGCGTCGAGTATACGCGCGAATACTTCGCGTCCTATCCCGACCGCTGTCTGGTGGTACACCTGACCGCGTCGACGACAGGGAAGCTTGATTTTGTGCTCTCGCCCGAGATACCCTTTGTCAAGGATTTCGACAAGACTGAGGGCGACGGCGGCGCCAAGCACGGAACTATTGTCTCCGACTCGGACGGGCTGCTTGAAGCCGGTCACATGGACTACTACAACATCGATTTTTCGGGCAGATTCCGCGTCGTCACTGACGGCAGCACGCAGAATTCGGACGGTCGGATCGCCGTAGCCGGCGCGACCGAGGCGACTATTATCTTTGCCGCCGCGACCAACTACATACTGTCGCCCGACATATTCCTGACAAACGAGCACGACAAGAAGCTGAAAGCACTCGACACTGTGTCGATAGTCAATCAGATCGCCGATGACGCGGTGGCGCTCGGATATAATGAGCTGCGCCGCCGGCATATCGCCGACTACAGCGAGCTGTTTGGTCGGGTCAGCTTCGTGCTTGACGACGCGGACGACAGCGCGTACTGCGACGAGCTGCTCGAGGAATACAAAGCAGGCAGAACGAGCCGCTATCTTGAGCTGCTGCTGTTCCAATACGGACGTTATCTTTTGATATCGTCGTCCCGCCCCGGGACTCTGCCCGCGAATCTGCAGGGAGTCTGGAACTGTCACGACCACTCGCCGTGGGGCAGTGGCTACTGGCACAACATCAATGTGCAGATGAATTACTGGCCGGCGTTTTCGACCAACTTAACCGAAACCTTTGTCGCGTACAAGGACTTCAACGAAGCCTTCCGACCGGCGGCGGCGCGCGCGGCCGAGGGCTACATCCGCCACTGGAACCCCGAGAATCTCGTCGACAACGGCAAAGCTCCGCTCGACAATTATGGCTGGACGATTGGCACGGCGAGCTATCCATATACGATTTCTTCGCCCGGCGGACATTCGGGTCCGGGAACCGGCGGTCTGACGACCAAGCTGTTCGCCGACTGGTACGACTTCACGCAGGACAAGGACGCGCTGCGTGACAGCATATATCCGGCGCTCGCTACGATGAGCCGCTTTTTGACACGCACGGTGCGCGATTATGACGGCGAGCTGCTCGCGTCCTTCTCGGCGTCGCCCGAGCAGCTGATAAACGGTCATTACGCGAAATCGAATATATACTACAACACGGTAGGCTGCTCGTTCGATCAGCAGATGATCTACGAAAACGGCGCGGATATGCTGCGCTTTGCCGAGCTTGTCGGAATTGACGACGACGACACGAAGCGTCAGCGCGAGCAGATAGCGCACTATTCGCCGGTACTGGTCGGCTGGTCAGGGCAGATCAAGGAATACCGTGAGGAAAATTTATACGGTGAAATCGGCGAATACAAGCACCGCCACATCTCGCAGCTTGTCGGACTATTCCCGGGCACGCTGATAAACTCGGAGACTCCGGCGTGGATGGACGCGGCAAAGCTGACCTTGAACGAGCGCGGCGACGAGTCGACCGGCTGGGCGCTCGCACATCGTTTGAACGCGTGGGCGCGCACCGGAGACGGCAATCGCGCGTACAAGCTCTATTCGAACATCCTCGCGCTGCGGACCTATTCGAATCTGTGGACATATCACCCGCCGTTCCAGATAGATTGCAGCTTTGGCGCGACGTCAGGCGTCGCCGAGATGCTGCTGCAAAGCCATGAAGGCTATCTCGCCCCGCTCGCGGCTCTGCCGGACGCGTGGGAGAGCGGCGAATACCACGGTCTGGTCGGACGCGGAGGATATGAAGTCTCGGCGCGTTGGCAAGCCGGACAAGCGGTCGAGTTCAAGATAATTCCGAAGCGCGATGGTACTTGTCGTGTGAAATACGGTGATATGAATGGAGCGAGGGTAGACTGCGGTGAATTGCCGGTCGAGGTAAGACACGAGCGGTACGATTTAATCGCGTTCGACTGCGAAGCCGGAAAGACCTACACAATAGTCGGCATGACACGACCCGAGCGCGCGCCGCAGCCGGTGGCGTCGCTTAGCGACGACAATCGTACAATAAGCTGGACTCAAGTCGACGGCTGCAGCTATACAATCAGTCGGGCGTATGACAATGACTCGAAATATACGGTTGTAGCGTCCGGTCTGACTTCTGGCAGCTACACCGACACCGACTCGAGCAAGTACGACCATGTGACCTACCGGTTGACTGCCGCATATGGCAAATCGCCTGCCGACGAGAGCCTGCCGGCGGTTCTGGTCGGCAATCACGCGACGAAGCTATATCTTGAGCGATACCGCCACATCCTGCGGCAGCTCGATTCGCTGAAGTGAGCTTATACAATTGAGGGATGCTATATGGAAGCTCAGGATTATATTTGAGCATTCATATGTTACCATGTGGCATAATGGTATAAAATTGAAAAAGCAGCTGTAAAATAGCCGCCAAAAATGAAAAAAGGACAGTTTCCGCAACCACATCAGGTTGCGGGGACTGTCCTATTATAGTATAAACGAGTTGATGAAAAACAAACAATCACAACGGAATGATTCTACCGCATATCAAATAATGATCCATCACAATTTTTGGTGTGCAAGCAATAATAAAGTAAAAATAGAGCCAAGAGCTCCTTTATGTGATATAATGTTGCCGATTGAAAAAGTCGAAAAATCCAATCGGCACGGTGCTTTATTAACAGAAATACAACTGATTTTTCTCCGATTTTGCGGTATAATTAAGTTACCAGAAAAACCACACCGCAAAACGGGAG
>CAJFKR010000074.1 GCA_904386005.1 Candidatus Flemingiibacterium merdigallinarum
GGCGAGTTTATTTGAGACAGCACGGCAGAATCAAGTTCGCAGAAACAAAAGAATATATCAACGCAGTGAGAAACGGCTCCTAAGCAGAATCAATCAATAGAGCACAAAATCTCATTCTCCCACCAACCAGCCCTGATTCCGGGCGGGCTTATTCTAAAGCCCGCCCGTTCAGGGCGCAGGGCGACGCGGGAGCGAACACTACGCGCAGGCAGAATCAATATCGCACAAGCGAAAAGCGAAATATGGTGCTGTGAGAATCGTCTCCTGAGCACAAATCAATCGACAGAACACAAAGCCCCATTCCCGCACAAGTCAGCCCTGAAACTCGGGCTGGTTCAAGACAGCCCGTTCAGGGCGCAGGGCGGCGCGGGAGCTAACACTACGCGCAGGTAGAAAGAGCAATCACCGCGCCCAAAAACAAAGGATTTCTCATTCACTTCACCCCTGAGGCAGAGACGAAGCCAAGGGATAGGGGAGTCAAGAGGGGGAAGACCTCGCGGCGAGCGTGGTCTTCCCCCTCTTGCCCTCTTACGAAGGATTTCGTAATAACTATATATTGATGGATATCATAAAAATTATATATTAAACTATATATTATAGGTAGTATAAACCCAAACGACCAACGATACGGCAAAGCATCCGCATACTGTGCCATAGTATTCCGCGTACTGTGCCATAGTATTCCGCGTACTGTGCCATAGTATTCCGCATACCGTGCCATAGTATTCCGCGTACTGTGCCATAGTATTCCGCATACCGTGCCATAATATTCCGCATACTGTGCTATAGTATATAGTAATATATACGACTGAATATACAAAGTATAAATATAAAAATATACACTCGCCATGCGGCGTAATCCGCATAATCAACATCACACTGCGAAATGTTTCGCAGAAAAAACATGACAAAGGAGACACCGATATGTCCGAATATCGCAAAATCAGCACGCTTTGTCCGGCACAGCCGAACGTGTCGAGCCGCAGCTTCGCCGATATCAAGGCGGAGATGTCCGGCTGGATTCGCATGAATATCGACCGAGTGCTGCCCGACTCGCCCGACCTCATAGTCCTGCCCGAGTGTTCGAGCCGTTACAACTGTCCGGCTGGAGTGAAGTACGACGATTACAAGCAGCAGCTCAAGGATTATTACCGGTATGTCGGCGACGAGTTTACACAAATGCTGTCGCGCGTTGCGGTCGAGAACAACACGATAATCGCATACAGCGCGATACGCGTCGCCGACGACAGCGACAAGCCGTTCCGGAATTCGACCGTGTATATCGGGAGATCTGGCGAAGTCATCGGAATTTATGACAAGAACTACCTTGTCATTGAGGAGAATACCCTGTCGGATATCGCGTATGGCGAGCGCGCCGAGCTTGTCGACCTCGGATTTGCCAAAGCCGCGACCGCCATCTGCTTCGACCTGAACTTCGACGAGCTGCTCGAGGACTACGCGGCAATGCGGCCGAAGCTGGTCGTGTTCAGCTCGATGTATCACGGCGGTATACGGCAAGCGATCTGGGCGTATCAGTGCCGTTCGTATTTAGTCAGCTCGACCAAGGGACTGCCCGGCGCGATACTCGACCCGTTCGGGCGAACGATAGCCGCGGCGACGAACTATCTTCCCTATGCACCGCCCGCGTCAACTTCGACTTTGCGCTCTGTCACCTCGACCACAACTGGGAGCGATTCGCCGCCGCGAAGCGCAAATACGGGAGCGCGCTCAAGGTCGACGACCCGGGGTATATCGGATATGTACTGCTGTCGAGCGAGCAGGAGGGGCTGTGCGTCGACGAAATTATAGACGAGTTTGGGATCGAGCGGCTGGACGACTACTTTGCCCGTTCAGTATCGGCGCGTACAAGCTCGCTTGCCGCGCGTGGGTTGGCGGACGGCGGTATAAAAGCCTGAACTGACCGGCGATTGGTTCGGATATTACGATATTCCCGACAGTCTGCACATAGCCGACCAACTCGATCGCGCGATCACAATCGGACGCGAATGTCTGTGTAATATTGGCGGTCAGAGCTGAATAAAATTCGGTTATATGTAAATAATCTTAACGCAGACCTCTTGAATTTGTCACAAAGTTATGGTATAATATTATCACAGCATCTGGAAAGGACGTGATGTCATGGCAGGCGACAAAGCCGGCACAAAGCTGATCGCGCCGAACAAGAAAGCCCGTCACGACTATTTCGTCATAGATACCTACGAGGCGGGCGTCGAGCTGTTCGGCACCGAGGTGAAGTCGCTCCGGCGCGGGCAGGTGAATCTTAAGGACTCGTACTGCTACATCGACAAGGGCGAGCTGTTCGCCGCGGGTATACACATAAGCCCCTATGAGCAGGGCAATATTTATAACCGCGACCCGCTTCGGGTCAGACGGCTGCTGATGCACAAAAAAGAGATAATGAAGCTGCTCGGTCTGGTCGGTCAGCAGGGGTACACGCTGATACCGCTGTCGCTTTACTTCAAGGCGTCGCGCGTCAAGCTCGAGCTCGGACTCTGCAAGGGTAAAAAGCTCTACGACAAGCGCGACGACGAGGCGAAGAAGCAGGCTGACCGCGACATCGACCGGAGCATGAAGAGCTACAATAAGAGAAATCGCGGGGAGGAGTAGACCAAATGGAATTCAGTGAATTGCTCACAGCGCGTCGTTCGACACGTGCGTTCACCGAACGCAGGCTGACGCGCGACGAAATCGACCGTATGCTGACAACTACTTCCTAATAACTAATATCTAACAACTAACAACTAATTTGGGGATGTAAAGGTTTCGACGGGGATTTTGAAGTACAGTAAGCGGGTAGAGACGCCTGATCTCTTTAAAATTGGCAACCTAAAATTAAACGCTAACGATAATCTCGAATTAGCTGCTGCCTAAGTGCAGCGTGTCCGGTGAGTGAGTACCGCGGCTCTCACACGGGCATCATTCAGCGGTGAACGTGCGCGGCTCGTTCGTCCTTGACGCCGCCATGCAAAAAAGGGCTGCCCCGCAGTTGAGCCCGCCGAACGGCGCTGCTGCGGGGGAGATTCAATAGCTCGGCTGCACCCGGAGAAAGCTATATGGATGGATTTTCGGACACGGGTTCGACTCCCGTCATCTCCACCAGAACAACAAAACCGCCCATCATCACGATAGGCGGTTTTTTTCTGCGTTTACGCGGGCTTTCGGGGGATATATCGCTCGGGGCACAATCACAAACATATATATCAGCGCGATATTATACGTGTCGTCGTTACACGCAGTGTATACCTCGTGATGATAAACCGACCGGCTATGTCATATCAATTCACTGACAGCAAGAGGCTATTCTTGCCCTTTCATGAATACCCGTGACAAACCTACGCCTCGCATATGTTAATATTGCGTGAACACGGCTCGCGCGGTATTGACTGAATACAGATTAGTTAGTATAATATTATTAAATAATCGCGGATAAAGGAGGGGCACACTATGTCGAAAAATCAGAATAAAGAGATTCCTTATTCACCCGAGAGGGCGGACGCCTTTTTCAGACAGATCGAGCGCTGGAATAACGCGGATCGATATGTCGATTGTATCCGGGAGCTGGATAAAGCGCGGTCGATTGCGGATGAGGAGCACGCGTTCCGGATCGCGTGCCTATTCGCGCGCGCCTGCTATAATGAGGTGTATTTTGGCAGCAGCTTTCCTGACGAGCAGAAAAAGCTGCTCATGAACTTCACCATTAACGCGCTCGATGATGTCTGGGACGAGGGGATAGACGTTCCGGAGTGGAATATGTATATCGCGTATGCCTTCGAGTATACCGGAGAGCTGGCGCTCGCGGTGCGCTACGCGAAGCACTGGCTCAAGCTGGACCCGGATAACGAGAACGCGGTCGACACGGTGAAGATATTCACCGACGAGTATAACCAGGCGAAAAGCGAGTCGGACGAGGACGAGGACGAGGATTACGACGACGAGGATGATGACGACGACGAGGATGATGACGACGAGGACGACGTGGAGTCAGGCTACACGGGCGTATATTTCTGCGTAAGCGGGATGGTGCTGCTCACCGAGCCGTATTTCAATGATGAAAGCTACCTGCGCACTCTGAAACGCACATGGGGCTTCGACGCTGACTGGGCAGACCTGTCGTATGATGATATTTTCAAGCTGACGCTGCCCGGGTGCAGCGCGACTCTGCAATTAATTGAAAACAAGCTGCCCGCAGACGAAGCGAATATTCCCGAGCTCGCGGCGAGGCACAACAACCTGTGGCCGGACGCGGACAAAGCCGCTCGCGGCTACAACAGTTATATTACGGTCGCCGTCGTGGGAGAGGGAGCGAAGCCGATCGAATGCAAGGAGATGCTGATCAAGCTGCTGTCGGTGTTCAGCTGGTACGACAATGTCTGCGGGATATACAGCAACTACGTGCTCTACGAGCCGGTCTGGTACCGCAAGGAGGCTGAAAAGTTCCGCGGCGACGGAATGTCGTCGCTGCTGCTGGTCTGGGTGTTCACCGAGACGGACGAGGGAAAGACCTCGGCGTATACCAGCGGTATGGATGATTTCAGACGGGATGAGCTGGAAATTCTGTATTCGAGCGCACCGGCTAGCGAGGTGCGGAGCTTCCTCGCGCGATTCGCAGCCGGCTCGTTGTATGGCGAGCCGCTTGAGGAAGGGGTATACACGCTGTCGGGCAAGAAGTATACCGTTACCCGCAGCAAAAGCGTGCTGGCATACGAAGATATGTCGCTCAAGGTCAATTATCCGTAAAAACCGGACGACGAGGTTATCGGGATATTTCTGCCGTCGCGGCTTGGACGAATGAATCAGCTGACGACATTTGTCAAAATCGCTGCGCGGCGGATATCAGTCGGCGTAAAATACCGCCGCGAGGCTCGCCGGGTGAGGATGAATTTATAAACGCAAATTGTAATTATCGGAGAATCATGTGTAAATATACGGAAGAAATAATAAATAAGGCGCGAAAATGCGGGGATTGGCTCTATTCAATCGCGGTGGCGGAAAACGAGCGGCTCACGACCGCGGCTATACGACCCGCGAACCGGACTAACGACTGCTATTCGGTAGCGAAGCTGTTCACTGTGACCGCGCTCGGTATGCTGTATGACGAGCGGCGGCTCGACGTCGACGAACGAATAGTCGATATTTTCAGCTCGGAGCTGCCGGATGATATCGACCCGGGCTGGGAAAGGGTTACAGTAGACATGGTCATGCGCCACCGCTTCGGCATAGAGCAAGGCTTTTTGGACATCGACGTCGAGGACCTCGACACCTATCGCGCGGTCTACGGCACGCGCGAGGATTTTCTCGGCATAGTTCTGTCGCACAGACTGCCCCTCGAGCCGGGAACCCGCGAGGTATACAGCGACGCCGCGTATTATCTTCTGTCGCGCGTGGTGACGAAAAAGTCCGGCGAGATTCTCTGTGACTACCTCAGGCAGAGGTTGTTCAATCTACTGGAATTTGAAGAAGCCGCGTGGTCATGCTGTCCACGCGGCTATTCTATGGGAGCGACCGGTCTGTTTATCCGCGTCGGGGATATGGTCAAGCTCGGACAGCTGTATCTGTCCGGCGGCGTATATCGGGGGCGGCGGATTCTGTCAGAGGAGTGGTGCCGGCAGGTGCTCGAGCGCGGCTGGGAGCTGCGCCGGTTCGGCAGCGGTTACGCCAAGGGCGGTATGTACGGTCAGTTTCTGTATATATCCTGCGAGCGGCGGCTCGCCGTCGCTTTTATGGGTCACGACCAAGCCGACGCGTCGGCCGCGATGCGGGAGATTTTATATCGGATCGATTGAGACTGAGGATCGATTGAGACTGCGGGATCGATTGAGACTGCGGGATCGATTGAGACTGCGGGATCGATTGAGACTGCGGGATCGATTGAGACTGCGGGATTGATTGAGATCGTGGGATCGATTGAGACTGTGGGATCGATTGAGATCGTGGGATTGATTAAGATCGTGAGCGCTGCTGATATCGTCTCTGATTATCAGGCGGCCGCGTCGGTCGGCTCGCTTGTCAGCAGGGAGTCGATGTCAGTCGAGATACGCTCGCCGTCCGAATAGATTACGCACGTGCCATCGAGGTCGGTGCGCAGCAGCTTGTCTCCGGTAATGCCGCGCGAAGCGAGTTTGTCCAGAGTCTCGCGGTGCGGATGCCCGTAGCTGTTGCCCTCGCCGCAGCTGATCGCGGCGTATTCGGGCGAGACCGCGTCGAGAAACTCCTCGGTCGTCGACGTCGTCGAACCGTGATGTCCGAGCTTGAGAAAGTCGCAGTCAAGCTCGCTCGGTGAGAATTCGGCGAGTATGCAGGCCTCCGATTCGACCTCGGCGTCGCCGGTGAACATGAACGACGTCGACCCGTAATCGAGCCGCAGAACTATACTCGAATTGTTCGAGTCGTCCGCCACCGACTCGTCGGGCGCGAGTATCGTAAACGCGAAGCCGCCGATCGTATACACATCGCCGACGACCGGCTCGGTGTAGACAGCATCGCTCGCTTCGAGCGCGTCGAGCAGCTTTGTAAAGGTGACGGTAGTCGATTCGGTCTCCGGCATTATCAGCCGTTCGACATTGTATTCGCCAAGTATCATGTCCGCGCCGCCGATGTGATCCTCGTGCGGATGTGTGCAGACAAAGCAATCGATGTCGTCAACGCCGCAGGCGTCGAGGTAGGCGCGCAGCTCGTCCTCGGAGGAGTTCGTGCCGGCGTCAATCAGCAGCACTCTATCGTCAGTGCGGACAAGTATGCTGTCGCCCTGACCGACGTCGATAATGTGTACCTCGAGGAGACCGTCCGGAGCGGTGCTCGGTCGGTTTCCAGTATCGCGCCCCAGCAGTCCGGCGAGCCGGTCGCCGAACAGAATATACAGCAGCGCGACGGCTACAGTCACGAGCGACAGCAGCAGCGATGTACCCTTGCCGGACAATTTCCGCCTCTTCATGTCATGGCTCACCTCCGCATTAAAATTCCCGCGTCAGAGCAGGCGCATGATCGTGCAGTCGCCGTACCTATCGCGCAGCGACTTCAGCGTCGTTTTGCCGCAGACGAGTGCGAAATTGTCAGTCTCATCGCTGACGACCGACGGACAGGGCAGACCTGAAAGCGTTTCGGGCTTCGACGCAAAGCGCAGGTAAAAGCGCGACTCGAGCTCCTCCGCCGGAAGTATCTCGTCGTCGGAGAGCCGCTCCCAGACGTGGAAGCTGTGAACCGGATGGTCGAGATAGGTCGCGATGTCGATGATGTCCGACACTACCGCGCTCGCGGTCGGCAGCTTGCCCGCGCCGCGACCGTAGAACATCACGTCGCCGATGGCGTTGCCGTTGACGAGGATTCCGTTGTATACGTCGTTTATATTCGCGAGCGGGTTTGAACGGCTGACCAGAGTCGGCGACACGCAGGCCGAGATTTTGTCGCCGACGCGCACCGTCTTGCCTATGAGCTTGACCACATAGCCGAGCTTCGCGGCGTTCGCGACGTCGACGAGGCTGACCGCGCGGATGCCCTCGGTCAATATCTTTTCGGGCGGAACGAGCTTGCCGAAAGCTATCGCGGATAGGATTGAGATCTTGCGGCAGGTGTCGATGCCGTCGACGTCGGCGGCGGGATTGCGCTCGGCGTAGCCCTTCTGCTGCGCCTCGGCGAGCGCGGTCTCGAAGTCGCTGCCCTCGGAGATCATCTTGGTCAGTATATAGTTCGTCGTACCGTTCAGTATGCCGTCAACCTCGGTGATGTCATTCGCGGTGAGGCAGCTGCCGATCGGGTGAATGACCGGTATGCCGCCGCCGACGCTTGCCTCGAACAGGTAGCGCACGTTGTTTTCTGCCGCGGTGCGGAGCAGCTCCGGGCCGAAATTCGCGACTACCTCCTTGTTTGACGTGACGACGCTCTTGCCCGCCTTGAGCGCGCGCTCCGAGAACTCGAACGCCGGGTGCGAGCCGCCCATCAGCTCGGCGCAGATCTTCACCTCGGGGTCGGAGAGAATCACGTCTATGTCGTGAACGACCCGGCCGGCGAGCGGATGTCCCGGGAAATCGCGCAGGTCGAGAATGTATTTTATGTTTATCTTATCGCCGACGCGCTCCGAAATGAGCTGTTCGTTCTGCGTCAGCACCTCCGCCGTGCCGCCGCCGACGACGCCAAAGCCGAATATGGCTATGTTTATCATGGTATACGACCTTTCGTAAAATTAGCATTGAATAAGAATTTAGTCTCTTTGTCAGAGTATTACAATCTATTATACCACAAACCGCGCTTTAATGCAATAACAAATTACAAAAAATGCGTCACAGACGGGAGATTTTGCGATGTGCAGACAGCGTTGGATATACGCTGAAGCGGGTATATACAGTCGGCACATACATATTCAGTCAGTGAGGGTGTGCGCAAAAAAATCCCGCTGTGCGCGGGAGCGCGCCGCAGCGTTCAGTCAATGCGGCGAGCAGATTAATATCCGGCGCGGACGTCACCTCATCCGCGCCAGTCTTTTCAGCGACTCCGCGAATACCGCGAGAAAGCGTTCGGCGTCGGACTGTGTGTTCACGTCGCCGAGACTTATTCGTATCGTGCAGTCTGCGTCGCGGTCACTAAGTCCGAACGCGCGCAAAACATAGCTTCCGTGGTGCGTGTTCGACGAGCAGGCAGAGCCGCTCGACACGTATATCCCCGCCTCGGACAGGCTGTGCAGCATGACCTCGCTCCTAATCGACGGCAGGGTCACGCTCAATATGTGCGGCGCGGCGTTCGGCGGCAGATTCAGCTTCACGCCCTCGAAGCGCTCGTCGCTTGTCAGTGCCGATATCAGCCGCTCGCGCATAGCCGACAGGCGGGAGATCGTCTCTCCGAGAGACGCGCTGCCGGCAGCGGCAGCCGCGCCGAAGCCGATGATGCCGAGTGTGTTCTCGGTGCCCGACCGCAGACCGCCCTCCTGACCGCCGCCGAATACGACCGGCGACAGCTTCTTTGCACGGAGAATGCCGGGCGCTGTCCAGAGCGCGCCGACACCTTTCGGTCCGCCAATCTTGTGCGCGCTCAATGTGATGAGGTCAGCTCCGAGCGATTTTACCGTAAACGGCACTTTTAGAAAGCCCTGCACGCAGTCGGTGTGTACCAGCGCGCGCGGGTTTGCGGCCTTGACTATCGAGGATATGCGACCAATGTCGTATACCGCGCCGGTCTCGTTGTTGACGAGCATGAAGCTCGCGAGTATCGTGTCGCGGTCAGCCTCTGCGGCGATGCAGTCGTAGTCGGGGACTCCGCCGACAGTAGGCACGCGGACGACGCGAAAGCCGCGCCGCTCAAGCTGTGCGGCGGTTTCGAGCACCGCCGGATGCTCGCTGTCAGACACGAGTATCTTCTTGCCGGTGAAATTTTTCGCTGTCGCCGCGCCGATTAGCGCGAGGTTGTCCGCTTCGGTGCCGCTCGCGGTGAAGATGAGCCGACCCGCGTCGAGCCGGTTTGTCGGCTTGTCGCCGAGCGCGGCGAATATCTGTGTCCTTGCGGCGTATACGCGGCTTTCGGCTTCAACTCCGAGCGTGTGCAGGCTCGACGGATTGCCGAAGCAGTCGAGCGCTTCGGTCATAGCCGCGCGCGCCGCGCCCGAGAGCGGAGTGGTCGCGCTGTTGTCAAAATATATCTGTTCCATTGTCAGAAATGTTTGTATAAATCAGAATTGTTATTTGAAGTCGAAATAGTCGAGTATCGCGAGCACGTCCTCGATATGCTCGTCGTATTTATCCGCCTCGGCGGTGTAGGTGAACGTATATATCGTGTTGCTCTTGACGGCTATCAGCTGCATGAACTTATAACTCTTACCCGACATCGAGGCGGTGTAGATATACTGCTTCGCGTCGACGCCGTCGAGCTTCGCGTCGGATTGGTCTACATACGCAAGGTCGGGGAATACCGCCTTGAGGTCAGGCTCGATCATCGCCCAGTAGTCGTCGAGACTCGTTATGCTGTAGTCCAGCTCGAACGCCGTGACCGATATATTCGACGGGTCGATTCCGCTGTAATATGCCGATGTGATGCCGGTGGACAGGTCGGCGGTCCAATCGTCGGGTACATACAGGTGATACGTGAGCGCCTCGTCCGATATCTCCTTGAAGCCCATAGGCGCGCTCGATTCCTCGCCGCAGGAGAACATTCCGCACAGCGCGAGCGCGAGCACACACAAAATCGCAATTATTCGTGCCATTTTATACTTCCTTTCAAAAAATCCGCTGCTTCAATCAAAGCGCCGCATACAACGCGGACGACTGCTTTCAGCTCTCAATCATGCAAAATTAAAAGGTGCGACCGGATCTATAAGCCGGGTTCTGTAATCGGCGGTCATCTATCTTTGCCATGCGTCACCGCATGGCTCGCGGCACAGCCGCTGCCACACAAACGGGATTCTGCCGGGCAGACAGCCGCACACGCGGCATACAGCTGTGTACGCGGTACGCCGCATATGCGGTCCCGTAAGGTGTTGCTTCGGATAGGGTTTACAGCGGGCCTATGTTACCACAGGCTCGGGTGAGCTCTTACCTCGCCTTTCCACCCTTACCCCAAAAGGGGCGGTATATCTCTGTTGCACTTTCCCGGAGGTCGCCCTCGGCGGACGTTATCCGTTATCCTGCCCTATGAAGCCCGGACTTTCCTCATGATAATACCTTTCGGCGTGATATCACGCGATCGCCCGACCCGGTCGCTCTAACAATTATACCATATTCGCGAATCGTTTGTCAATAGTGTCACACAACGGAAACTCTCCGAGGGGAATATTTAACGCAATATTCATAGTTGTAAGCTTGGTGTTATCATTGGCGTGATGGCTGTGCACTATTCTATACGCGGCGGCGTATTCCGTGCTGACTATGCACTATTCTATACGCGCGGCGGCGTATTTCGTGCTGACTATGCACTATTCTTAGCGTTCGACGACTGGAATACTACTATATATTATTTCTGCGATGTCCATCGCTGGTAGGGCAAGAGGGGGAAGACCACGCTCGCCGCGAGGTCTTCCCCCTCTTGACTCCCCTATCCCTTGGCTTTGTCTCTGCCTCAGGGGTGTAGTGTGTGCGAACTTGTTTATTTTTGGGCGCGGCTCTTATCTATTCTAACTGCGCGTAGTGTTAGCTCCCGCGCTGCCCTGCGCCCTGAACGGGCTGTCTTGAACCAGCCCGAGTTTCAGGGCTGGTTTGTGCGAGGGTGAGAAATTTGTGTTCTGTCGATTGATTTGTGCTCAGGAGACGATTCTTACTGCGCCATATGTCGCTTTTCGCTTGTGCGAGGTTGATTCTTCCTGCGCGTAGTGTCAGCTCCCGCGCCGCCCTGCGCCCTGAACGGTTCGGCTAAACGCCGAACCGAGTTTCAGGGCTGGATTGGGCGAGGGTGGGAGATTTGCGTTCTGTCGATTGATTCTACCCGTGCAGTCTCGAATAAACACGCCGAGGGCGAGTTTATTTGACCACGAATGATTTTGCTTGTTTATGGTCGCCCTCATGCTAACCCTTNAAGCCGCTGATAGCGGCTTTGTTCGACCGCAAATGATTTCGCTTGCTTATAGTCGCCCTCAAACTAACCCTTGACTCCGCCCGCGGGGGCTTCCCCGCCGCCGAACCGAGTTTCAGGGCTGGTTTGAGCGGGAATTGGGAGGATTTGTGTTCTGTCGGTTGATTCTACCCGCGCAGTCTCGAAAAAAGCCGCCGATAGCGGCTTTTTTCGACAACGAATGATTTTGCTTGTAATGGTCGCCCTCAAACTAATCCTTGACTCCGCCCGCGGGGGCTTCCCCGCCGCCGAACCGAGTTTCAGGGCTGGATTGAGCGAGGGTGGGAGATTGCGTTCTGTCGATTGATTCTACCCGCGCAGTCTCAAATAAACTCGCCGAGGGCGAGTTTATTTGACCACGAATGATTTTGCTTGTTTATGGTCGCCCTCATGCTAACCCTTGACTTTTGCCGCGGGTCGTACCCGCCCGCCGCATTGTTTACAGTGTGTTCATTGCAACTGAAAAATTAGTGTGATATAATAATATAGTACGCTTTTTTTGACTTGTTGCATAAAATGATTGTTTTAATAATAAACCATATTTGGAAAAGGATATCATATACACAATGAAAATCGGACTTGACGTCGGCTCGACGACGCTTAAATGCGTCGTGCTCGACGACAATGGAAAAATCCTGTATAAATCCTACAGGCGCCATCTCGCGCAGATTACCGAGACTACACTCGAATTGCTGCGCGCGCTGCTCGCACAGTTTCCCGACGCTGCCAACGCGCCGATAACCGTCTCCGGCTCAGCCGGAATGGGCATGGCCGAGGCTTCGGGCATCGGCTTCGTGCAGGAGGTGTACGCCACACGGCTTGCCGTAAAGCAGCTCGCGCCCGATACCGACGTCGTAATTGAGCTTGGCGGCGAGGACGCGAAGATACTCTACCTCGACGGCACAATGGAGGTCCGCATGAACGGCTCCTGCGCCGGCGGTACCGGCGCGTTCATCGACCAGATGGCGACCCTGCTCGCCGTCACTCCGGACGACCTCAATACCCTGTCGCACAGCTGCGAGAAAATCTACACCATCGCGTCGCGCTGCGGAGTGTTCGCGAAAAGCGATATCCAGCCGCTCATCAATCAGGGCGCGCGCAAGGAGGACATCGCCGCGAGCATATTCTCGGCCGTCGTCAACCAGACGATAGCCGGTCTTGCGCAGGGACGCCCGATAAAAGGGCGCGTCCTCTACCTCGGCGGTCCGCTCACATTCATGGACGGACTGCGTGAAGCCTTCGACAAAACGCTCGGCACTAAGGGCACCTGCCCCGAGAATTCATTATACTTCGTCGCGCTCGGAGCGGCGTTCGGCGCGGACATCGCGGCAAAGCACGCCACTCTCGCCGAAGCGGTCGACTTAATCGCAAATTACCATACCGAGGGCAAATACCTCGCCTGCCCGCCGCTGTTCAAAACGCGTGCCGAATACGACGAGTTCGCTTCTCGCCACGCCGCCGACCGCGTCGATTACGCCGACGCCGACAGCTATCAGGGCGACGCCTGCCTCGGTATCGACGCCGGCTCGACTACGATAAAGCTCGTCGTCATCAACACCGACGGCGTAATCCTGAAATCGCTCTACCGCCCGAACAGCGGCAATCCCGTGCCTATAGTGCTCGAGTTTCTGCGCGACTTTTACGACAAATATCCGAATATACACATAATCTCGTCCGCCGTCACCGGCTACGGCGAGGAGATAGTCAAGAACGCGTTCTCGGTCGACCGCGGACTCGTCGAGACTATGGCGCACTTCTTCGCCGCGAAGCACTTTCTCCCCGAGGTCGACTTCATCATCGACATCGGCGGTCAGGATATCAAGTGCTTCAAGATACACAATGGCGCGATTGACAATATCTTCTTAAACGAAGCCTGCTCGTCGGGCTGCGGCTCGTTCTTGCAGACCTTTGCCGGCGCGCTCGGTCAGGACATCGCCGACTTCGCGCGCGAGGGGCTGTTCGCGAGCGCGCCGGTCGACCTCGGCTCGCGCTGCACCGTGTTCATGAACTCGTCGGTAAAGCAGGCGCAGAAGGACGGCGCGACGGTCGACAACATCTCCGCCGGACTGTCGATATCGGTAGTCAAAAACGCGCTGTACAAGGTAATCCGCGCCGCCGACGCCGACTCGCTCGGCAAACATATTGTAGTACAGGGCGGCACATTCTTAAACGACGCTGTACTCCGCGCGTTCGAGCAGGAAATCGGACGCGACGTCGTCCGCCCGAACATAGCCGGACTCATGGGCGCGTACGGCGCGGCGCTCTACGCGCTCGACACCGCGCACGAAAATAACAACAAAACAACGCTGCTGTCAGCCGACGCGCTGAAGAATTTCCGCCACGACGTAAAGGTCACGACCTGCGGACTCTGCGAGAACCACTGCCGGCTCACCGTCAACACGTTCGACGGCGGACGCAAGTTCATCGGCGGCAACCGCTGTGAGCGCCCGACTCTGCACGGCGAGAAGCGCGAGCATTTCGACCTGTACGAGTACAAGCTGAACCTGCTCGCAGGCTATAACTCAAAGCCCGAGCATCCGCGCGCAAAAATCGGTCTGCCTATGGGACTTAATATGTACGAGCTGCTGCCGTTCTGGCACACCTTCTTTACGCGCCTCAATTTCGAGGTCGTGGTATCGCCGCGCAGCGACCGCAAGCTCTACCTGTCCGGACAGCAGACTATCCCGTCCGACACGGTCTGCTTCCCGGCGAAGCTGATGCACGGTCACGTCGAGGCGCTGCTCGCCGCGGGAGTCGACGCGATATTCTATCCCTGCATGACCTACAACTTCGACGAGGGTCTCGGCGACAACCACTACAATTGTCCGGTCGTCGCCTACTATCCCGAGGTCATCGGCGCGAATATGCCGGGGCTCGCCGACGTAAAATTCATCAAGGACTACATCGGAGTACACCGTCCGAAGGACTTCGCAAAGCATATATACACTATCCTGTCGAAATATTTCGACGGTCTCGACCCAAAAGAGGTCGCTCTTGCCTGCAAGGCGGCATACGCCGAGCGCGACAAATTCCTCGCCGAGGTGCGCGATGAGGGCAAGAAATACATCGCCGAGGCGAGACGGCGCGGACTTCCGATAATCGTGCTCGCCGGCCGCCCCTATCACGTCGACCCCGAGATCAACCACGGAATCGACCGTCTCGTCTGCGACTGCGGCGCGGTCGTAGTCACCGAGGACTCGGTTTCGGACGAGGTTATGAAGTTCCCGACCGGAGTGCTGAACCAGTGGACCTACCATTCGCGGCTCTACGCGGCGGCGAGATACATCGCCGGACAGGATGACATGAATTTAGTCCAGCTCGTATCGTTCGGCTGCGGCGTCGACGCGATCACCACCGACGAGGTGCGCGAGATACTCGAGCGCGAGGGCAAGATATACACGCAGATCAAGATAGACGAAATCACAAACCTTGGCGCGGTCAAGATAAGACTGCGCAGCCTCTTCTCGGCGTGCGAAGCCAAGAGGCGAGAACAGACTAAACTAACGTAACGGAGAAGACGGCTCTAAAGCTTCGGTCATGCCGAAGCTTCAGAGGGCAGCGAGAACACAAGAGTGGTCTCCTAACTTCGGCTGCGCCGAAGTTAGGAGAGAGTGGTCTGCCGCGTTGCGGCAGAGAGTGGTCATAACTTTGCCAACGGCAAAGTTATGAGAGTGGTCTCCGCTGCGCGGAGAGCTGTGGAAGCAATTTGCCAAAGGCAAATTGCTTTGGTGTCCGCCTGCGGCGGACATAATGGTTGTGAACTGACAGCATACCATTCCTTGCATTTGATTCTGTGTTTACTGACAGTCCGTATAAAGCACATCTCCGTGGTAATATCCCAATGACCGCTCACTGTATATATAACCCTCAAATGCCAATTAATATCCCTATTTATATCTCCTTTACCCCTCTGTCCGCTAATATAAGTCCTCGCACCAACAAATTCAAACAACCACCGCAAAACCGAGCCGCCGTATGGGGAGCGGTGGCCCCAGCAGTTACTCCCTGCGGTCGTAACTGCCAGGCGGCGCATGACAGCGATTACAAACGATAAGCACGAACAATAACCAGTGGCACAAATTAACAGCCATAAATAACCCAATCTGCAAAAGTTTTAGGAAATGGGGTCAACATGAAGTCGAGCTTGCTCGACTTCATGTAAGGAAAACCCTTTTTTCAAAAGGGTTTTCCCCAGCGCGTCCCCTTAACAAACAAGAAAGGATAAACCATACACATGAAACCAGAATGCGGTTCTTGCCAGATGTGCGCGGAGCCGATAGAGAGAGTCGAGTTTACGAAAGAGATGAAGAAGGACTATACCATTCTCATCCCGAGTATGCTTGATATACAATTCACACTGCTGCGGAACGTGTTCCGCAGCTACGGATACAAAATGGAGCTGCTCGATAATGACAGTCGGGCGGTGGTCGAGACCGGACTGAAGTATGTGCATAACGACACCTGCTATCCGGCGCTGCTCGTCATCGGGCAGATGATAAACGCGCTCGACAGCGGCAAGTACGACCTACACAAAACCGCGCTCATGATAACGCAGACCGGCGGCGGCTGCCGTGCGTCGAACTATATACACCTGCTGCGCAAGGCGCTGAAGAAAGCCGGATACGGCTACATACCGGTAATATCGCTGAACCTGTCCGGACTCGAGAAGAACAGCGGCTTCCACTGGACGCTCGGACTTATCCGCAAGCTGGTCGCGGCAATGGCCTACGGCGACCTGATGATGCTGCTCGCCAATCAAGTGCGTCCCTACGAGCTGACCCCCGGCGCGGCTGACGCGGTGTCAAAGGAATGGATCGAGCGGCTGACCGTCGAGTTCGCCGCCGGACGCGGATTCGCGAAGCGAGTCATGCGCTCCTACATGGAGAAAATCGCCGCCGATTACGCCGCCGTGCCCACCGACCGCACGCGCGTGCGCGTCAAGGTCGGCATTGTCGGCGAGATCTACGTCAAGTTCGCCGCGCTCGCGAACAACCACCTCGAGGAGTTCCTCGCGTCCGAGGGCTGCGAGGTCATGGTGCCCGGACTCATGAGCTTTATACTGTTCAAGACCGACAACCGTATCGAGGACGTCAAGCTCTACGGTGGCAGCAAGCTGAAAAAGGCGGTCGCGACTATACTGTTCGACTACCTCGCCGGTATGGAAAAATTCATAATCGACATCGTAAACGAGCAGGGCGTGTTCCGCGCGCCTACACCATACAGCCACTTAAAGGAGCTCGTCCGCGGAGTCGTCGGCTACGGCAACAAGATGGGCGAGGGCTGGCTTTTAACCGCCGAGATGCTCGAGCTCATCGAGAACGGCTATGAGAACATCGTCTGCGCGCAGCCGTTCGGCTGCCTGCCGAACCACATCGTCGGCAAGGGCATGATACGCCGCCTGCGCGAGCTGCACCCCGAATCGAACATTGTGCCGATCGACTACGACCCGGGCGCGACGAGAGTCAATCAGGAGAACCGAATCAAGCTCATGCTTTCAGTCGCGCGCGAGCGGCTCGCCGAGCGCGGAGATGCCGCCAAGGGCGCGAGGGAAAGCGTCGAGCCGTCGCCCGCAGCCGCAAACGACGGCGGCAATCCTGCCGAGCGCGTTCCCGCCGCCATGACAAATTGAAGCGCAATGTATTAAAAGTAGATTTCGCTTTCCCGCGCGAGGTCAAAGCCCTGTTTTCGGTCCTTCGGCGGGCGGGAATCGAGGTCTGCGCGGTCGGGGGCTGCGTGCGCGATCTTTTGCGCGGCGTGACTCCGCACGACTGTGACGCCGCCGCTGCCGCCCCGCCCGAGCGGCTGCGGGAGCTGCTCGAGACGAGCGGCTATCGCGTGATTCCGACCGGAATTAAGCACGGCACGCTGACGGTGCTCTGCCCGCGCGGCGATATTATGAACGAGCGGATGCCGCGTGACCGCGTTTGCGCGGTCACCGTCACGGCTGCCACTAGTATGACTGTCACTGACACGTCTGTCGCTGGTGCGACTGCCACTGATATGACTGTCGTTGACACGACTGTCGCTGACACGACTGCTGCTGATACGTCTGCCACTGATATGTCTGTCGCTGATACGGCTACCGCTGATATGACTGTTACTGGTGCGACTGCCACTGATATGACTGTCGTTGACACGACTGTCGCTGATACGTCTGTCGCTGACACAGCCACCGCGGACGCCGACCGCGCATATACCCGCGTCGAGCTGACCTCGTACCGCCGCGAGAGCGACTACTCCGACCGCCGCCACCCCGATTCGGTCGAGTATACCGACTCGCTCGACGAGGACCTCGCGCGGCGCGACTTCACAATAAACGCGATGGCATACCTCGATGGAGTCGGAGTGTACGACCCATATTCGGGCAGAGCCGACCTCGAGGCGCGCACAATCCGCGCGGTCGGCGAGCCCGAGCGGCGATTCGGCGAGGACGCGCTCCGAATACTGCGCGGACTCCGATTCGCGGCTCGCTTCGGCTTTGACATCGAGCCGGAGACGCTCGCGGCGATGCGCTCCTGCCGCGAGCTGCTTTATGACATTTCTGTCGAGCGTCTGCGCGACGAGCTGTTGGGGCTGCTGCGCGGCGCGGGGGCGGAGCGTCTATTGTGCGCGCGGTATGATATTCTGTCCATAGTCCTGCCCGAGCTTGACGAGACGGCGTATTCAGCCGGAGCGGGGCTGGTCGGCGCGCTCAATCGGGAGTATCCGGTCGACACGGTCAGCGACGCCGTCCGGCTCGCCGCGCTTATATCGTCGCTGCCGCGTGAGGTCGCCGAGGACTGCGCTCGCCGGCTGCGGCTTGACAGGCGCACTGTCCGCCGCGTGCGCGATATCCTTATGCACATCAAGCGCGAATATACCGACCGCGTATCGATAAAGCGGCTGCTGGCCGACGTCGGCGTTGACGCCGCGGCAGATGTGCTGCAGCTTGCGCTCCTTTTGGGAACGGCTTCGCCCGAGGCTGTCGAGTGGCGTGAAAAAATAATCGAAAACGGTGAATGTATTTCATTGTCCCGACTCAAAATAAACGGGGATATATTGCTGCGGCTCGGCGCGAAGCCGCGCGACTGCGGTCGGCTGCTCGCGCGGATATTCGACGAGGTTTTATGCGACCGGCTCGAAAACGACCCCGAGCGGCTCATTTCATATGCCGAGAGGTTGATAAATGCAGAAAAAAGCACTTGTGATAATTAATCAGCACACCGCCAAGCAGCGTCTGCGCGTCGAGCTTCTGGGGCTGCTTGACATATTCACGCGCGGCGGGTACGAATGCGTGACCCGACCGACGCAGAAAGCCGGCGACGCGACCGCGTATACTAAGCAGAACGCCGCCGATTTCGACCTTGTTGTGACTATAGGCGGAGACGGCACATTAAATGAAGTCATAGCCGGACTCTGCGAGCTCGAGTATGACAGGCGTCCGCCTATCGGATACATTCCGGCGGGCACGACGAACGATTTCGCCGCGGGCATCGGACTGCCGACCGACCCTATCGAGGCGGCGAAGCTGATTGTGTCGGGCAGCCCGCACCGAATCGACTGCGGACGGATAGACGGCCACATATTCAACTACGTCGCGTCGTTCGGCGCGTTCACCGAGGTGTCGTACGACACGCCGCAGCCGCTTAAAAATCTGTTCGGCCACTTCGCGTACCTGCTCGAGGGAGTAAAGCATCTCGGCGATATCAAGCCGACCCGGCTGACCTTTGACTTTGTCCGCGCCGACGGCACGCGCGGCAGTCTGTGCGACGACTTCGCGTTCGGCGCGTTCGTGAATACGCTGTCGATCGGCGGTGTCATACGGCTCGATTCGAACGAGGTTGATTTCTGCGACGGGCTGCACGAGTACCTGCTTGTGCGTATGCCGAAGAACATCGCCGAGCTCAACGAGACGGCAATCGAGCTGTCGTCGCTGCAAAATCCGAATCGGAAGAGCGGGAGCCGGGTCTGCTTCGGCAAATTCAGCAGCGGAGTTGTCGAGTTTGAGTCTGATGAAGCGATGAACGGCATCGCGTGGTCGATTGACGGCGAACGCATAGTCACTAACAGCCGGTGCAAGATCGAAAACCTGCACCGAGCGTGGAAGCTCGTTATATGAGAGTGGTCTCGCCTGGGGCGAGAGAGTGGTCTCAAACCGCGAAGCGGTTTGAGAGATTTGGTTGAAATTCGCCAAAGGCGAATTTCTTCATCAGCTCTCCGCGTAGCGGCAGACCACACATGACTTTGCCGAAGGCAAAGTCATGTGCACTCTCCACTCTCTGCCGCGAAGCGGCAGTCCACTCTTTCACGCTGTTTCTTCATCCGGAAAACTATCCTGAATCTATGAGGTATATCCATGACAGAAGTATTGCTATGCAAATATGGGGAGCTTATCCTCAAGGGAGCTAACCGCTCCTATTTTGAGGGGCTGCTCATGAAAGAACTCAAGGCGCGTGTGAGACGCGCCGGAAATTTTGATATATACAAGGCGCAGTCCACTATATACGTAGAGCCGCAGGACGAGAGCTGCGACCTCGACGCGGCGCTTGACGCCGCGAGCCACGTATTCGGAATCGTGACAATCGACCGCGCGTGCGTAGCCGAGAAGAATTTAGAGTCTATTCTCGCGGCGGCAAAGGAGTATCTGCCGCAGTTCATGCAGGGAGTGCGCAGCTTCAAGGCCGACGCGAGACGCGCGGACAAGACCTTTCCGCTGACATCGCCCGAGCTTGCCGCCGAGATAGGCGCCGCGCTGCTCGAGGTGATGCCGCGGCTGAAGGTTGACCTGTTCAATCCGGACATAGTTGTCAGAGTCGAGATCCGCGAGAGGGGCGCGTACATACACGCGGGTCAGTTCAAGGGCGCGGGCGGAATGCCGCTCGGCTCGAGCGGACGGGGTCTGCTGTTATTGTCGGGCGGAATCGACAGTCCGGTCGCCGGCTTCATGATGGCGAAGCGGGGCGTGACGCTCGAGGCGCTGCACTTCGAGAGCTATCCCTACACGAGCGAACGCGCGCGCGAAAAGGTGCTCGAGCTCGCGCGCATACTCTGCGAATACTGCACGCGGATCAAGGTACACGTAATTTCGCTGACTCACATTCAGGAAGAGCTGCGCGACAAGTGCGACGAGGACTACTTCACGCTGCTGCTGCGGCGCTACATGATGGTGCTTGCCGAGCGAGTAGCTCGCCGGAACAAGTGCGGAGCGCTGATTACCGGCGAAAGTCTCGCGCAGGTGGCGAGCCAGACAATGCGCGCGATATCCGTGACCGACGCGGTAGTGAATATGCCGGTATTCCGACCCTGCATCGGTCTTGACAAGGAGGAAATAGTGGCGACAGCGCGCAAAATCGGCACGTTCGAGACGTCGATACTCCCATACGAGGACTGCTGCACGGTATTCACGCCGCGTCATCCGCGCACACGTCCGGAGCTTGAGCGGGTAATAGCCGAGGAAAACAAGCTTGATTTCGCCGCGCTCTGCGACGAAGCGATGGAGACGCTGAACACGTACGACATAACGCTTTAGTAACGTCAGAAGTCAGGAGTTAGGAGTGAGGAGTGAGGAGTTAGGAGTTAGGAGTGAGGAGTTAGGAGTGGAGGAATAAAAATTCCCTGCGGGAATTTTTAATTTAATTAAAAATGAGGTTCGCGGCTCGGGTATGGACAATGAGCGGCGGTGTAAATCCACCCGCGCGCAGCTCTCGCTGCTGATTTCAACACGCGTATATCGTCCATACATTTCTCACTTCGATAATATCAAATCACGATTTCACCCGCCGCTCGCGGCGGTCCTGCGCGGGAATTGCCGACGGCAGGGACTATGCGAAATCGCGTAACCCATAAATATTATCCGACGACTCCATGCAAATCGGCGGCGGATTCGGACGGCGCCGCCCTTGTACAAGCTCTGTTTATGAGCTAATAGCGGCATTTATCGTTTCCTCACGGAACGGTTCGGGAGGAAAATCAAGCCGGGGAGTCTAACTGCCAAATTTTTAGACGCTTTTACAATGGGAAAATCCGCGTTTCCTCTTGACAGATTGCGATTTTTTGTATACAATATATGTATATGTAATTAATTAATATATACTGACCGTATTCTGCCGATTTTATACCGGCAGGACGGCGGCTGTTGATATGATTGCATTTATACTACAATTTCAACGAAAAGGAGGTGTTCCGTACTTTGGATGAAGGTATCAAGCTTATACTTACAATAGTTATCTCGGCTGTAATTTCAGGCTCGATATGCCTTCTGTTCGGCTACAAGAAAGGACAGAAGGATACGGAAAACAAATACGAGACGACGGTAGGTTCGGCTCAGGAGCAGGCGAAGAAGATCGTCGAGGAGGGCGAGCGCACCGCGGAGAGTATGAAAAAGGAGGCGCTCATCGAGGCAAAGGAGGACATCCTGCGCCAGCGCAACGAAGCGGAACGCGATATCAAGGACCGCAGAAACGAGCTGTCGCGGCTCGAGACCCGCGTCGCCAAAAAGGAGGAGCAGATCGAGCGCAAGCTCGAAACGCTCGAGCATAAGGAGGACACGCTCAATAAGAAGCTCAAGGAATGTCAGGACACTCGCGACGAAATCGAGGCCATCAAGGTTCAGCATCTCGAAACGCTTGAAAAGATCGCGGGTCTGACCGCCGAGGAGGCAAAGGAGCAGATCGTATCGCGCATCGACGACGAGGTCAAGCACGAAACGGCGCAGAAGCTCATCGAATACGAGCAGCAGTTCCGCGAGGAGGCTGACGTGCGCGCGAAAAACATCCTGTCGCTGGCTATACAGCGCTGCGCGTCCGAGACGGTCGCGGAGACGACGGTATCGGTCGTAGCCCTGCCGAACGACGAGATGAAAGGACGCATAATCGGCCGCGAGGGACGCAATATCCACACGATAGAGGCGCTGACCGGAGTCGACCTGATTATAGACGACACTCCCGAGGCAATCACGCTGTCGAGCTTCGATCCGGTGCGCCGCGAGGTGGCGCGAATCGCGCTCGAGCGGCTGATTTCGGACGGACGGATTCATCCGGCACGCATCGAGGAGACGGTCGAAAAGGCGCGCCGCGAGGTCGACGCGATAATCAAGCAGTCGGGCGAGCGGGCGACAATGGAGACCGGTATTCACGGAATCGGCATCGAGCTTGTAAAGCTGCTCGGACGGCTCAAGTTCCGCACAAGCTACGGACAGAATGTGCTCAGCCACTCAATCGAGGTTGCGACGCTGGCGGGTATGATCGCGGACGAGCTGGGAGTCGACAGCACTATGGCAAAGCGCGCCGGACTGCTGCACGACATCGGCAAGGCGCTGACTCAGGAGATCGAGGGCTCGCACGTACAGCTCGGAGTTGACATCGCGAAGAAGTTCAAGGAGAACCGCGAGATTATCCACGCGATAGAGGCTCACCACAACGACGTAGAGCCGCAGACGATAACGGCTATAATCGTACAGGCTGCCGACGCGATTTCAGCCGCGAGACCGGGCGCGAGACGCGAGGACCTCGAAAACTACATCAAGCGTCTGCAAAAGCTCGAGGAGATCACGTACAGCTTCCCGGGTGTGGACAAGGCGTACGCGATACAGGCGGGTCGAGAGATACGCATCGCCGTAAAGCCGGAGTATGTGAGCGACGAGCAAATGGTCGTCGTAGCGCATGACATTGTAAAGAAGATTGAAAGCGAGCTGCAATATCCGGGTCAGATCAAGGTACACCTGATCCGCGAAAGCCGCGCCATCGACTACGCGAAATAAAGCTGACTATGGATAGACTCTTTATATAAACTTGTCTCCGAATGGAGTTTACATATATTTACATAAAGAAGAATATTCAGCCAACCGGCTTTTCGATAGAACGAAGATACCGCCGCCAACGCATAAGCGTCGGCGGCGGTCGTTTTTTATTGACGTGAGTTCAAAGGATATTATAATAACGTGAGTTCGACGAGGGATTGGGTTTTGGTACTGCGAAATCGTTCGCTTTCTCTGGGGGAGACCCTTTTGAAAAAGGGTCTCCCCCAGACCCCCACCCGAAAACTTTTGAGAATTTGGGTCAAAACGTGGATGATTATAACAACGTAGAGATTTTATTTCTGCTTGTCGTAAGTAACCACAGAGGCGCGCCGCCTAATGGGACCCTGCTTCCCAACCGGCGGCTGGTTTCTACGTGGTCGTTTGAAATTTTTATTGTTTGTTCAGTTGATTGCGTAATTATATTGTTATAATTCTTTTCGAACTCACGTTAACAATGTAATTAAACAAAAATTATGACAATCTAATCAAACAATTTAGATAAACAAACAGTATAAGTTTCAAACAGCCACGTACAAACCGAGCCGCCGTATGGGGAGCGGGGCCCCAAGCAGACGCGCCTCGCCGGAGGCGCGGATGCGTTAGGCGGCGCATCTCTGTGGTATCTGACAACAAGCAGTAAAAAAATATCTGCGCAGTTATAAACAATTACACCATGACCCCAATTATTAAAGTTTTCGCGGAGGGGGTCTGGGGGAGGTGCCTTTTTCAAAAGGCACCTCCCCCAGTGAAACCAAACAATACAGCACTACCAAACAAAAGACCCCCGTCGAGCTGCCGTTGTTTTCACTCCTGAATATTTTTGTATCCGGCGCGGAAGCCGAGCGGCGTTGAGCCGATGCGGGCTTTGAATGTGCGCATGAAGTTGGAGAATGACTCGAAGCCGCAGGAAAAGCAGACGTCAGTCACCGACATATCGGTGTTCGCGAGTAGGCGGCAGGCGTTGCGCATACGTAGATCGATGAGATAGCTTTTGAACGTGTGACCGGTCGCGTTGCGGAACAGCTCGGAGAAATAACTGCGGCTGAGATGAGTCAGATCTGCGAGGGCGTCGAGCGTTATGTCCTCGGAAAAGTGGCGGTGGAGGTAGAGCACCGCGCGGCTTATCGGCGATTTTTCGACAGCCGCGCCGCTTGTCACGTGACAGCGGAGCACCTCGATTATCAGGCATTCGATAATATGACAGGCATACATATCTCCGAAGTCCCCGCCGCGCCCGCTCTCGCACATAAGCGCGTCCAGCAGTCCCATAACCGATCGAAAGCCTGCGCCGCTGAGCTTTGAGCAGAGGTTTTTATTGAGAGTCTCGTATGTGAGCACGCGCTCGTACAGCCGCTCCGATATTATATTGTCGTCGAACATTATTCCGGCGACGTCGAGCGGCTCGTGAACCTGAATCGAATGCCAGTCAGCCTGCGTCAATAGGTATATCGACCCGCTCGACAGCTCGTAGTCGACTCCGTTCAGCCGCTGTACGCCGCTGCCTGACAGTATGACCTCAAGCTCGCAGCAGTCGTGCCAGTGCATACGGTAGTCAGACTCGACCAGCTTGCGCCGGAAAACAATGTCTCCGCCCGAAAAGTCGGAAAGCGAATATTTGATGGGCTGATTTGACATGACGACCTCCGTATAGTGCTGATTGAACCGAAATTCTAATAATATTAACGTGAGTTCGACGGAGTTCTTTAGTTTAGTACTGCGATATTGTTTGCTTTTTCTGGGGATGACCCTACGAGTTGCTAACACAACTCGGAAAAAGGGTCTCCCCAGACCCCACCCGAAAACTTTTAATAATTTAGGTCATGGTGTGATTGTTTAAAACTGCGCAGAGATTATATTACTGCTTGTTGTCAGGACCACAGAGATGCGCCGCCTTTGGCAGGTTCGTCCGAAGGACGAAACTGCTGGGGCCACTGCTTCCCAACCGGCGGCTGGTTTCTACGTGGTCGTTTGTATCTTATATTGTTTGTTCAGTTGATTGCGTTATTACATTGTTATAATTCTTATCGAACTCACGTTAATATTATTATACCATTACTTTCATATTCGGTCAATACCCTATTACGTATGGCAGCGACTCGGCACAAAAGCCGCAAATTTATGTAATATATTCACATTCGCTTGACAGACGGTGAGCGCTCGGGTATAATTTTAGTAGCTCCGGCGGATCGCCGCCAATTCAACTCACACGGAGGTTCATTCGATGATACTTGAAAACGACTGCCTGCGGCTCGCACTCGACGGCTCGGGCAGAATAATATCGTTCGCCGATAAGCGCAGCGGCGTCAATATAATCGCCGAGCCTGTGCGTGACCCATTCATGCTCACGCTTGTCAGTGACGATTGCATGGAAAACATTGTCTGGGGCGGCGCGCAGTCTGACTGCAAATCCCGCATAGACCCGGACGCCTGCCGAGCTGAATTTCTTTATGACCGGCTCGCGATTGACAACGGTCGCGCCGACGCCGGATACGCCGACATCTCGGTCAAATTCATAGTCAGCCTCGACGGCGACCATGTAGACTTCACCGCCGAGATCGACAACCGCGGCGACTATATGATCAGCGACTTCGAATATCCGCGCGTCGGCAAAATCCTGTCGCTGTCAAAAGACAGCTTGCCAAAAGATAATTTGTCCGCCGCAAGCTCCGCCGACAGCTCCGCCGGCGGTCAGCCGGACGACACAGCCCCTGCCGCGGGCAAGCCCATGTCGCTATTCTGGCCCGAGCAGCCCGGACGGCTGTACCACAACATCGGCGCGCGGCTCGCGGGTGCTCATCCTCACCGTGAAAACGGCTCGAACTGCATGAAGATCACATATCCCGGCACGGCGATGATGGGGATGTGCGCGCTCCTCGACGACAAGTGCTCGCTGTTTCTGTCGCTGCGCGACCCCGACTTCATTGCCGCTGAATTAAAGGCAGAGGGGCTGCCCGAGGACGGCGGGGCAGTCACGCTCGTCGCTGACAAGAACCTTTGCTTCGGGCGCGGTCGGCACACCGCCCCGCCGGTGCGGATTGATTACTACGAGGGCGACTGGCATCGCGGAGCGGCTGAATACGCCGAGTGGATGAACAATTACCGTCCCGCGCACGAGCGTCCCGACTGGGTGCGCGAGATGTCCGGCTATTTCTTGGTGATAAACAAGCAGCAATTCGGATACGAGATGTGGGACTACACGACCCTGCCTGAGCTATACCGGCTCGCGGCCTCGCACGGCTTCGACACGCTCGGGCTGTTCGGCTGGTACGACACCGGTCACGACAACAATTACCCCGACCTCGAGGTCTCCGACTCGATGGGCGGCGAGGAGACGCTGAAGCAGAACATTCAGGCGGTGAAGGACTCGGGCGGTCATGTGACGCTCTACTATCAGGGACATCTGATCGACCTCGGCAGCGACTACTACAAGAGCGGGGAGGGGCAGCGTGTCGCCTGCAAGACGATCTGGGGCGCGAACTACGCCGAGTACTACTCGAAGTCGCACAAAAGCGATTTCCTCGCGAACTACTCGCGCAAGATGTTCGCGATAGCCTGCCCGTCCTGTCCCGAATGGCGCGAGCTGATGTGCGAGCGGGAGCGCTGGATACAGTCGCTCGGCGCGAGCGGCACGCTGTACGACCAGATCGGGGGTATGCCGCCGTACATATGCTTTGACAAGAGTCACCCTCACGACGGCGGCAATCCGGCGCGCGCATTCCCGGGCGGGCAGACGAAGCTGCTCGACGAGCTGCGGCAGACGGCGAAGCGCGAGAATCCCGACTTCGCGCTGATGAGCGAGCACATAACCGATTTATACAGCGCGTATCTGGACGCGGTACACGGAATCTCGAATCTGCCGGGCAGGGTCGGCGAGCGCGGCGAGCCGACCGGTGTATGGCAGTTCCCGGATGTATTCCGCTACTGCTTTCCCGATGTGCCGATTACATTGCGCAATCCGAATCCATTCATCGAGCGCCGCGCGGTGAACTACGCGTTTGTATTCGGCTTCATACCCGAGCTGGAGCTGCGCTACCGCGCCGACCGCGAGGACATACGCGCGGACAAATACAAGCCGCAGCGCGAATACGCGGCGCTGATATCCAATTTCCGCAAGCCATTCGCGCACGAGCTCGCGTCCATGCGCTACACGGACGACATCGGCATTCACACGTCCAGCCGCACACTGATAGCCAAGGGCTACAGGAACGACGCTGATATGCTGATCCTTGTCTGGAACGATTCACCAAACGAATGCAAACTCGACATTACAATAGAAGGCGGGAGCATAAAGGAAATCCTCAAGCCCGACGGCAGCTCCTCCCCCATCCTCCCCCCCGACTCAGTAGCAATAGTCAGCGGGCGGGGCAGCCCCCGCGGGCAAAGTCAAGGGTTAGTTTGAGGGCGACCATAAACAAGCGAAATCATTCGTGGTCAAATAAACTCGCCCTCGGCGAGTTTATTTGAGACTGCAAGCAGAATCAATCGACAGAACGCAATCCTCCACCCTCGCACAATCCAGCCCTGAAACTCGGTTCGGCGGCGGGGGCGGGGACGCCCCCGCGGGCGGAGTCAAGGGTTAGTTTGGGGGCGACCATAAACAAGCAAAATCATTTGCGGTCGAACAAAGCCGCTATCAGCGGCTTTGTTCGAGACTGCGCGGGTAGAATCAATCGACAGAACACAAATCTCCTATTCCCGTACAAACCAGCCCTGAAACTCGGTTCGGCGTTTAGCCGAACCGTTCAGGGCGCAGGGCGGCGCGGGAGCTAACACTACGCGCAGATAGAATCAACTCCGCACAAGCGAAAAGCGAAATATGGTACTGTGAGAATCGTCTCCTAAGCACAAATCAATCGTCAGAACGCAAATCGCCCATCCTCGCACAAACCAGCCCTGAAACTCGGGCTGGTTCAAGACAGCCCGTTCAGGGCGCAGGGCGGCGCGGGAGCTAACACTACGCGCAGATAGAATCAACTCCGCACAAGCGAAAAGCGAAATATGGT
>CAJFKR010000075.1 GCA_904386005.1 Candidatus Flemingiibacterium merdigallinarum
CCGCGACCGCGCCGCGCAGCTTAAGCTGGAAGGTGTGGAGCAGCTCGATCGCGCCGCGCTTTTCGAGCCGCTGACGCTGCGACGCCTGATCGGTGACTATGCGGAAGTTCTCAATTTGCGACGCGTTCGAAAAGTCACTATATACGACCTGTTCGCAGGACTTCATCAGTATACCTCCGTGATAGGCGCCGTCACGGTCGCGCGCTTCATTTCATCGGCAATCATGCGGTTCGCGTTGGCGAGCAGTGTAGTGTAGAGCTCGAGATTTTCGTCGAGGATCAATTCCGCGGCAAGCATATGCGCCGCGGCTGATGTAAGCCGGTTGTCGAGCGGAAAATCGTCGGTCATGTCGACAGTCGACACAAAGCTCTGCTCCTCGCCGCCAAGCTCGCGATTGAACGGCGACAATCCGCCGATTATACCCGCGAGGAGGATCGGCGCTCGCGCGTCGTAATCGGAGATACCGAGGCTCGACTCGGTTTCGCCTATTAATGACAGCGCGTAGGTGTAAATATTATTGTTTGTCATAATAATCACCATAGCTTTCGATGTGCGAAAGCTTCCTTTTGTCGGAAATGAGTCTGGTTTTTCGAATCAAAATCGTTATATAATCAGCTAAAGCCGTAAAACCTGTTCTGTCATGGGTTATATTTCATGCAGCTTATTACTGCATCTCTATTATAGAGCTTTCGTCATGATATGCGATAAGCCGATAACAGCCTGCCGCGGCGGAGTCATACCGCGACAGGCTGTTGCCGCACCGCAATATCAGCCGCTCTGACTCGGCGTTACGGAATACTTCTTATAGGAGCTGTCATGCCGTCTTGCAGCTGAGCAGACAGATCTCTTTCGGATATACAATCTTCGCGCCGTAGAGATGCAGTCCCTTTACCGCGTCGGCAAAACGCAGCTCGGGACGATACGCCTCGATTTCATTGATCTGCTCGGCAAATGCGACCGCGCGCTTGGTGCGTGCTAAGCACTTGGTATATCCGCTCGAATCGACCGCTACATTCGGCGACACAAACACCTCAAAGCCGACAAGATTGCCGAGCGCGCCGTTCGACATTGCGGACGAGTTGTCAGATGAGGTCCAAAGCTTTGCTTTGAGTATGAGCATCGCGACCGCGGGTGAAACCTCGAGACAGAGCGGGATATTGCTGTTCACGCCATTGGCGTAGAGCTTTTCACGCAGACTGATGATAGAGTCGACTACGTTGTCTTCAGTCAGCTCCGCTACAGTCTCGGTGTTATCGGATGAAACACCGGTGTAAAGCGAATAGACATACTTGTCCGCGACTTCGGCGAGCGCGGCGGCTGCCTGTGACATCGCGAGCTCCATGAGCTTCGGCGTCGACTGGGCGCGGTCGACGTCGTCAATCTGAAAGTTGAACGACTTCGCCTGGTCGATGACCAGATTCGTAGCGCTGTCGCTCAAAGTCTGCGGGTCCGAAAGGTCGGTGTTCTTAGTGTAGTCGGAGATTGTAATGTCGCCGACGCTGCAGATCTTGACCGTAGAGCCTTTGCCGCGAATCTCGCCCTCAAAATCGCGGTTGCAGTTCTTGACTCCGATATACTCCTGGTCAAGCTGCTTTATGAGAGTTTCGCTCCAGACTGTGGAAATGAAGTTACTGATTGCCATAACGGCACCTCCGTAAATTTATTTATATAAACGCACAAGGCGATTATATCATTTTTATGCCCCTGACTTCGCGTCAGCGAAGTCTACCTAAGGATTAAGCAAAATAAACCTGCCGGCTACAGCTGTTCTATTAAACTGCAAATTTACATTGATATAAACACCCGCGGTTCAAATTTATCAATAACTGATAAACCCGCGATCGGCAGTCGGTGTCACCAAGGTCTCCGAACGATCCTCGCCGCGCGACATAATCGCGTAACGCAAAGCCTCCGGAGCGTGAGTCACGTCGTGCGGCTCGCCTGACGCGTCCTCTGGAGACGCCGGGTCGTATAATAACGCCTCCATACTGCCGATCAATTCGGTGCAGTTTCGAAATATTTTCAGTCGGCTGGAGCCGTCCGGAGAGGTCAGCAGCTCGCGGACGGCCCGCCACCCGGGGATTCGGCGGTTGTCCGCGCGTATCAGCGGGGGAAGTCCCGAGACGCGCGACATTATCTCGAATCCGCTGTATCCCGAATCCTGTCGGCGATTCCATAAATCGGGGGAGGCTACCGCATATACGATGTCGCAGCCCCGACGCCGGTCGTCGCCGCAGAGATTCGCGAATTCCTCCGCCGCCTGAGTAAGTGTGAGACCCGAACGGCAGAATTCGCGGTAGACATAGAGGATATCATCCTCATAAGCTAAGAATAACAAGGCAAAGCGGTCGAAGCCGTAATCAAACGCCGCGAATCGCTTCAGGGTCTTCAGCTCGAACGGCTCGCAGACCTGCTTTGCCCGTGAAAACTCGGGGAAGAATTGTCCCTCAAACAGATCCCATCTGCCCTCGAGCCACGCGGCGCGCAGCGCGTCGGGCAGGCTCTCGAGCGATTTCACATACTCCGGATCGGACTTCATCAGAATATCGTTGTCGTATACAAACGCCTGAATAAAGCGGTAGTCGTCAGGATTTTCGCCGTCGCGGAAAGCGCGGTCGATGAACAGCCGCTTCACCCATGCGTGACCGACTCCGCCCGGATTGCAGGTAAGGTACATCCGACGAGGGAAATCACCGACGCCGCGCAGACAGCCTTTCAGAGTGGAGAATTGATACTCGGTGATCTGTGTTGCCTCATCTATCGCGATTATGTCAAATTCCTGTCCTTGATACCTGAGCGTATCCGAGTCGCAGGATAGATATCCGAGCAGTATGCGGCTCCCGTTGCTGAATTTGAAGATTCGGTCGCCAGACGCGTATTCAACCTCACCCCGAAGCTCGCGCAATAACGGCAGCACATGGTTCTGCCGCAGCTCCGAAAGTGTCCGCCGGATTATCAGACAGTGTATCCCGGGGTAGCGCAGACAAAGCGCGATCAGCTTGCGCCGCAGCGCCCAGCTCTTGCCACCGCCGCGAGCTCCGCCGTAAGCGGTGAACTTCGCGGTAGAGCGCATAAACTCCGCCTGACGAGGATTGGGTTTGCCTTTAAGTATCATCAAATCACCAGAAATAAATTATAGCAAAACGTAAATGCAGTCGCGAGAATAAAAGACATCGAGCTTTGGATCAGTGAGGAGTTAGGAGTTAGGAGTTAGGAATTGAGGAAAAATTTGCCTGCGGCAAATTTAATAAATTTTAATATGGAAATTCGCATCAGCGAATTTCTTCCTAATCTCTCCGGCGAAGCCGGAGACCACTCTCTCCCGCCCGCGGCGGGAGACCACTCTCCACTCTCTCGACTCCGGCATCGCCGGAGCCGAGACCACTCTCTTTTCGCACCGACGTCACCAGAAACTGCGTACTTGATTCTAAACTCCATCCGCGTAAATATCGTGGTCGCAGCTGACTTCGTCCTCAACCGGTGCTCCCCAGAAGCCGTATTGCCGTAGATATAGACCTATCAGTGTCGCGGTCGCGCCTGAATTCAGCGCGGCGTCCTCGAAATACGCTCCCGCCGCCTCGAAGTCGGTGGGGAACCGCCGCTTTAATTGCATGAATTGATTCACCGACATTCCTGAAAACCGACAGAAGCCGGCGACATTCGCGAATATCGGCTTTTTCTGCTCCCTGCCGCGGCAGTCCTCGATGTATTCTTCAATCGCCGCGAGCAGCTTCTTGCCGGAGCTGATTCTTTCCATTGGTGCCTCACGTCCATCTCTGTTATTTTGTGCCTATAGTATAGCACAGCCCGACCCGCCATGGCGCTCTATATACCGCCACGACACGCCGTCTGTTTCAACGAATTATCATAACGTATTTTCAATAATTTCGGGCAATCTTAACATTTATGTAACAATTGTGTAGTATAATTACAAATAGCGTGTATTTTACGCACCTGACACCTTGCGATAATAACGGTAGAAATTTCACCGTTAACGATAAGAATTTCAATAAATAGAAGCGTTATGTGATTCGCGTATTATTTGAAAGGGAATGTGCAGATGAAAAACAAACTGTCGCGTCCGATATGTCTCGCCTTGGCGCTGACGCTCGGCGCGTCGATGCTGCTGGGTGGCTGCGGGGACAAGCTCGCGTCAAGCGGCGAGGAAAAAAAGGTTGTAATGCAGGTCGGCGGCGAGGACGTCGAATACCAGGAATTCCGGTATTATTTCATGAATAACAAGCGTGAGCTTTATGGCGAGGACTCGGCGCTTGACAGCGAGCAGCTTGACCACCTTATGTATCTTGTCGAGGAAAATATCAAGAACCGGCATACACTGCTGATGCTCGCCGATGAATATGACGTCGATTTGAGCGACGAGGAGGAGGACGCGATCGAATCGTATGTCGAAGATTACCGCGAGGGCTTCGAGGATGACGACGCCTACCTCGACGCTCTGCACGAGCAGTATATAACGCACGAGCTGTTCTATGACCTCGCGTCCGAGTCGACACTCGCGTATTCGCTGCTCGATAAAATGGAGGAGACCGGCGTCATAAAAGCCGACGACGCCTCGATAGACGAGGCTTTCAAGGGCGACGACATCATATGTATCAAGGAGATTTATATCTACTATCCGAATGACGAAACCCGCGAGGTTTCGGAGAAGCGCGCCAAGGAGGCGTACGAGCGGCTGATGGCGGGCGAGTCCTTTGAGGATCTGATGCTCGAATACAGCAGCTACTCTCCCGAACAGGTGCCGATTGAACACGGCTATTACACGATGCACTACGACGCGCTCGACGAGGTCTGGAACGCCGCCGAGCCGCTCGCGGTCGGCGAGATTAGCGAAATCGTCGAATCAGAATTTGGCTTCCATATAATAATGAAGTGCGAAAAGGATCTTGAATATATGAATGAGCACCGCGACGAAATTGTTCAGAACTACGCTCAATCAAAGTTCTACGAGGAATTCTACAAGCTTTACAATACGCTCGACCCGGAGTTCACCGATTATGGCAGCAAGCTTGACCTTGCCGAGATCGAGTGAGCTCAGCTCGATCCATATGCAGAAATAATCTGATAATTCTCCGCGGCGAGAGGGTCGCGGAGAATTTTTTTGAAAAATTATATTTTTTTGCAAAACCTATTGACAAATGAATTTAGTTGTGGTATACTATTAAAGTACTCGACAGGGTGCAGCCAAATGGCGGAGCTATAATAGAGCAGCTACAATTTATATGCAGGTATGGCGGAACTGGCAGACGCGCTAGATTCAGGTTCTAGTGAGGGCAACTTCATGCAGGTTCAATTCCTGTTACCTGCACCACAAACCGAACCAAAGGTCACACGGCATTATGGTTCGGTTTTTTTATCTTATCATAGCTGTACTTAAAATAGCCATAGGATTTTTCGCGCAAGTATTGCAAACCGCGGGCTTTGTGATTTCATCACAGCTCACAATTAACATCGACAAAGAAAGGTAGACTTTGCGTTAGCAAAGTCAGGGTCATAGCATAATGAAAACAACTCCGGTCAAAGGAACAGCCGACTATCTCCCAAGTGAGGTGAGGATACGCGACTATCTCCAGTCAACCATCCTCGACACCTATACGCGCTGCGGCTTTGAACGCATCACCACCCCGATCATAGAGGACGTCGAAAACCTCGATAAAAGCGACGGCGGCGAGAACCTCAATCTTATATTCAAAATATTGAAGCGCGGTGAGAAATTAGACGAAGCGATAGCCTCGGGCGACCCGAATGAGCTTTGCGACATGGGACTGCGTTATGACCTCACGCTCCCGCTTACCAGATACTATTCAAACAACCGCGCGCGCCTGCCGCTGCCTTTCAAGGTGATCCAGCTCGACCGTGTCTACCGCGCCGAGCGCCCGCAGAAGGGAAGAATGCGCGAATTCGTGCAGTGCGACATCGACATCATCGGCAGCGATTCGTATACCGCCGAGGTCGAGCTAATCAACACGACCGCGAAGGCACTGAAAAATATCGGCTTCGACAATTTCAATATCCACATCAACGACCGCCGGCTGCTCAAGGCAATCATCACCGGCGCCGGATTCGACGAGAACGACTGCGACTCGGTCTGCATCTCGCTCGACAAGCTCGATAAAATCGACGCCGCCGGAGTCGGCGAGGAGCTTGTGGCAAAGGGCTTCTCGTCAGAAAACACCGAGCGGCTGATGAACGAGCTTGCGGACAATAAGCTGACGCTCGACCGCGCCGCCGCGCTCTGCGGTGAACAGGATTATATCTCCAATCTTCGCCGCATAATCGACATCTCGAATTCGCTTTCAGACGGTTATCAAGTCGTATACGACCCGACGCTTGTACGCGGTCAGGGCTACTACACCGGTACGGTATTCGAAATCCGCTCGCCCGAATTCCGTGGAGCACTCGGCGGCGGCGGCAGATACGACAACCTCATCGGCAAATTCCTCGGCGAGCAGATACCCGCGGTCGGTTTCTCGATAGGCTTCGAGCGCATCGCCGGAATCCTGCTCGAGCATGGCTATAAGATCCCGACCGCGCGTGAGCGCGCCGCGGTCATATATACCGACGAGAGCTTCGAGAGCGCGCTGCGCCTTGCCGAACAGCTGCGCCAAAGCTATGACGTCACGCTCACCGCGCAGCCGAAGAAGCTCGGGAAGCTGCTTTCGAGACTTGAGGAGACCGGTTATACATGCTACTACAATATGTCCGATCCCGAGCCGACTATACACCCTCTCGGCAAAAAAGACTGAATAAAGACGAAATCAACCGGATATATCTATTACCAGACGGACGGGCAATCTCATCATGGGATTGTTCCGTCCTTATGTATATTGTAAAGCGTCCGATTATGTCAGACGATAAATCACTAAAAATCGTGTTGCGATTGTTAAATTAACGAAAAGTAATGTGATAACTATAGACATTCGGGTCGATTTATGATATACTATAATATAATACATTAGTCGGAGACGTCGCTTCGCGCTGTTATGCCACAATCTCGTCGTACCGACAAAAATAATTCAGGAAGTGACAGGATGCGTCAGATTGGCATAGTCAAAAGTCTGCAAGGAAACCGCGCGACAATTTCGGTATCGCGCAAAACCGCCTGCGAGGGCTGCGCGGCGAAATCGGGAGAGGGCGGCTGCTCGGGCTGCATGACGCTCGCGACAAACCATGAGCTGGTCACCGCGGCGGACAACACACTCGGCGCTAAGGTGGGAGACCGAGTCATCGTCGAGACCGACTCGAATATCGTCATCGGCTACGCAGCGGCGGTATTTCTGCTGCCGCTCCTATTCGGCGTCGCCGGATACTTTGCCGGCCGGCTGATATCGACTCTCGCCGCGTATATCGTGTCGGCGGTCGGATTTGCCGCCGCGTTTGTCTTTTTATATTTCGGTCTCAACAAGCGCGCCGAAAAGCGCTGCGATGTCAGGATAGTACAGATAATACAGAGCGGAGGGGTCGGCGATATGCCAACCAATGGTATAATAAACGCCGCAAGCAAGACCGCGGCGGGTGACACTGACAATACCGCGACCGACAATACAAATAAGATTATGGACGATACAAATAAGACCATGTAAGTCGTTACCGACAATACTTCGCTGGACGCCACTCGAAATAATTGACCTGATCACAGCCATACAGTCTGAATTCGCCGTCCCCAAAGAAGGAGATTATTCACAATCATGCACATACACACGGCAAAAGACAAAATCTGGAATCTCTGCCGCCAGCCCGAGCAGGATAAAGTAAACGCCGTAGCAAGCACGCTCGGAATACTCCCCGCCACCGCGCGGCTGCTCTGTCAGCGCGGCTGCGATACGCCCGACTCGGCGCGCTCATTCATACAAAAGGACACCGGAACTCTGCACGACCCCTACCTTATGCGCGACATGGACCGTGCGGTCGAGCGGATACGCCGCGCGCTTGTCAACCGCGAAAAGATCGTCATATACGGCGACTACGACGTCGACGGCGTAACGTCGGTGACAATCCTGTATTCCTACCTTAGAATACATTCAGCTGACGTCTCGTATTATATTCCCAGTCGGGTAGGCGAGGGGTACGGAATCAACCTCGACGCGATACGCTCGCTCGCCGCTCAGCACAAGCAGCTGCTGATCACAGTCGACACCGGAATCACCGCGATTGACGAAATCGCCGAGGCGGCACGGCTCGGTATCGACACGGTCGTGACCGACCACCACGAATGCCGCCCCGAGCTGCCGGTCTGCGCCGCGGTAGTCAACCCGCGCCGTCCCGATTGCGACTACCCATTCAAGGAGCTCGCGGGAGTCGGAGTCGCGTTCAAGCTCATCTGCGCGCTCGAGCAGAACCTAAGGTCGACTACATTATATAACGCCACGAAATTTGCCGCGGCGCGCTGCGGAGACCTCGTAGCCGTCGGTACTATCGCCGATGTAATGCCGCTGGTCGACGAGAACCGGATCATAGTCAGCTATGGCTTAAAGCTGCTCGAGGACACAAAGAATCGTGGACTGCGCGCGCTTATGCACGCGTCGGGCGTGATGAATGAAAACCGCGACGGCAGCCTTTCGGTCAAGCGCAGAATGACCTCGTCAATTGTCGGCTTCACGTTGGCACCGCGCATCAACGCCGCCGGACGCATATCGAACGCGACCGTCGCGCTCGAGCTGTTCCTGACCGAGCGTCAGGCCGAAGCCGACCGGATCGCCGCCGAGCTCTGCGAAATCAACCGCCGCCGTCAAGCCGAGGAAAACGCGATAATCGACGAGGCTGACAAGAAGATAGCCGAGCAGTGCAGGGACGACGATTATGTTATCGTCATCGACGACGACCACTGGCATCACGGCGTTATCGGCATTGTCAGCTCAAGGCTGACCGAGCGTTACAATCTGCCGTCGATTTTGATATCGTTCGAGGGACAGACTACAGAATCGCCCGACGACGACATCGGCAAGGGCTCGGGGCGGTCGGTCAAGGGGATGAACCTCGTCGACGCGCTCGAAGCCTGCAAGTCGTCGCTCGTCAAATACGGCGGACATGAGCTTGCCGCCGGGCTGTCGATAAAGCGGAGCTGCCTTGCCGAGTTCAGACGGCAGATCAACGAATACGCCCGCAAGGCATTCGGTGACCACGAACCCAGCCGCACGGTAGACATCGACCTCAAGCTCCAACCGGAGGAGATCTCGATAAAGCTCGCGAACGAGCTCTATCTGCTCGAACCGTTCGGTGTCGCGAATACGCAGCCCCTGATTGAGACTGACGGACTGATCATCTCCGAAATAACGCCGCTTTCGCAGCGCCGGCATACCCGCCTGACACTGCGCACCGCATCCGATTGTCCGCAGGTATACACCGCGCTCTGCTTCGGTCTGCCGACCGACGAATTCCCCTGCCGCGTCGGAGATATGATCGACGTTGTTTATAACCTTGACATAAACGAGTTCCGCGGCAGACAGTCGTTGCAGCTGCTTGTAAAGGATATTCGCCTATCCGAGCCGAGGAGCGTGTCCGAGCCGTTTGTGCCCGAGCGCGACGACTTCGCGAAGCTGTATTTGTATATGAAGGCGCACGCGGACAGCCCCCGCGAATTGAACGAGCTTGCGTACGCGTTGTCATTCGACCCTGATTCGGTCTCATTGATGCTCGATATATTCGCCGAGCTCGGGCTCGTGTCGCTTGATGCCGACGACGGCTGCAAGCGAGCCGGGCTTTTGCCGGTCAAGGGTAAGATCAATTTAGAAAAGTCGGAGATATACTCCCGTCTCAAACGCAAGTCAACCGGACGCGCCTGACCGTATATCCGGACATTTCTGACCGGATATACTGTAATATTGAATCGAACTTGGTCATAAAAATGTCTGTATACCGTCTGTGCCGCGGCGGCATCAGATATACATAAGCGTCCGCGTTCATTCGCCATTTCGCATAACCGTGACATTTGTTGTACGAGTTTTGTGACTTCGAAGTCTCCGACTTCGATTTCGCTAACGAAACCGCCACAAAACATCGACATAGAAAGAAAGGTAGACTTCGCTGACGCGAAGTCATAGTCATAACTATATCGAAGTCAAGGATTGATGATATTATGAGTGATGATTATCAAAAAATAATACTTCCAGAGGAGCTCGAACCGATTTCCAATCTTGTCGATATGCTGGTCATGACCGGCAAAAAGTACGACCTGAAGAAAATCGAGCGCGCCTTCCTGTACGCGAAGGAGCTGCACGAGGGGCAGTTCAGAGTCAGCGGCGAGCCGTATATATCGCATCCGATCGCGGTCGCCGAGATTGTCGCCGGACTTGAGCTTGATACCGACAGCATATGCGCCGCGCTGCTCCATGACACTGTCGAGGACTGCTCCGAAAAGACCAACCTTGACAAGATACGTGCCGAATTCGGAGACGACGTCGCCATGCTCGTCGACGGTCTTACCAAGCTCGTGCAGCTCAACATTGAGGACAAGGAAGAGGCCGAGATCGAGAATCTCCGAAAAATGTTCCTCGCGATGTCGAAGGACATCCGCGTCATCTTCATCAAGCTCTGCGACCGGCTGCACAATATGCGCACACTCGACGCTAAACCCGAGCCGAAACGACGAATCACCGCGCTTGAGACGATGCACGTGTTCGCTCCTCTCGCGCATCGACTCGGTATGCAGCGCATCAAGCAGGAGCTCGAGCAGCTCGCGCTCTCCTACCTCGACCCGATCGGATTCGAGGAGGTGCGGCGCGACATCGAGAAAAAGTACGGCATGAACCGCAACTTTATCGGCAACACAAAAGCGAATGTCGCGGCGAAGCTGAACGAATACGGTCTGAAATTCACGCTCGAGGGCCGCGTAAAGTCGGTGTATTCGATTTACAAGAAGATGTACAATCAGAATAAGTCGTTCGACGAAATCTACGACTTCTACGCGATACGCATAATCGTCGACACTGAGCTTGAGTGCTATACCGTCCTCGGCATAATCCATGAGATGTATAAATCAATGCCGGGACGTTTCAAGGACTACATCTCGACTCCGAAGCCGAATATGTACCGTTCGCTGCACACCACAGTCATCGGCCGCGACGGAATCCCGTTCGAGGTGCAGATACGCACCTGGGAGATGCACCATGTCGCCGAATACGGCATCTGCGCGCACTGGAAGTACAAATCGGGCGCGGACAGCCGCGACGACATCGACAAGAAGCTCCAGTGGGTCGCAAAGCTGCTCGATTCGGATAAGGACACACGCGACCCGGACGAATTCATGCGCACGCTGAAAATCGACCTCTATCAGGACGAAACGTTCGTATATACGCCGAAAGGCGACGTCATTGTCCTGCCGCAGGGCGCGACGCTGATCGACTTCGCCTACGCGATCCACTCCGAGGTCGGCAACAAGATGGTCGGCGCGAAGATTAACGGCGCGATCGCGCCTATCTACTCGACGCCGAAGAACGGCGAGATCGTCGAGATCATCACGTCGTCCGCGTCGCGCGGACCGAGCCGCGATTGGCTGAAGATAGTCAAGACCGGTGAGGCGCGCAACAAAATCCGCCAATGGTTCAAGCGCGAGCAGAGAAGTGAGAACATCGCGGTCGGACGCGCCGAGGTAGAGCGCGAGCTGAAGAAATACAGCCGTGCGTTTACCGATTCGCAGCTCGAGGAAATCGCGACGAAAGTCGCGCTCCGTATCGGCATCAAATCCGCCGAGGATTTGTACAACACCATCGGCTACGGCGGACTGTCGGTAGCGAAGCTGTCCGGACGTCTGCGCGACGAATTTGAACGTGTGACCGCGACCGAGGATTCCGAGCCCGAGCCGATCACCGACGTGTCTCAGGTGGTCACGGTCGAGAAACCGCACAATCATTCAACCGGAGGTATCGTTATAGATGGAGCCGCCGGCTGCGCGGTCAAGTTCGCGAAATGCTGTAATCCTCTGCCGGGCGACAGCGTCGTCGGATTCATCACCAAGGGCTTCGGCGTTTCGATACACAAAGCCGACTGTCCGAATGTCAAAGCCGGCATGATGAAGCCGGAGGATCGCGACCGCTGGGTCAGCGCGTGGTGGGAGCTGACGGCGGCCGAAAAGAATGCCGTTTACGAGGCGATGATACAAATATACGCCGCCGACGAGATCGGGCTGATCGCCGCGATATCGACCGCGCTCGCCGATATGAAGGTCTCGATTCTACAGATAAACTCGCAGAAATGCTCGGACGGCTCGATTATACTGAATCTGACCGTGTCATGTAAGAACACCGACCATGTAAATTCGATAGTCTCGCGCCTGAAGCAGGTACGCGGCGTAGTCGACGTCGTAAGAGGATTTTCGTAATTCTTTATACGGCGCTCGCGGTGAAATAAGCGAGTTTACCAAGAGTGGTCTCCTACCTCGCTTTGCGAGGTAGGAGAGAGTGGAGAGCGGAGAGTGGTGTCCGCGCTTTGCGCGGACAGAGTGGATGAAATTTGCCTCCGGCAAATTTCTACCAAAGCTCTGCCGCCTGCGGCGGCAGACCACTCTCTCGCCGAAGGCGAGACCACTCTCCACTCTCTCCGGCGAAGCCGGAGACCACTCTCCACTCTCTGCCGCCTACGGCGGCAGACCACTCTCTCCGCGCAGCGGAGACCACTCTTTTTCACAAAACTTCTATAAAAGGACATATTGATATAATGAAAGCTATTCTACAGCGCTGCCTTGACGCTTCGGTCGAGGTAGACGGGAAAGTCGTCGGCAGCGCAAAGTCGGGGCTGCTCGTGCTGCTCGGCGTCGCCAAAGGCGACACCGAGACCGACGCTATGCTGCTCGCGGATAAAATCTCAAAGCTGCGTATCTTCGACGACGCCGACGGACGGCTCAACCTGTCGGTAAAGGATGTCGGCGGCAGTATTCTTGTTATTTCGAATTTTACATTGCTCGCCGACTACAGAAAGGGCAATCGCCCCGACTATTTCGGCGCGGAGTCGCCTGACGAGGCGAACCGGCTCTATATGTATTTCGCCGAGTATATGCGCTCTCTCGGAATACACACCGAGACCGGCAGCTTCGGCGCTGAGATGAAGGTCTCGCTTATAAACGACGGTCCGGTCACAATCGAAATGGACAGTTCGATATTGAAAAAATAAGGTCGTCTTATGCTGTTACAAATTGACGGAGATCTGAACAAATACTATATACAAACGCTTTGTATGCTATTCTACCCGGGCGCGAAGTTCGCCGAGGACGACGACGATAAAACGCAGTCGGCACATTTTATACGCGTTGACCGCGACAATGGAGTCGAGGTCAGCTGTACCTTTCGCGCCGAGGACAAATCAGGGCAGGCGACTCACTTCGAGCCGGTCGGCGGAGCGTCTATGCACCTCGGCTGCGGCTCGAATTCCGACCCGACGACAAAAGCGTCGAAGCTCGCCGCCGGAATCGCCGCGCTCGAAGCCGGAAAGCAGCTGTTTGGCACGATACCGGCATGGGGAATACTGACCGGCATACGACCGGCGAAGCTCGCGTCCGAGCTGCTGATGGCGCATTCGGACGACGGCGCGCGGCTGTATACCCCGTCCGACATCCGGTCCATGCTGCAAAAGAGCTTTCTGGTCAACCCGCGCAAAGCCGCGCTCGCGGTCGATATAGCTAAAAACGAACAAAAGATAGCGCGGCTCGCCCGAAACGGCAAGTCTCCGACCTGTTCGGTGTATATCAGCATACCATTCTGCCCGACCCGCTGCGCGTACTGCTCGTTTGTGTCATACACATCGAAGCGGCTGCTGTCGCTGATACCCGAATATATCGACCGGCTCTGCCGCGACATTACGCAGCTGTTCGCGTATCTAAAGTCGAGCGGCTTCCGCGTCATGACTATATATATCGGCGGCGGTACGCCGACGACGCTCGAACCCGAGCTCTTAAAAAAGCTGCTCGAAACGATATCGCGCTGCACCGACACTTCAAAGTTAGCCGAATACACGCTCGAGGGCGGGCGTCCGGACACTATTACCGAGGAAAAGCTGCGCGTCGCGCTCGAATACGGCGTCGGTCGGATGAGCATAAATCCGCAGACTATGAACGACAATATCCTGCGCGCTATCGGTCGCAGGCACACGGTCGACGACTTCTGCCGCGCGTATTCGCTCGCGCGCGAGGTCGGCATACCGATAATCAACACCGACCTCATCGCCGGACTTCCGGGCGACGACTTCGTCGGCTTTTCGAAATCGGTGGACCGGATTATCGGGCTCGCACCGGAAAATATCACAGTCCATACCTTCTGCGTCAAAAAATCCGCCGAGATTTTGAAAATCGACACCGAAATCTACAACCGCTCGGCGGACGAAACGGTAAAAGGTGTCGACTATTCGCAAATCAAGCTCAAGAACAGCGGATATCTGCCGTATTATATCTACCGCCAGAAAAATACCATCGGCAACCTCGAAAACGTCGGCTTTTCAATAAAAGGCGCGGAGGGGCTGTACAATGTACTGATGATGGAGGAGCTGCACAGTATATTCGCGGTCGGCGCGGGAGCGGTCACGAAGCTCGTGGGAGTGGACGCTGACCAAAAGAAGTGCATACAGCGCATATTCGAGCCAAAATATCCATATGAATATCTGTCTGAAGCCGCAGACGCGTCGATGCGTGAAAAATTCGCGGCTGCTGACAAGTTTTTCAGTTGTTAATTATCAGTGGTCGGTTGTTGGCAAAATACAGCTGAACGTTGATTGGTGACAACTGACAACTAATAATTAGGAAGGAGTAGATTCATTTGGTTTCTGTCGATATAAGACTGAATTCACAAAAAGACATGACCGAATTCGTCAATCGCTGCGAGCGCGCGTTTGAGGCGCGGCTCGACGACGTCGCGAAACAGGTCGTGTCAGACAAAGAGCTGCATATTATCGCCTTGAGCGGTCCGACCTGCTCGGGCAAGACGATATGCGCAAACAAGCTGATTTACGAGCTCGAGGCGGCGGGAAAGAATATACACCTGATCTCGATCGACGACTTTTTCAAGGAGCGCGACGTTCTGAATCGTGAGAGCGAGATTGCTTCCGACTCAGGGCTTGATTATGATTCGGTTAACGCCATCGACCTCGAGCTGCTCACCGAATGCACCGAGAGCATACTCGCCGGCAAGCCGACGATACTGCCGCGATACGACTTCGTGAGCGGAAAGCGCGGAGTGCGCGAGTCGGTCGACCCGGACGAGAGCAGCATTTTTATATTCGAAGGTATACAGGCAATCTACCCCGAGGTCACATCATTGTTCGGCACAAAATACAAGTCGGTGTTCATCAGCGTCGCCGACGACCTCGAATTGAACGGCGTCTACTTCGGTCGGCGCGATATCCGTCTGCTGCGACGTCTGGTGCGCGACTACAAATTCCGAGGAGCCGCGCCCGAATTCACCTTTTTCATCTGGCGCAGCGTCGCCCTGAACGAGGATCGCTGCATATTGCCATACGCCGACACTACCGATATTCAAATAGATTCACTTATGCCGTATGAGCCGCTGCTTTTAAAAAATGAGCTGACGGCGATACTGCCGAGCGTCGCAGATACCAGCAAATACTACCCGAAAGCACTCGAGATACTCGAAAAGCTTGACAAGCTCGAGTCGATAGACGCTAAGCTCGTTCCGAATAATTCACTGCTGCGCGAATTCATCGGCAACGCTTGATAATGCTATATAGAGCCGCGACCGCGGTATATAAAGGCACACAATCCCAAAGTTAAATTAAAATTCAATCAAATCAGCTTAAAACAAAAACAAATGAGAGGACGGTAATTACAATGAACCCCGGAGCAAAAGCGGAATTTTCAGATTATAAAGAGAGCGCGGAATATATACGAGCGAAGCTCGAAGCTAAGCTCGAAGCGAAGCCGGATATCGCGATAATCCTCGGCTCGGGACTCGGCGGCTTTGCCGACCGGCTCGAGGACAGCGTCGTCATACCCTACCGCGAGATACCGCATTTTCCGGTATCGACCGTATCATATCAGAAAGGCGAGCTTGTATTCGGCAAGCTCGGCGACAGCCATGTGCTCGCGATGAACGGCCGCTTCCACTACTACGAGGGCTGGGAGATGTGGCAGACCGCGTATCCGGTCGGCGTGTTCAAGCTGCTCGGTATTGATAAAATGATCATAACAAACGCCGCCGGAGGTATCGGCTACAACGACACGCGCACGCTCCGACCGGGCGACCTCGTCTGTGTCACCGACCAGATAAAGCTCGCGCCGATGTCGCCGCTGCGCGGCGCGAATATCGAGGATTTCGGTCCGCGCTTCTTCGATATGCAGTCGGTGTTCGACCCGGAGCTGCGGCGTGTTGCCGAAAACGTAGCGGCAGAGCAGGGCTTTTCGCTCAAAGAGGGCGTGTATGCCTACATGGCCGGACCGCAGTATGAGACGCCCGCCGAGATACGCGCGCTGAAGCTGCTCGGCGCGAATCTCGTCGGTATGTCTACAGTCGCCGAAAATATCTTCGCGGCGCAGCTCGGAATACGTGTTTTGTGCATTTCCTGCGTATCGAATATGGCCGCCGGCATTACCGGCGCGGCTATCACCGAACAAGAGGTGCTCGATGTAACGTCGGAGATCTCCGAAAAATTCGAAGCGTTGGTCACAGGCGTCATCGAAAGGCTCGCGACAGAGACCAAAGCTTGACAGACCGATCTTGAAAATTTAATTTTCAAGCTTTCTGACTTTCATTACTAGGCGATTGTAAAAGTCATAATAAACGAAAAAGTTTGCTTTCACTAAGCCGCTGCTCGGGGCAGGGGTCCCCGAGTAA
>CAJFKR010000076.1 GCA_904386005.1 Candidatus Flemingiibacterium merdigallinarum
CCGCCTTGCTTGACAACAGCCTCATAGAAGCATGACCGATATTTCCTCAATATACATTCATACGGTCGGTATCATTCCGACCTAATTCACATCGGTAATACATACCAACCGCACGTATGTACAGCCACACTACAATCACCAACCAAATATTACTGCGCCATGAAAGGAAACACATCATGAAAAACCAAACAAACGACCGGCTGTTCTGCAAAAGCTTCATTCTGCTGCTCCTCGGTCAAATCAGCTCGCTTGTCGGAAACTACTCGCTCAAATTCGCGCTGTCAATGTATATCCTCGACCTCACCGGCTCGGCGAGTGTATTTTCTATAATCACCGCCGCCGCGATGCTGCCGATGATACTGCTTTCGCCATTTGGCGGCGTACTCGCCGACCGCGCTGACCGCCGACGCGTCATGGTTCTGCTTGACACTCTGTCCGGCTGTATTTTGCTCGTCTGCGGATTGATGCTGCATTATGGTCGCGGAATTATATTCGAAGCCGGCGGCGAGCTATACATTGTCGGCGGACTGCTCGTTATTATGTCAATTATCGGCGCGTTCGAGTCGCCGACCGTACAGGCCTGCGTCCCGCAAATTTTATCGGGCAATAATGTCATCAGGGGCAATGCCGCAGTCTCGCAGGTTTCGGCAATCGCCGCGCTGGTCACGCCGTTTATCGGCAGCTTGATTTATACCGCGTTTGGCATCAACTTCGTGCTGTTCGGCACCACGGTATGCTTTCTATTGACCGCCGGCTTCGAGCTGTTCATCCAGCTCAAGCCTGTCAATACTAAGTCAAACTCCGGAGTACTGACGACAATATCACACGACCTCCGCGAGGGGATGAATTTTCTGCGCCGCGACCGCCCCGAGCTGCTTTTGCTGCTGCTTGTCGCCGCGTCGGTCAGTCTGTTTTTAGCCGGAATCGCGGTCGTCGGGTTTCCCTACATAGTCCGCACGGTGCTCGGGCTCTCGACCGAGCACTACGCGATATCCGAGAGCGCGTCTGCCCTCGCCGCGATCGCGGGCGGCATATTCGTCGGCGTCATGGCGAACCGGCTGCGCGCGCCGCACCTGACATACACAATTGTCGGCTTCGGAGCGCTGCTCCTGCCGTTAGCGGTGGTTTTCCTGCTGCCGACCGATACCGCCGTTCGATTTAGCTTTATAACAGTGATATTCTGTCTCTGCCAGTTCGGATGCAGCATATTCTCGACTCTTTCGATTACATTGATTCAAGCAAAAACGCCAGACCATCTGATGGGCAAGATCATGTCGTATGTTTACACCCTGTCGCTGTGCGCGCAGCCGGTCGGGCAGCTGCTGTTCGGCTGGCTCCTCGACCGCTATTCGTCAGAGCTTCCGGCGATATTCCTCGGCTGCGGTCTGGTGATTGGCTTGATTGGTGTTTTAACGGCGCGATATATCGGGCGTATCGACAGTGATTGTAAATAATTTGTGACCGCGCTTGACAACCGCCTGTATTTTCCGATATCATATATGTATTCTATGATTATACGGGATAAGCATATGTACTACGATGTTAAAATTATCCGCAGCCGCCGGAAAACCGCGGCTATTGAAATCAACCGCGACGCCGAGGTGATCCTGCGGCTGCCGCTCGGTGCGACCGACGAATACGCGTCGCGTCTGCTCGACGAAAAGGCGGACTGGATCGCTCGCCACTTAACACAGGCGCGTGAACGTGTCGACACGGCGGCGCCCTTTTCCGAGCGTGAGATATGCGAGCTCGCCGCACAGGCTAAGCAGCTGCTGCCGCCGCGAGTCGAGCATTTCGCCCGGCTCATCGGCGTCAGCTATAACCGGATAACAATCAGAAATCAGACCTCGCGATGGGGCAGCTGCTCGTCCAAGGGCAATCTGAACTTCAACTGCCTGCTCGCGCTCTGTCCGGACGATGTGCGCGATTATGTCGTCGTCCACGAGCTCTGCCACAGACGGCAGATGAACCACTCGCCGCGCTTCTGGGACGAGGTGGCGAGGATCCTGCCCGACTACCAGACGAGCCGACGCTGGCTCAAGGAGGAGGGCGCGGGGCTGATCGCGCGGCTGAAATAGTCAATCTACAAGCTCACAAAGCCCGCGCAGCACCGCTTCATCATTGTCGAACACCATCGTGTACAGCCGCCGCAGCTCGGCTTTGACCTCGCTTTGACAGATACGCTCTGCCGCGTCGGGCGCGAGCTCGTATCCCCTCTCGCCCCAGCCTCCGAGCAGATTCCAGATTTTCCAGCAGACACCGTGCGTTTCGTCGTTGTCATTCTGTATGTAGCGGCTGAACATGAGGTCGGCGAGCTTTGCTTTGAGCTGTTCGTCATCCGACAAATTTACAAGAATATTGTCCTTTGAGCAGAAGGCTTCGGCGGCGTGCCAGCGCGCTTCGATCGGATATCCGATCATCGACGTCAGTATGAACGCCGCTGTCCACGCCCTCTCGCCAGACGCGTCGTCGATCAAGCCAAAAACCTCGCGCCGGTAATCCTCCCGCGCTCCGCACCGCAGAACGTCGATGATGTGCCGAAGTATTTCGCGAAAGGACACGCTCGGTTCGACCCTGCCGGTGAAGATTATCGCATCATTGAGCCGCTCGCGCCAACCATGTAATATGAACTCGCTGTCGGCTTCGCTGTCAGCATATTCTGCAAAAGCCGAAAGATACCTAAAGCACGAGTCCCTGCCGCGGAGAGTATCCCCGTCGCAGCCGGTGACGACGCACCACGCGGCATAATCGCCGAACACGCAGTTCCCGCTCGCGCCGAGCCGTGCGAGGACCGGATATCCGCGCGACAGCGACCGTGCGATCTGCTCACTCACGTCGACGTCGTCACCCCGCCGCCGGCAATAGCTGACGCCGCAGACTCGGGTAAGCCGGTCGACGAATTCGTCGTCCCACCTCCAGCCGCTCAAAGCGCCGGGATAGGTCTTGTTCTCGCAGTCGTCGTCCTCAGGCGCGTCAAAGCAGAACGCCGCTCCCGACGCGGCAAACAAAGCGTGATACAGCATCTCGTGATTCGACATTAGTCGGCTTCGCCCGCATTCGCCGCAAAGCGTGCAGTACCGCCCCTTAGGCGAGCAGTAATATTCGGTGTCCTCGTCATAGCCGAGTATCGGCAGCAGCGCGGTCGCGAGCGCGGCGAAGAACGGGTCGGACTCCGCGCCCTGCGGATAGGTCAATATATTGTCAAGCATAGGTGTCACCTCCGAAATCAAGCGGCTGACTGGTATATGTCAGCCTCCTTTATTAGATTATAGCACAAAACCGCATTGAACGCAAGCTGTTTTTCGTGAAATCCGACTCATTCTACCGTGGTGTGGTCACACCACCCCCAGCTGTTCGAGATAACACAGAATCGTATTTTCCGGCTCGAGCTCCCGCAGCCGTTCGAGTGAATCGGCATATTGACCGCCCAATCCCAGCTCTCCGAGCGTCCTCAGCAGATACGCGCTGATTGTGTTCATCCGCACGATGTCCTGCTCATACGGCGCCGGCACCGGCATACCTACGCCGAAATATCCCCGCTTGTCGGCGTTTTCGAGCAGCTCCTCCGACCGCGCGAGCAGCTCGCCGCACAGCTCCCGCGCCGTATCCGGCTCACCGAGCTCGTATGCGCAGAGCGCGCGGAAATAGGTCATCTCGCTCGGCTGTCCCGCTTGACCGAGTCCGGTCCGAAAGGCTCGCTCCGCGGCGGCGTTATTCCCGAGCCGCTTTTCGTATACTCCGGTGTAATAGTAGATGTTCGCCTCCTGCGCGCTGTAGTGCCGACCCTCTCCGTAATTTTCGGGAAAGACCAGCGCGTCATGACAGAAGCTGAGCGCCTGTGTCAGCTCGCCGTCTGACGCCGCCGCGTGTGCCATCAAAAGATACAGCCAGCCGTGATGGCGGGTCAGCTTGCCCTCGCCGCCCTCGTAGATGTTGAATCTGCGCGAGCGCAGCAACTGCTCTGCGTCGTCATATCTCGCCTGCATGACAAGCAGGATGATATATTCAAGACAGCAGTCGTCCCGCTCACAGGTCAGCTCGAGATTCGCTTCGAGCAGCTTTATCCGCTCGTCGACCGAAACATTGCTGCTTTTGTACAGCATGACAAGCTCGTATAATATCCGCGCCATAGTCTGACGGCTGCCGCCCAGCTTGAACGCCGCTTCGAGCATCCGCCGCGCGTCGTCAGACCGTCCGGCGTGGTCGTAGTAGACCTGCGCCAGATTGCGCTTGGTCGGCGCGTAGTCGTGCAGCCGGTCAGCTTCCTCCCACGCCTCGATCGCGCGATTGTAGTTCATGCGATCCATATACAGGCAGCCGAGCAGATACTTCGATTGCCAGTCATCACCGCCGAGCGCCGCTATGTCCTCGAGCCGGTTCGGGTGACAGCCGACGAGGTCGCAGTATACCTGCTGCTCTCCGGTCAGCCGCGCGAGATGCAGGTATATCAGCTGCGATTTGTTTGTGCAGTCGGACAGTATCCGCACCGCCTCATTTATAAATCCGGCTCTCTCGAAATCGAGCGCCGCGTCGAGCATATCCTCCGGACGCTGCCGCAGATACTCGTCAACCTCCCCGCCCCGCAGCAGCCAGAGCGCGCAGCGCGCGGTCGCGTCGAGCGGTACTTCGTCAAGCACGCGTTTGATCATCTCGGCGTCCGACTTGATGTAGCCGAGCAGAATTCGCGCTCCGTAGTGCTTCGCGTTCGTCTCAACACAATTGACGAGCTTCCGCTCCGCGCCCGCAAAGTCTCCGCGCAGGCAGTCGATCCGCGCGGCTTCATACAGCGCGTCCGAGCGCTCGCCATACTGCCACGACGCGTCGAGCCAGAGCCGATAGGCTTTGTCGACATTACCGCACAGCCGCTCGAGCCGCGCGAAGTCACAGTACAGACGCGTATCCGCCGGATTGTCGTTGCGCAGCCTCAACCTCGCCATCGCCTTCTCAAAGTGCGCGCGCGCCAAATCGAACTCGCCCCGCTCGGTGTAAATCAGCGCCATCGCGTGATTGCAGCGCAGGTCGTTCGGGTCGCGCCGCAGCGCCTCGGCGAAGTAGTCCTCGGGCTTGTAGGTGTGATGCTTATACTGCATCAGGTGCGCGCCGTGTAGATACAGCTCCTCGATCGACCCGATTTCAGCCGGTCGACCGGGGATCTCACGCGGCGACGGCTCAGGCTTGGTCCCTTTGGGCTTCGGCTGATAGCTGACCAAACGCTCGCCGTCATGCGTCAGCTCGACATATACCTCGGTCGGCTCGACCGGCGCGTCAAGCTCGACCTCGACGGCGATATGCCCGTCCGGCGCGAGCTTTCCGCTCGTTTTCGCGACCTCGACGCCGCGATATTTGATTTGCAGCTCGACCGAATCATAGCCGCGCGTCACGCACGCGCCCGCGGACACCTTCGCGCCGTCGATATCGAGCGATACCGCGCCCCTTTCGGTCGCGTTCCTGACCTCACCGATGCCGTTGATCGGGTACCAGACCTGACTGAAAACCTTGGTTTCGCCCGGCTGTATGTAGGTGAAGTCGGGCTGATTGTCGGTGTAGACTCCGGTCATCAGCTCGATGTAGCGGTCGCCGTTGTCGGTCAGGTTCGCGCACCATGCGTGACCAAAGTCGCCGTCGCCCCAAGTCCACATCTTCTTGCCGACACTGTAGCTGTGGTCGGATACGGTAACAGTACCCGCGGCTGCGCGCCAGTCATAGCCGGCGAGGAAATCCATGTCGCTCTGTCCGCGCGCGACCATGACCGACGTCGGCAGCTTCACGTTTTTGTACCATGTGACGTCGCGACCGTCGCCGTAATCATACGGACGCGCGGTTTTGAATACACCCCGCATCACCGGAAAGGAGATCACCGCGCGGCGGTCGTGGTCGACTCCCCACTCGACATCCGGCGGGAATACACACTTGTAGTCCTCGTGGACGCGCACCGCGAGATTGTTCCACCACATGAACGGCAGAGGTCGGTCGGTGCGGTTGTATACGACCGCCTTTGCCTCTACCACTGACGAGTCGGGATAGACCGTGACCTCGACCGCGCCGCGCATACGGTTGAACGGCTCGGCTTCGCCCATAATACAGGTCTGGGAACCATCGGCGTTCGCGCGGAACGCCGTCTCGAGCGGCATAAAGGTAGTCGGTCGGTGGTGCTGCGGCCAGTTGAACTCGACGCCGCCAGACACCCACGGTCCGGCGAGTCCGATCAGCGCCGGCTTTATAACGCTGTTCTGATATATGAACTCGTAGCCGTTCGATTTGTCGACCGCGCCGTGTATTTTGCCGCCCAGCTCGGGTAATAATGTGACGCTGATGTAGTCGTTTTCGAGTATCACCGCGTCGTAATCGCGCGTCACGCGCTCGTTGGTCAGCTTGTCGCAAAACCGCAGCGGATAGACCCGTCCGGTCGCGCCCTGATAGGCTTTGTTTTCGATGAAATAGGGCAGCTCCTGCGCCTCCCCGAGCGCGTAAGTCGGAATCGTCAGCTTTTTTTGTATCAGCTGAGTCTCTGTTTTATTTTTCTGCATAAAATCACCTCGAAATTGCTTTATGTCAAAATTATACCATGACCGGAGCTGCACGGCAAGGTAATTATAACGGGAAAAATAATGATATTTTTACTGTTCAATTGACAAAACCGCAATTTTGCGGTATAATTATGACAATGACATTACATAAGCCCTGTCTTTGTCAATGCTTTGTGATGTTTTTTCTAACCCATCAGCAGTCGCAGATATCAAGCCGCCAAACTAATGAGTTTGACAAGTCCATTATAAGACTTTTTCCAGTATTCCGACCCTGCGGTAAAATTAAACACTCGAGGTGAAGCTTGTGATAATACCGGTGATAATTGAACCAATATACGATGTTGAATCTATCTGGTGCGCCGAGACACGCATCGGTCTTGAGCGGGAGCTGTCACGAAAAAAGTATTCACTGCTCGAGATTGATCCGATGACTTATACAAGCTACGATTACCAGAAGCTCCCGCGCACCCGTGCAAACGACCGATTGGTCGTGCTTATCGGCACATCGCCCAAATGGATATCGCAGGCGCTCGCCTTTTTATCGGATAACGGCGTCGGCGTATTGCTGGTCAGCTGCCAGCCGCCCGAGAACGCGCAGGTTCGCGGAGTTGTACGCATCGATTATGCCGCGGGAATAGGACAGCTGCTCGCGCATCTCTCTGACTGCGGGTGCTTGCGTCCGGCGTTGTACGGCTGCTACGCCGACTCGTCCGCTGATTTGATAAAACGCTGGAGCTTTGCCGAGCGTCTCGGTCCCAACGCCCGAATATTCGAAAATCACGGCAGTCTTGCCGATTGCGCGAACGAATTTATTTCTGACAGCTCGTATTTCGATTCGGTTATCTGCGCCAATGACATCGCGGCAGCGTCGCTGATACAGCACCTGCACGCGGCAGGAATCAGGATTCCCCGCGACATACAGGTGGTCTGCTTTGGCAGCTCCGAGATATCGCGGCTCTTTTCACCGTCGATTACGTCGCTCACTCTTGACAATACCGAAGTCGGACAGCAGACAGTTATGGCTTACGCCTACCTCGCCAAAACTGACGGCGACGTCAATATCAGTGTGCGTGTCAGAGGAAAGCTGATCATTCGTGAATCGAGCTGTGTGGCAAATACCATTACAGCAGCAGAACAGCCCCTGACGCGCGAGCCGGTATTCACAACCGGATTTTACGACGACCACGAGGTGCAGACCTTCACGCGGCTTGAACGGATTCTGCTTGGCTGTGACACCATCGACCGCGAAATATTGCGACTGATTTCAACCGAGGTAACGACCGAGAAAATCGCCGAGCAGCTGTCGCTCGCGGTAGAGACTGTCCGGTATCGAATACGGCGGATTCTTTCAAACGCCGGACTCAAAACGCGCGCCGAGCTGCTCAGCTTTATAACCGGAAGCGGCTTTGGTGAGGTCATAACCGAACAAAAAACAAATCAAGCATAACTAAAATAAAGCATAACCCGGATTATTAGCCGGATTTTTGAATAACCGCGGATTGTGAATATCTGCAAATAAAAAGAGCGCGTGCGCGCTCTTTTTATTTATTTTGATTTGGAATCCGATTGGTCTTGAATTATAGTCCATACCTGATTGTGTATCGAAACTAAAATCGCATATCAAATCCGGATTTGACAACAAATCCAAAACATATGAAGCTATAAATCAATTATCAGCTTCAAGCCGCGTAGATTTACGCGAGCATACCGATGAGGACAATGTTGACCTTTTCAACCGTGTCGTCGACAACTTCTTCCGGCTCGTTATAAACCACAAAGAAGTCGGTCATGCGGATAACCTCAGGCTTGGTCAGCTCAGCGTCGCCGACCGTGTAGGTCTCCTCAGACTGCTTTGTGATCGAACCGATGTAGTAGCCGTTCTCGAGTGCCTTGAATTCGGCGTCAAGCTCGGTCACACCGTTCTCATCCGCGGTGAATACTATCTTTTCGCCATATGTGATCTCGCCGGTTTCCTCGTCAGTGTAGACCGGGGTGAACTCGAATGAACCGCCGGCGAGCGGAGCGCCTTCGAAATCAACGAGCATATAATTCTCGTCGTATACCGCGGTGTAGGCGTTGAGCTGTACCATTCCGTCCTCAGTAAACACATAGTCAGCGAACGGCAGATCGAAATCACCGTAATAAAGGACTATCAGGCAAGCTGTATCAATTGCGTAATCGTCGATTCCGACAACCGGAATGTCAATTATAGTCGTGAGATTGCCGGCTTCGTCAATTTCGAAATACTTGACAGCGTACAGCCAGCCGTCATAACCGCCGTATATGCCAGACTCAACGCCGGCAAACGACGAGATGTAGCCCTCGTCAAGCCCTACGATTTCAGTTCCGGGAACCGCAAGCTCGGTGGCGTCCGCGATTACGTCAGCCGCGCTTACCGAACCGTCATTCAGATAATTTCCGACTGTAAGCAGGTAGTTTTCAGTCGGTCCCTCAACCGCGAGGAATACCGGAATCTCGGTAGCTTCGGTATAGACCGGAGCTTCGGTCTCATCGGAAGTTTCAGTTTCATCGGCGACCTCGGTCTCGTCGGTGGTTTCAGCTTCGTCGGCGACCTCGGTCTCGTCGGTGGTTTCAGCTTCGTCGGCGACCTCGGTCTCGTCGGTAACTTCTACAGAAACCGGTTCTTCCGCCGTTGTTTCGCTTGCCGCGGTGTCGTCAGCCGATACCGCCACAGCTCCGCATATCAGCAGCGAGCTGAGCAGCGCGGATATAAAGCGCATAGTCTTTTTCATAATTGTTAAATCCTTTCATAAAGGGTAGATTTATGTAGAAAATTATATCATACTCATAAGAAAAATACAAGTGTTATTTTATACAAATTTTACGCACCATTTCTGTGCAAAGCGATGCTCATATGTGTAATATAACACCCACACAATCAACGGTGGGTCGATTCAAGCTCGGTAATCATGCCAACCCGCTTCGCGTGGCGACCACCCTCGAACTCGGTCGAGACGAAAACGTCGCACAGCTCCAGCGCAAGTCCGACGCCGACTACGCGACCACCGAGACAGAGCACGTTCGCGTCGTTGTGCATACGCGTGTAACGCACGCTGAATGTATCCGACGCGACGGCGGCGCGGATTCCGTCGAATTTATTCGCGGCAATCGACATACCGATTCCGGTCCCGCAGCAGAGTATCCCCGCCCCGCACTCACCGCCGATTATCGCGCGGCAGACCTTGGCGGCGTATTCGGGATAGTCGACACTGGCGGTTGAATTTGTTCCGAAGTCGATATACTTGATTCCTATCTCGTCGAAATGACGTTTGATTTCCTCTTTCAGCTCATATCCGCCATGATCGGACGCGAGCGCGTATATTTTTTCCATAATATATAATCTTTCCTTTAATCTTCCGGTTTTTCCTCGAGCGTCAGCGGATAGTCTCCGAGGTGCTTCAGCTTGAAGCCGTTTTTCTTGTATTCTTCATAATCGAACGCTTCGAGCTCGTCTATCGCGAGCTTGTGGAACTCGTAGAAATTGTGCCACCACTCGTAGCCGCTGCCGAGCTCGGCGCCGAGATACGCGTCTGCTATATCGCAGCCCATCTGAGGCGCGACGTAGAACGCGCCCATCGCGAGCACATTTACTCCGTTTCCGGTGATTGCGCGCAGCGCGGCGGGGACGCTCTCGACGACTCCGGCGTGTACGTGCGGGCACTTCGACGCGGCGATGTGTATGCCCATTCCGGTCCCGCAGAATATCAGCGCGCGCTCGAACTCGCCCTCAGATATCATCGAGCCGACGCGCAGACCGATGCGGTGGAACATGAGGTCGGTGTCATCGTCGTCCGGACTCTTGACTCCGACGTCGGTGACCGTCCAGCCGCGGCGTTTGAGGTGAGCGACTACCGCTTCCTTGAGCGGGAATCCGGCGAAATCCGCGCCGACAAGTATCTGCTTATCTTTGATGGTTTTCATATCTTTAGTATCCTTTCTGTATAGATATCGTATATTATATGAGGATTGAATATTTGTACAATCAGAGCTGACAATTGCAGGCTCGATTATAACTGTGCCTCCGATATCGCCATTTGGAGCAAGTCACTGTGACGTCGCCGCCATTCTCTCAAGCCGTTCGCGCTCTGCCTGCGGCGCGCGCAGGTAGCGCGGAAACATACGCTCGCAGCTGAACTGCGTCTTGTCTGTGGACGCGGCGTAAACCCGCTCAGCGGCACGCGCAACACTGAACGCGTTGTGCGGTATCAACAGCGGCGAGGTCATGCGGACACGACTGTCTCCGGCGAAAAATCTCATCGCCGCGTCATATCCGTCGCCGACAAAATACATGCCGCAGGTATAACCGTCAAGCCGTTCGCGCAGCTCCTCGAGCTTGATAAGCAAATCCTCGCTTTGCCGCTCGCCCGACTTGAACAGCGCGGTATACACCTGTCCGCGCCGCGCGTCCATGACCGGAACGACCAGTATATCACGATCCTGCGCGGTTTTGACTGTATCACTGTTCATTTGAGCTATGTCGTTTTCACAGCTCTGTCGAGCAATGTCTATATCGCGGTCGTTTGCAGCCATACCACAGTCATATGCAGCCATTTCTTCCGGCGTTGCGCCCAGCTCGAGATTATACGCGAGCGAAACGAGTGTCGACACGCCGACGCAGGGCTTGCCGCTGCCGAATGCCAATCCCTTGATTGTCGCCGCGCCGATTCGCACTCCGGTGAACGAGCCCGGACCGGTCGCGCAGGCAAACATATCGACGTCGTCAATTCTAAGCGCCGAATCGGCGAGCATACGCTCGATCATCGGCAGAAGTATCTCGCTGTGCGTAAGTCTGCCGTCGACCGTATTCATCGCGACCAGCCTGCCGTCGCGCGAAAGAGCACAGGCCGCGGTAGCCGCCGTCGAATCTATTGCCAGAGTCAGCAAGTCTCATCATCCTTTCTCTCCCGCCCGACTGCCACCGCAGTGATTCGACGCTCATCGTCTGATAATCGCTCGAGCTTTACTTCAATATATTCCTCCGGCAGAGCCCACGGGATGTTCTCGCTCCATTCGGTGACGATGAAGCCGCCGCGCGCGAAGTAATCATAGAAGCCTATCGAATCGAGTGAATCCTCGTCGGTTACGCGATACATATCGAAGTGAAAGACCGGAAGGCTAGTCTCATTCCTGCCGGCGGCAGTATATTCATTGACAATCGCAAATGTGGGACTGCGCACATACGCCCCGGGCGCGTATACCGACGCGATACCTCTGGTGAGCGCGGTTTTTCCGGTGCCGAGGTCGCCGTACAGCGCGGCAAAGTCTATTCCCTCGCGCCGCGCGAGCTCGGCGATCCGTGCTCCGAGCGCTTCGGTCTCGTCGGTCGAATGTGTCACCTCATCAAATAGCAGTTTTTTCATCAGAACAATCCGGTTATCCTTCCGTCGTCGTCAACGTCAATGTCAACCGCCGCCGGATGCTTCGGCAGTCCGGGCATTGTGAGTATCGAGCCGGTCAGCGCGACGATGAACTTAGCTCCCGCGGACAAGCGCACCTCGCGGACATTCAGCGTAAATCCGGTCGGTCGTCCGAGCAGCGATGGGTCGTCCGACAGCGAATACTGCGTCTTTGCCATACAGACCGGATAGTTCGCGCATTCGGGCAAAATATTGATATAATCCTTGATAGCCTTGGCCGCGGCGGGATCGAACGCGACTTCACTCGCGCCGTAGATTTCCCGGGCAATTGTGCCAATCTTATCCTCGATCGACAGCGACAGGTCGTATATCGGCTTGAAGCTGTTCTCGCGCTCGCAGGCGGCAATCACCTTTTCGGCAAGCTCGATTCCGCCCTCGCCGCCCTTGGCGAACACCTCGGACAGCGCGCAGTCGGCGCCCTTTTTTTCACAGAGCGCGCGGACATAATCGAGCTCGGCTTCGGTGTCGGTATCGAATCGATTGAGCGCGACTACGACCGGTATTCCGAATTTCGACAGGTTCTCGATGTGCGCCTCGAGATTGACCGCGCCGCGCCGCAAGGCGTCGAGATTCTCCGCCTTCAATTCGGTCTTGGTAATTCCGCCGTTGTATTTGAGCGCACGGACCGTCGCGACAAGTACGACCGCGCTCGGTCTTATGCCGGCGGTGCGGCACTTGATGTCGAAAAATTTCTCGGCGCCGAGGTCAGCGCCGAAACCGGCTTCGGTGACGGTGTAGTCGCCGAGCTTGAGCGCGAGGCGGGTCGCTCTGACCGAGTTGCAGCCGTGCGCGATATTCGCGAACGGACCGCCGTGTATCAGCGCGGGCGTGTTTTCGAGCGTCTGCACGAGGTTCGGCTTGAGCGCGTCGCGCAGCAATGCCGCCATCGAGCCCTGCACGCCGAGGTCGCGGCAATATACCGGACTTCCGTCATATTTATACGCGACAAGTATAGACGCGAGCCGCTCCTTGAGGTCGGCAATCGACTCGGCAAGGCAGAGTATCGCCATTATTTCGGATGCTACGGTTATCTGGAAATGCTCCTCACGGACGACTCCCGAAAGCGCGCCGCCCATGCCTACCACGCAGTTGCGCAGCGCGCGGTCGTTGGTATCGGTGCAGCGCATGAAGAGTATGCGGCGCGGGTCGATTCCGAGCTCGTTTCCCTGCTGGAGGTGATTGTCTATGACCGCGGACAAAAGATTGTTTGCCGCGGTTATGGCGTGGAAGTCGCCGGTGAAGTGCAGATTGATGTCCTCCATAGGCACGACCTGCGCGTATCCGCCGCCTGCCGCGCCGCCCTTGATTCCGAACACCGGTCCGAGCGACGGCTCGCGCAACGCGATGACCGTCTTTTTGCCGAGACGGTTCAGCGCCATACCGAGACCGACAGTAGTCGTAGTTTTGCCCTCGCCCGCCGGAGTGGGATTTATAGCGGTGACAAGTATCAGCCGACCGTCCGGCTTGTTTTCACATTTTTTAATATATTCCTCCGACAGCTTCGCCTTGTATTTTCCGTATAATTCAAGCTCGTCCGGCTCGATTCCGAGCTTTGACGCGATATCGGCAATCGGAAGCAGCTTCGCTCCCTGCGCTATTTCTATGTCTGTCAGCATATCTTCTCCTTTCGGGAATGCTTCCCTTTATCAAATTTTCTCTGTTAATTATAGCATAACTTCCCTGTCCGGTCAAGATGTTTTAATAAGTTATTCTGAAACTTTACCGCACAAAAGGCAAATATTAGTGCGGAAAATCTTGCTGTGCGGGAAATTTGCCGCGCCGGTGTACTGACGCGGTTGCGTAACGCACCATGCTGTAATTCGAAATTCCAGAAATATATTTTCAAAAAATATCTAATATATGCCCCCGCATTGCTGTCGGATATCACATATTGTGCGGTCTGCACCGACCATATCGTCTGATAACCACCGGTATATCAGTTCGGATTCACAGAAGATTTATACAAATGGTCAAAAAAATTTTCCGAATAGACATTGCAATTTAAGACTGGATATATTATAATAAAATTATTAGTGCGTTTATAAGGTAGACGTATTATGTCAACACCTTTAATAAATGAAAGGATTTCCCAACATGAAAAAGTTAAAATGTGCGACGGTAGCGGTCGCGTTGGTCGCGGTTGGAGCACTGACAGTGTTCGCGAGCGGCGACGGACTCGTGTATGACTCGAACAGCGACCCTCTCGTCTCACTTTCCTACATAAATGAAGTTGTCAAGGCTGATTATGACAAGAAGATAACCGATCTCACCGCGTCGCTCGAGTCGCTCGCCGCGGCGAATATGCAGCTTTCGAGTGAAAACGCGTCGCTCAAGGCGCAGCTCGAACAGCTTTCTGCCGCCGTAACAGCGCTGCAGTCGGCCGACACGAGCGCCGAATACGAGATAATCACGCTTAACGTCGGACAGAAGTTAGTCGCTGGCGGCTCGCTTGAGCTGATACTCCGCTCGGGCAGCGCTGTCGCCTACTCGCCCAATATCAACGGCATCAACGACCTGACCGACGGTACCGAGATTATGTCAGGCGGGGCGATACCGATCTACCACAGCCTGGTAATCCCGCGCGGCGACGGGCGAGGGATTACAGTGACCACAGCCGACACTTACATCATGGTGAGAGGGGATTACAGCATTGTCAGCGAATAAAAAGCCGTCGCGCCGGGACCGAATGCGCCGCGTGCTCGCGATCATATTGGCGGTGCTGATGCTCGGTTCGGTGTTCGGCACACTGATTTACAATCTCGTTTTGCCAATCTACGCGTCCGAGCCGGACGAGCGGCTGTCGCTCGACACCGACGCCGACTCGCTCAACATCCGCGTCGGTCTGATGTATGGCAGCAATGTCACGGTCGGCTTTGAGGTCACGACGCCGTATGGCTTTGTCGTCGGCAGCGTCGACGAGCACTCGCCCGAGCTCGGATTCGTCCCGCTCTGGGAGCTTAATATCGGCAAGATATCCTGTACTGTCGACGCTAATCTCGGTAAAACCGGCATGACCTACTACAAAAGCAATACCGGAGTCGCGGTCGGCGGCTGGCACGCCGAAGCCGGCAGCGGGATGACCCGCGAGCAGTGCGAGGAGCTGATAGTAAAGCTCGAACCGTTCGCGACATCGCTCGGAGTCTATCTGATTCCGTCGTATATACAGGGCGGCTACCGCGTCCGCGTCGGCTGCTATGACAGCGCGAGCGATGCTGAAGCGTTGATTGCACAGCTCGCGCAATATGACAGCTCCTTGATTCTGACCGCGGTCGGATCGACCGACACCGCGGTTTCGATTGTCGATCCTGAAACCGACCGCATACTTTTCGAATACGACTGCGCGGGCGCGACCGAGCTCGGACTCGACTCTATCAACTCTCCCGACGGCAGCAAAGCCTATCTCGTCACCCCCGCACAGAAAACTTATGACGGAATCTTCATGTTCAGCCGTTACAATTCGGCGGTATCAGTAGACGCCGGTGCGACCGACGGAGTTGCTCTGACGAATGTAATACAGCTTAGCGACTACATCAAGGGCGTCCTGCCGTATGAAATATCAAACTCATGGCCGCTTGAAGCGCAGAAAGCCTTCGCTATCTGTGTGCGCTCATTCACGTTGTCGTCGCTCAATCGCCACGAATCGGCATACAATGTCGATTTGTGCAACACTACGCACTGTCAGGTCTACAACGGAACATCGCGCATCAACGACACGGTGATTCGCGCGGTCGACGAAACCGCCGGCATGGTCATGACATATGACGGCGAGATTGTTGAGGCTTACTACAGCGCGGTTTCGGGCGGAGTCACGGTCAGCAGCGAGGACGCGTGGGGCGGCAAGATAGACTATCTTGTAGCAGTCGAGACGCCGTGGGAGATTTTCACAAACCACTCCATGGGTCAGTGGACAAGCGAGGTTTCGGGCAGCGAGCTCTGCGAATATCTGCGCGGCAAGGGCTATACGACCTTGAACGGCTCAATTGCTGATATCACGATAGACCAGCTCGCCGAGAACTCGACCTACATATATCAGCTCACAATCACCGACATCTACGGCTCGAGCGTTACAATCGAGCGCTCGGATACAATCCGCACCGCGCTCGCGAAATATGTCAACAGTGCGAATTTCGTCGTCGGCAAGGGCTCGGTGCTCGCGAACATTACGAGCTTTGACACCGATTCGTTCGAATCGACCGAGGTCGTTACATCGACCGGCAGCTCGAGTCTGACGAACTCTGCGCCGCAGTCTGTCATTACATCAAGCGGAGTCACGAATGTTTCGAATGTCGAATCGTTCAGCTACGTGACATCGACCGGCAGCGGCAAATTGAGCTATGTCAATTCAATTAGCACGCCGACCGTTATTTACGCGTCCGACGCGAAAAACTTTATTTTCGCCGGCAAGGGCTACGGTCACGGAGTCGGACTGTCGCAGATAGGTCTGCGCGACCTCGCGAATCAGGGCGTCGCCGCGGCGGATATGCTGAAGCTGTATTTTACCGGCATCGAAATCGAGGATTACCGGAGCTGAAATGTCAACTTACCTTATTATAATTTAGCATGAATATACGCGCAACGCGAA
>CAJFKR010000077.1 GCA_904386005.1 Candidatus Flemingiibacterium merdigallinarum
CGCAGCTTGTCGATCTCGCCGATGAGCGTGCTCATATCGTGACCGACCCGGTCGATAAGATAGCCGCACTCGTTGTTCTCGGCGATGATTTTGTCGCTTGTAAACCGCTTCTGCACCCACATAACCAACCGATTGGTCGGCTCATGCTCAAAGCTGACCGGAGTCGCGTAGCCTGACAAAAGCTTCATCCACTCGCTCGGCTTCTTCGGAGTTCCCGGGTCGAAATTTTCAGCGGTCGTGTAGATTATCGTAATCGTGTCGTCGCTTTCAGCCGCGGCATTCAGCGCGTCCTCGAGCTGCTTTCGGTCGTCCTTGCGCCGCATATCCGCGTAGCTCAGGCAGTAGAGCTCGACCAGCTTGAATTCTCCGGTCATCGCCGGCGACAGTATCGCCGACAGCAGCGCGCCGCCGTCATAGTTGTCGTCAGTGAAGATATAGTGGTCAAAATCCGAGTCTCCGCTCTCGCCGAACAGCTTCTTTTTGAGCTGCGCGAGCTCGACGTGCTTCAGATAATTTTCATCGCCCCAAAACAGATACACGCCCGGCTTCGGCGGCTTCATCATTGCGCGGAACTGACCGCCGGTTATAGTCTCCGCCTTCTTTTTCGCCATCAGACGACCTCGGTCGGAGCGGCTTTGATCTGAATGAACGTGTGCTCGGTCGACGCGCCGCGGAACTCGATGCAGTAGTCGAGCAAAATTTCCCCGCCCCGCTCGGTCATGCGGTTGTCGACGCGCGACGTGTTGACGCAGATCTCGAACGCCGCCTCCTCGGTGTTGTACGCGCAGACATGACGCTTGCCCTCCTCGAACACGAGCGCGGTCGCGACGCTGCCGGTGCGTATCATCGTCACAAGCTCCGGATTCTGCTCGTCAAACGAGATGCAGGTACAGGCGCCGTTCATTCCGGTCAGTTCGGTCTCGAAGTATTCGATCTCAATCCGACCGTCCCGACGGCGGATCAGCCCCTCGGTGACGACGTCGATTCGGTTTTCCGACTCGTCCTCGATATTCTCGTCGCTCCCCACGATTATGACGTCAAGCTCCTCCTCGGCGTTGTGATGCACCGAGCAGAGCTGTATCATCGCGTCTATTGAATCTTTGTTCGAGGAATTATCATTCAATTTATCGTTGTTCAGTGAACCGCCACTGATTGTATCGTTATCCTTTTTTGTCATATCTATCCAATCCTTTCGCACTCGACCTGTTCCGACAATTATTATATCATCTTTGCCGATTCATTTCAAGGTCAATCTGTAAACAAATCGTTGGTTTTGCAGATATTGCCGCGATTTAATCCGTCGATTTCGGAAAAACTAAAAATGAATTATTAATTCTGTAAATATATTCGCAGACTTGCGAGTTTAGGGCTTTGACTGTATGATCATAAGTCTGATTCACACGAAATAAAAAGAAAGGACGTCACAATGGCGATAATACAATATGCCGCGCAGCCATGCGGAATAATACAGCTGGGCGAGCGCGGCGAGCTTGTGTATCTTGTCGCGAGCAGCCTGCACTCACTCGGTCTTTTGCGGCAGATTGAGGATATATACACACCCGCGGTCAACGACGCGCTGAATTCATTCCGGCTCGCGAATAAACTGCCGACCGCCGATTACTGCGATCCGGTGACTTTGCGGCTGCTCTGCGGCGTCGATGTCGGAGGGGACGAGCTAATGTTGCTCGCCCGTGCCTGTGAGGTTCTGCTGCCCGACGCGAATGAGCTCGAACGCTTCGACTTCTGCCGAGAGATTGTCGAATCCGGAGAGGATATCGGCGATAGAATCAGGCAGCTGACCGATATCGGTCGTCTGCTCGACGCGCCGATGCCGTCAGCTGAAACGGTAAAATCCGCGCTGCTCGCGTATATGCTGCGAAGCGAATAAACTGCTACTCCACTACCTCAAAATCGGCTTTGCGGGTCACACGGTCGCACGACACCAGCCGAACCCGCACCCGATCGCCGAGATGGTATATAGTTCGACCGCAGGTCAGAGTCAGCGACTTTACGTCATAATCGAAATACCCGTCGAGTGAGCCAATCGGCACAAGTCCCTCGCAGGTGTTCGCAAGCTCGACAAAGAACCCGAACGACGTGACCGAGCTGATAACCGCGTCGAATTCCTCGCCAACATGACCTTCGAGCCACAAAATCTTGTATAAATCCTCGATTTCGCGCTCCGCGTTCATAACGCGCAGCTCGTTTTCATTAGATTTGTCGGCGGCGCGCTCGGCAAAGCTCTCCATTTTGTCAATGTCGAGCTTGCCCTGCAACAGGGCGCGGATTATTCGGTGTACCGCAAGATCGGGGTAACGGCGTATCGGCGACGTGAAATGGCAGTAGAGCTCGCAGCCGAGTCCGAAGTGCGGCGACGCGACCGGCGAATAGCGAGCTTTCATCAGCGAGCGCAGCATCACTGTGGTCAATACCGAGTCAAGTCCCTTTTCCCTTGCCTCAGCCATCACCTCTCGATAGGCTCCGGGCAATATCTTCCGACGGCGCAGCGGCGTGATATCAAGCCCCAAATTATACGCGAACATTGAGAAATTCTGAATCTTCTCGGGCGACGGCTCCTCGTGTATACGGTATACGCAGGGTATGCCCATTGTGTTCAGCCACGACGCGACCGCTTCGTTCGCGCAGAGCATGAACTGCTCGATCATTCGCTCGGCAGCTCCCCGCTCGCGCAAAACCACATCGACCGGCATTCCGTCTTTGTCGAGTATAAAGTCCGATTCGGCGGTCTCAAGGTCGAGCGAGCCGCGCGCGTCGCTGCGGCGTTTCAGCTTTTCGTAGACCTCGAGCAGCAGCGGCAGCGTGTCTGGGAACAAGAATGAATATTTATCGCGGAATTCTCCATCCGGTTCGGCTATCAGCGAATTCATCTCGCTGTATACTCCGCGCATTTTCGATGAGATTATCGACTCGTGCAGGCTTACCTCGACGATACCGCCGTCTGAATCGAGCGAAATCAGCGCGCTGAGCGCGTATTTGTCGCTGTCGCGATTCAGTGAGCAGCTGCCGCAGGACAGCTCCTCGGGCAGCATCGGCACAACCTTGTCGGCAAAATAGACCGACATTCCCCGCTCAAAGGCTTCATTGTCAAGCGCGCCGCCCTGCTTTACATAATACGAAACGTCCGCGATATGCACTCCGAGCAGATACCCGTCGTCCCGACGCTCGACCGAGATCGCGTCGTCGAAGTCCTTGGCGTCGGCGCCGTCTATTGTGAAGATGATCTTGTCGCGCAAATCAAGACGCCCGTCGGGTACAATTGGCAGAGCCGCGACCTGCTTGGCTTCGGTGCGCGCATCGTCGCCGAATTCGGTGCGGATTCGATTGGCATAAAGTATCGACTCGTAGTTCGCTCCCTTGGATTCAGCGTCGCCGAATACGCGCAGCACCTTGCCGGCAGCATCGCCGAAGCGTCCGAGTCGGTCGGATTCAGGATATCGTGTGATTTTCACAAGCACCTTGTCGCCGTCGTGCGCGCCGCCTTTCATTGACGGCGGAATATTCACCCTCATGCGAAGCTTCGGGTCGTCCGGCGTCACATAAGCGATGAGCTTGGTTGGGGGATTCGGAAGTCGTGCGCCCTTTTTCGTGTGCCGATTCTTTCTGGGCAGGCGTTCGCGCAGCTCGTCAATATGAAAGCTGCCAATCAGCTCGGTCTGCGCGCGCTCGATTATCAGCGTGATCTCGCCCTCAGCGCCGCGCGAATCGCTCTTTATCCGGCGCGCCTGCACTCGGTCGCCGTTCATCGCGCCGAGCGAGTTCTCGACGGCGATGAACATATCCTCGCCGCCGTTATCCGGCGAGAAGAAGCCGTAATTATGCGAGGTAGCCCGATAGGTTCCGGTAATTCGTCCGACCGACGCCGCCGACGCGATTTTACCGTGCTTGGTTGTAACAAGCTCGCCCGCGCCGCAAAGCAGGTCGACCGCCTCCGACAAAAGCCCGAAATCGCCCGGTTCGAGCGTCATCACCTGCATCATGTCGGCAAGATTCATCGGCAGGTAGCCCTCGCTCGACACAAGCTGTAATATCGCTTCGGTCATATCGGCAATGTTATTTATATGATTCATTTGCACATCCTCTGTGTTAATTTTCCATAATAATTATAAAATTCATAATGACTGGCTCTGCATAACCGCGCTTAGCGGAGCACAGACAAATTCGCCTTTCAACGCAGAAAGCCGCCGTCGCCACGATGATTCTGCACAGCTTTTGCGAATATTATTCGCTTTTGTGCGATCGTATCGGGGGCGAGGGCGGCAATGTATACTCGATATTATCGTATGCTTATTCTGCGGAAGCGGCGTTCTCCGATGTAGTCTCGGCTTCTGCTTGGGCCGCGGTGGTCTCGGCAGCGTCGGTTTCGGTAGCGTCGGTTTCAGTACCGTCAGTTTCGGTTCCACTGGTTTCGGTTCCGTCAGTTGTGTCGGCAGCGACCGTGTCGGTCGACGGCGTAATAATGCTGCTATAATCAGTATCATCCTGAACTACATACATTATTACAACTATCACACAGAATACGACTGCGACGATCGAGGTCACTTTCGAGAGCATTTTGTCCATTGTAGAGCCCTTATTCTTACCAAAAAAGGTTTCGGCGCCTCCGGCAATGGTTCCGGACAGATTGTGTGCCTTTCCGTTCTGCATGAGTACCGAAATTATTAAAAATACCGCGGCGATAAGCAGTATAACTCCGAGTACGATTTCCATTAATAACTCCTCCATGACAAATCATTAGATAATATTATTCTACCACAAATCACAGCACATTGCAATAGTTATTTGAAAAAAAATATTTTTTATCGCAAATGACGGACAAATTCGTGTATACCACTGTACAAACAGTCAAATTTGCGCTATAATAAGACTGCAAAACAAGGTTATGCCCGGCTCGCAAGCAAAGCCGGTCAGAAAGGATACTTAAGATGAAATTATTCCGATCCAAAGCCGAAAAGCTGCTCGATTCGATAATCGACGAAATCAAGGTGAACCTTGAAAACAATTACAAAAGCACCGCGCACGACGCGCGACGAAAGCTCGGCGAGACAATCGAAGCCCTGCGCGCCGCGGGTCAGCTTGACGACAAGCTGTATAAACAATACCGCGGTATTTACGAGGATTTCACCGAAAAGATGAAGGATTACCACCACTGAAAATTCCATTAATAGGGATGTTCGCTATCAATGATCGCCGTAACCTCCGGCTCAGGCTCGGAATTTTCGTCGAGCTCTGACCTCATTTCCCTGCCAGCGACCGCTGTGATCCATGGCAGGAAGCGTTCATGCAGCCGTTTCTCGAGCGGACTCGAGTAATAGCGTGAGCGCGATTCCAGCACTGACATCCGCCGCGAGCGTTCAAGCGCGACCGACATCGGTATTCCGCAGAGCGCCGCGATTCCGTCAGCGTCGATTATCTTTAGCTCGTGCAGCACGAACGCCGGCGCGAGCAGCCGCACGGCAAACATATCCGCCTCTCGTTCGAAGCTGTGCTTGCGGTTGGTGAACGCGAACCGGCTGATCGGATATCGGTACTCATGTCCGAGAAAGATGTGCCCGAGCTCGTGCGCGACGACGAGTCTCGATTCAGGCAGGCTCATACGGTCGTCGTAGATTATAGTCCACTGATAACCGTCATTTATGCTCACTCCGAACTCGCCGGCGCGCAGCTCGCTCACATCCTTATTTTTGACAATGCGGATGCCCGCGCGCTTTGCTATCGCGTGTACCTTGACAGGCAAGCTGCAAATATTAAAATCGATCTGACACCTCCACGCCGCGTCCCGGCAGGAGGCGTAAATACCGTAATAATCATACATATTTAACGGTCATAACCACAATTCGTAAATCCGGAACGCCGATCATAAATCGTCGTCAGTCTCAGGCGCCGACTTCAGCAGCCTTAGCTGACTTGTCGGTATCTCGTCATCTCCGGCGGAATATTGACCCGATTCGGACTTAGCGGCGCGAAATATGCGCGTGGTTTTATTCGCGTCATCCGAATCAAGCAATCGGTCAATTTCACTTCGAATATGCGAATTTTTACGATATGTCGCAATGAGCAGGCGTTCGCGTTCGTTCTGCGGCGCAAGATCCTCGCTTATCGACACCGGCGACGCGTCGACTTCGCGAACACATCTATCACGCGGAACATCATATCCGAGCAGCCACGCCGGGTCTACCGACAGCGCGTTCGCGAGCAGCAGCGTCCGATTCTGCTTCGGCTTGAATCTTCCGGAAATATATTGGCTCAGCGCGGATTTCGGTATACCGGTTATCTCGCATAATTCGCACTGTGTGATTCCTCTCTCCTTCATGATAACGCACAGACGCTTGTGAAAAGCTTCCATAATAAAGCTATGACCATCCTTTTTGGTATATTTTCCGACAAAACACGTTCAGGTTTCCCATCCGGCGTCGGTGCGGTACACATTATTCTCATATTGTCAGATTGTCGCCAGACTCAAGATAAATACAGTATTTTAGTCAAATCCCGTTTTTCGATTATTTCAGTCAATCAGTTGTTCATTATATATTATATCGTCAATCTATCAGAAAATCAAGCTTTTTTGAAATAAATGTAAAGATTTTTTCGACAAAATACTTGACATATTGACAAGCTGGTGCTATAATTAGTTTAGAATTTCTGAACTGTTTGTCGGAGGTGATCCTATTGCACCGGATTAAGCCAGACACGGGATATTTTGACTACACCGAGCTGCGCTTGCGTATCGAACATGAATACGGTTACACAAGATTTGCGCGCCTAATGGCTGTCAGTGAAAATAGGCTCGCGGCGATACTGCGAGGAGAAGGTGAATTCACTCAATCCGAGATAATACGAGCCGCCGCGCTGCTGTGTATTGATCCGGTACAGATATCCGCCGTTTTTTTTCGCCGATGAGTTCAGAAATTGTAAACTCCGCAATTCTCCATTCACACCAATTTTTTTCAAGAAAAGGAGTCAATATCATGCAGCTCTACAAATCAGGTCATTTCGCACTCACCGAAATCCGCCGCAGCGGAAAAAAGGACACCGCCGGTATTCTCTGCTTTGAAGGTCTCCCGTCGGTTTTCGGCTCAAAAAAAGAGGTGCTCGCGCTCGAGGACGGAGTTGTGCTCCGCGCCGGTCGCTGCACAGACTTAAAATCGCGTGATCACAGGCTTGGAACTTTTGTCGCTATAGGCGGACGCAACGGCGTCTCGATCATTTACGGTCGGCTCGCCTGCCGTTTCGTGAGAAACGGTGATTATGTCAAAGCCGGTACCTGCATCGGGATCGAAGGTTCAAGCGGCAGCGGCAGCGGTGAATTTCTGACACTTGAGTTTCGTAAAAACGGACGCCGTGTAGACGGGTGCGAATACCTCGGCATATCACATATGCCGCAGGAATTCAATCCGCCCGAATCGAGCGCGGCGGAGATCGTCTGCCGCGCCTGCAGTCTGGATGAGCCGACCCGTCGCTATCTTGACGCGGCTCCCGATTCTGACCGGTTATGGAACAGCATCGCGAGTCATCTCGAAATCAGTGAAGCCGCGAGCTCGGAGATTGAGCGCAGAACGATCGACTGATCGATTCGCTTAATATTGCGCGGCTTATCGCCAATCAACTGAATATCGTGCGGCATATCGGCAACCCGACATATGCCGCGTGAAAATCACGCCCCACAGCTAATCCCGACAGCCAAAATCAGCGCCGCGGTTCAAATCTGAACCGCGGCGCTACTCGGATTATTTAGTTACGCCGAGTGTCATGTGGAGATCACTAATATAATAGAATATTGATATTACTTTCTCTTTTTGAAAACAACTGCGCACGCACCCGAAACTGCCGCGGCAGCTACAGTGATGAGTATCGGGTCTGCGGTCTGCGGAGCGGATGCCGCACTGTCCTCTGCGACATCAGCCGGAGCGTCCTCCGCGGGCAGCGGCTCGGATACATAGAAGAAGCTGTCAAAATACAGGGTCTTTACATTGGTATCGTCAAAATCGTCCGGCAAAGTGAACGTCATCGTATGCTCGCCGGCGTCGAGTATGGCGGACAAGCCGTATGCGTAGTGATTGTGATACTGGTCGGCGTCTTCGTAGTCATATTCAATGCGCAACGAAGGACCGTCGTCAATGCTTACATTAGTAGCGCGAAGCACGCTCTTTGCCCAACCCATCATAAGGAAGCCAAAGTCGTAAACAGCTTTTTCATCAACCGAGAAGGTAACGACGAAGTCGCCCTTGCCGTTGTCTTTCAGAAAGATGTAGTCGAATTCGTTGCCGTTGCCGCCGCCGGTGTTGTGGTTGGCGTTGGTTGCTCCGTCAACCCACAGCTCACCGAGCGAAATATATGTAGCGTCGTCATATTTCGCGGGAAGCGTGTCGAAAGCATATTCAAAGCTTTCGTTAACCATTTCCACGGCAAAGGCTGGGAATGCCAACAAAATCGCGAGAGCCAGGGCAAGCAGGATTGATAATGTTTTCTTCATTTTCTTTACCTCCGGAATTGTTGTGTTTTCACCCAGATAGCATACTGGATTTACACAAATATTATACAACAGAAAGTTTACAAATTCAATATGCAATATGCACGAATTTTTGACGTAAATTTTATACAATATAATTCCCTATGTCCGATAAAGTAAAATCCATGTAAAGCATTAAACTATTACAGTTATATATTTAAACAAATATAATATTCAGTTTTGCGTTTGGTCGTATAGTTTAACATTGTCGGAAAGCTTCCGACCAAAGGTCGACGCGTATATATCGTGATAGCTGTCAAAATCAATTTGCACTCCGTAAGTCAGCACCTCCATCCGGATGCCAAACAGCGAAGCCTCCCAGTCAAGCGAACAAAATCCGTTTGACAGATAAAAGCGTTTGCGGCGCTGACGCTGTTCGGCATTGTCCGACGACTCGTTTACAGATTCAATTTCAAGTATTAGTATAAAATCGCGATAATATTCGCGTATCATAGCGAGCGCTTTTGAACCGATACCTCCGCCCCGAATATCAGGGCATATTGCGAAATAGTCGAGCAGCACAAGCTTGCCCTGCTTTACCGTGATCATCTCACCGAGAAATTTTCTATTCTCATCTACAATCGCGAGTATGTCGACCTTGCCGATGCGATATTTATCTTCCAGCAGCTTCGGCAGCTTACGCTCGGACTCGGGAAAGGCCTCGGCGTAAAGCTGCCACACCTTATCTATAAAACCTGATTGTAGCGCGTCTATCAATTGTAAATTCATATTATTTTCTCATTTTCGCTTTAGGAAACGACTATTAATCCACCTATTGCTATCTAAAAACCGCGCGGATATATGTACGCCGTCCGGAAGACCGGACGGTGCTTCGATTATACGTTCATAACAACAGGCAGTATCATAGGCTTGCGCTTGGTTTTTGAATATAGGAATTTCGACAGATCATCCTTGACATGACCTTTCAGCTCGGTCCAGTCGGTGATGTTCCGGTCGAGACATTCAACCAGAGCGTCGCGCGCGATCTGCCGCACCTGATCCATCAGCTGCTCGGATTCGCGCACATAGACGAATCCGCGCGACACGATATCCGGTCCGGAGATTATCGTCCGTTCATCGATGTCAACCGTAGCCACTACGACAATGAGTCCGTCCTGCGCGAGATGACGACGGTCGCGAAGCACGATGTTTCCGACGTCGCCGACTCCGTAGCCGTCGACCAGAATCTTTCCGCTCGGAACGCTGCCGGAAAAACGCGCGCCGTCGCGGTCAAGCTCGAGCACCTTGCCGATCTCAGAGACGAAGATGTGATTTTCGGGCACTCCCATCTCCTCGGCAAGCCGCTTGTGCGTGATCAGATGCCGCTGCTCACCGTGGATTGGCATGAAGTACTTCGGCTTCGTCAGCGCGTGCATCAGCTTCAGCTCCTCCTGGCAGGCGTGACCTGAAACGTGTACATCCGCGAGCGCGTCGTACAATACGGTCACTCCCTTGCGGAACAGCTCGTTTATGATTTTTCCGACCAGCTTTTCGTTGCCCGGGATCGGATTCGCGCTGATAACGACGAGGTCGTTAGGTCCGAGCTCGACCTTGTCGTGGTCGGAAAAGGCCATGCGGTAAAGCGCAGACATCGGCTCACCCTGACTTCCGGTCGTGATTATCGTCAGCTGATTGTCCTTATAACGCTTGATTTCGTTGATATCTATTAGCGTGCCGTCGGGAACATTCATATAACCGAGCTCAATCGCGGTCTTGACGATATTTATCATCGAGCGTCCGGTCACCGCCACCTTGCGCTTGTGCGCGGCGCTGGCGTTCAGTATCTGCTGAACGCGGTGGACGTTCGACGAGAAGGTCGCGATTATAACGCGCTTGCTCGGATTCTGGTAGAGTATGCCGTCGAGCGAACGTCCGACCTTCTTTTCGGACGGCGTGAATCCGGGACGTTCGACGTTGGTAGACTCGCACAGCAGCAGCTCGACTCCCTGATTGCCGATCTCGCCGATACGTGTGATGTCCATGATCTTGCCCTCGACCGGAGTCAGGTCGAGCTTGAAGTCGCCCGAGAAAAATACAATGCCGACCGGAGTCTTTATCGAAATTGCGCAGGCATCGGCGATCGAGTGGTTGACCCGAATGAATTCAGCCGAAAACACGCCGAGCTTGACCGTGTCGCCCGCCTCGACCGCGTTAAGCACCGGCTTTTCGCGAAACGAGTGCTCCGCGAGCTTGTTTTGCGCGATGCCGACAGTCAGCCGCGTGCCCCAAACCGGCGCGTTGACCGTCTTGAGTATATACGGCAAAGCGCCGATGTGATCCTCGTGACCGTGGGTCAAAAGGAATCCGCGCACCTTGTCGGCGTTTTTCTCGAGATAAGACACGTCCGGAATCACCAAATCAACGCCGAGCATATCGTCGTCCGGAAATCCGAGACCACAGTCGATGACAATTATATCGTTTTCATATTCGAGTACGGTCATATTCTTGCCAATCTCGCCAAGACCGCCGAGCGATATGACTTTGAGCTTTGAGTTTTTGTTTTTTGCCAATAGTTTCACTGTCCTTTCGGAAATAATATATGTAAGTAATGTTAATTTTTGTTATTCTGAGTCGCAAACTGCTCCTTCTGTAGGTAAATCGAAGTCGTTATACAAATATAGAAATACTCTGTCACGACGCAGCGCGGCGTCCGCACAGAAGCATCTGTACAGATGCAACACAAAAAAAGCCGTCGATTGCTGCTGCAATGACTGCAAATACCGAGCAAATGACCCCGGAACTGGATAAATGGGCGGTCTTATCCCTGTGTTCCGACTCGTGTCAGACGGTCGGCTTCAATTCCACGGACAAACGGACATCCGCGGTGGTGACTTCGATATGCAACGAACAAATATAACAATAATATTATACTCTCTTATTGTGAAATATATAAGTCTGCGATTATGAATATATTGTTAACATTAGCTGTGATGTATGGTTTATTGCCGCCGGGATAAAATATAATTGAAGCGTTATCAACGCTTCAAGCTCGTATGCGCGGCGAAATTTCGGTTACCCGCGCCATCTCCCGATTGGTAGAAAGGATGCTTTTATAAGCAAGGTACAAAAATGAAAAATTATGACAAGAAACGTCCGACCGCCGAAGACGCGGTCGAAGCGTATCACGACTCGAGGGAAAACACCGACGTCCTCGGCAGCTACACCGGAATCTGCCGTGACCCGGGCATGAGATACGGTCTGTCGTCGCTCGGCATATACTCGCCCTGCGGTACCGATTTGATTTACGGCTTCAACCAATACGGCGATTATGACTACGATGAGGATATGTATCCGGTGCAGGACGCGGATGATCTGTAAGTATGCTGGCGGAGCTGCTCAAATTGTATTCGCCCGCGGGTAGCCAAAGATGAAATAGCTGTGGCTTCAGCCAGTCAATTATGTGAAATATCCGCTGATTTGTATAATCAAAACCGTCGTAGAGTGTTGTGCTTTACGACGGTTTCTGTTTATCAATACAGCAGCTTCGCGACAATAGATATCGCGCCGGCGACCGCTCCGACTGTAGCCGCGCCTGAGAAGAACGCAATCAGCCCGTCGCAGCGCGGCTTTTTCGGCTGCGCGGCGTCCTTTGCGTCTGCCGTGTGAGGGGCGGCGTCAGAGCCGATCAATCGTTCGGCTTCGCGCAGCATATCGCGGTCGCATATATTATGCGGCAGGTCGCTCTTTAATATAAAATACGCCGAATCAATATACTTGCTCCCGGTATCCTTTACAAATATCACCTTGCGGCAGCAGCCTTTGACAATCATCTCTAATCCTCACTTTACTCGGTTGTGCTACAATTATTGCCGCTAATGCGATAATTATTCACTTATTTCATATTAGCATACTCGCAGGGTTGACATTACGGGAAAAGTATCGAATGACATGAAGTCATTCACTCCGAGTTTCGGGAAACACGAGCTTTATCGTCAGCCTTGAGTCTGACAGCTCCGCCGAGATTCTGCCGCCCATGCGCTCGGTCAATATCCGCGCGATCGACAGCCCGAGTCCGGTCGAGCGTCCGGCGGTCTCGACCGTGTAGAACCGGTCGAACAGCCGCTCAAGGCGCACATTGTCGAGCTTCGCCGCGCGGTTTGAAAAGCTGATAGTCCCGTCGTCGCACAGCTCTACCGAGAGATCGCCGTCGCTGTATTTCAGCGCGTTCCCGATAAGATTCGACAATATCCTCGACAGCATACCACCGTCGAGGATTCGCCAGATTTCATGTTCAGGCAGCGATATCTCCGGCTCGATGCCGCGCTCGGACAACGCCGCGTAGAACGCCGCTATACTCACCTCGAGCGCGCCGCGAAGTCCTACCCGCGACAGGGACATCTGCCTTTTCTCGACCGCGCCCGAATAGCCGAACAGCTCGTCGGTCAGCTGCTTCAGCGAATCTACTCTGCCGGCTATGATTTCGGCGTACCTCGCGGCGTCGGGCGTCAGCTCCTCACCGCGAAGCAGCTCGAGATAGCCGCTGATCGCGCAGAGCGGAGTGCGCAGGTCGTGCGATATGTTCGTGATCGCGTTCTTGACCTCGAGGTCGCCGCTTTGAGTCAGCAGCTGCTGGGATCGCAACTCTCGCAGCAGGCGGTTGATTTCGGCTGTAAGCCGCCGCAGCTCGCGGTCGCGGCTCAACGACACCGACAGCTGATTCGTGTCCTGCCCTATGCGCTCGGCGAGAAATTCGGAGGTTTCACGCAGGGATTTTTTCATTATATAGAGCTTCAGCGAAAGCAAGACTGCCGCCGTTGCAAGAATCACTGTTATGAATATCATACCGAACCTCCCGCGCTTTACAGTTCACGCAATGTATAATTTTTTCCGTTATTTGATATTCTGCCGTCTGAACACCAACACTCCGGCGATTGTCGATACCAAAATAATTATCAGCGAATAGACCGCCGGCTGCCAGAGATTGACAAGAGCCTGACCGGTTATCAGTATCATCTGTCCGGTCGGCATAAACTCAAGTAAGAACTGGTATACCTCCCGTTTTGTACCGCTGACATAATTCGGATTGGGTATGTTCTCCTGATACTCGGTGGACATCGAGCTGCCATCATCTGCTTCATCGTAAGTAAGTATGACATTGTCGATATACTCAGGCTGGTTGAGCGCCGAATGTAGCCAGAGACTATAAGTAAACAACGCCATTAACCCAACCAAAAACGAGACTACGGCAACTGCCTTGCTCTGCGTCAGCATGACAGCCAGAGTTGCCAGCGAGCCAAGTGCTACCGTCATAAGCAGTGCAATACCCGTGATAATCAGCACCTGCTTTACCGGAGTGACAAATCCCCCGAGCCGTGCTATACCTATCGTAAGTATTGGGAGAAGATAAGCCGCCGCGACAGCAAAGCTGCCGATAATCGAAAATGCAAGATTTGAAAGATACACCGCTGTGCGCGAATGACCGACTATCAGTTTGTTCCGGATAGTTCCGTCGCTGTAATCGGTGCCGATGAACATACAGGCGACCGCGCCGACGAGCACCCCGGTTGGGAGCGAAAAAATAAAATACAGCATTTCGATATTACCGTCGGGCTTAGTTATGACCGACAACATCAAACCCAGAGCGAACATACCAGCGATAAATATCCACAGCAGCCGGTTTTTTACAAGGCGCGATAAACCAGCATATAAAAGTCTATACATAATCCTTACCTAATCCTTCCTCATTTAGCTCTCGTCTTGTCGCTGCCGACAAGATTCATGAAATACCCCTCGAGGCTCTCGTCGCGCTCTGTGGCGGTGATAAGCTCGCAGCCCCGCTTCGTAAGCTCGCCCGACAGCTGCGACAAAACAACTTTTCCGTATATGTCGGCCTCGCTGTCCGATACTACCTCGTATTCGACGCTCATTGAATCGAGCAACGACGCGAGAGTCGCGGTGCTTGTCACCTTGACGCGCAGGCACTTCCGGCAGGCGGCTTCGAGCTCTTCGGCGCTGACCTCGCGTATCGCGCGACCGCCGTCGATAAAGCAGTAGTGGGTCGCGAGCCGCGACAGCTCGTCAAGAATGTGGCTCGATATCAGCACGGTTATTCCCCGCTCGCGGTTCAGCTTCAGTATCAGCTCGCGCACCTCGATTATTCCCTGAGGGTCAAGACCGTTCACCGGCTCGTCGAGTATCAGAAAATCCGGATTGCCGGCGAGCGCGATCGCTATTCCCAGACGCTGACGCATACCGAGCGAGAAATTCTTCGCGCGCTTCTTGCCACACCCGGAGAGTCCGACCAGCTCGAGCAGCTCGTCGATGCCCTCATACGACGGCATACCGATTATATCGAACTGCTGCTTCAGGTTGGCGCGTGCCGACAGGTCGAGATATATCGACGGAGTTTCGACGACCGCGCCGATGCGGCGTCTCGCCTTCGCGATGTCGCCGTTCGTGCTGCGCACGCCGTACAGCGTATATTCGCCCGACGTCGGCAGCTGCAGGCCGCAGAGTATGCGTATCAGCGTCGTCTTGCCCGCGCCGTTGCGTCCGACCAGACCGTATATCGCGCCCTTTGGGACGTGAAGCGTAAGATTGTTCAGCGCCTTATACTTTCCGTAGGATTTACATAAGGCGTTTGCAAAAAATACGTATTCCATTTGTTATAAGCTCCCCCTTGATGCGGCTTTGCGGCACGACAGAACTGCCGTCTCTGCCGCCGTTATGTTTGCGCCGGTTTTCATCCGACGCATATATTCTACCGCATCGGGGTTAAGAATGAGGTTAAGGAAAAGGTTAAGATTAAGTTAAGATTAGCTTTTGAGTCAAAACTTAAAGTGAATATCGAATACTCTGGCTTTGCTTTGCCGTCATATACATATTTTTCAATTCGCTGGTCAGAGCCTTGCCGATAATGACCGGATATACATTCATCAAACCGTCGGTGACTATTTTACCGCAAAATGGAAGCAGCACCGCGTCAACCAGCACCGGCAGCCGTATATCATCAAACATTTCATCAAATGTCGATACCAGCCCCCGCACAATATATACATTATTATCGGCAGGTGAAATAAACACACTCCCCTGCTTCAAGTGTCGTTCAATAAAGTATTTGCCTTGGCAGCAGGACTTGAAACCGGTCGCAATTTCACGTTGCGGACAGGGTAGCTTAGCTGATGCAATATATTCGTCTATCAAATCGGTGTGACTCCAGACCTCGTTTGCGATTTGTTTAAGCTTGTTAACATTGTAGCCTTTGCCTGGATTGTCTCTCCATAGCTCCGTTGCAATATTGTATTTTCTGCTGACAAATTCGAACAGACCGAATATTACGTCAAAAAACAACCGGCTTTCATCTTTATCCAATATTGAAGTTATCGGCGTCCTGCTTCCCATAATCAAGTTTTTCCTTTCATGTCTACAGCTTTTTTAAAAATATAGCTAATCCCATAATCGATTTTAAATCCATCACGCGATCAACACTAAACCGATGTGGCATGGCTCGCGCGTCCGGTTTGAATGCGTCAAGCGTTTTCCGAAAATTTAAACCCAATCCCCCAGACCGCGTCAATGCAGTTCTGTCCGGTCAGATTCCGCAGCTTGCGCCGCAGATTGCTGATGTGAACCTTGAGCGAGCTCTCGACGCAGTCGGGAGTGTCGACGCTGATCCGGTCGAGCAGCTTCGACTTGGTTATGACCTGATTCGGATTCTGCATCAAGAGGCGCAGAATCGCGAATTCGGTTCGGGTCAGATGCTCGCTCGCGCTTTCGGTCGAGACGGTGTGCGCCGCGACGTCGAGTGTCAGCCGACCGGCGGTAATACGCGACGCGTTTTCATTAGGTCGGCGGCGCTGTACCTCGATTCGCGCGAGCAGCTCGCTGATGTCAAACGGCTTGGTCACATAATCAACCGCGCCGTCATATAGCAGCCGCACACGGTCGGAGACGTCGTTCTTCGCGCTGACTACAATAACCGGAATTCCGGAAAT
>CAJFKR010000078.1 GCA_904386005.1 Candidatus Flemingiibacterium merdigallinarum
TATGAAACGCGTACAAATCCTTGTACTCGGGGTAAATGCCGTAACCGGCGAAGCCGCCGCCCAAACCGTTCGAACGGTCGTGCATGGGAATCATCGCTTTATATATCGCCTCTCCGGACATTCTGTTTCCGTCCCTTGAGATTACAGCCGCTATCGCGCACCCTGACGGGATACGAATCTGACCTTCTTTTTTCATATCGGCTAATTTCCTTTCGATGCAGACTAAGCTATCAAAAAAAGACGTCCATTTCAGCACGGAAATTAAAATTCCACATTGAAATGAACGCCTTTGCTCACTTGTATTTTATATTATAGCATAAATCCTTCCAGCTGTCAATAGGCAAATAAAGATTTTTCAAATTAATTCGATAAAATATTTTAGGCATTTGCACTATATAAAACCCGGCTCTGGTCAAACTATATTCCGACTAATTCGCACCGACGATTGACTTTTGCGCCGCGTTATGATACAATATATACGATAATCGGCTGACTATCACATTACATGAATACTGATTCAGGTTGGACGAAAGGCGTGATATAATATAATGAAAAAAAACAAAAGCAATGCTACCACCGACTCTGCGGTCGTCGGCGAGGAGGAATACGCCTGCGGATATTGCCGCTTCGCGTCCGAGGTCACGGGCACAGAGGATATGCTCTGCCGGAAAAGGGGAGTCGTCTCGAAGCAGTTCATCTGCAAGAAATTTGTATATGACCCGCTCAAGCGCTCGCCCAGACGTGCGCCCGCGCTCATCATACCCGAGCTGCCTTTCGACAATGAGGAACCGTGATTTGCGGATATATGCACTTGGACAATACCAATATGCTGACGACATAGCCGCGCTTAACGACAATCGCGGATAGGATGAGGGTTGTTATACTCTCAGCACACCCGGACGGTCGCATCAATCAAATACAAAATTCGCGGCGGGATAAGCAATCCCGCCGCGAAAGCTATTCGCTCTCTGAATATCAGACCCAGATCGCGCTTCTGATTTGAATATCATTCCGGAATAAATCTGAATACCAATCCGAAAACATTCATTATCAGCCCGGAATCAGATTGAGCACCGAATCGTCGAACTCGACCGGATAGCTTTCCTCAAGCTCGGTGTTGTATTCGTTGAATTTTTCGGAAATTATCGTACCCGATACGCTCGACTGCCAGCTCTCGAGCCCCTCTCCGACATAATACATGATGTGATAGCCGTAGTCGGTCTCGATTATGTCGACATCTCCGACAGCGCGGCTCTCGTCGAAGCACCAATCGTTGAAGCTCTCGACCATCTGACCGGGCAGTACATTCTCGTAAAGTCCGCCGTTGTAGTACGAGCCTTCGTCCTCCGAATACGCGAGCGCGAGTATGCCGAACGACTCCTCCGATTTGTCTCCCGCCTCAAATTCGGCGAGCAGCTCCTCGGCTTTTTCGAGAGCTTTTTCACTGCTGCCCCAGCCGGTCTCGGTGAGCAGGATGTGGCGCACGTTCGCGGTCATGCTCTCGTCGCGGCTCGGCTCGGACGCGAGCATATATACCGTCACATTCGAGTTTTCCTCGTCGGTTATGATCTTAGTCTCGCCGACCGCGGCTCCGCCGAACAGCCACTCGGACAGCTCGTCGTCAGCCGTATAAGCCGCGTCGGACGTCAGGAAATATTCGACCGACGACTCGAGCTCCTCGTCGGTGAGCTCGGGCTCGTCCGCGAGCATCTGCTTCTTCATCTCGACTATGAACGCGTCGACATTGTTCACCGACGCGAGCTGCTCGGCGAGCGCGTTGGCTTCTTCCTCGGTGCGGGTCGTGTCTGACCACGCGAAGCTGTAGGAATAGTAGTCGACCGTCTGATAGGACTTCGGATCTTCGTTGTAACGCTCCTCGATTTCAGATATCGACGGCGTGAACTCGTCCTCCTTCATGAACTGGTACTTGTACGCCAGCGCTTCGAGCAGCTTGGAATTGTAGATGTCGTCGCGGTTGACGCCGCGGCCGTAGAGTCCGGTGTCGATATTGTCGGAGCGGATGCTAACCGCGTTCACCTCGTCGTCGCTAAGCGATACGCCGGCGTCGTCCGCGGCTTCGCAAAGCGCGAGTATCGTCGAAACGTTGTTCTTTGCGCCCGACATGAAATATTCAAACCAGGTCTCGCCGTCCGAGATCTCCTGCTTTTTCAAATCGAGCGTTGTGTCAAGCCCGTAGTAGCTGACATAGCTGCCGTAGTAATCGACGAACGTGTTGTATACGTCGTTAAAATAGTAGTTCATCATCGCGCCGTCGACGTCATAGTCATACGAGCTCGCGGCGACCTCGCGGCGCAGATATTCGCCCGAATTCATCCGCACGTTGTATATTATCGTGCCGACGACCGTGACGAGTATCAGCGCGATTATCAGCGAGCCGGTTATAATCGCAGTAACGCGGCGCACCTTGCGTTTTTTCGCTTCGAATTCTTCTTTTTCGCGCTTGAGCTTATGCTTTTCGGCATTGACTTCGCGCTTGCGTGAACCTTTTGACATTGTAATTACCATAGCTTTCGCGCAGCGAAAGCTTCCTTTCCGTGGGAATTGGGGCTGGTTTTGCGAAGCAAAATCGCTGCTGTAAAGCAGCGAAAGCCACAAAACCTTGCGTGAAAAATTAATTTTTCACGCATCATCCCTTGAATAAATTTTGAGTCACCGTGTGGCAGACTTCTGCCCTTAGTAAAATATAGTATCACCCGATTGTGCGCGCAAATTGACGCTTATGTGAAAATTGCTTGATTTTTTGTTTTGCGGTATACACACGGTAAACTCGAGTTATAATATAGTATATCGAATGGCAAAAATAAGCGTCTCGAGGTGCATAACAGAATGGAAAAACGGCTGGGGTTCATAATAAACAGCATATACGCGTTGATTATCGCCGGAATCGTGTATCTTGTATTCAAATACGCGATATTTGTCGTCATGCCTTTTCTGCTCGGATTTGCGGTCGCGGCGCTGATAAATCCGGTCGTGCGCTTTCTCTCGCGGCGGTACGACTTAAAGCGCCGTCCTGCCGGAATAATGCTGCTGCTTCTCTTCTACGCGACTATAGGTATGCTGATAACGATCGGAGTCGTCCGACTGACCGTATTGTTCGGAGAATTCTCGGGCGAGCTGCCCTTTCTCTACCGCGACAAGCTCGAACCGGCGCTGAATAAGCTGTTCGGCTACATCAACAGCTTCGCCGACCGGCTGTACGCGATATTCGGCGGCGAATCGCAGGTTTTGTCCGAGCGGCTGGGCGGAATATTCACGTCGATCAAAAGCTCGCTCGGCGATACGATTTCGGACATCTCGGTCAAGGCTCTGACCCGCCTTTCGAGCGCCGCCGCGGCGATCCCCGGGATTATAATCGAGCTTTTGTTCGCGGTGATCTCGAGCTTTTTCTTCACTGTAGACTACGAGAATATACTGTCGCTCGCCAAAAGGCTGCTCCCAAAACGGACGGTCGACCTGCTCTGTCGGCTGCGGGGACGTGTGTTCAAGGTCGCGGGAAAGTACCTGCGTTCCTACGCGCTGATACTGCTTATCACCTTCGGCGAGCTGTCGCTCGGACTCGTATTGCTCGGTGTGGACAACGCGGTCTTAATCGCGTTCTGCATCGCGCTGTTCGACATACTGCCGGTCGCCGGAACCGGAGGAATCATGATTCCGTGGGCGATTCTCAGCCTGATCGGCGGCGACTGGGGATTTGCGGTCGGTCTTGTCGTTATCTGGGCGGTGATAACAATTGTACGCAATATCATCGAGCCGAAAATCGTCGGGCGGCAGGTCGGGCTGCATCCGCTGCTCGCCCTGATTGCGATGTTCGTCGGAACAAAGCTGTTCGGCTTGGTCGGTCTGTTTCTGCTGCCGCTCACGCTGGCAATAGTCCTGCCTCTGCTGCGCGAGAGGTTCGTCTCCGAGCGAGAGACGGTGGAAACTCCCGAGGATATCAAAGCGGGAATCGGTGCGAAATGAACCGATTCCCGCGGTTTTATTAAGTTAACGTGAGTTCGATGTGGTTCTATATTTGGTACTGCGATATTGCTCGCTTTTTCTGGGGGAGGTGCCTTTTGAAAAAGGCACCTCCCCCAGACCCCCACCGCGAAAACTTTAAAAATTTAGGGCAATGCATAAATTATTATAACAGCGCAGAGATTATATTTCTGCTTGTCGTTAGAGCCACAGAGGCGCGCCGCCTAATGGGACCCTGCTTCCCAACCGGCGGCTGGTTTCTACGTGGTCGTTTGAATCTTATATTGTTTGTTTAGTTGATTACGTAATTGCATTGTTATAATTCTCGTCGAACTCACGTTAATTTAATCTGTACAGGCGTCCGAGCGAACGATATTTGAGCAGTTGACCAGCCTCACATTACTGTCGGTATCCCTGCTGTCGAATCGATTGCCCGTAATAACGACATTATCGGTCGACGACACGCATATCGCGCTGCCGCCGCACGCCCTGAAGCTGTTGCCGCTTATCGTCAGATTTCGGTGAACTCCGGCCGGATAACCCTCGCCGCGTCCGTCATGCGCGGCTCTCACCATTATCGCCGCGTCGTTTGAGACAATGGCGCACTTCTCGAATTCGCAGCCCGTAATCAGCGTGTTGGCCGACGGTCCGACCTCGTACCAGACGATAACGTCCGGCGCAACCAGCAGTCCGGGCAAGGACATTCCATAGAAGCGGCAGTCCTTGACGGTCATATTCTCCGACTGCAATAAAAATCCGCGCGCGCGTGTGTTGCGAACCTCGCAGTTTTCAATTTGCACCGACGCGAAGAAGGTCTCGTTCGCAATGATGTCGCCGACCTCGACGCTGCCCTCGATATTTTCAATGACCGCGTGACCCGACTCATATGATACGACCTCGAATCCGCCTTTCTTTATAAAGCTGTCCTTTTCGTATACGCGGAATCTGTCGCCCGCCGCCGCGAAACCGTAGACAAGCTCGCGCACTTTCGACTCGCCGCCGAGATTGAGCCGCGAGATGATGTCGATTTGCGCCGTCTTTTCGCCAGATACGAGCGCGGAGATCTCGCCCGCCTGATTGTGTATGTTCAGCGCGTCGTCGCCGAGCTGCGCGAATTTGCAGTTTTTCATAATCAGCGAACCGGCGAGACCGACTATGTGTATGCCGTCGGCGTTCGCCGCGTACAACTCTCCGCTCCCCTCCCGCGGTCGGATGTTGAAATTGTCGAACACGAAGTTCGACGAGCGCGGCGAAATCACCGCTCCCATGCTCGCGCAGCGCTCGATCTCGATGTCGCGCAGCGTGACGTCGTGGCAGTCGGCGAACGAAAACAGCGTGTTGCCGTATATGAGATAGCGGTAGTGAACCCTGTGCCCGATATTCAGCCGCGACAGGTCGAAGCGTTCGGGCATATGCACGCGAATCATATGGTCGCCGATGACCTCATAACGCGTGCCGGTGAATTTTTTGCGCGGCTTGCCGTCGTCACCGGTCAGCGTCTCGGTCACGATCTTGTCGTAGGTCTCGATCACATAGTCGGGCGTGCCGTCCTCGTCAAACGTGTCGGTGCCCCAGAAATGCTCCCAGCCGGTGACCTGATATTTGTCGTCGATCTTCACATCATAGGTGTGCGCCGAGTTGTCGACGGCGACGACCCTGCCCTCCGCTCCGAGCGGATTGTCGGTCGTGCAGGTGAAGCCGGTGAACGTAAGTCCGCGGCAGTCGCGGCAGTTGAAGCCGTTGTTGTTCTCCTTAGGGTCGCCGTCGGGTGTGAAGTGCGTGACAATAGTCGCGTTGTCGCCGACAAGCGTCAGACCCCGCCTATGCTCAATTGCCACTGGCTTCGATATGTAGTAGCTGCCGCTCGGAAAGTACAGCTCGACGTCGTCGCCGGCGTCGGAGATGAGCTGTGTCAGCCGCTCGGATACGCAGCCGTCCGGTTTGATACCGGCGTCGATCATATTGATTCGTTTCATTGGTTTGCCTCCTGTTAGTATAAAATCTACATCGCAAATATTATATCACAGTATTGTTTTTATATCAACTGCCAAATCGAAGTTTTTCGTAATTTTTTTTGAATAAACCTATTGACAAAATTCTGCCATGGGTGTATAATGTAATCACAAAAGGCAATGGCGTCTTTGAGTAACACACTCAGAGACGCTGTATTCATTTTACCACCTCCGCCGTTCCCCCATTCGACGGACGCACGATATAATGAATGCGCCTTAATTAAATAGCAAAAAGGCAATGGCGTCTTTAAGGTTGAATCCTTGGAGACGCCTGTTTTTTTGCACAGCATTACAATTGAAATAATTACATAAAGGAGATATTACAATGGAATCAGTATCCGAATATTTTGGAAGTATGGTATTTGACGACAGAGTCATGAAGGCTACTCTGCCCGAAAAGGTTTATTCGTCGCTGCGCAAGACTATCGATGAGGGCGCACAGCTCGACATCGGCGTAGCCAACGCGGTCGCCGACGCGATGAAGGACTGGGCAATCTCCAAGGGAGCTACGCACTTCACGCACTGGTTCCAGCCGCTGACCGGAATCACCGCCGAAAAGCACGACAGCTTCATCACCCCCGCGCCTGACGGAGGCGTCCTGATGGAATTCTCGGGCAAGGAGTTAATCAAGGGCGAGCCTGACGCTTCGTCCTTCCCGTCGGGCGGACTTCGCGCGACCTTCGAGGCTCGCGGCTACACCGCGTGGGACCCGACCTCATACGCGTTCATCAAGGGCAAGACGCTCTGCATACCGACCGCGTTCTGCTCGTACGGAGGTCACGCGCTCGACAAAAAGACCCCGCTGCTCCGTTCAATGGAAGCGCTCAACAAGCAGGCACTCCGTATTCTCCGTCTATTCGGCAACACGACCGCAAAATGTGTGCGCTCGTCGGTCGGACCCGAGCAGGAATACTTCCTTATCACAAAGGAAATGTACGAAAAACGCCCCGACCTCCGCTTCACCGGACGCACTCTGTTCGGCGCGAAGCCGCCGAAAGGTCAGGAGATGGACGACCACTACTTCGGCGTAATCAAGCCGAGAGTCGCCGCTTATATGGAAGAGCTCAACTCCGAGCTTTGGAAGCTCGGCATCCTCGCCAAGACCGAGCACAACGAGGTCGCGCCCGCGCAGCACGAGCTCGCGCCGATATACACGACGACGAACATCGCCTGCGACCACAACCAGCTGACAATGGAGATAATGCAGAAGGTCGCCGCAAAGCACGGACTTGTCTGCCTGCTCCACGAAAAGCCGTTCGCCGGAGTAAACGGCAGCGGCAAGCACAACAACTGGTCGATTGCCACCGACGCGGGTCAGAACCTGCTCTCGCCCGGCGAGACGCCGTATGAAAACGCGCAGTTCTTACTCTTTCTCTGCGCGGTTATAAAAGCGGTCGACGATTATCAGGATCTACTCCGAATCGCGGTCGCCACCGCCGGCAACGACCACCGTCTCGGCGCGAACGAAGCTCCGCCCGCGGTCGTATCGATTTTCCTCGGCGACGAGCTGAACGGCGTCCTCGAAGCTATCGAAAACGGCACTCCCTACCACGGCGCCGAAAAAACCCAGATGACGCTCGGAGTTGACGTCCTGCCGCGGTTCAGCCGCGACACGACCGACCGCAACCGCACGTCGCCGTTCGCGTTCACCGGAAACAAATTCGAATTCCGTATGCTCGGTTCGTCGAACAGTATCGCCTGCGCGAACATCATGCTCAACAGCGCGGTCGCCGAAAGCCTTAAGAGCTACGCTGACCGTCTCGAGGGCGCGGCTGATTTCAAGACCGCGCTCAACGAGCTCATCAAAAAGACGATTAAGGATCACAAGCGCATTATCTTCAACGGCAACGGCTACGACGACAGCTGGATAAAGGAAGCCGAGGCTCGCGGACTCCAGAACTTCCGCACGACCGCCGATTGTATGCCGCATCTTCTTGACAAGAAGAACGTCGATATGCTCACGTCGCACAAGGTATACTCCGAAGCCGAGCTGAAATCCAGATGCGAGATCATGCTTGAGAACTACTGCAAGACCATCGTAATCGAAGCCAACACGATGATCGACATGGCAAAGACTCAGATCGCGCCGGCGGTAGAAGCCTACACCGCGGACGTCGCGAAATCTGCCACGGCAAAGAAAGCGCTCGACTCAAACCTCGCCTGCACATATGAGACGGGACTTGTCAGAAAGCTTTCGTCTCTGACCGACCGTATCGCGCTCAAGACCGAGGCGCTCGAAAGCAGCCTGCTCTCACTGCACAACGCAGAGGATATCATCTCCGAATCGGCTATGATTCGCGACAAGCTGCTGCCTGCGATGAGCGAGCTGCGCGTCGTATGTGATGAAGCAGAAACGCTTACCGCCAAGAGCTACTGGCCTTTCCCGACCTACGCTGATCTGCTGTTCGGCGTAAAGTAATATCAATTCTATAAATTAACATAAAACCTTGTCACCTCTGCCGGGAGGCGGCAAGGCGCAACAAAATCGAAAGGTGATGTTTATAATGTCATACAGTCCGGTCAACACTATCTGGGTGCTCGTAGGAACAGCGCTCGTGTTCTTCATGCAGGCTGGATTCTCGCTCTGTGAAGCCGGCTTCACAAGAGCTAAGAACACCGGTAACATACTGATGAAGAACCTGATGGACTTCTGTATCGGAACCCCCGCGTTCTGGCTCGTCGGCTTCGGCATAATGTTCGGCAGCGGAACCGCGCTGTTCGGTGCTATCGACCCGCTCATCATGGGCGATTACAGCCACATTCTCCCCGCCGGAGTTCCGCTCTGGGCATTCGCGATATTCCAGACTGTATTCTGCGCGACCTCGGCGACGATAGTCTCGGGCGCGATGGCGGAGCGCACTAAGTTCAGCGCGTACTGCATCTATTCCGCGGCGATTTCGCTCATAATCTATCCGATTTCCGGTCACTGGATATGGGGCGGCGGCTGGCTCGCACAGCTCGGCTTCCACGACTTTGCCGGCTCGACCGCGGTACATATGGTCGGCGGTATCTGCGCGCTGGTTGGCGCGAAGATTTTAGGTCCGCGCATCGGCAAGTATGACAAGGACGGCAAGCCCCGCGCGATACTCGGACACAACATCACTTTCGCGGCGCTCGGAGTTTTCATCCTCTGGTTCTGCTGGTTCGGCTTCAACGGCGCGTCCACCGTCGGCATGGACAGCGACGCACTGATGGAGACTGCCGGACGCGTATTCTTCAACACTAATATGTCCGCCGCGGTAGCCTGCTGCGTAACTCTTATCGTCACATGGATTCGATACAAGAAGCCGGACGTCTCGATGACTTACAACGCGGCGCTCGCCGGTCTGGTCGGTGTAACGGCAGGCTGCGACGCGATTGACGCGGTCGGCGCGGCGGCAATCGGTATCGTCTGCGGCGTGCTTATCGTATTCTCGGTCGAATTCTTCGATAAGATAGCGAAGATCGACGACCCGGTCGGCGCAATATCCGTTCACTGCGTCTGCGGCGCGACCGGCACATTATTGACCGGTCTGTTCGCGACCGGAGTCACGACCGACGCCGGACTGTTCTACGGCGGCGGCGTCAAGCTGCTCGGCATTCAGGCGCTCGGCGTCATATCGGTCGCCGCATATGTAGCGATTGTTATCACAATAGTATTTCTCGCAATCAAGCACACGATTGGTCTGCGTGCCGACCGTGAAGATGAGCTCGCCGGACTCGACATCTCCGAGCATGGTCTGCTCACCGCGTATGCCGGCTTCGCAATGAACCCCGACACCACAATTGAAGACGCGGCTGGTCCTATTGAGGTTACCGGTGAAGTACCGGCAGCCGAGGCAGTTCCGGTCAAGAAGATGCCGACCTTCAGCGGAGAATCTCCGAAGTTTACGAAAGTTGAAATCATCTGCAAGGAATCGCGCTTCGAAGCTCTCAAGAACGCGATGATGGATATCGGAATCACCGGAATGACCGTCTCGCACGTGCTCGGCTGCGGAATCCAAAAGGGCAAGCCCGAGTATTACCGCGGCGTCATGATCGAAGCGAGCCTGCTGCCCAAGGTACAGGTTGAGATAGTCGTCTCCAAGGTTCCGGTGAGAAGCGTCATTGAAACCGCGAAGAAGGTACTCTATACCGGTCACATCGGCGACGGCAAGATATTCGTATACGACGTCGAAAACGTAGTCAAGGTTCGCACCGGAGAAGAGGGCTACGACGCGCTCCAGGACGTTGAATAAATACGGTTTTACACAAAAATCCCCATAGGGGATTTTTGTGACTGATATGAGAATTTCGCGTCACTCATAACACAGTCGAGTTTTATTAATTAAGGAATCAAAGCTATGATATTTGAAGAAATCCATGAGGAATGCGGCGTATTCGGGGTGTTCGCGCCGAACGCTGCCGACGTCGCGAGCCTTACATATTACGGTCTGTATTCACTACAGCACCGGGGGCAGGAGAGCTGCGGCATTGTCGTCAATGACGACGGGCTGTTTTTTTCACACAAGGATCTCGGACTGGTCAGCGAGGTGTTCACCTCCGAGACCCTCTCAAGCCTGCCGCGCGGACGGATCGCGGTCGGTCACACGCGCTACGGCACGACCGGTAAAACAAACCGCGCGAACTGCCAGCCGCTCGAGGTCAACCACCAGAAAGGGCGCATGGCACTCGCGCATAACGGAAACCTGTCGAACGCCGCAGAGCTGCGAACCAAGCTTGAGCTGACCGGCGCGATATTCCACACGACGAGCGATACTGAGACAATAGCATACATAATCACGCGCGAGCGTCTCAAATGCGCTTCTATCGAATTGGCGCTCGGTCAGGCAATGGACATACTCGACGGCGCGTATTCGCTTGTACTGATGTCGCCGCAGAAGTTAGTCTGCGCGCGCGACCCGTACGGCTTCCGTCCGCTCTGCTACGGTCAGCGTCCGGACGGCATTTATGTTGTCGCGTCCGAGAGCTGCGCCGTCAAGGCTGTCGGCGCAAAGCTGATACGCGACGTCGAGCCGGGAGAGATACTCGTGTTCAGCGACGACGGCGTGACGTCGATACGCGACCACTGCGAAACAAGACCGAAGAAAATGTGCGTGTTTGAATACATATATTTCGCCCGACCCGACTCGGTCATAGACGGCGTTTCGGCTCACGCGTCAAGGCTCAACGCCGGAAAGATCCTTGCAAGGTCGCATCCAGCCGACGCGGACATCGTAATCGGAGTGCCCGACTCCGGACTTGACGCCGCGCTCGGATACAGCGTCGAGTCGGGAATTCCGTATGGAATCGGTCTTATCAAGAACAAATACATAGGTCGCACGTTCATAGCTCCCGACGGCAGACTCGACAAGGTAAAAATAAAGCTCGCGGCTATCGACGATGTGGTAAGGGACAAGCGGGTTATACTTATTGACGACTCGATTGTACGCGGTACAACGAGCGGTCAGATAGTACGGCTGCTCCGCGAAGCCGGAGCGCGCGAAATTCATATGCGCATATCCTCGCCGCCCTTTCTGCACCCCTGTTACTACGGCACCGACATCGATTCGGAGGATCACCTGATCGCCTGTCATCATACGGTCGACGAGATACGCGAGCTCATCGGAGCCGACTCGCTCGGCTATCTTCCGGTCAGCGCGCTCGGCACACTCGCCGACTGCGGAGGTTATTGTTCAGCCTGCTTTGACGGCAGGTACCCGACCGCGATACCGTCTGACACGCGAAAGGACAGATTTGAGGTGAAGCTGTCACAGTCGAAAAAAGGATAGAATTGTGGAGGCCGCGGTGAAAATATCACGTATATAGCTGACGCTTCACATATATTTTTCCAGAAGCAAATATATGTGAACGCCCAACTCACCTCTGCCGGATAATTTGCCGCGGCCCACAAATATAATCCCCTTGTCTATATATATTGTAGTTCATTAATATACCATAATAGGCTGCCGGATAAACGGCAGCCTATTGGTTTATGTAAATTTTCCGTGAACGTGCTTGCATAATCGGTCAGGTATGTTATAATTATTACAGCATAATGAATAATCGGTATGAACATGGTACCCTCAATATAACCGCCACAATGAAAGGCAGATTCACAGACATGGAAATCAAGCGAGACAAAAACGGTCGCGCGATACTCGACGATGAGCTGTTCGAGCTGTTCACGCGATATATAAATCAAGGAGACAACCGTGACGATAACACCCGCCGCGCCGAAATACTCGGCTTCGGCGGACGAAATATACAGGTCGCGCCCGGAGCAATCATTCGGCTTCGTTCAAGGGGCAGCATCGGCAATCATGTGTTTATCGGACTGTATACATATATAAATGGCGACGTCATAATCGGCGACGACGTCCTGATTGGTCCGCACTGCTCGCTCGCTGCCGGCAACCACAAGTTCGATCCCGCGACCGGCTGGTTCGGACTGCGCACCGAGCCGGACGGCGACGAGTCTATACACATAGGTTCAGGCAGCTGGCTCGCAACCGGAGTCACGGTCACCGGCGGCGTCAGGATAGGTCGCTGCAACCTGATCTGCGCGAATTCGGTCGTCACCAGGAGCACTGACGATTACTCGATAATGGCGGGTACGCCGGCACGAAAAATCGGATATATCGAGCCGGACACCGGTCGGTATCACTGGGACGCGAGTCAGCGTGAAAAATAAAGTATTTGTGCAAGGTTTTGCGACCCTCACCGCCTCGCGGCAGTGAATTTGCTTTGCAAAGCCCGCCCCAAATCCAAGGAAAGGAAGCTTTTGTTTCACATAAGCTATGGTTTATTATTATGCAGACACGCACATCCGCGGGACAGATATTCCCCTATCCGGCGAGCGGCGACCTCGTCGAGGAAAATCCTCCGTATTTCTGCTGGCTGAGAGAGCCGGAGACAAACGAATACCGCGTCGAGGTCGCCGACCTTGACGGCAATATCATCTGGCAGGCTGTCACTGACAGAAATTATATAGTGCCCGAGCGCGCCTTCCCCGCCGGTCGCTACCGGTGGAATCTGTGGTGCGGCGACAATGAGCGCGGCTGGTACGACTTCACTATCGCCGACAACGCGGTCGAGTTCATACGACCGAGGGCGCGCGAGGTGTTCGACAAGGTGCCCGCGAATATACACCCGCGCCATCTGTTCTATAAATCGGACATCGCGGCGATGCTTGATGAAAAGTCAGCCGAGCTCGAGACGCTCCGCCGAAACATTTCGCTCGCTCTGTCGCGACCCTTGCCCGAGCCGCCGAAATATCACAAGGACAAAAACGCGGTCGAATACCGCGAGTACTTCGGCGCGTACCGCGACTGGTGCGACCGCGATATGGTCGCCTGCGCGCTCGGCTGGGCGATACTTGACGACCGCGCGGCGGGCGAAAAGGCTCGAGAGCTGCTTCTCACGATCTGCGACTGGAATCCGCTCGGCCCCACCTCGCTTGTCTATCCGTGGAACGATGAGATCGGACTGTCAAACGCGCGCTGCCTGCCGTCGGTATACGACTTAATATATGACCTTTTGACTGAGCAGCAGCGATATCTCGTCGAAAAGACAATCGAAGCCTATGCGTCGCAGTGCGAGGAGCGGCTGACAAAACTCGACTTTCCGCAGAACCCGGGCAACTCGCATTCGGGCAGAATCCCCGCCTACCTCGGCGAGGCGGCAATGATACTGAAGGACTCGAAATACATAAATCAGGAAATACTCGTGCGCTGGCTCGAGCTCGCGCTCGACATATATGGCAGCATATTCCCGTTCTACGGCACTCCGGACGGCGGCTGGGCGGAGGGCGTGTTCTACGCGACGAGCTACACGCGCTGGTATATACCATTTTTCATGGCGGTCGAGCGCTTCGCCGGCGTGCGCTTTTTAGACCGACCGTTCTATCAGCGGGTAATACACTACTTTATGCACTTCGCGCCGCCCGAGCGTGAGAACCACCCGTTCTGCGACGGCTACTGGTGCAATTCGGACGACGAGGAGTGGCCCGGCTTCTTCGCGCAGAATCCCTATCGCTTCTACGCCGAACGCTTCGGTCCGGCGCGAGCGGTTGAGCTGTCACACAAATACGCCGCGCCGCGTATCTTCAAGCTGCATCTGCTTGACATATTCATTCCGGCGGGCAAAGTGCCGGAATCCCACCTGACAGGCGAGCCGTCCGCAATCGGAAACTTCTCAAAGGCGGGCTTTGTCAGCTGCCAGACAAATGTCTCTGACCAGTCGGACAATACCGCTTTGCTGATACGCGCGAGCCGCTACGGCAGCGCGAGCCATCAGCACGCCGACCAAGGGTCGTTCGCGCTTATAAAGAACAATGTCACACTGATCACTCCGTCCGGTTACTTCGGGCGCGCATATGGGACACGGCATCATCGCGAGTGGACTCGCACGACACAGGCGCACAACTGCGTATTAGTCGACGGAGTCGGGCAGCTGCCGTCGAGTCACACCGACGTCGGTGTATTCACCGAATGCAGACGCGGTGACGACGGCGTATTCCATGTCGCAGTCGACCTGTCGCAGGCTTATCCGATGCTGCGCGGCTATACGCGCAAATTCGAATTCGACGGCCGCGAGCTGTTGATCATTGACGACATCGAGTCGGACAAGCCCTGCAAAATCAGCTGGCTGCTGCACACCCTGAGCCGTCCCATACTTACCGGAGACGGTCGGCTGAAGCTGTCACACAAGGGACAGGGATTTCTGCTGACTCCGAGCGACCGGTTCATCTCGGTGGACATCACCGACCAATTCGCGGTTGACGTGAACGACGGCGTTGCGGATAACGTGAGCGTGTCACTGCCGAAGCAGTACCATGTAAACTACGGGACATCTGAGAGCTGCAAGCACAAGATACGCGTATTAATTGAACTGATGTAATAATGTCGTGCAACACAGTCAGGCTGACTGCGGCGATATGACAGCGCGATCTGACAGCGATACATTTGCGGTATATACACATAATCATAACTATTTATTTCATAACATCGTGTTTTTATATCTTTGAGAAGCAATATATGTCAGAGCTTTCGAGGCAACAAAGCTGGTTAATCTGAAAATTCAATTTCAGACTTATCAATAATACGAGGTGAAATTATGCCCACACTGCACCTGATGGTCGGACTGCCGGGAAGCGGCAAGACAACCGAAGCCAAGCGATTAGCCATACAATATCACGCGGTGCGGCTGACGCCGGACGAATGGCAGCTGCGGCTATATGGCAGCGACTTTGTTACCGGTGCGGACAACAGCGAGCACGACCGGCGTCATACTATGATAGAGGAAATAATGCGGGAGCTTGCGCGCGAGCTGCTTAACTGCGGCACCGACGTGATACTCGACTTCGGCTTCTGGGCAAAGGTCGAGCGCGACGAGCTGCGGGATCTCGCGCAATCACTGGGCGCCGATTTTCGCATACACTACATGGCGTGCGAGTTAGACGAGCTTTGGCACCGTATTGAAATTCGCAATCGTATGGCGGACGAGCTGTCGGTATTTCGGATAGGTCGTGCCGACCTCGACGAATGGTACAAGCTATTCGAGCCACCGTCCGACGAGGTGCTGACCAACTGAACGGATCACGAGACGGCAAAAATAAGAATTTCATGCGAGCCTGAATAAACCGCTGACAACGCGACAATTTCTCACAGGACAAGCCAGAACCAATTATGGTTCTGGCTTGTCAAAATCAATGCGTCACCCAATGGCATTTTAATGGCGGTGTCACGCCGATGGCATAATTTGTCAATTGTGCATAAATAAATCTGTAAATATTTGGATAATCCACCACTTGATAAATCTGTTATTTTATGGTAAAATATTGCATAGAACACAGATATA
>CAJFKR010000079.1 GCA_904386005.1 Candidatus Flemingiibacterium merdigallinarum
GGGCGTCTCAGTAAAAAGAAAATGATGTTTAAGGCTGCCCTCAATCCTCAAGTTTTGCTTGATATTATTTTTCCGAAAAAGTAAATGCTGTTGCCGTGGGTTTTCGGAAATTGAATATTGACAAGCCGCTCTTTTAATGCTATAATAGTGCTGACAGACTATATTCAGTGTAAAATTGTATCAATCAGCACCTAATAAGACCGGACGCAAAAGCTTGATTGTTTCAGCCTTACACTCCCGTGAAAGGACGGTGCATAACAATGCGATTCATTTTCGACGGCGACCTGCATATACATACATATCTGTCGAGCTGCTCGCGCGACCCCGCCGAGACGCCCGAGCGTCTGCTCGAATACGCGCGTGACAACTGTCTGTCCGACCTATGCGTCACCGACCACTTCTGGGACGACAAGGTCGCCGGCGCGTCCGACTGGTACAAGAGCCAGAACTACGAGCATATCACGTCGCTACTGCCGCTGCCAAAAGCCGACGGTGTGCGCTTTATGTTCGGCTGCGAGACCGAGCTTGACCGAAATCTCACGCTCGGCATATCCCGCGAGAGCTTCGATTTGTTCGATTTCGTGATAATCCCGACGACGCACCTGCATATGGGCGGCTTCACCTGCCGCGGCGACGAGGACGCCGCCGAGCGCGCCGAGCTCTGGAAAAATCGCTTCGACTGGCTGCTCGAACAGGATCTGCCGTTTGAAAAAATCGGCGTCGCGCACCTGACCTGCCCGCTCATCTGGAGCGGGCACTATATCGACGTGCTGCGGCTGATTTCGGACGACGACTACTCGCGTCTGTTCAGAAAAGCCGCCGACCGCGGCATCGGGATCGAGCTTAATTTCGACGCGCCCGATTTCGGCTCTGACAACGACGAGGTATTCCGCCCCTACCGAATAGCAAAGGCCGAGGGCTGCCGCTTCTACTTCGGAAGCGACGCTCACCACCCGCGGCGGCTCGCCGAGATGAAGCCGCTCGCCGAAGCTATAATCGACCGGCTTTCGCTCGAGGAGTCGGACAAATTCAGACCACGATAAAGGAAAGGAAATTACCATGAAAAAAGTACTAATCGACGAGACGCTCGGTCAATACCGCGCTAATCTCCACTGCCACACAACTATTTCCGACGGTTCAAAAACGCCGGAGGAGATGAAGGAATTCTACAAAGCTCACGGCTACTCGGCTATAGCGTTCACCGACCACGAAGCGTTTATAACACACAACGACCTGACCGACGACAGCTTTGTCGCGCTGAACGGCTATGAGCTGTCGGTTTCGGACGGCTGGGGACCCTATTCGAAGTGCTGCCACATCTGCTTTGTCGCGCTTGAGCCGGACAATGACATCGACGTCTGCTATCACCGCACGCAGTACCTCTGGGGCAACGCGGCAGGCTACCGCGACAAAATCAGATTCGACGAAAGCCAGCCCGATTTCGTGCGCGAATACACCGCCGAGGGAATAAACCGCTTAATCAAGCGCGGACGCGACGGCGGCTTCTTCGTCACCTACAACCACCCGACCTGGTCGCTCGAGGACTACTCGAACTATATGGGCTACGAGGGACTGAACGCGATGGAGATTGTCAACTACGGCTGCGTCGCCGCCGGCTACGACGACGACAACGGTCACGCCTACGACGATATGCTGCGCGGCGGCAAGCGGATATTCTGTGTCGCGACCGACGACAACCACAACAGTCATCCGGACAGCTCGCCGCTCTGCGACTCGTTCGGCGGCTGCACCGTGATCTGCGCGCCCCGTCTCGAGTACCGCGCGCTGACGTCGGCGCTCGAACGCGGCGAATTCTATTCTGTATCGGGCACGAGCACTCACCGCGGTCCCGAAATCAAATCGCTTGTCTGGGAGGACGGAAAGGTCACGATAAAAACCTCCGCGGCTCGAAATATCTGCCTCTTGACCGGTTCGCGCGGCAGTCAGATCAAAGCCGCAAACGACGGAGAGACTATAACCGAGGCCACGTTCAGCATTGCCGAACACGAAACCTACTTCCGCCTGACCGTCACCGACCGCGAGGGTTACAAGTCGTATACGAATGCTTATTTCACAGATACGTTGAAATAACGGCGCATATATCAACACGTTTTCTGCCCACTGAATACATAAAGCCGGCTGAAGCTCATTTGTCATAGCTTCAGCCGGCTTTATAATTAGGTTAAACACAAACGTCACTCGCCGTCCTCGCGGAAATTCCTTCTATACCTTATCGGCGCGCAGCGGTATCTTTTTCTGAACTCGCGGTAAAAGCTCGATTTTGAGTTGAAGCCTACCGAAAGCCCTATCATGTCTGCCGGCTGATTACTCTCAAGCAGCATACGGCTCGCGCAGGTCAGCCGCTTCTCAATGACCGCGCGGTGCCATGTCATGCCGTAGCGGCACTTCATCAGCCGTTCGAGCTGACGCTCGCTGATATACAGCATCCTCGCCATGTCCTTGGCGCGAAGATCCTTCATAAAGCTCGATTCGAGCATATGCTCGAGCTGTGATATCCGGTAAAGGTCGATATCCCTTATCTTGTCGTCAACAGCGCGCTGCTTGACCTGCTCGGATTCGATCAGCCCAGCCAGCACCCCCGCCATGCGAATCGCGTGCAGATAAGAGACGCGATCCTGTATAGTATCCGTGATGAGTCTGATATCCGCGCAAATATCCGGTTTATCGTGAAACACCACCGGTCTTGCGCCGTAGCATACCCCCGAAAAACAGGCATACAAGCCCTCGCTCGTCTTGACCTTCCGCTTAACGCAGATGAAGCCGATAGAACGCCATACACCGTCCATACCTCCGGGCGACTTCACGTGCCTGACCCCTGCCGGTATGACCGCGATATCCCCGCCTTCAAGCCTTATTTCACCGAATTCGGTATTCAATTCAATCTGACCGCTATTGCAGCAGAACAGCTCGGCAAACGAATGTGTATGCAGATTCTTTTCGACCATACGCGAAAGCTCGCTGTCGTCATAGCTCCCGTGATACGCGTCGACGACCATGCGAAACGTGAGATTGTCTATATTCACGCTGCACTCATGCTTATATGGTAGGGATATACCGCTGTCCATTGTGATTTCTCCCGATGAAATAATGATGATACAAATATTATACCGGCAACCGGCTTTTTTGTCAATCAAAATTATCGCGTTTCCGACATATTAGCTGCCGCGATGTCGCTTATCGCAATTTACAAAGCCTTATTTATGTGATATAATTCATTCAACGCCGAAATACAAGGCAATATACATCATGAACCAACAGGAGTATCGCAATGAAGCCGCCCTCTCGAAGCATCAAGAACATAGCCGGATTTATGCTGCTCGGCATAACCGCGATTGTGATAACGATAACCGGAATCCTCGTCGACCAGTCGTTTTTCCGGATACTGCCGCTTTATATATCACTGTTCGTGTCGCTGCTGCAAGCCCGCGCCAACCGCTACGCGCCGCTCATCGGCAGCGTAAATTCGCTGCTATACGCGGCTGTATACTATCACTACCGGCTGTATGCGTCAATGGCGTACGCCGCGCTGTTTTCGTTTACGATACAGCTTGTCACCTTTATCCGCTGGAACCGCAGCCCGTATAAAAGCTCGACAATATTCAGAAAGCTGACTGCCCGTCAACGTATGGCAACGACCGCGGGTTTCGCGTTCGTCTGGCTCGCAGTCATGCTTATACTCAGCCGCGCCGCCTCCGACTACCGCGTCCTCGACACGACAATCTCGCTTGTCGGCATACTCGCGTCGCTGCTCGCGATGCTGTCGTATATCGAATATGTAACTCTGACCGCGCTCGGACAGGTGTTCAGCCTGATTCTCTACATATCAATGCTGAAAACCAACCCCGAGCAGCTGACCTATCTTGTATATTCGTTATATTCACTTATCTGCATTATACAGGCCTTTATCCGCACGCGCGGCATATATGCCGAGCAGCAGTCAGTATAAAATAAATCACACCGCGTGAACACTCCTGTCGGGAGAGTTTGTGCGGTTTTTTTCTAACCGAATTCGGTTGACAAGCGACACCAACTTTGATATAATCAAAGTATCAAAAATATTGTAGGTGACAATATGAAAAGTTATGCACAGCGCTTCTCAGAGAACCTGCGCCGATTACGGCAGTCATTGAACCTGACACAGCGTGAGCTTGCGGAAGCGGTTAAATATTCCGAAAAAACGGTCAGCAAGTGGGAAACCAACGCGAGTGTGCCTGAAATCGGCACGCTGTTTACAATAGCGTCGGTACTTCATACCGACATCGAGGGGCTGTTCCGAGACGACGAGTATTGGTTTGTCGGAATCGACGGCGGCGGAACCAAGACCGCGCTCGCGCTCGCGGACTCGACCGGAAATATAGTCCGCACACTGAAAACCGACTGCTGCAACCCGATCGACATCGGGCTTGACGCGAGCCGGAATATCCTCAGCGACGCGATATATGAGCTTTGCCGTGGCATACCGCTGTCGCAGGTCACGCTGTATGCCGGAATCGCGGGCGGAACCTCCGGTGATATGAAAAAACAACTTGCGGAATTTTTCGAGAGCTTCGGTTTTGACAGCTTCGACAACGGCAGCGACAATATGAACATAATCACCGCCGGTCTCGGCGACGGAGACGGTGTGTCGCTGATACTCGGCACCGGAATCTGCGCGTGGGCAAAGCGGGGCGGCGATATCAAGCGCATCGCCGGATGGGGCTATCTTATCGACGATGGCGGCAGCGCGTACAACATCGGGCGCGACGCGCTTGTCGCCTACTACCGAGCCTACGACGGCTCGGGCGAGCCGACACTGCTGACCGAATACATAGACAAATTGGTAAAATCCCCCGAGCTGCTGCTCGGTGACATCTACTCGGGTGGTAAAAAGACGATCGCCGGATATTCGCAGCTCGTGTTCCGCGCCGCCGACGCGGGCGACCGCGTGTCCGAAGCGATACTCAAACGCAATTTCAGCTTTGCCGCGCGGATTATCGAAACCGCGGCAAAAGATTTTGACAGCTCAAAAAGACTCAAGGTCGTGCTCGCCGGAGGTCTGACCGAACAGCCGACGCTTTTGCCCCGGCTAAATTCCGCGCTTACTGATGCCGACGACTACGATTTGTGTATTCTCGACTGTGAGCCGGTAGCCGGCGCGATCAAATACGCGATGAAGCTGCGCGGCAGGAAGAAATAATATTAAAGCGGTTACCCGATAACGTCAGCGCTGCTGTCTGTCATTTGAAAAATATGATATTAATAACCGATTGTAAAAGTCATAAGAACGAAAAGGTTTGCTTTCACTAAGCCGCTGCTCGGGGCAGGGTGACCCCAGCAGGTTCGTCCTTCGGACGAACCTGCCAAAAGCGGCGCGCCTCTGTTGCTTGAACAATTATGCACATATTCTGCCTTGACGCACAGTTGTATAATAACATATATGCCCAATTGTTAAAGTTTTCGCGGTGTGGGGTCAGCACTTCGGTGAGCAAGCTCGCCGAAGTGCCGGGGAGGTGCCTTTTTCCGAGTTGCGTCAGCAACTCGTAGGCACACTCCTCCAGAGAAAGCTAACAGATATGCACTTTTGCAACAGTCTGTAAGGACTGCTGTTATGGCAGTCCTTTTGTTATAGCTACATATCGCAATTATCAACGCAGCCTTTCGATAGGCAGCCATATCGATATGTTCCGCTCACGGCGTGGCTCCCAGTGGTATATATACAACTCAGGCGCACCGGCGAGCCGGAAGCCCATGTCGGGCAGCCATTCGGTCAGGATATATCCACGCTGACCGAGCAGCTCTGAATAATTGTTGATAACCTGTTTTTGGTCCTTGGTTTCAAAAACTACATAGGTTCTGTGCGGTATTGTCACCGTCTCCAGCCCCATTCCCTCGACAAATTCGACGCCGGTGACGCTGTGGTCATACAGATGCTCGCGCACCCAGTCGCTGAGTGCGACACCGTAGAAAAAGTCGTAGCCGTCGCTGACGATGTTGCTGACAACACAGTATTCGTCGCGATCTTCCGTCGCGCCGCGCAGGAAATACTGCTTGCCGCGCGTCGTGATGAACAACCGCTCCTCCTGCTCCATACGCTCGTCGCCATACGGCGCGCCATGAAAGTGGCTGCGATATCCGGTGAGCGTCAGCTCGGGCAGTTCCTCGATGCTATAGTCCATGATATTACCTCCGCTATGCGAAATATTGAGGACAATTCGGGAAAAGGAGCGCAGCGGCTGACCTTGTCTCGCCGCCGACGGAGTTATGCCGTGAAAGCGCAGAAACGCGCGCCCGAAGCTGTCGGGTGAGTCGTAGCCGTATTTCAGCGCGGCGTCGATGACCTTGATTTTGCCCGCGGCGAGCTCGATTCCGGCAAGCGTCAGACGGCGGCAGCGCACATATTCGGCGACCGTCATATCGGTGACGAGCGCGAATATCCGCTGAAAGCCCGCGCTCGACATACAGCAGATTCGGGCGGGCACTTCAAGGTCGATGTCTCCAGTCAGATTTTCCTCGATATAATCGACCGCGCGCCGCAGTCTTTCGCCTGACTCCATGCTCATTCCCCCTGTCCGACAATATTGTAGCATATCTACGCGGAAAAATCCCGACTTTGTGAGACGAGCTGTGCAGGAGCGGCGTCACTCGGATGAGATTACGACCGAATAGGTTGAGCTGCCGTGATATCTGCCGCCGTCATTGTCCCAGACCGCGGTGATATAATATATCTGCTCACCGGTATTCAGCCCAAAAGAGGAGCCATTGACCTCAACTACCTCATACTCGGCGCCGATATTTCCCCAATATTCGGCTGACCAACTGCCGACTGTGATTTCGTCCGGCGGCAGCTGAAAATCAAGATTCACGCGCTCATAGATATCTGTACCGTTTATAACCGGCGTCAGCTCGCGGCAGTCCTCATCAAGCGGGTGCAGAGCGTCAGCTTCGATTGCTGTTTCGTGACCGTCGATATTGTAGCTCCAGCTGAAACCGCCGCGACGAGCAGTCACACTCGAGCTGCCGACCGTGACTACAAGCTCGGGTGGACTTGTATATATTCCGTCTTGTGCAATCTCCGTATCGGCTTCGGACGCGCCAGGCATCTTGTCGACACAGGCGGTCAAGGACATGACCGAGAGTATAGCGAGCAGCGCGGGAACAACCATACAATGTCGTCGAAACATGATAATACCTCCTGTCAAGAAAATATTCGGCAGTGTATATTCGGCGGCTGTGCGCCGAGCTTATATCTGTTTTGACGCTCAAAAAGAAAAAAAGTTCCCGCGATTATAGCCATGACTAAAATCGATTTTTGACCAGCAGCTCCATGAAATCGAGCGTCATGCGCTTCTCGCGATTTGACAGCGCCGCGAATTTGCGCACAAGCTCGTCGTCAAGATATTCCTGCTTATTGTAATCGGCGCCGGATATGAAATATCCGATATCGCAGTCGAGCGCGCGCCCGATTTCGGACAGCATATCGAGGTTCGGCTTCGTGATACAGCGTTCAATCTGGCTGATATACCCGACTGTGACGTTGATCATCTCGGCGAGCCGTTCCTGCGTGATATGCGCCGCGGTGCGCTTTTGTTTTATCCGCTTGCCGATCAATGTGTAATCGACACTCATTGGTATCACCTCATATGATATTATAACAGTCAGGACTAAAATTATGAGACAGATTAGATATATAACTGTTTTGCACCAAGCAAAGCCTTATACTCGGCCGTCAATTCAAGATATCCGCGTCGGTTATGTACTATACCCGCCCATTCAAGAACCGCCGCCATCACAAACACAGGATCAAATGCGGATTCACCATAGCTTTTCCCCCAATATCTGACCGCTATCGCTCCGACGACGGTATCCTCGATGCAGTTACCCATTCCGACCTTATTCGCTTTGTTGCGGGCGCCGCCCTTCCGCGCTCTGCCGCCCTGCTCGCACAGCAGGTCTACAATTATGTCGAATACAGAAAATTCATAGGCGAGTTTGTTTTGCTGAATCTTATCGGTCGTTAATGACCCGCCGTCGGACGAGATAACTATATCGCAGGAATCACCGTTATACTGTGTAACACTCACTTTGCCGCCGCAATCGAGCAGCTTTTTTCTTATGATTTCAGACGCTTTTACGCTCTTATCATTAATTGTTGTAATATTGTTCATATTCAACACCTCCTATATATATTCTACAACAAATACATACCAATGTCAATAGAATTAATAATTAATATCAATCCCCTTTCTGCTTTAGCAGAAAGGGGATTGCCTCATTATCACTTCACAATAATCGACTCGCGCACAGCCGCGTCAAAACAGATCGCGCCGTCCTCAAAGCTGAACTCGACCGGCTTGCCGTCGACGATAACCTCGCTCACCGAGGTGACCGGCAGCTCGAGCCGCCGCAGCTTGAGCTCGCCCGCGAATATATCAATCCGCTTCTCACTTCCGAGCGTCACTCTGCCCCACGCGCATCCGGCGGCGAATACACAGCGGAAATTGTCCTCCGCCAGCTTCGGCGCGAACGCGAGATATCCGCGCGTCAGGTCGGTCTTCTGACCCGACAGAATCGGTATCAGCGCGAAGCTTGCCATCGAGCGCGCGTAGTTCGAGCCGCACTCGATTTCGTTCCACGGATTCCGGTTGTCGCCGGTGTAGCGGTCGCGCACGCCGCGCACGACGCGCAGTCCCTCGTCAATGTAACCGCGGCTCATCAGCAGTCCGGCGAACGCGTATTCGAAGCCGTGCATCGTCTCCTGCGCGTAGGGAATCGGTATCGCCGGCTTTACCCTGCCCTCGGGATAGTCGCAGATCACCGCGCCCGACTCGTCGTCGACCGCGAACAGCCGGAATGTGTTGTAGTGACTGCGCATATTTTCCTTGAAATTGTTCTTATACATATTCGCGAGCGCGGTCTTGACCTGTCCCTCGTCGAACAGGTCGCCGAGCCCGACAATGTCGGCGTGCCACTGCGCGAGCAGCTGGTCGATCTCGCAGCCCTCGCCGATCTGGTACTTCACCTCGCCCGCTTCGTCGTTCCAGTAGCCGCCAGCGCCTTCGTATATGTCGAGCTGGCTCTTGTCCGAAAGGTCGACCTTCTGTATAAAATACTCGCCGTTGAACAGATTCTCGGCGCACCACTTCCTGCCCTTTTCATACAGCGACATATACTTCTTCGCGTCGTCCTCATATCCGAGCGCCTCCGCCATCTCGCCGCCGGCTTTCAGCGCGCCGAGATAGAAGCCCTCGAGCCAGGACGACGGTCCGAACAGCTCCATGTCGAGCGTGTGATGCTGACGCCCCTCGAGCACGCCGTCAAAGTCGCGGTCCCAGCGGTCGTAGTTCTCGTCGCTCCACGCGTATTCGAGCGACTTCTTGACCGGCTCCCAGATCGATTTCAGCCATTCGGTATCGCCCGACAGCTTCCACTCGCGGTAGACCTTGATGACGCCGCCGAGCTGTCCGTCCGCACAGGCGCGGAAACCTCCGATGCCCCGCCCGAACGGTATCCGCGTGCGGAATACCATCTCGCCGGACGGCTTCTGGTTGTACTTGTAGTCGTTCTCGCGGATTCCGCGCTCGAGCTTCGGGAACAGATACGCCATTACATACGCGTAGTTCCAGACGTGCGTGCAGGTGCCCGGGCAGGAGCCGACCTTCTCGCCGAGTCCCTCCCAGCCGTAGAAGTCGCCCCGCTCACCAATACGAATCGACGTCTCGGTCTTGAGCACCGACGACGTCGCGCTGACCGCGTCGATGACCTCCTCAGGCAGTGTCGACTCGAACAGCTCGTCGTGCCAGCGTTTGGTGTCGCGCCAGAGCCGCTCCCACTCGCAGAGAGAATACTTCGCCGCGTGAGCCGCGCCGTCAAACAGATACGAGTAGTAGTTCGGAACCTTCATCGGCTCCTCGTCGTTGTTCTTCCACTGGTCGGGCTTCAGGGGATTGTACCACGCTATTACAAAGCGGGTTCTGTACCAGCCGCGCGACTTGATTTTGCCGTGCACGGCTATCGTCGCGTGGTCGCCGTTGCCGGGATTTTCGTATGTACGGTTGTTGAACCGCTCGTGCTCGGTGAAGTTGCGCCAATAGGTCTCGAGGTTGTCGAACCACGAGCCGCGGTACCAGTTCTCCTGATACGAGATGTCGGCGCCGTCGGTCGCGAGCGCCAGCTCGCCCCATTCGGGAGTATCGGGCTGCGCGTTTGTCTCGCCGAGCAGGATTCCTTTAACCTTGCCGTCCTCGAAGTATTTGTTGACCGAGCCGCCGAATGGATTTTTAAGTGTCGCGGCAATTGAGATATCGAGCGTCTCATAGCTGTTATTCCTGACGAGCAGCTCAAAGAAGGCCGCCGGTATGCTCGAGTCGCGGTCGTTCTGCGGGATAAACGGATTGAACGCGGTCAGCTTCACACAAAACGGCGAGTCGGGGTCGGAAAACGACAGCTCGGCTATCGGAAATTCGCCCTTGAACTCACAATTTCTGAAATGCGGGAAGCCCTCCATAGTCGTATTTGACAGACCGAAGCCGAAATTCATGCCGGTCTGTCCGGCGAGGTTTTTGTAGACGTCGCCGCAGATCACGCGCGCGTCGCGCGTCTTGCCGCCGCGCGACGCCTTGATCGCGAAGTGCGTGTAGCCGTTGACCGAGCCTTTCGACGGGCGGTTGAATATCTCCCAGTCGACAAGCCGACCGTTTCCGGCAAGTCCGATCGAGCCGGTGCCTATCCCTCCGAGCGGAAAGGATATCTCGTTTGTCCTCTCTCTTTCATATGTCGTCCGCTTCATAATAGCTCTGACCTCCTTTATAGATACGCTGCGTAATATTGACTGAAAATAGTCCGCACACGTCTCGGCGTGTACGTACACGTGTATTATACCACACCTTCCCGCGCTTGTCAACCGTTTCATCAATTTTTTGATTGACAACGCCGTGAAAATATGATATTATAATTATAACTGCTACAGGAAATCTAAAAACCCATATGATTCGCGGGGAAAGTAAATCGATGCCCATGGTATCGATTTATCTTTTCATTCAATATATAATTTTAGAGGTTTCCAATAATCACGGAGGCTACCTTTGTCCAGTCGTAAGATAACCGTCAAGGATCTGGCGCAGCTCTGCGGCGTATCCATTGGCACAATCGACCGCGCGATAAACAACCGCGGCGGTATCAACCCCGAAACCAAACAGAAGATACTCGACGCCGCCGCGAAATACGGCTATGTCAAGAATCAGAACGCCCGCACACTGTCGTCGGGCAGCTCCAACCTCATCGGAGTTATAATATTCAACCTAAAAAACGAGTTTCCGTCCGCCTTGCTCACATCTATCGAAGCCGAAGCGAGCCGGCGCGGATACTCGACTCTTATAATGCTTTCCAACTATTCGGAAAAGACCGAGCGCGACTGCGTGACGCGTATGCGCTCGATGAATGTAGCCGGAATCATCGCGATGAGCGTAGTCACCGACAGCGGCTACTACGAGTCGCTGATACACGGCGGCACACGCATTGTCGCGGTCGGCAACAGAATTGTCGGCGATATTCCGTACGTCGGCATCGACGACCGCGCCGCTATGCGCGCGAGCACCGAATACGTGCTGGCGCGCGGTTACGAACGGCTTGTATACGTCGCGCCGCTGCTCGAAAAGGCGGCGACGCAGAACATCGGCGCGCAGTCCGAGCGATTTTCAGGCTTTCTCGACGCCATTGGCTTAACTGAAGCCAAGCTCGACTCCACTGGAGCCGGATTCAGTTCAGGTCAGGTCGAATACGAGGTCATCGACCGCTATGACAGCTACGAATGGCGTATCGCGGAATGTGCGAAATCCCCCCGCCGCACGGCGTTCATCTGCCCGAGCGACACCTACACGGTGAAGTGCCTGCCGACACTCGAGCGCGGCTGCGGAGTCATCGGCTTCGACCGGCTCGGCATAATCGGCAGTCTGATACCCGAGCTGTCGGGCATAGCCTATCCGACCGAGGATATCGGGCGGCTCGCGGTCGACTGTCTGCTTGACGGCGGTCAGGGACAGATACTGCCCTACGAGCTGATATTTGGCAAGACGGTGTGAGGGCAGCTGTTTCGGTCAGCGTTTTGTGTGAAATTCGATATAAAAGTATAAAGGAATTCGCTCCGGTGGATTCCTTTTGCTTTTATACAATCGCCGGATTAACTATATCGCATGGGTATATCATCATTATCGACAAAATATTTTTGCGATTTTGTATACAGTTACATAACCCATCACAATCTCATTTGATTAATTGTGGATTTCGAAAATGTTTCGAAATCCCACTATTGACTTTTCACTTGATTTATTGTACCATTAAAGCATAGAAACCACATACAGCACCAAGGAGGACAAATGACTCTACGCAAAATCGCGCAGCTCGCCGGATTTTCGCCGTCAACCGTGTCGAAGGTGCTTTCGGGCAGCAGTGAAATCAGTCGCGAAACCGCCGAACGCATACTGAAAATCGCCGAGGAAAACGGCGTTCGCCGACCGAATTACCACAAAGCCCGCGCTCACTCCCGCGTCGCGATACTGATACCCGAGATAATCAGCGTCTACTATTCGCAGGTCGCGACCGCGCTTATCGATGAGCTGCGTCGGTACGGCGTTGAGCCGTATATGTACCTCTGCGGCTTTGACGACGAGAGCTTCTGCCGAATCGTTAATATGCTCTCGGAGGAAAAACTCGCCGACGGCATATTGACACTGGGCGTAAGTGATTACACCTCATTTTGCGAAATACCTATAGTCGGCTTCGGAATGTCGCAGAGCTATCCCCGCTTTGACGCACTGGGCAGCGATATGCAGAGCGGTATGTATGAAGCCCTCGAATATCTCCATTCGCTCGGTCACACCAGCATCGGCTTCATAAGCGAAAAACACACCGACGCAAAGCTGCGATACTTCAAGTCGGCAATGTCGCGGCTCGGACTGCCGGTGCGCGACGAATACATTTACATCAGCCGCAAGCGTTTCGCCGAAATCGGGTGCGAAGCCGCCGAATATTATATGAAGCTGACCTCCCCGCCGACCGCGCTGGTCGCGGCATACGACGAGGTCGCGCTCGGAGCGATACACACATTCAGAAAGAACGGAATATCCGTGCCGGAGGACGTCTCGGTGATCGGCATCAACGACATACCGGTGTCGTCCTATTCGAGCGTACCGCTCACAACTATACGCACATTCAGCTGCGAGCTTATCGAGCGCGCGGTCAAGCTGCTGCTCGACCGTATCAAATCGCCCGAGCGGCACATTGTACAGCACATAATGATTAAATGCGAGCTGATAGTTAGGGACACTACCGCAAAAGCAAAGCCGCACACATGAATTTATATAATAATTTCCAAACTCAATGAAAGGACAAAGAAATAATGAAACTCTACGTAAACTACAACAACACGACCGGTAAAATCAAGCCCATGAACGCAGTCAACAACGGACCGGTCTACAAGCGCACCGGCGGTCAGAACTCGGGCAATCTCGACACCTACACCGCCGCGAATATCCCGTTTGCACGGACGCATGACGCGTCGTTCTGCTCGAGCTACGGCGGCGAGCATACGGTCGACGTTCACCTGATATTCCGCGACTTCGACGCCGACCCGTACGACCCCGCGTCGTACGACTTCCACCTGACCGACGAGTATATGGATACAATCAAGCTCGCCGGAACCGAGCCGTTTTATCGCCTCGGCAGCAAGATCGAGCACGAATCGAAGAAATACGGCACGCTCCCGCCGCGCGATTTCAAGAAATGGGCGGTCATATGCGAGCATATCATCGCGCACATCAACGAGGGCTGGGCTGACGGCACTCACCTCGGAGTGCGCTATTGGGAGATATGGAACGAGCCCGACCTCTCTGCCGACGACTCGAACGACAAGCTCACATGGGGCGGTACGGCAGCTGAGTTCTACGACTTCTACGCGGTCGCGGCAAAGCATCTGAAGGAACGCTTCCCTCACCTGATGATAGGCGGTCCCGCGCTCTGCGGCTACAACGAGCAATGGGTGCGCGGATTTTTAGACCGTGTCAAAAAAGACAACCTGCCGCTCGACTTTTTGTCGTGGCACGTATACACTTATGACGCTGTCTGGATCGGTACGCTCAGCCGCATATTCAGAAACATCCTCGACGAATATGGTCTTGACAACACCGAGAGCATACTCAACGAATGGAACTATGTCAAGGACTGGAACGGCGAGGGCTGGGTCAAGTCGATCGAGACGATGATCGGCATGAAAGGCGCGGCGTTCATCGCGGCGGTCATGAGCGTCTGCCAGTGCGCGCCGGTCGATATGCTGATGTACTACGACGCGCGTCCCTGCGTTATGAACGGTATGTTCTCGTTCTACACAAAGAAACCGCTCTGCGGCTACTACCCGATAAAGGCATGGGGCGAAATGCTGAAAATGGGCAATGCGTGCGAGACTGTCTGCGACATTCCCGACATCTACGCGACCGCGGCGGCCGACGGCGATAATAAGCTGTTACTCATCACCTATTATACCGACAATGACGACGCTCCAAGCAAGACCTTCGAGGTGCAATTCGACGGTGTCGACGACACGCGCGAGCTTGCGGTATATCTGCTCGACGAGACTCACCGCTATGACGAGATCGCGCGCATTTGTCCGTGTGAGGGTCGAATAACAATCACCCTCGAGCCGAACACATCGGTTATAATCAAATAGCCCAGACATTCAGGAAAATCTCAGACCTATATTAATGATAGAATACTCATATCTTGCGGTCATTCTTCTGATGAAGTTTGTACAGAAGCTGCTCAATAAAAAGACCAGCGTCATGATTGACGGCGCGGCGCAGTATCTCGGCTACGGCGCGTATCGGTACATACTGTCCGGACTTATGGCGCTCGTATTGCTGCTTTTTGCAGGGGACGCCGGAGATTTCGGGCTTACCGCGCTCGGAATCTCCGCGCTCGGCTCGCTCGCGCTGGCTGTAAGCATTTATTGCAGTCTCGAGGCGATGAAAAACGGCGCTATCATACTTGTGTCGCTCGCAAGCTCGGCGGGACTGCTGCTCCCCTGTATATTCGGCATATTCATGTTTGACGAGCCTATGTCGGCTATGCAGTTTGTCGGAATCGGGCTGCTGCTCGTGTCAGCGTACCTGCTTGCCGGCTACTCGAAGCGGCTGACCGGCAGCTTTACAACAAAGACTCTGCTCCTGCTGCTCGGCGGTATGCTGTCAAACGGACTCATCATGATAGCGCAGAAGATGTTCTCGAAATACCTGCCCGACGCCAGCGTCTCGGTATTTTCGTTTCTGTCGTTCGGACTTGCCGGACTCGCGATGCTGATTTTGCTTTTACCGCAGCTTATAAATAAGAAGGGGCGCGAGAAGTTCGCGTCACTGCCGGCGGCGGCGTGGGGCTACGGAGCGATACTGTCGGTCGCGCTGCTTATAATAAATCAGCTCGCGACGCTCGCCGGGCGCGTGATACCGTCAGCGATAATGTTCCCGATCAACGACGGCGGCGGGACGATAATCGCCGCGCTGACTGCTTCAGTCTGCTTCGGCGAGAAATTGACAATGCGCAGCGTCGCCGGACTCGCGCTGGGAATTGTGTCGCTGATCATAATAAATCTGTGCTGAGCCCCGCTCGGACAATAACAAATATCATATGCAATTGTCAATAGACAACAGAAAGAAAGGAAGGAATAAAATCTGCGTTGTAAATAGATATGACCCAAAAAGACCAGAAAAAATAAAAGACATGGTATTACAGCGAATTTGTGCAGCCGGAGTGGAGCCGTAGGCG
>CAJFKR010000080.1 GCA_904386005.1 Candidatus Flemingiibacterium merdigallinarum
CTTTCTATGTCGATGTTTTGTGACGGTTTGCGAAGCAAATCGCGGTTGAAGACCGCGAAGTCACAAAACTCGTGTCTGAAAATTTATTTTCAGACTTCATCTCCTCGCAAAAAGCCTGACTACATCATATCCGCCAGCCCGATTCGGTATGAAAGGCGCGGTAAAACTCATCAGCCGCCGCCCTGCCGCCGTCGCCGTTCGGGTGCGCGCCGTATTTCGGACGGCACTCGAGAATCCCGCCGGCTTCGAGCGGCGACATGAAATTATAGACCTTACAGCCATACATCCGCGCCAGCTCGGGTATCGCCAGATTGACCGCGCGCCACTCGCGCTTCTGTTCATCGGTAAAGTCAAACGGCGGCAGCAATGACAATATGACGTCGACTCCGGCCGACTGCAATGCGACGACAATTTTCGTGATGTCAGCAATCAGCTCGCCGGCGGTAGACGGGCGTCCCCTCTCGTAGCTGCCGTGCAGCAGGTCGTTGACCCCGAGCGTGACGACGACAACATCGTTCTGCTTCGCCTTACTAAGCCAGCAAGCGTCAGTCGCGGCGTCGGCGGCGCGCGCGTAGCCCAGCCCCAAATTCCAGACCGCGTATTCGGGCATCATCGCCGATATGCGCGCGACCCACATTTCGCAACAGTTGCGTTTAGTCTGGCAGCCCTGTGTGATCGAATCGCCGAGGAACGCGAGCCGCTTCACATACGGGCGCTCGCAGCCGAACATCGCCGGCAGCGGCGCGTTCGGCGAGTCTCCGGCGGCAAAGCCCTCTCCGCGGTCGACGAATACCGCGGCGCGGTGATCGGGCGTGCAGGGGACGGCGTCGCCCTCGAGCGTCCATTCAAACGCGAGGTAGTGCCCCTCGGGTATATTCAGACGAAGCTCATCGCTCCAAAGCTCGGCGTCGGGCGCGATTTCGCACGATTCCGCGCCGTCAAAGGTGATCCGGCACGCGCCCTCGAGCGTTTCGGGCTCGAGCGAGCCGTCGATAAATTCGCGACCGTCGATCTCACCGCCGTCAGCGAGATACGCCGACAGCAGCCTTATTTTGCCGCCGCTCCGATTGCGCCAGGCGGTGGTGCCGCCGGCGAACGTGCTGTTGACCGAATTCATGTAATATATACGCCAGTTGAACTCGCCCGACATAATCGGTCGGAAATAGGCGCGGACACGATATCGCCGCACCTCGCGCGAGTCGAGTATATAGTTGGTTCCGCCGCCGAGCGGAACGTTGGAGACATATTTTGTAAACATAGCTATTTTTCCTCATAATTAATAATATTTCGCAGAAAGCTCGCGGCTTCTGTCATTATTATACACTCACCGCGAGTGAATGTCAAGATGAACCGGAAATATTAAGCGGGGGTTTAGCTTGCCTCAGGACACCAACTCAACTCGTTTTCAACGAAAATCTATCAATAAAGCTCAGACTTCAGGACTGCGTGGTCAATAGATTATTAGTTACATGATTATTTATCTCTACCGAAAGCACCTGACCGCGCAGGATAGCTGCAAGCAGCGGTCAATATCGTGTATGAATGTTTCAGAAGCTGAACATCAAGCCTAATCAATATACGTCAATTATATGTCTATATGTCTGTTCGTCTCTTTCGCAGGATAGGTATTTTTCGGCTTGTTCCTGCCGACGGATGTGACCGGTATTATGTTAATTTAGTTTATTTTTTCAATAGGTATTGACAAACGCTGCTTTATGGGTTATCATGATATATAGTTAGCATATGCTAACCACGATTAATCGAACGGAGAGTTTTACCATGAAGGATTTCGAGAAACTGTCACGAGAGCATTTCGACCGTCAGGCCGCCATATACGACGAGCGTGAGACAATGTATTATTCGAAGCTGCCTAAATTCAGCTGTCATGACACAGCCGCACGACTGCAGAATATTCGGTACCGCAAGCTGCTTGACGTTGGCTGCGGCACGGGATATCTCATAGAGCTGCTTAAAAAGCAGAATCAATACGCGGCATATTACGGACTTGACATCTCACCTGAGATGCTGAAAATCGCGCAACAGCGATTTGACGGAGATGTAGAGCTGACCGAAGGAAGCTCCTCCTCGCTTCCCTACCGCAACCAAAGCTTTGATGTAGTAACCTGCATACAGAGTTTTCATCATTATCCCGAACCGGAAAAGGCTATGAGTGAAGCGTTTCGTGTATTGCTGCCGGGCGGTATATATCTGTTAAGCGATACCGGCTGTTCCGGCTTCTTCAAGTGGTTTGATAATCATATCTTTCTGCCGTTATTGAAATCAGGAGACTATGCGGTCTACAGCGTAGATGATATCCGCGGTATGATGCAGAGCGCGGGCTTTACCGTGCGGACAGCCGAAAAGCTCTCGCGCTATGTATATACGGTGATAGGTGTAAAGCCGGTCAATTCCTGACCCCTGTCTTTTCGGATTCAACATAAGTCTTATCGGAGCGGATTTCCGGCGCGATAAGTGGTATAATCTTTACTGTCATCACGGCAAACACCGTCATGACAGTATTATTTTATGTTGTATAAGGAGTTAATATATCGATGAAAAAAATAGCTGTAGTCTATTGGAGCGGTACCGGAAACACCGAAAAAATGGCGTACGCCGTCGCGGACGGAGCGAAGTCATTGGGCGCGGACGTCTGCGTCATGACTCCCGCCGAGTTTGACCCCGACACCCTCGCGTCATACGACGCGGTCGGCTTTGGTTGTCCGGCGATGGGCGACGAGGTGCTCGAGGAGTCCGAATTCGCGCCGATGTTCGACGCCTGCCGCGGCAAGCTCTCAGGCAAGCGCGTCGGGCTGTTCGGCTCGTACGGCTGGGGCGACGGCGAGTGGATGCGCAGCTGGGAATCCGACTGCATATCTCTTGGCGCAATATTAGTCGGCGACAGCGTTATCTGCAATGAAGCTCCGGACGACGCCGCGCTTGCGGACTGCCGCGCGCTCGGAGCCGCGCTTTCGGCGTAATATTTATTATAATGGAGAAATCATGATACCGTTAATATTTTCAACTATCACCGGCAACGCGTTCAAGCTCGCGGCTGCGGCTGCCGAAGCCGTGCCCGACCACTGCGGCCCCTATAACATCCGCTACATCACCGATGAGGTCGTCGATATGTTTGACACCTTTATCATATCCTACTGGTGCAATCACGGCACGGCTGACGACGACACCATCGCGCTGCTCTCGCGAATGAAGGACAAAAACATCATCATAATCGGCACGCTCGGTGCGGCACGCGACTCAAAGCACGGCGAGGATGTGTTCCGAAATGTAAACGAGCTGGTATCAAAGCAGAACCGGCTGGTCGGACACTATCTCTGCCGCGGCAGCATCGACTTAAAGCGCACCGCGCGCAAGCTGAGGATTCCCGAAGGTGTGAAGGGACACCTTTCTCCCGAGCGTTTCGAGCGGCAGAAGGAGTCGCTCGGTCATCCCGACAGCGCCGAGCTGGAGGGCGTCAAGACCGCGGTCGCCGGATTCCTCGCGCAGCTCGAACAGGCGAATCCGGTAAATCCGAATTCAAATAACGCGACCTGCGGCTGCACGAATTGCAAGCATACGAACTCCGACCAGGCAGCCAAAGCATGAACGCCGTTATCACAAAAGTACCGTCGATGAGCTTCAGACGGGCGGTGGTGTTTATATCGCTCGTGTTCCTCTCGGTATTCGCGCTTTTCTTCGGAGTCGGCGTCGGCACAATCGACTTCACCGGCGGCGAGGTGCTGCGCGCTCTGACGGTTGACGACGACAGCACGGCGCGGCTGCTCATCTGGAATCTGCGTTTTCCGCGAATGCTGACCGGCGGCTTGGTCGGAATCTGCTTATCGCTGTCCGGCTGCATTCTGCAAGGCGTCATGCGCAACACGCTCGCGTCTCCGTCGACGATAGGCGTGACCGGCGGCGCGAGCTTCGTAGGGTATCTGACGCTCGTCGTGTTCCCGTCGCTCTATTATCTCTTGCCGATAGGCTCAATTATCGGCGCGTTTGTCACAACAATGCTGATATATGCCCTCGCTTATCAGAAAGGCGTCAGTCCGGTCAAGATGATTCTGTCGGGCATGGCGGTGTCGGCACTGTTCGGCGCGTTCAACGATATTATCAAGACATTGTTCGCCGACTCGCTCGGCAACGCGTCGGGCTTTCTGGTCGGCGGACTCAACGGCAGCGGCTGGGAGACCTTTATCCGCATACTACCCTACGCGGTAGTCGGCATATTCACCTGCCTGTTCCTGCCGGCGAAGATGAACATTCTCATGCTCGGAGACGAGACCGCGAGCTCGCTCGGACTGCGCTGCGAGCTGTTCCGCTTCTTTCTGATCGTCGTGTCGTCACTGCTCGCCGGCGCGGCGATTTCGGCAGCCGGTCTTATCAGCTTCGTCGGTCTGGTCGTTCCGCACATCGCGCGTCTGCTCGTCGGCTCGGACTACAAGTATCTGTTTGGGGCGTCAACGCTGCTCGGATTTTCGCTGGTCATAATCTGCGACACAGTCGGTCGTGTGATAATGCCGCCGGGCGAGGTGCCGGTCAGCATCATACTTTCGTTTATCGGCGCGCCGTTCTTTTTATGGCTGCTGCGCACACGCGGATCGGGAAAGGAATAATATGTATTTCGGATTCAAGAATATCTCAATCGAATACGGCAGAAAACAGATTCTGTCGAATCTGTCTCTCGAAATTCCCAAATCGCGGGTCGTGACGCTGATCGGCCGCAACGGCTGCGGCAAATCGAGCCTATTAAAGACGATACCTCGAGCGGTCATACCGAAAACCGGCTCGGCGGTGCTTGACGGGATTGAACTGCGAAAATATCCGCCCAAACAGCTCGCGCGGCGGATTGCCTACCTCGCGCAGGTACATACATCTCCGCCCGACATCGACGTGCGCACGCTCGTGTCATACGGCAGATATCCCTACCTCAAATTCGGCGGCAGTCTCACAAAGGAGGACGGCAGAATTATCGACAACGCGATCGAGCTGACCGGACTCTCGGCACTGCGCGAACAGACCGTGTCGACCTTGTCGGGCGGTGAGCGTCAGCGCGCGTGGATCGCGATGACGGTAGCCCAGCAGCCCGAGATATTGATTCTCGACGAGCCGACCACCTATCTCGACATCAGCTATCAGATCGAGGTGCTCGAACTGGTCAGACAGCTGAATCGTGAGCTTGGTATAACAATACTGATGGTGCTGCACGATCTCAATCTCGCCTGCCGCTACTCCGACCTGCTCTACGCGATTCGCGACGGACGGCTGTATCTGTCAGGCACGCCCGACGAATTGATGACCTCGGAAAACCTGCGTGAGCTGTTCGGAATTGAAGCCGAGATCGTATACGATAAAATCAATGGCTGTCCGTTCTTCATACCGCTCGGACAATCGTCGCATGAACGTAAAACGACCGCCGAAGCCACTGCGGTCAAAACTTCCTCAATTATAAAACCGGCTACAGAAAAGGTCGGATAAACGGCAATCCAAAAACAGTAATATCATATAAGGAATTGGTACATATGTTAAAAAGAATCATCTCCGCGCTGCTCTGCGGCTGCCTCATGACGGTCACCGCGCTTACCTCGTCCTGTCAGAGCGCAAATAATGACAGCGATACGCCCGACAATCAATCAGACGATAAAGTCTCCGCGCTCCGGCAGGAGTTTCTCGCCGAAGCCGACAAGGTTGTTGTCAATGAAGACTCGGTCACCTTTACCGACGCGTCGGGCGACGGCAGCACTGAGATAACGATCAGCAAAAATCCCAAAAAGGTCGTGAACCTTTACGCGAGCTTCACCACACTCTGGTATGAAGCCGGAGGTGAGGTCGCCGGCTGTATCGGCGGTGATTCATCGGTCGCGCTGTACAACGAATACATCGGCCGCGACATAACGCAGGACGAGGGTATGACGATAGTCGCCACCTCATCGTCCGGCAAAAAGTGGGACACCGAGACAATAATCGCACTTGAGCCCGACCTAATAATCTGCTCGACCGCAATGAGCGGTTACTCGACGATACAAGCTCCTGCCGAGGCTGCCGGAATACCGATAATAGCGGTCAGCTACAATGATTTTGCCGACTACCTCAAATGGTTCAAGGTTTTCTGCAACCTCACCGGTCATCCCGAGCTGTGGGAGAGCGTCGCCTTGAAAACGCTCGATGAAGTCGTGAATGTACTCGCAAGCTGTCCGACTGAAAATACCCCGACAGTGTTTGCGATGTTTTCGGGCGCGGACAGCCTTCAAGCCAACACCTCGAATACTGTAGTCGGACAGATGATAACGATGATGAACGCAACTAACATCACCGACAGCTGGGGCGACACATCGGGTGCCGAGCGGCTCGACATCAACCTCGAGACGGTATTTGCCTCGGATCCGGATATTATCGTCGTACAGTGCCACGCCGGAACCGAAGCCGCGATGCAGCAGGTTGATGAGCTTTATGGCGCGAATCCGGTATGGCAGTCACTCACCGCCGTCAAGGAGGGCAAGGTCTACTATCTCGAAAAGTCGCTTTTCCACAACAAGCCGAACAGCCGCTTCGCCGAAGCATATGAAAAGCTCGCCGATATACTCTATCCAGATGCTTAATACAATCAGCCGACCATTCCCGACACGTTATAAGAGCCATCATGACGCGTCGCGCAGTCTGAAGCGGCGTTATACAATGAATATCTCCGCCGAGGAATATCTCGAACAGATCTTGAATCAGCCGGCAAAAAGCAGGCGGGCGATATATATACATGTGCCGTTCTGCACAAAGGTTTGCAGCTTCTGCCCGTTTCACCGCCCCGACCAATTGCGCCGACGCGAATATCACCGCCATCTGATTGCCGAAATGCGGAGGATACGCGGCTTCGAGTATATGAAAGCCCCGATATCGGCAGTCAACTTCGGCGGCGGCACGCCGACCGCGCTGTCGCCCGAACAGCTCGAGCTGATACTCGAGGAGCTTCACTCAAGCTTCAACATCTCCCCCGACGCCGAGATCAGCGTTGAGACATCGGCGACCGAACTCACCGACGATATGCTGTCCGCGCTGCGCCGCCAAGGCGTGAACCGGCTGTCAGTCGGAGTCCAGACCTTCGACGACGACGGACGCGCGCTGCTCGGTCGGCGCGGCGGCGGAGACTTCGCATACAGCCGGATCGAGCGCGCGCTCGAATACGGCTTTGTGAACGTGAGCGCGGATATCATCTACAACTATCCCGGGCAGACAGAAGCAAGGCTGCTCGACGATATTCGGCGGATTGGCTCGCTCGGACTCGCCGGAATCTCGTTCTACTCGCTTATGCTGCATGAGCGGACGCCGCTCTACTATCGTCTCGGCAGACCCGAGCGCGAGGAGCTTGAGAACATCGACCGGCAGTATGTATTTTTCAATTTACTGCTTGACCAGCTTGAACCGTATGGCTACGAGCCGTTTGAGCTGACAAAGCTGATACGAAACAAGCTCGACAAATACGAATACATGGAGGTTCGTCACAACCACGGCAGTTGCATCGCGCTCGGTCAGGGCGCGGGCGGTAATATCGACAATTACCTCTACAGCAACACGCCCGATTACGATCAAGTGTCGGAGACCTGTCCGATCAGCGCGTCCGGGCGTATAGTAAGCGACGAATACCGGATAATCGACAGCTTTATCTGGGAGCTGCAAAAAGGCTCGGTCGACCTTGGCGGCTATTCAAAGCGGCTCGGACTTGACCTTTGCTCGATATTGCAGGCAGAGCTTGAAAGGTTTGTTGATTATGGTCTGATTGAATACGACGATGATAAAATCACTCTTACGCGCGACGGTCTGTTCTGGGGCAGCAATATCATCGACGCGCTCGTTTCTCGGCTGTAGCGACAGCAGAGATGCACTTTAGCTCCAAAAGAAGCGCATAGTCAAACTTCTCCACTGTAAATCTTAAGTTAATCAGACTTTTTCTCCAAAATGAAATGCCGGCAGCTTTCGTTAATTACACGAAAGCTGCCGGCAAAAACATTTCTTTATAATATATTCAGAAGTCATCAGCCGGTGACGGTTTGTACAAATATAGCGAAATGCCGCGTCGTTTCAAGCGATATTAATTTTTAGTGTTTGTGCGGTTTTATCAAGCCGAGCAGCTTAGACAGCTCCATAACCACAACCGGAGCGAGCGCGAGTCCGAGACCTATGAGATACAGCTCTGCCGACAATGTGATAAATCCGAACGCGATTCCTACCGGCGTGAATAAAACGAGCGCGACCAATAAAACCGAGGTCAGCACCGCTAAATTCAGGTATTTGTTGCCGAACGGACCGATTACAAACAGCGAATGCTCCGAACGCATATTGTACGCCTGTACTAACTGTGTCAACGCCAGCGTCATGAACGCGAGTGTCTGACCTCCGGCAAGCTGTCCGGTCGTATTTTCGCCAATCTTAAATCCGATCAGCGTCAGTATCGCGAACATCAGTCCCTGCAGAACCACACGTATGCCGAGTCCGTGCGCGAATATTCCCTCGTCCTTAGGCTTCGGCTTGCGGTCCATGACGTCTGATTCAACCGGCTCCATACCGAGCGCGATTGCCGGCAGACTGTCGGTTACGAGATTGATCCACAAAAGCTGCATCGACACAAGCGGAGTTTTCTGCCACAACAGCATAGCCGCGAACACCGAAATAACCTCGCCGATATTTGTTCCGAGCAGGAATCCGACGACCTTTTTGATATTCGCGTATATACCTCTGCCCTCTCGCACCGCGTCGACGATGGTAGCGAAGTTGTCGTCGGTCAGCGTCATATCGGCCGCGCCTTTGGCGACGTCGGTGCCGGTGATACCCATAGCACAGCCTATGTCGGCGGCTTTCAGTGCGGGCGCGTCGTTGACACCGTCTCCGGTCATCGAAACGACCTGACCGCGTCTCTGCCATGCTTTGACTATGCGTATCTTGTTTTCGGGCGAGACACGCGCGTAAACCGAGATGTGCTCGACGTTCTTGTCAAGCTCCTCGTCGCTCATCGCGTCAAGCTCCGCTCCGGTGACGGCTCTGTCTCCCGACTCGAGGATTCCCAGTTCTTTTGCGATTGCGGAAGCGGTCACGACATGGTCTCCGGTTATCATCACCGGCTTGATTCCCGCGCGACGGCAGACCGCGACAGCCTCTTTCGCTTCGGGGCGCGGCGGGTCGATCATACCGACCAGACCCATGAAGGTGAGTCCCGCCTCGAGCGTCTCGGACGTGGGATTCTCGGGCACAGCGTCAATTTCCTTGTACGCGACGGCGAGCACGCGCAGCGCGTCCGCGCTCATACTATCGGTCATTTTGCGAGCCTTTTCAATGTTGCCCGCGACGCAGCGTTCAGCCATAACATCGAACGCGCCCTTGACAATGACGATATTCTTGCCGTCGATTTTGTTGACCGTGCTCATCAGCTTGCGGTCGGAGTCAAACGGCAGCTCGAAAAGCCGCGGATACTTCTGGTTCAGCTCGTCCTTGGGCATACCGTTTTTATGAGCCGCGAGGACTATAGCGGTTTCGGTCGGGTCGCCGATATGCTGTTCCTTGCCGTCGACAAAGCTTACCGAGCCGTCGCAGCAAAGAGTAGCGTACATCAGGAGACGTTTGACCGTATCGGTGTTTTCGGTGCTTATAGTTTCGGTGTCATCAGCCGAATCGGTGTAAGCCTTTACAAGAGTCATGCGATTCTGGGTCAGCGTACCGGTCTTATCCGAACAGATGACCGACGCGCTGCCGAGTGTCTCTACCGCCGGCAGACGGCGGATAAGCGCGTTCTTTTTGACCATGCGCTGTACGCCTATCGAAAGCACGATGGTTACGATTGCCGGCAGTCCCTCGGGTATTGCCGAAACCGCGAGCGAAACCGAATTCATGAATATTTCAAGCACTTCCATTCCGCTGACCAGTCCGACGACGAATATAACCGCGCAGGCGCCGATAGCGAGCATACCGAGATATTTTCCGAGCTGGGCGAGCTTTTTCTGTAGCGGAGTCTGCGTGTCGCCCTCGTCGTCGAGCAGGTTCGCGATTTTACCCATTTCGGTATTCATGCCGGTAGCCGTGACGATAGCCGTCGCGGTGCCGTAGGTTATGCTACAGCCAGAAAATACCATATTTGTGCGGTCTCCGAGCGGAGCTTTTTCGTCAGCGATGACCTCGGCGTCCTTTTCCGACGGAACCGACTCGCCGGTCAGCGCCGATTCTTCGCTCTTTAAGCTGACGCTATGCAAAAGTCTCGCGTCAGCCGGCACGAAATCTCCGGCTTCGAGCTTGATTATATCGCCCGGTACCAGCTCGGAGGCGTCTATGACCTGTTCCTTGCCGTCACGAATCACCCTCGCGTGCGGAGCCGACAGATTCTTGAGCGCGTCAAGCGCCTTTTCCGCCTTGCTCTCCTGCAAAACGCCCATGATCGCGTTCAGTATTACTATAAGCAGTATCAGCGCCGGCTCGAAGAATTCCATAGGATCGCCTTCAACGCAGGCGACGACAAACGAAATCACTGCCGCGGCAATAAGTATCAGTATCATCGCGTCCTTGAACTGATCGGCGAAGCGCTGAAGATTGGTTTTCTTTTTCTTCTCTTTTAACTTGTTTTTACCGTATTTTTCGAGGCGCCGCGACACGTCGTCGGACGCGAGTCCTTGATTCTCATCCGAACCAAGCTCACGAAGTGCGTGTTCTCGATCCTCATCATAATATAGCAACAACAAATACCTCCCAAAAAAATTTAATAAAGCAACACTGAATAATTCGGGCTTCCGCAATAAAAGCTGTGAATTAACAGGCTTTTCTGTGAAAGCGAACCAAAATCAGTGTTTATTTTATTATACCATTGAATCAATCAAAATATCAACCGTCAATAATATTTCATGTTACAATTTTGCCCGTGACACAATATCTGTTACATTTTTGGACACATTAATTATTTTGTCCCAAACCGACATTATTATAGCATCTTGCAAAAAGAGTAATTATTTGATATAATTATATAAATACTCATTAAAGTCATCTGAACGTAAACGGAGGAGATCATACGGCTGATTCCAATATAACCAAGCGCGCGCTCGCAGCTTCCTGCAAAAAGCTGATGGAACACACGCCGATTGAAAAAATCAGCGTTTTTGATATATGTGAAGCCTGCGAAATGAACCGCAAGAGCTTCTACTACCATTTTCGAGATAAATACGATCTTGTCAACTGGATAAGCGACTTCGAATTCTTCCGAACTCCCGAGATCGCAGATGTGAACAGTCCGCTTGATTACATTGAAAGACTATGTGTCTATCTCTACGCAAACCGCTCATTCTACAATCGCGCATTCAAAATAAAAGGCACTAACTCATTCTGCGAGCATTTTCGCGAAAAGCTCTCTCCGGTCGTCGCGGAACTGATTTCTGACAACGGCGACGATATGTCGGATTTCCGGCTCGATTTCTATCTCGACGCATACTGCGGAGCGTTTGAACGTTGGATGCGTACTAAGGACTGCGACGACGACGTCAGCTTTTTTCAAAACCTTAAAAATTGCTTTCCATTGAAATAAAATATGGTCTGACCGAATTTTTAAACACCTTGGAAGCAAATCTGCCGCACAGTATTAGCGAGTAATTATACATAATAAATAGAAATCATATCGCCGAGTGTTATCGCATAATTTTCAATGCGATATCCTGCGGTATCTAAAAAACCTCCATATGCGATAAATGCCGTCTGAAATGATATTCAGACGGCATTGTCAATATATTCCACATGAACCGCTCATTCGTGAAGTCCGGATAAGGCTGCGGAAACTGCGTCACAAAGCCGAGCATTTTTCGTAAACGGACGCACAATATGAGGCCGTTTTCGGGCACGCCGTCGTCGCTTGTATAGGTTATCTCGCCCGAATCGGCTTTCTGGTTGTCGGTCATTATGTTCGTCAGCGTTGATTTTCCCGAGCCGTTACTATTTTAAAAATATTGCAGCTTGTTATTGCAATTTGCGGACTTTATTAAGGTCAAAATATTGTCATTAATATGTGCAAATATTTATTGCTTTTTCAATTATATTATAGTATAATATTATTATAAACTCAAGTCCTTTTATCATAAAATTAATAGGAGATGTCAATATGCCCGATAATAAACGAAAATGGCGGATTCTGATACCTGACAATCCTGACGAAACCATTAAGTGCGCGCTGTATGACCTGTACGGTATTGTCGATAGCTATCTAACCTACCCGCTCGCGGTCAGTGAAGCGAGCCACACAGATCCGGCTGCCTGCGGCGAAAACCTAATAATCATCGGCACAAGTAAAGACAATGCCAGAATCAAGGAGATCGCCGGCTCCGGGCAGTTCATTCTGCCAAGCGAAGCCGAGGGCTATTCAATACAAGTATCGAGTTCACCGTATGACAATGACTGCCGTATGATCATTATCTGCGGCGCCGATCCGGCTGGACTGCTGTATGCCGTCCACGCATTCGATTTGCGATATCTGCGTGACAAATGCAGATATTACGGTTATCATTACAATCACCGGTTCCGACCGTTTGTCGACGACCTGCCCGACTGGCAGTATTTGTCCGCGCCGAAGATCGCGCGCCGCGGTATCTGGACATGGGGGCACGTCATATACGACTACCGAGCATTCTTCTACAACATGAGCAGACTCGGAATGAACCACATAATAATTTGGAACGACTTCGCGCCGCTGAACGCCGCCGAGGTGATTGCCGAAGCGCACCGCCGCGCAATCAAGATTTATTGGGGCTTCTCCTGCTCGTGGGGTGAGAAGGTCGACCCGAATAATCAAGACGACGTCATAAAATGGACGCGGCGGGTTATCGAGGTATATTCGAGTCAGTACGCACGACTTGATATCGATGGCGTATACTTTCAGGCGTTCACCGAGACGGCTGAAAAGACTATCGGTTCACGTTCGATTGCCAGTCTGGTCGCCGACTGGGCAAATGTGATTTGCGCAGGTCTGCGCGCCGTGTACCCGCAGCTCGACATTGAGTTCGGCGTCCACGCGACGTCGATTGGCGAAAGCTATGCCGAGCTTGCGAAAATCGACCCCGAGATTGCGGTCATGTGGGAGGACTGCGGCGACTTTCCGTATTATTACGACCCCGCAAGGCAAAATCAGAGCAAAGCAGCTATAGATTACACGCGGCGTTTAGCGTCATTGCACGGAAGCTCTACCCGTTTCGCCGCGGTGCTGAAAGGATTCACGGTGCTGAACTGGTCGAAATTCGAGCATTACCACGGAGCGATTGTCCTTGGCGAGTTGCAGCGTGAATATATCGAACGGCGCGCCGCCGAAAAACGCTTCACATGGAACTACGCGCGGCCTTATTGGTACACAGGCGCCGAACTTCTGCGCGAATATTTCGATACAGTCGTCAATTCAAGCGCGCGCGAGGTCACGATAACCGCATTGATTGAAGACGGATGTTTTGAGTATCATATCGATCCGGCGGCGATACTGTTCGCGTCGCTGATGTGGGATTATAATCAGGACACATCCGAGCTGATACGTTTATCCGAACACTGTGCAGAGGGTAATATATTATAACATCCTTATCGACTCAATCTGACGCGCAGCTTATAGCAAATTCAATAATCCGACGATTATTGCCAATAAATAAAAAGGAGTGTGCATATGAAAACCCGAGCGAAATACCACAGTCTATCTCTCGTTTCCCTGCTGACGGCAAGCATTGTCATAGTATCCTGCGGGGAGACCGCGTAGCCCTCGAGCGGCTCTGAATCGTCTATCGGCGACAGCTCTGACAGCATTGCCGAATCGACCGAGGTTGTGTTCCCCAACCTCAAATTCGACGGTGAAGAAATAGTGTTTTTAACCGAAGTCAACAGCTATAACGCATATACGAGTCAAGAAATCTACGCCGAGGAGATGAACGGCTCGCTGATAAACGACGCGGTATACACGCGCAATCTCGAAGTCGAGGAGCAGTTCGATGTGAAAATCGCCGAGGAGAAGCTGTCGAACGCTACGTCGATTGCGAGCAGCGCGATCCTCGCGGGGGACGATGTATACGATGTAGTCATGCCATATTTGAATAGTTCGATCAAGAACGCGCTCCAGGGATTGTATATAGACCTGAATACGGTCGATTATCTCGAACTTGAAAATCCCTGGTGGGATCAGCGCGCGAACGAGTATCTGACCTTCGGCGGCAAGCTGTATTTCACGACCGGTGATATCAGCATACTTGACAATGAGTGTACAATGGTATTGTTTTTCAATAAAAAGCTCGCCACGGAATACGACCTCGAGGATCCGTATGCGTTAGTTAAATCGGGAGAATGGACGCTCGACCGTCTGTTCGCGATGTCGTCGGAGATGCTGCTTGACCTGAATGGAGACGGCGAAATAAAGAGCGAGGACGACCAGTTCGGTCTCTTTGCGGCAACTAATGTTCCCCACTCAATGTTTTTCGGAGCGGGCGAGCGAATCACCGATACCGCCGAGGACGGCAGCCTTGAGCTTGTGATGTACAACGAACGCTCCTCCGAGCTTGTGCCATACATAATCGAAAATTGCCTACATGACAATGTCATGGACGACCGCGACTTCTTTCGGTCGGCGTCAGCTTTCATGGAGGGTCGAGTGCTGTTCGCCGGCTGGGCGCTTACCGACATCAACTCTATCCGTGACAGCAAATTCGACTTCGGCATTCTGCCATATCCAAAATACAACAAGGAGCAGACCGAATATTACAGCTTCATCAGCACCGGACTCGTGCCCGGGCTTAGTATACCGATAACGAATGACGAACCGGAGAAGGCCGGGCTTATCTGCGAGGCGATGGCTTATTATTCGGTTGACACTTTGACCGCGGCTTACTACGACAACGCGTTGAACACCCGCTATATACGCGACGCAGAATCCGGCGATATGCTCGACATTATTTTCGCGAGCCGGGCGTATGACATTGGCTACATATACGATGTCGGCGGACTCGGCATGATGATAGAAAATATGTTCGGCCAAAAAAACACGAACTTTTCGTCGCGATATGCGGGACTGAAGCAGTCGGCGAACGCGGCGCTTGCGGAGCTGCAAGAGGAAATCGAAGCGAGCGCCGGTGAGTAAATACGGCGTGGCAGCGCTGTAATATAGATTAAATCGATTCCCGAAAAAATATATTGCCGTTGTAATTTTCATCTTCATACAGTGATGAAAACTACAGCGGCTTTCATATTATAAAACTTTTAAGTTTTTCCTCAATCTCATGAAAAAGAAGAGCGCGAGCAAGGAAACGAGCAGCGAGGTAATCGGCGTGTTCAGCCAGATCCCATCAAGCTGTAGCACCCATAATACAGGCAGCAGCGCAACTGGTATGATAAGCGCGTTAGATACTGACAAGATTGTCGCGGGTACCGGAACCTCTAAAGCGGTTATGTTCAGAATTTTCTGTAAATGCCCGGTTCCATGATAAAACAGTGCATATTTTAAGATCGTCCGAGCCTGAGGCAGAAGCAGAGCCACCGCCTATGG
>CAJFKR010000081.1 GCA_904386005.1 Candidatus Flemingiibacterium merdigallinarum
CGCGAAAACTTTAACACTTAGGCACATATGTTGTTTTTCATCTGTGCGTCAAGGTTGAATTTGTGCGTAATTGCTATAGCGACTGAGGCGCGCCGCTTTTGGCAGATTCGTCCGCAGGACGAATCTGCTGGGGCCACCTACCCCGAGCAGCGGCTTAATGTGTGCGAACTTTATTGCTTTTTTTGACTTTTACAATCGCCTATATTGGCTTTATCTGACGCCGTCCCCGACACTACCGGCGTCAAGCTCGGAAGCCCTTACCTCGCGCCCTTCGTCGACCGAACGGTAATAGCACTCGATGACCTTCGCGACCTCGAGGTTTTCGGCTTCCTTTATCAGATACTCCTCATTTCCGGCAAGCGTGTTCCAGATGTTCCGGTACATATACCGGTGCTGTTCGAACGGAACGCCCTTGTATTTGCCGTTGTCGAACCATTTCAGCTCGCAGTCGGACTGATAGCGTCCGATGTTTCGGTAGAGTATTCCGCGGTCGACCGACAATCCGGCGCGGTCGCCGCAGATGTTGAGCTTCAGATTCGTCGTCGGCAGGTTTATAGCCCAGCTGAACTTAAACATAACAGTCATACCGCCTTCAAGCCGCATGAAGCCGTCCGAGAATTCCTCGACGTTGAATTCGCTCGGGTCATAGGGACGCGGGTCGAATACGCCGCTGTACGCGCCGCTCTCGGCGAGCGACAGGTGTATGTCCTCGCCCCGGGGAGCGATACGCGCCGCCGCTCCGCCCGACACCGAGACCACCTTCGACCCTCCGGCTATCCACAGCAGCGAGTCGATGAGGTGGACGCCGAGGTCGCAGAACGGACCGCCGAAGTTGTATTCCTTCATGTGAAACATTCCCCAGGTCGGTATTCCGATCCGTCGGATAAATTCGACGTCCGCGAAATATATGTCGCCGAGCTCTCCCGAAGCCGCCAGCTCCTTTGCCTTCATCATGTAGCTGCGCCACCTCATGCACTGGCAGGGGAAAAGCTGCCGGTCGCATCTCTTCGCGGTCTCCCACATCTCGACGGCGTCGCGCAGGCTGATTGCCGCCGGCTTCTCGCAGGCGACGTGCGCTCCCGCCTTCAGCGCCGCTATCGTCCACTGCTTGTGGAACACATTCGGCGTACAGACCGCGACGAAATCGGGCGAGACCTCGTCGAGCATTTTCTGCGGGTCGGTGTAGTATTTCGGTATTCCGTGACGTTCGGCGGTGCTTTTTGCCGCCTCGAGACGTATGTCGGCGACGGCGGCGAGCTCGACCAGCCCCTCGCTCTCGAGTATATGCAGCGCGGGCAGGTGCGCGCTGTTCGCAATCATTCCACAGCCGATAATCGCTGTGCGCAGTTTTTTCATATGAGTTACCTCTCGTGAGTTATTCAATTAATTCGCGCTTTGTCAAAGGCAGGAAAGCTGTCAGTCCTCGCCCGTGATGATTTATGCCAATCCCGCCGACCTCATTCCGGCGTCGAGTATGCGCATGACCTCGGTGTTGAAATCGACGTCGAGCAGCGGGTGCAGCGGTTTATTATTGACAATGTGGTCGATTATGTTTCGTCCGAAGCAGAAGTCCGGCTCGGGAGGGCAGGTGTATACCTCGGTCGGTTTGACCGATCCGTGCGAGCGCCCGACATACAGCCGGCAGTCATTCGAATGCCGGTCGCAGACAATAGTTCCGCCGCTGCCGTATATGACCGGGTCGGACGGTATCTCGCCGCAGTTGAAGGTCGACCAAGAGCCTTCGAGCAGTCCCACGCCGTCACCATAGTCGATAATCATCGCCGAATAGTCCTCGACGTCGACCGCGGGCTCGCCCGAATCGCCGCGCAGGCAGAAATTCTTAGCTATCGCCTTGACGCCGAGCGCCGGACGACCGAAGAACCAGCTCGCGAGCGCCGAGCCGTAGCAGGCATAGTCGAGCAGCGAACCGCCGCCGCGGTCGTGCCGGTACCACCATGTACGCGCGAGAAATTCGATCGGCGGATTCTCGCCATCGGGAGAGTAGGAGTAGGGACCCCAAGTCGCGGGACTGCGATAGACTACACGCATAATCCTGCCGATACGTCCGGCGTCGCACAGCTCCTTCGCGCGGTTGAACGCGGGGAACCACGCGATCGGCCAGTTGACCGCGACGAATGTTTTTCCACCGCGAGCTCTTATTTCGGTCGCCTTGTCCGCGATTCTTTTAGCCGATTTGTAGTCGTTCGTCATCGGTTTTTCGAGTGCGACGCTGATGCCCCGCTCGAGCAGCTCCAGCGTGACGTCGGCAGCGGCGGTATTGTCGCAGCAGACGACCGCGAAATCGGGAGCGAGATCGGCGAGTCCTCGCCAGTCGTCAAAGCGTTGCAGCTTGTCGACCGCTCCGCCGAGGTTTTCGCGCAGCTTTTTTTCAGTGTCTTGAGCGTCATGCGCCGACGTGTCGGCGTATCCGACACAGTCGACTTCGTCGCTGTAGCGCGCGAGTGAGCCGTAAAGCGACGCGGTGTGCGGGTGACTGATTCCGATAATTGCATATTTCAGCATGACAGTTGTTCCTTTCATGTTACTTTGGCAATGATTCCGCGGCGCGGTGGGAATTTTCCGCGCGGCGGCTCCACGCGGTCACCGCGCAGATTCAAAATACCGTCTCGAGCCGCTGCTCGCGTCCGGTCTGAATCGCGTCGGGTATCTTGCACATTATTTCGAGCACATGGCGCGCGTGATACGCGCTCAGCAGCGGCGTGGTGTCAGCCGCTATAGCGTCAGCGAGGTCGCGGAGTATGCAGCACTGACTAGTCAGCCGGCGCGGCGGGTCGACCCATTCGTCAGGCGTGACCCAGCCGCGGAATCCGAGCTCGCCGCTGTCGATGTAGACATCCGGCTTAGGATTGGTCATATATGGCTTTGTAAAGGCTATTGTACCTCGATCACCGAATATCTCGAGCTGCGGCGCGCGGGACGCCTTCTGCGAAAAGCCGCTGTCGACGAGAGCCATTCGCTCATTCGGAAATTTCAGCGTGATTAAGTACTGGTCGGGCAGCTTGTCGCTGTCGATATACCTGCCGTTGTACGCGCCCGAGCGTATCTCGCGGCGAGGCGTCGATATTATCGCGGTGCAGGCCACACTGCTCGCCGGACCGAACAGCGACGTCACGATTTGCAGCCCGTGAACGCCCATATCGACGAGCGCGCCCGCGCCCGGCTCGTAGAACCACGACGGGTCGGCGTCGCGGTACTGGAAGTATTCGGGACCTCCGTGCGACATATTGCATTTCAGGTAATACGCGCGCCCGATCGCGCCGTCGGCAATCAGCCGCTTCGCGAAGTTCAGGTCATAGCGCATCGGATGTATCGGCGCGCAGGCGAATTTGACGTGATTCTCCTCGGCAAGCCGGATCTGCTCGTTTAGCCGCTCCACATCCGGCGCCGCCGGCTTCTGTGAAATCAGGTGCTTTCCGGCGGACAGCACCGCACGATTGATTTCGTCGTGCGCCTGTATAGACGCCGCGTCTATCGCGACGTCGAAGTCGCACTTTTGAACCAACTCGTATACATCGTGATAAGCGTTCGGGATTCCGAACCGACGGGCGGCGGTCTCGGCACGACCGAAGTCGATGTCTACCGCCGCGACCGTCTCGGCGTCGGCTTCACGCGATATATTCGGCAGATACTGCGAGGTCGCGAACATGCCGCAGCCGATGACCGCGACGCGCAGCTTGTTTTGTGTACTCATAACAGCCCCCTGTATTTAAGCGAAAGCTCGGACACATAGTTCCGAATTTCCGGATTTGGTATTTACATTTTACAATAATCTGCTATAATAGTAAATAGACAACATAAACACGGATGTGGACAAAATTAACATCGAAAAGAGGGCGAGCGTTATGTATTACGAAATCGACCTTTCGCGGCTGCCCGAGCTTGTGAACATCTACTCGGTGCGCCGGCGCACGGTCTGGCAGATTGTCGACCCGGACAGCCTGCTGATATTTATTGCTGACGGACGCTGTCAGATCACGACTGACAACCGCGACTACCTTTTGCGAAAGGGTGATATGTTCTTTATCCCCGCAAAGCACCACTACATCCGCCGACCGGTCGGGAATGAATTCTGCACACTCTATTACGCTCACATAAAGCTCGGCGAGGTAGGACAGCTCGACTATATGAGCGCGCGCGATATGCTTGACGCACGGCGTCGGGCACATATCGACCGGGTCATAAGTCTCGCCGGACAGGACGAGCGGCCGCACCGGTATATAATAAAGGAGCTGACTCATCCCGCGTTAGCGAGTGACGAGCTTCCGGGTCTATATGAAGCCGCGATCGAGTCACGGCTCAAGAATCACCTTGACGGGCAGACGCTCGAATCGACACTCGCGATCCGTATGCTGCTGCTCGCGGCAAATGACACTGTAAGCGAGCTCGACCGTGACGCGCCTGAGCTGCCCTCTCCCGACCCGAACCTGAAGCTGCACAAGGTGCTGTCGTACATCCGTCTGCACGCGAAAGAGAACATCTCGCTTGACGACCTGTGTCAGGTCTGCAATTTCTCGAAGCAGCATCTGATTCGCGTATTCCGGAGCGAATTCGGCAAAACCCCGAAGGCGTATTTTCTCGAGTATCGCGTCAACATAGCAAAGGAGCTGTTCTATCGGAACCCGCACCTGTCGGTAAAGGAGGTAGCCGACGAGATGGGCTTTGTCGACCAGCACTACTTCACACGGCTGTTCGTGAAGCTGACCGGCAGCACGCCGAGCGAATACAAGCGGCATCTGATCACGTTTGACCCGTCGAAGCAGTGATGGGCTGTGTAAATTGTGTATTATTCATTTCGGTATGCGGTTGACAATAAATGAATAATAGTATATAATATATCTGCGTAGTATTGTAACTTAGGGGAAAACAAGGAGGATATCATGATTGAATATATTGAGGGTGACATATTTGAAAGTCCTGCGCAGGTCATTGTCAACCCAGTCAACACAATCGGCGTGATGGGAAAAGGACTGGCGCTTGAATATAAAAAAAGATATCCTCAAATGTTTGAAAAGTATAAATCCGTTTGCGAGAAAAAGCAATTGACTATCGGAAAACTCATGCTTTTATATGAAGCTGATCACTGGCTGCTGCTGTTTCCGACAAAAGAAAATTGGCGAGATCAATCAAAACTCGAATATATAGAGTCAGGACTACAGAAATTCGTCCAAAGATACGCTCAAAAAAATATCACCTCGGTCGCATTTCCGCGTCTGGGATGTGGCAACGGCGGTCTGGATTGGGAAGATGTGAAACCACTTATGGAGCGCTACCTCAAGAAGCTTCCTATTGATGTCTTTATATATCTAAAACCGAACCCCGACATTGTACCTGAGCATAAAGACACCGCGCGAACGATTGAATGGCTTAGACAAAATGCAAAGGATATGTCATATGGCGGTGTCAAAGACGACCTTATTCACATTTGCTCACCGACACCATATAAGTTTGAAGTGGAAAATAAGTTGTATTATTTAACCTCATCGTGTGGCTGCCTGCATATAACATCGACCAACGGAGATTTGAACCTAGAAATCAATGATGAACTTCTGCACACGGTCTGGGATTATATACGCACAAATTCTGTATTTAGTGAAAGCAAAACAGATGAAGCGTCAAATTTGATTTATGGCTTATTATATGCGGTCGGATACCTTTCTAAAATCAAGTTGTACTGTGCTGACACGAATAAAATGGAGCGAGGTTATCAGGTGAATTCGGCGTTGGGACGCGTCTACACGCTTGAGGTGAGCTGAAATGACATATATTGACATAATACAGGACAACGTCAAAAATCACAGCAAAGTATTATGGTGGCCTAAATTCGCGTATCACTATACTGATGTTACAAACGCAGTCAGCATTTTAAGTACAGGGACGCTATACAGCCGACATGACGCTACAGCGCTTAAAATCATGAGCAACGACAACGCCAGCCGTCAGGTCATAGATGTGACCAACCAAGATATCACATCTATGGTCAGACTGTATTTTCGTCCGCTGACACCTACACAGTATTATAATGAGGGCTACAAGCATCAAGCTTTGCGTTACTACCGAGATGAGCGTGCGAATGTACCGGTGCCGATATTCTTCCTTTTTGATCTGAACAAGCTGCTGTCTCTGCCCGGGGTGAAATTTTCCGAGAAATCACAGGCAGGACATGGTTCACTACTGCACAGCGGCGTTGATGAATTCGCGAAACTGAACTTCGATTTTATTTACGACAACAGCTATGAGAGAATAAATGAGGCAAAAGACTACCGTCACGCGGAAATCGTTTGCCCCGCCTCATTGCCTGTTGAGCCATATATCCGCAAAATTCTCTGCCGCAACAGTCAAGACCGCTCAACTTTGCTGAATCTACTGATAGAATCAAGCCCGAATGCTTTTCTAAAATATCAGAATATAATCAAAGAATATAAGGAAGATATTTTTGAAAACAATGGCATTTTCATATCCGAGTGCCTGTATTACAAGAACAAAATCTGCATAGAGTTTTCCGACACATATGAAAGTCAGCGATACATTGACCGAATGATGCAAAAGAATAATGTAACCGAACTATCGCCAATACGTGTGGGAATCAGCGTAACATGGTACAAAAGCAATTCTATTTTGAATCAAGCATATGTCGATACACTGTACGACCCGCGCGGTCGAGGGAGAGAGCTTATATTGAAAGGCTTCAAAACCCCGTCTCAATCTGACAAAATCGGCATTAAAATTCACTTTGATGACAAGCTGGTTTGTTATGCGGTTCAATCAACCGGATTTTCGGAGTTATTGTTTTGATAATCCGCAACAAACTTCAGTTTCCGTATTTTCACACAAGCAAAACTCTCGATGGCAACATCGTAACAGTCTGATATAAATATAACCGGCAGGACATCCGCTCCCGCCGGTTATCTATATTCATTTCACCCGCGTATTCCCCGCAGAAAATACCCCTCCGCGCGCCGCTTCGATACGGATATCTCCCCGTCGGAGTCGAAGTTGTGGCGGTAGACCTCGATGATATAGTCCCCCTTGAAGCCGTCACGCTCGATTCGCGACAGTATCGACTCAAGGTCGAGCGCGCCCGCGAACGGCAGCCGGCACTCGCCACCTTTCCAGTCGTTCAGATGTACGTGAACGATGTCGTTTCCCATCGCGTCGAGCATATCGAACGGGTCGTATCCGCCGCGCAATGCCTGCTTGATGTCGAATACGAACGCGAGCCTGCCCGCGCCGAGCATAGCTCGCAGCTCGCGCATGAACTCGGGATTGCCGCCGCGCGCGGTCGAGACGTTTTCGTGTGCGAGTGTCACGCCCTCATATTTCGCCGCCGCCATCAGACGCGACAGCACATCGCAGTAGTTGTCCATGCCGAAGAACGGCGCGGTCAGCTTGTCGCCGTGGAACACCACATAGTCGGCGCCGAGGTACGCCGCCGCGCGAAAATACGGGCGGTAAAGCTCGATCGACTCGCCGGCGCGCTTCTTGTACGCCGAGAAAAACAGCATATACTCGAACCCCGACGTGAATGGGTGTATCGACTTCACGCGCACTCCCCCCTCGCGGCAGACCTCGGCTATCTGTTTGAGATATGGCGGCTTCAGCTCGGACGGACTGTTCATGAATATCTCTATCGTTTTGAATCCGAGCGACACGCAGTGCTTCACCGCGTCGAGCGTCTCGTCCGGATAGAAGCAGGCGCTAGACAGCCCGACGCGGGATAATCTGGGCAGACTCATCTGCCGTCACCCTTTTCCGTGGCTATGACCATGCGGTCGAGCGAACCCTCGCCGCCGATGACGAGCTGACTATCAACTCGTTCAATCTGGAACGTGCCGAAGCAGCTGCCATTGCTGTTAAATATCTCCAGTCCGCGACCGTCGGCGATGATGCGCAGTGCAATCCTGCCGTCGTCTACATATAGCGGCATCGACTCGCCGCCGACATTCAGCCTGCCCGACGCGGCGTCGAGCGTCACGTGACAGCCGAATATACGCAGTCTAATCGGCTCCTCGATACGCGAAATCTCGAGAGTCAGCTCGCAGACCTCGGGCAGTGTGCGCACAACGCCGAGCGTCGGCAGAGAACGCACGTCCTCGACCACCTCGAGCGCGGCTTCGAACTCGGGCGCGGGCAGTATCGACAGCCGTCCCGATTTCAAGGTCAGCTCGCAGGGAAGGCTCATTTCGCAGTTGTAATACTTCGACGGCAGGCTCGTGAACCGGTTCCAGCTCAGCCGCAGACGGCGCGACATATCGACACGCATGACGCCGTCGTCTCGCTCATAAACCGAGAAGGTCTGCGCCGCGTAAGCCGCGCCGAAGCCGAATTTGTAGGGCGTCGACTCGGCAGCGAACCCGCGCTCTGGGTCGAATGAGCCAATGAGACAGCAGTCGTGCGCTCCGGTCAGCACCCACTTGACAATGCCGTCGCTGTCACGCAGCGGGTAGAAATCAGGGCACTCGTTGTCGCCCGGCAGCGATATCGTCTGAAGCTGCCTCCAGTCGACGAGGTTGTCGCTTATGAGCAGCGCGTACTCGTCGCCGTCAAGGTAAAGCGACATTATATATTTGCCCGACTCGGGGTCGCGTATCACCTTCGGGTCGCGGTTCGAGCCTTTGATGTGCCCGACGACCGGATTGCCAGCGTATTTTTTGAAGCTTCTCGCGCCGTCGGTGCTGTATGCCATGCACTGCGTGAACGGCTGTCCGGCGCTTATCTCGCGCCCGCTCCCCGCCGCAGTGTAATACAGCAGCAATACGTCGTGTTCATTTTCCTTAAGTCCGAGCAGGTTGTCATAGTCGACAATCGCGCTGCCCGAGAACATATCGCCGAGCTCGTCGGGATAGAGCGCCTCGTCAAGCTCCTGCCAGTGTACAAGGTCGCGGCTCACCGCGTGACCCCAGTGCATATTGCCCCAGCTCCGACCGACCGGATTGTGCTGGAAAAATAGATGGTATGCGCCCTCGTAATAAACAAGCCCGTTCGGGTCGTTTATCCAGCCGCGGCTCGCCGTAAAGTGCAGACGCGGGCGGGTCGGCTCGTATGCCGCCGGCAGCTTTTCGCTGAACCCGAAGCTCTTGCCCGAAGCATGGCTGACAGTTACGTCAAGCCCCATCCACGGCGCAAGGTCGTAATACATGACCGACTCTGGGCAGGCGAAGTCGACCTTTGCGTCGAGGTCGATGAGCAGCCGCCCGCCGTCATACAGACGCAGCTTTGTCACGTCCGCCCGCTCGTTTGTCGGCACGACAAGGTAGCGTGTGGTTTCGGAAATAATCATTATAATAATCCACAGCTTTTGTGAAACAAAAGCTCCCTTTCTTTTGGATTTGGGGCTGGTTTTGCAAAGCAGAATCGCTGCCGCAAAGCAGCGAAAGCCGCAAAGCCTTGCGTGAAAAATTTATTTATCACGCTAATCACCCTTTGATTTGTTATTTGTGCGCCGATGCGCTCACTTGAATATCTCGCTGTATCCCCGTCCGTCAATCTCCGCCTTAAAGCTTGCGTTCAGCTCGCGAGTCGGCAGCGCGCGGACATTTCCCGACGCCGACAGATTGCCGTATGTCACCGTCACAATATCGCCGTCGCGCATAGCCTCGGGCTGGTCTCCCGACAGCTCACCGTCGGTTATCTCGAACGTCAGTCCGACCGCGCATTCGGCAAGCTGCCTGAAATCGATGTCAGTTTCAGTGCCGCTGTAGAATACCACATCGATGTATTTGATTGCGCTTCTGTGCGCCTTGCCGCCGGTAGACTCGGCGTGGTTCGACTCCTCGCCGACAATGACCGGAGCGTCGGTATCACCGAAACGCGCGTATGGGAACGCCGCCCTTATCTTGACGCCGCCGCCCGAGATGATATACTCGCCGCCCGACTTTTCTATATTCAGACTGTCCACATCGCCGCCGAACTCGAGCCGCAGACGCAGGTCGGACGCCTTGATAGTCGCGTTTTTGACCATGTCGAGACTGCAATGCTTGTCGCCGCCGTCGGTCACAAAGCCGATAACCGATACCGCGCGGTTCTTCTGCTGCGCGGTCACGACCGAACCCGACGAATAGTCGAAATTGTCGTGCAGCAAGCGCAGCGCGCAGTAACAGGGCTTCGACTCATCGCCGAAATAGCAGAGCATATTCCTCCGCTGATTCCAGAAGGTGCTGCGCCAGAAGTTGCCTATAGTGTAATTGTCGGTCATATACGATACCGCGATTTCCGAATTTGTGACTCGCTTGTTGACCGACACCTCGCCCGCGGAGTGCGTGAAATAGGGCACGAACTCGTCGGGACAGCTGTAGTCGATGCTGAAAAAGCTGATGCCGAGATAGTCCGATACTCCCTCCTCGGAGAGGTCGACAAGGTTTATTCTGTAGTCGAGCGCGCGCTGTATCTTTAATTGCAGCGACTTTGTCTGTAGCATCGTATACGCGCGTGCGTGCGGACCTGCCCACTGCTTCGTCTTGAAGTGGTAATGCTCGGCGATGGTTTTCCACGCGAGCGAATTAAGCTCGCGCACCATGCGCAGCGCGTCCGGATTCGTGACCGTTTTCATCATGCAGGCAAGGTCCTCGACAAGTGTGAACGTGTATGTCGGACTGTTGTATTCGTCAAACGAGCCTTTGCCGATATTGTATTTGTACAGCGCTTTAAGCCGGTCGAGCGCGTAGGAGACGAGCGACTCGTCGCCAAGATAATCGCCGCCTACCAGCGTCACATATGTACCCATGACCGAGATGTTCGTGTAGCCCGGGTGCATATTGCGTATGCGAATCGAACAGCAGGCGTTGTAGAGTGCGCCGCGCAGCAGCTCGATTAAATCTGCCGACAGCTTTTCGGAATGCTCGAGCAGAATTCGCAGCAGCTCCTTGCCGCAGAAGTCAGCCCAGTTCCAGTCGGGCGGCGACATCTGCGTGAGCGGCTCCTCGATGTAATACGACCAGATGCCGAAGGTCTTGTTCTCGGGGTTCGTGTCCTGCAGCGGCACGATATGCCGGAGAATATCCGCCGAGCGCTCGCGGTCTCCGTCTGCGTCGCGGTTCAGAAGCTCGTAGGCATAGGTCAGCGAATCGCGCGTCGAATGCACGGTCTGATTTACGAGCGTGCTGTGGTAGCCGTTCTCGCCGCGCCAGCTTGAAAGCGCGCGCTTGTCGGGGTCATAGGAGCGGTCCATGCGCGCCATGACCTCAAAAAACAGCTTTTTTTCTTGTTCGTTCTTGAAGTACAACATATCGTCACCTCGTAGTTTTTATATTTTTTCGTCGTAATGACGGGGAGAGCAAGTGAAGTCTGAAAATTCATTTCAAGACACGAGCTTTGTATAATCGGCTGAGATGTTCGCGGTCAGCGACTTCGATTCCGCTTTTTATAACTATCGCAGAACATAGACATAGATATGATAAGGAAGTCTTTGGGACAATGCCATAATTTGATTGATGAAATTTTCGCGAAAATATGTTATAATAATATCAGTAATACAAAGGGGTGTTGTCTAATGAAGAATATACGCATACTCAAAAAGCCGGATATATCGAAGCTTTCGCAGTCAATACTCGCCGCCGGACTGCCGGTAATCAGTCTCGCGCTGATAGGAGGGGCGGTATGGCTGACTACGCTCAGCAGCTACGACCTCGCACGACTGACGCCGTACATACATTCGATATACGAACACATACTGATGTCGCTGACGCTGATAGTAGGCGGCGCGATGGTCGCCGATATAGCCGCCCGCGACGCTGAGAACAATAAGCAGGACTGAACAAGTATCAAGCTAACGCTTGATACTTGGATCAAGCTAACGCTTGATACTTGGATCAATCTTACGCTTGATACTTGTTTATCTTACGATTGATACTCGGAAAGTATCTCGGGCAGTCGTATCATTATTTCGTCGGTGCGGAGCTTGTCCGCCTGATACTGTTCGCGTAACAGCTCGGCAGGTATGAAGTCGTCGTATTTTTCGAAAACCGGCATCTCGTTTAGATTCACTAACTTCGACTTGTCGATTCCCTCCTTCTGCACCATGCGGCAGAGCTCGCTTATAAACGAGTAGTCGTTGCCCTGCTCCATTTTGAACATCATATAGTAGCAGCCCTCGAATTCGAGGTTCGACAGCTTGAAGCGCGCCGAATTGTGCGTAATGTACTTGCGCAGTGTCCGGAATGACCGCGTCCCGAGCCACGGGAACAGACACCATGTGTATCCTCCGAGAGACACCATCGAATGACCGAGCATACCCGTGTTCCTTGCCAGTGCGCGCGCGACCTCGAGACGGTGGCGCGCGTTCGGTTTCAGATACGGGTAGACCGTGTCCTCCTCAAGCACGCGGCGCATACGTTCGAGTATCTTCGTGTGGATCTCGCCGTAGTCGCCCGGCCACGATATTTCCATCTTGCCCTTGACCGCCTTGACATAGATGAGCTTTCGCGCGATATCGAGCTCCTCGACCTCCCAGACACGACCCGCGAGCGCAAAACGGTCGCCGACCGGCGGCGGTGTCGTGATAGTGCCGATTTCGTCCGACTCACAGCGGACTGTGTAATCCTCGCTGTCCTTGAACACCGCGTAGAATTTGAAGCTGTTGACGAGCCGCTCGCCGCGAAGCCCGACTATCAGTCCCTTTTCCTCGGTCAGCTGTATGAAGTCGTTTTGCAGCATACCGAGAAGCAGGGTCTTGTAGTCGTCCTTTGACATATTCGCGAACGGCGGCAGTGACAGCACGCGCTCGGCGAGTCGTTTCGGCGTCAGCTCGCCCGACGACGCCAATGTGCTCAAGGTCTGCTGAAACGCGAGACTGAACGGCAGCCGCTTGACCATCGGCGGCTCGATGAATTTTTCCTCAAGGTAGAGCTGTACAATAGCGATGGCGCGCAGGAAGCTCCATGGAATCAGCTGCGGCAGCGGCGTGTTCGGCAGCGGATTTTCTTCACGGAACACCATCATCATTTCGGGCGGAGTGCCGCGCCGTCCCGAACGTCCGAGCCGCTGCAAAAAACTCGACACCGAATTCGGCGCGTCATTCTGGACTATCCGCTCGAGGCGGCCGATATCAATACCCAACTCCATTGTCACGGTCGCGCAGACCGTGTATTTTGCCTCGTCGTCCTTCATGCGCGACTCGGCTTCCTCGCGTATCGACGCGGACAGGTTGCCGTGGTGAATAAGGAAAGTGTCGGGCTCGCCGCGGTTGTCGGCGATCTGACGCAGGGTCGCGGTGATATACTCGGTCTCCTCGCGCGAATTCGAAAAGACTATCGCCTTTTTATTGCGCACGCAGTCGTAAATGAATTCGTACCCGGGGTCAATCTCGACCTTGCCCTGCGACGGCGTTACGTCGGTGTCTCCGCTTGACTTCGCGATATTTTGTCCGGCTGTATTCTCTCCAGTCGCGGCTTGACTGAATGTATCTTGTCCGACCGCGGCTTGACTGAACGTGTCTTGTCCGGCGATATCCTGCCTGTCCGCTCCCGCCGCGCCGCTTTCGTCAGCTTCATCTGCTGCGGTTTCCGAAAACGCTGCGGTTGCCGAAAACGCTGCGGTCGCCGAGACCGTTGCGGTCGGTGTGTTCGGCGCGACCGACGAGGTCGGCGCGCTCGGAATCGCGAAATCGTGGCTCTGGTCGAAGTCGTCGTTCTGGATAAAGAAATGCTCCATGCCGAGCCGCCACTTCGTGCGACCCTCGTCGACGTGCGGCGTGAGCGTCTCAACTCCGGTGCCGCCGCCGAGCCAGTCAGCCGCGAGCCGCATATCGCCTATGGTCGCCGACAGACCGACGCGTCGGGGTACGCGCCCAATCAGCCGCGCGAGCCGTACAAGCTGACAGATTATCTGATTGCCGCGGTCGGTGCCGGTAAGCGTGTGGATCTCGTCGATGACTATGAATCTGAGGTCACCGAGCAGACGTATTATGTCGTTCGAGCGGTTCATCAAGAGACTTTCGAGCGACTCGGGCGTAATCTGCAATATGCCGCGCGGCTCGCGAAGTAGCTTCGTCTTGTGCGACTGCGCGACGTCGCCGTGCCAGTGGAACACCGGTATTTCCGACAGGTCGAGCAGCTCGTCGAGCCGCAGGAACTGGTCGTTGATAAGGCTTTTTAACGGCGCGATATACAAAACGCCGACCGTCTCGGGCATATTCTCGCAAAGCAATGTGATTATCGGAAAGAACGCGGCTTCGGTCTTGCCCGACGCGGTGGACGAGGACAGAAGCAGGTTCTTGTCAGTCTCGAATATCGCCCTCGCCGCCGCGAGCTGCACCGCGCGCAGATCCTGCCAGCCGTTATTATATATGAACTCCTGTATAAACGGCGAAAACCGGTAGAAAATCTCGTTATCGGTCATAGCAAAACCCCTTTCAGCGCACCAATTATAAATCCTTCTCCATATAAATAATCAGGCTGTCGTCGAGCGGATAGGTTTTGTACTGCTCGGCGATTTTGTCGTCGTACCACGCGCCGCTGCCGTCCGGGATGTAGCCGCGCTTCACATAGAGCCGCTGCGCCGCTCCGTAGCCCGGGTGGAGTCCGACGCCCAGCCATACACCCCGCCGCGACGCTGCGTCCTTGTGGTGATTGTCCCAGTATTCGCCGGCTATTTTTTCGGCTGTATCCATGAGCTTCGAGCCGATACCGCGCCGACGGCACTTTTCGAGTACGCCGAAATCGACCAGCTCGCACCGACCGTCTCCGGCAAATGGACCGCCTGTTGGATTAAAGTAGACGCTGATGTACCCGACCGGCTCACCGCCGACCTCGGCGCACAGCGCGGTACACTTCCCCTCCGCCATGTCCGAAAGGCGCGTTTTGTGCTTCTCCTCGGTCGGATGCCAGCCCTGCGCCGTCTCGGCAGCCGAAAGCCGAATAGCGTCGCCCGACTCCATCGTGCGTATAATCAGCCCGCCGTCTCTGTAGTAAACCATCCTCATCCCTCCGGTCATTTTATTGAAATCCACCTCCGGCGAGACCTTCATCTCTCCAGATTTATAATTAATTGAAATTCGCCTCCGGCGATTTTCAACCACCGCTCTCCGACTTCGCTTCGCGAAGTC
>CAJFKR010000082.1 GCA_904386005.1 Candidatus Flemingiibacterium merdigallinarum
ACAGTTGAGCATGACCAATATCAAAGAGTCGAATAGTGTGGGTCGAATAGTGTGTAATGACTAATGACGCGCCGCGGCTAACATCGGGATACGGCTATCGCGAGGCATGAGCGATACCGCTGGCACCGAGATCAATTCTGATAAAAGGACTCGGGAATCTGCGAGACAAATTCATCAATCAAACGGCTGATAGAGTCGTCGACGAGCGGCAGTCCCATTTTTTCGAGCATATCTCCGATGAATCTGAATTTGCGCCGTATCGACGTTCGGTCGCCGGGGTAGACCGACGGCAGCAGCCACAGGCTGGTCAGAAGCGGCAGCAGCTCGGCGAGCTCGGTCGAATACTCGGTGTGAATCGAGCCGTCGCGGTTGCCCTCGTCTATAAGCTCGCGCAGGTAGGGAGTCAGCACCTTGAGGTTCGATTCGATCATCTCGACGAGAATGCGCGGGTTCTTTGTCACCGGAATCGACGCGAGCGTCAGGCTGTTGCGGTCGGTGTCGGCCTGATTCAGACGGGTCGCCTCGCGCAGCTTTTCGAGCCCGTTCAAATCAGAGCGCGCTTTTACGGTTTCGAACGGATTGTTGTTATAAAACATCCGGTCGCTGACCGCGCTGATTATCTCCTCCTTTGATTTGAAGTGATGATAAACCGCGCCTTTGGTCAATCCGCCGAGCTCGTCGACGATATCCTGTATTGTAGTGGCTTCGTAGCCTTTCGTAAGGAAGAGCCGCTGCGCGGCGTCGAGGATCTTTTCGACAGTGACCTCTGGGTATTTATTGCGGGCCATGTGTTGTCCTTCCTTTATATACATTCTTTGAGTATGTATATTATATCAGAAAACCAAAACTTTGTCAAGATGCTATCAGCTGCTTCGGTGAAAATGTATATCTATATTGTGACGATTTCTGATTAAAAATGATGCAATCGAGATCAATGCGATTGTTTCGTTCACAATACCAATCCATGAGCCAACATATAAATCATAGATTATATAGCAAATTGACACAGGTATACATATTATTTTGGTCAGCAGCGGATTCTGTATCCACAGCGATATGGTTACAAACATAGAGGCACAGATAGGGATTAATGTGATGCAGGATTTCCAGGTGTATATTGTAAGCGTCCAGTTTATCATAATGAAAAGAATAGGCCAGAATATTGATTTTGCCCATTTTTTATTATTATTGACAAAGACGATTTCGCGAAATATCCCGACGAAATTCGGTATCGCGCCGCCATATGCCGAAAGGCAAAGGTAATGAATCACCCACATAAAATCACTGCAAAGTTTGAAAAGAATTAATGAGTTGCGCTGTTTTTGCTGATATGATACAAACAGGCAAATCATTCCAATAAATCCAAAACACTGTGCGATAATTTCTAATACAGTCATATGTTATTTTACATTATCTGAATATGTTTTCATTGCAGATTCAATATCTGTGTTGATTTGATCTTTGACCGAAGCAAAATATGACGCAAAATCACTGCGGCCATTCCAGATATATTGATCGGCTAAGGGCGAATTCAAATACGAATTTGCCAGAGGGTGATAGTATTCAAGAGTAGAGAATATTAGATCAAGCATTTCCAATGATTCACTGTCACGCGATGATTTTCCTTTTAACACTATATCGTAATATGCAGTGTCAATAACATCAGTAGATAACATGGCTAGTGATTCCATAATGGTTCCGGTTCGATCCAGGTTATCTGCGGTTACTGGTACAACCATAAAGAATGGGCTTCCTCCGAGGTTTATATACTCAGATTGCTGTTCATCATATTTCGGAGTAGGTATAATTCCAAAATCATCTTCCATATCACGTAGTGGTATTACCTCAGAAAAAAGGCAGCTCAAAAAAAGACTTTTTCCGTCTCGGAACATATTCTGGTCATTTTCTTTATATACAAATCCATCTTTATTTTCAAACAATTTCGACACCGCAAGCAAGCGTTCCATGTTATATTCATTATCAAGATCAAAATACGGCATATCATTGTCGTCTTTGCCAATTGATAATATCGAACCTACACCGGTCATCAATGTATTACATAATACATTTGAATAGCCGATAACTCCATATTGATCATTTGCTGTCCATTTGCCGTCATTATCCAGATCCTGCGCTGTTGATAAAGACATTTCATAGAACTTATCTAATGTCCATTTACCATCTTTGACCAATTGATAAGGTGAATCCATGTTATATTCAGCGACCATGTTTTTGTTAAATAAAAAGGTGCGAACGCTTTCGAAATGTGAAACATCAAAGAGACTTACAGCAAAGTATACGTTATTCATTAGCGACATTCCTGAAATCGACCCTTGTACCCAGTAAGGTTGATCAAGATTCAAATGGGGTATAGCATTCCAGTTTAAAGCTTGATTTTCAAGCACTACAGGGAATGCCCATTCCATGCGCAGTAATGCTATATCAAAGCTATTATCTTGAGCAACGACTGACTTTGTGTAATCACTTTGAGGATTCTCGGAAATAATTTCCTCTATGGTGATGTTATACATTTCTTCAACATCCAGATTTCGCTTGTAAATTGCATCGTTGATGGTTTCACCGTTTTGTTCGGATGCGGTGACATTGTTATAGGTATATGATGTGTTACCATTTAAAAAGGTAAACGGGTAATTTTGGAAATCACGTTCCGGTAGCGACGAAGCAATTTCAGTTGTGCTGTCAGATTCAGGCTGCGTTTTCTCAGGATTGTCAGGAGTGGGCGATTGACAAGATAATGCTGATAAAGAAAGCATGGGTGCCAATATTATGGCTATGGTCTTGTGTTTCATGATAACCTCCAAAAAATGAAATACTTATTTCATTTTCGATTATATCATAGTAAAACTAATTTGTCAAGAGTTTTAACAAAATTAAATCAAAAAAGGTTGATATTTAATTTAAACAATGTTATAATAATTGAAATAAAGATTAGTGAGGAAACTATAACATGGATGAGAATAATATAAAAGTGCTTGAAAGAGCTTTATTAGTGCTTGATACAGTGAAGAATTCCGAAGAACCTTTGGGCGTGAATGAAATTGCTAAAGAATGTTCACTAAGCCCCGCGACAACATTTCGTATATTAAGAACTTTCAAAAATGGCGGTTGGGTATATCAAGATAAAGATGAAAAATATACAATTGGTTATAAAATCTCATACATCACTGTACGTAAACAATTCAGGCTCGCACTCAAGGAGACCGCCTATTTCATTATGGCAAAGCTGAGCAAAAGTGAAAATGAAGCGATGAATCTGGTTGTCAGAGATAATAATCAATGCTACATACTCGAGCAATCACGAACCGACAAGATTGTCGATTATGTTCCACCGGTTGGCACAATCCTTCCTTTACACGCAAGCGCTTGCGGGAAAATACTGCTGTCGGAGCTATCCCAGCAGCTGCTTTCAGATATTCTTGACACATATACCTTTAATAAATTGACAAGTCATACGATTGAAAGCAAAGAAAGTTTTTTGACTGCACTCACACAGGTTCGTGAAAAGGGTTATGCGCTTGACGAGCATGAGTCTCAAGAGGAAGGCTTTTGCATAGCGGTTCCGATTCGTGCTTCTGACGGTGAAATTATCGCGGCTCTGTCTTTTTCCGGATTTATCGGTCAGAAAACCGTGAATGAAATCGACTATTATGTTAATCTATTGAATAACGCGTCACGCGAAATAACTGGACGACTTTTTTATTGAATCAATTATCTGTTAATAAAATCAGAGGGCAGTCTGCCAATATGTCTGCGAAATATCTTTGCGAAAAAAGACATATTTTCAAATCCGCAGAGTCTTGCGGCTTCAGATACAGACTTGCCGGATTTGAGCAATGCAACGGCACGGTGACAGCGCAGATCATTTGTATACTCAACTATCGTTCGACCGGTGTATCGCTTGAATTCGCGGCAGAGTGCGTATTTATCTTTATATACAGTCCGTGCGAGCTCATCCAAGTTAAAGTGTCGGCAATAATTTTCATGAATGAATAAAATAGCCGACTTAAGGGGTTCTGTACGAACAATATGATAGAAATCAGGCAATTGGTCGACTGAATACTGCTCGCGTATATGTATCAATATACGCAAGATAATGTCATATAACTTTGCTCTGCGACATATATCAGTATTGATATGTATGATATTACACAATTCAAGAATGAGTGCTTTCAGATGTTCATCCCTGACAATCAGTTCAAAGCGTACTTGCTTGTAATCAACTCCAACTTTATTACAGAAGTCGTTGTCAATTATCAGGCAAGTATATTTAATCTGTTCTGATGTGCCTGTGTAGTGTATCAATCCCGAGCTGATAATCGCGATATCGCCCTCAGCAAACCGGTGCTGCTCCCCGTCACAGAGTATATAACCACTGCCATATGTACAAAGCTCAATCTCGAGATTTTCATGCCAATTTGGTTCATGGCTGCACATTAGTTGCGTTCGTTCGATATTGCTTTGTAAATAAAAAGGAAGCTCTTCGTCAAAGGCATCATATATTTCATAACGAATATTGTTTGTCATTTGTGTAAAATTCACCTCGTTTATTCAAATATCGCAAGATAGTGTTAATTGAAATCAATATCAGGTATTGTATTTGTGATTCACGTGTTGTATAATTATATCACCGATCGGGACAGACTTCAATCCTGCTTCACAAAGCATCGACAAAGAAAGGGAGACTTTGCTTAAGTAAAGTCATGGACATAACAATGAAAGCAAATTTATTTTCAAAAGATATTACGACCGACAAGCCACTTAATGTAACGCCCGGCGAGCCGATATCCGAATACGCGGCGGTTATCGGAGTCTCGGACGACCCGCGGGTCATCGACGCGGGCAGACGTTTTTCTGCCGCTATTGACGGAGGCTTTGTCTCCGATTTCGAGAAGTCGGAGCATCAGGTTCGGCTCGGACACGCCGACCAGCCGGATAAAATGGCTCATGTATCGACTTTTATCGTCATCGACGGCTTTGTATACATGACCTACTACGCCAATACGAAGGAGCCGTCGGAGGATCCGAAGAACCAGACCGCGCGGTTAGTCTGGGCGCCGCTCTCCGACCTCGACAATAAGACTTATCTCGACGTGCAGGCGTCGGGCGACAGTGTCGACGGGCATATGATCGATATGGTCTACGACACGATTTTGATGCGGTGGGACGAAAATACAATATACGTGATGTGGACCGCGCGCACAGACGGCAACTATTACCGCTTCATCCGTCCATTCGATACGCGAATAAAGCAATTCGGTGACATCAAGGTCAACCGCTTCAAGGTCGGCGAGGTCACAAACGACTTCAGCAGCTCAGGAATCCGCTCCGCGCTCGCGGCAAACGGCATCCCCTGCAAGACGATGTATTCGGATATCGGCATCATGCAGAAGCTGACCAGCCGTGTTGAGGAGGGCGCGCCATGCTATTACACCGGCGCGTACAGCGGCGACTTCAACTGTATCATCAAAAGCCGCGACCTTGTCACATGGGAATATGTGTCGCAGCCCGATTTTCCGAACGAGTCGAAGTGGGAGAACGCGGTCTATATAAAAAATGACAAATGTTATTATTTCGTCCGCCAGCAGGATGGCTGTCCTTACGGCTTTCTGACCGTGTATGACCTCGAAAGCAGAGTCTGGTCAAAGCCGGTCGGAATTGCCGACTGCCAGTCACGGTCGGATTTCATCGAATATCATGATGGACTCTACCTGTTTCACGCCCCGGTTGACCGCCGTCATATCGGAATTGTCAGAATCGACACTGACGATATAGCAAACAGTAAGGTGGTGCTGCAGGCAGAGATGAGCACCGGATGCTTCTATCCGTTTGTTCAGTATTATCAGGACGGCGAGCTCGCGATGTCATACACCGTCGACCGAAAGCATATCCGACTCGCGCGCTTCAGGCTTTCTGATTATCTCGGGTGATCATTCTAAATCGGACTTTTTTATCTGACTGTGTCAATATTGGCAAGAATTTTACTTAAGCGCACTGAATGCATTGACAATTGCTTGATCCTGTGTTATAATATTGATAATAAAAGGCAATATATCATTATCATTGCCGTAAATATCAAATAAGAGGTGACACAGAATGAAGCATTCAAGAAGATGTATATTGATATTATTGGCGTTACAGCTTTGCGCGACGGCAGCGTGTGGGGAGCAGGCGTCGGTTGAGACCGAAACGACCACCACCGCGGAGGATACAACCGAAGCAGAGTTGAGCGACAATCTGCCGGACGTCGACATGGACGGCTTCGAACTCCGGATAAGCAACGCGGAGGAGACATGGCTCTCATGGGCGGAGATACAGATTGTCGCAGACGAGGAGAACGGAGACCTGCTTAACGACGCTATCTACCGCCGGAACACAAAGATAGAGGAACGGTTTAACTGCAAACTTGTCGAGACTGAGCAAGAGCGCGTCACCCCTGATGTCATGGGTAGAGACGTGATGGCGGGCGACGCGTCTCACGATGTCTGGCTCGTGTATGATATCGACGTTGTCAATATGGCGGGAGCCGGATATCTCATGCCATTTGAAAACCTCTCCTATGTCAACCTTGATGAGCCATGGTGGAATCCGATGGCAACCGAGGTGTTCAACATAGCCGGCAGGCAGTATGCCGCCGCCGGAAATTTCAATCTGTCGACCCTTTCGCGCGCTGCCGGGTTTATATTCAACAAGGAGATATACGATCAGATCGGAGCGGAGGAAAGTATATACGATTTGGTCAGCGAGGGTAAATGGACAATCGATAAGATGTACGACATCTCGAAGCTCGCGTACAGCGACCTCAACGGCAACGCGCTGATAGACGCGGGCGACCGCTTCGGCATAAGCGGCTCGTGGAAAGAGCTGTACAATCGCTTGATACTTGGCTCGGGTGTCTCATACATCACAAAGGACGAGGACGGAATCCCGCAGTTCTCGCTGCCAGACGACACGCTCGCAATTGACAAGATACTGCGTATTTACGATTTATTCACCGATCAGCAGGTGACTAACAGCAAGATAAGCAGTAACGTCGACGCGGACGGAGCAGGCGGAGACTTCCAGAAGGGTGAGGTGCTGTTTTCGGCATCGAACCTATTTGGACTTGAAAATGCGCGTACCTACGAGATTGATATCGGCTTCATACCGACTCCGAAGTGGGATGAGGAGCAGGAGCATTACTACGCCCCATCGTTTGGCGCGACGGTTGCCGTGCTCGAACAAACACTGGCGCTCGACCGGCTCGACAATGTTGGAATTATTCTCGAGGCGCTCTCGTTTGACTCGCAGTACAACGTCCTCCCCGAATACAAGGAAGTAGCGCTCAAGACCAAGTCGGCGCGAGACGATGAGTCGGCGGCGATGATCGACATCATAATAGACTCGATCAGCTTCGAGTTCGGATTGAACGCATGGCAGGACGTCGTCGCGAACCCGTTCATCCGCGGCAGCTTCGCGGCGGGTAATAATAACATCGCGTCGACGCTCGCTTCAATGGAGACGACAGTCAACGCCGAGATTGAGAAATTGAGAGAGAATATTCTCGACTGACATCTGACTAAACATCATTTGCATCTGTCACAATACATTACTTGTGTTTGTCAAATATACCCATACAAAGAAACGGGAAGGGCAGAAGTCCTTCCCGTGATTTTATGTGACAAATGATTCACGGTTTTTCATCTCGCAGTTAATTTGTCAATCATCAGCCCGCAACACCATTACGAGATAATCAGCAGCCCGCGATACCGTCATTCTGATACTGTCAGCCCGCGTATCGTCACGCGGTTGAGGCAGCATCCCTCATCTTCGCCGCCGCTGCAATAGGCGAGCAGCAGCCTGTCCGTGCCGGTAAAATACATCGCCGGATAACAGAAGCCGCGCGTCGGGTCATCCTCGATTATCGCCGGCTCGCTATAATTGTAACCGTCGAGCGACGACGCTATGACAAGCGGAGTCCGACCGCCGATCCAGTAGCCGGACGGCTTCGGACGACCGTAATATTCGGGCACCGGATTCCAAACAGCGTAAAATTTGCCGTTATATGGATTCTTTTTGACTAACATCGGCGACGCGGGCGACGAAAAGCGCGACGGCTGCGGCATAAACCAGTGCTCCCCTCGGTCGGGCGAAATGCTCTCATATTGATACATACGGTCGGTGCGGAAATAGCCGTAGAGTATACCGTCCGCAATCTCGCATACGCCCGGCTCCTGCAAGCCGGTGCGGCTGAAGCTGTCGTTGAGGTCGAGCTTCGCTGAAGTGTGACGCCAGCTTATGCCGTCGTCGTCCGAGACAAAGAAGCAAGCGCGGCTGCGTGACTCGGTGAAGTTGACATCCGCTTCATCCGGCTTCTGACAGCTCGGGTGATGTGCGGCAGGCACGATAATCCGACCGCTTGACAGCCGCGCGACTCGGTCGTTGTTGACTACATAATAATCGGGCAGCGAATCGGGCAGGCAGAGCGTGTCGGACACGAGATTGTCGAAGCCGCCCTTGTATCTGCGCAGTCGATACTGTGAGCGCAGACCGTCCTTCTGGAGCTTCAACAGAAAGAATAATCCGATGTCGCCGTTCGCCATTGGCAGCAGCGACACGCTCATTACATTGATTTGACCGTAATCGCTCGCGTCGACAACTGTGGTTGGATGCTCGACGTCCCAGTCAACGCCGTCCCGCGAATATATGACCGCGAGCGAGCAGTGCGCGTGGTCGTCAAAGCTGGTGCCGGTATATCGGCTGAAGACAAATGCGAGCCGACCGTCGTCGAGCGAGATAAACGCGCCCTCGCTATTACGCGGATTGCCGGTAGACGGAGCTATTATCGCTCTGATTTCGGAAGTGACAAGTTTCATTTTGTGTAGTCCTTTCAGCGATGAATTATTCATGTGAACAAGATATTGTGCTTATCTGGAATGTGAAATGATTTTGAAATATTATATCATCATTATACATATGTGTCAACCCCAAAATCCCGCCATACGACATAATCTGTCTTATATGGCGGGATTTGAAAACGGGTTTATATAAACGGATACGCGGTGTTATAACCGCAATATATCACTTCAGCGTCGCGGCAAATTCGGTTATCGAGCTGACAGTTGCATCGATATCCGCCTCAACCTGCGACTCGATCTCGGCATAAGACGAGACGATGTCGATTTCACCGAGCTGGTGCTTGAAGTAGTTGTTGATCAGATTGTTGAGCGAGTCGCCGCCGAGCATTACAGTAAGCTCGAATGTGACGTTGTCGAATATGAGGTCGATGATTTCTGCCGACTCCTCGTCGCGCGCGCCTTTCATCTGCAATACATTTTCATATACCGCCGGACGCACATAGTCGTAGCCATATGCCGCCATGGCGTCGATCAGAGTGCCGGCGCGGTCAAGCGTTTCTCCGGTAAGTGTAATCGGTACGACTACCGTCGCGGTAGCCCACGGCTGGCTGTAGCAGATGTATTCCTCCTGCGCCTCGTTCTGCTTCGGGAAAGGCAGTATGCCGTAGTCCCAGCCGAGGTCGCGGTAATCGGCGAGGTTGAACGTGACCGGAGTATAGAAGAGTGTATTTCCGTTGTTCAAAACCGCGCCCGAGTCAAATACCTTTGTCGTCGTGTCGAATATGCCGTCCTCCATAAAGAACGCGGCTATCTTCTGGCAGAGCTCGATAAGCCCCTCGTCCTTGAGCTGGCAGACAAGCTCGCCGCCATCGTTCTTTAAAACTTTATAGCCCGAGCTGTAGATAAGCCCCTCGACACAGTCGCTGAGCTGTCCGAGCCGGTCGTTGCCGTCGATCATTGTATTTCCGTCGGTGTCGTTGACTGCGAGACGGCTTAATTCAAACATTTTGTCGAGCGTCCATTTGCCGTCCTTGACAAGGTCGTACATATTTTCGAGCTGCAATTCCTCAGCCATTTCGGTATTGAACATATAAATATAAACCGAACCGTAATAACGAGGTGAAATCGCGCTCGCCGAGAAATAAAGCCCGTCGCCGATATACATATCGGCGTTCAGCTCGGGCATCCAATAGTCAGCGTCGATATTTATCGTGTCGATATAGTTTATTGGGTATGAACAGTTGTTTAAAAGCATGGTCTTGGCGATCACTGCGACGTCCATAATGCAGGCGTCATAATAATAGTCGCCCGCCATCACGCTGCCGACTAATTGCGACGCGAAAGCTGCCGAGGATTCGTCCGCGAGTATATACTCGACGTTGACATTGTAGGTTTCCTCGAGCCATCTGTCGCGCGCGAACAGAGTGTCGTTGACGACCTCGCCAGTCTCGCTCTCGGCGTAGTTCAAGGTAGTCGGCAGAGTCGTGCCGCTTAATTCATTAATTGTCAGCATTGTGAAGTCGGCGCCTCCGAAATCAACGGGGGAGAGCTTATCGGAAAATAGCCCCGATTCGGTTTCGTCTGTAGTAGTTTCCGGCGCGGACGTGGTTTCGGAATCGGTATCGCCATCTGTTTGCGACGCGCAGGAGCTGACCAATCCGAGCAGCAGTACTGAAAGCAGCGCATTGGAAATGATGCGTTTCATTGATTTCACCCTCTAACTTTACAAATTAATAATAAATTTGAACCATATCTTTTCAAATTACCTTTATATTATAACATATAAAAAATATTCATGTCAATGGTTTGATAAAAGCGTTTATTAATTTGTGCTGTTAGTACAAATCCATGCTGCAAAATTGTGCATTAAGTCAATACAGCTTTGACACGGCGCCGATCATCGGTTATAAATCGTTTTATTATTCAAGCTCATAACCATAAGTCTCCGGGGTAAACGTCAGGTATTCGCTTGCAATATATCCGGTTATCCCCTCCGGCAGACTTACAAGAATGGATTTTTTGCCGACCTCGCCGATAACCTCTACCTCGACCCCGACCGGAAGCAGCGCGACTGTACGACCGCGCAGCCTTGAGCTTCTGTATATTCGCGTCTCGGTCGTCACCCATGCGCGCGTTCCGGCAACGTCGGATGGCAGATCGGGATCATTATTATCAGGATTTTCGGCGTCGGGCAGACTGGCGTCGGGATTTTCGGTTTCGTTATCGTCGCTATTGCCGTTGTCTTGACCTCCATTTACCCAGTCCTCGTAATTGTCCCAGATCGCGGTGTCCTCTTGACCGAGCGCCCACGCGCCCGCGCCTTTGAGGTTGTACTTGTCGACCAGCGCGAGCTTCGCCTGATAGGAGCGGTCGTCGTCGTACCAGACGACATATCTGCCGGACAGGAGCTGTGTATTGACGCCTACTGTGAAGCCCTCGTCTCCCTCTCCGACGACGAACTCGGCGCGCACCGCCTCTTGCTCGCTGTCGTAGCTTATTGTATTTTCGCATTCGGCGAGGATGCGGTTGACCGTGCTGATGCCGACGCCCTTGCCGACGATACGATTGTCGTCAAGGCTCCAGATACGACCGTAAAAGGGCACGCCGAGCACTATTTTGTCGGGCGTGGTGAAGCGCAGCGCGTATTCGATCGACGCTTCGACGAATTCGATTCCGGCGACCGGACCCTCGACGCTGCCCTCGTAGTGCTCGTCATAAGCCATTATCATCAGGTGGTCGGCGTATTCCGCGAGCGCCTCGTAGTCATACGAGCCGTGCCAGCCGGTCTGCCAGCCGTGCGGGTTCGCCGCGACCGCGACCGATACCTCCTTGTCGTCCGGCAGATATTCGCGCAGCAGGCGCACCAATTCGGTATACGCGTCGCGCTCGTTGTGAGTGACGTTTTCAATGTCGACGTTGATTCCGTCGAGGTCGTATTCCTCGATATAGTCAGCGAGCTGCTTTGCCAGCGACTTCGGGTCGCGCAGCGCGGCGATGCCGCCCTCGCGGTCCCAGTGGTTGCTGAGGAAGGGAACGACACGGATACCCTTGTCGTGCATGGTCTTGATAAAGTAGGGGCTCAGATAATTCAGCTTCAGCGTGCCGTCCGGGCGGATGTCAAAATAGCTCGGGGACACGACGTCAAGCGCGCCCCGCGCGGCGTCGACATAGGATATCTGGTCGATATCGGTGCCGGTATAGAGATAGCCCATCAAATATCGGTCGGACGCGGCGAGTGCCGATATAAACGACGAATAGGCGATAGTCGCGATCAGCGCGCCTGACAAAAGTATCCGCACCGAGCGGATTTTGAGCCGCTTCGCACACTGATATATCCGGCGGCGTATGCCCTTTGAATGCTCGATCAGGTCCTGCTTTATATCAAAGTCCTGACTGAATTCGACGTCAATTGCCGAATATTCGATTATGATATCGTAGCTGCCGTCGCCGTTGGCGGTGAGTCGGATATTGGGTAGCATAATAATTCATCCTTTGCGGTATTCCGAAATTTGGGATTGCATCCGTATAGTTAGTATCCGCGCGGATTATTGCTTTTATACCCAGATTTATGAAATTGCGGTCGATACTGTCATAACGCGTTCGCTATGACCGGCGGCGGATATGGTCGGCAAAGCCGGTCTCTATTGTATATTTCTCAAAAGGGCAAGCGTTCAGCTCCGCTTTATATGCGCGTCGAGGATTCCGCGCAGCGCGGCGCAGGAGCTGGTGTGACTGCGCGCGATCAACGTGGAGTCGTTCGTGCCGCTCAACACCGAGTGCAGCATTTTGTGCGACATGGTCGCGGTGAACAGGATAAGCAGGTCGGGCGAGCCGATATTCTTCATCGACGCGGTCAGCTTCGGATAGACCTTGGCTTTGCAGCTGTATTCGCGGCAGAGCTCTATATAGCGCCGCACCATACATTCATTTCCGCCCACAATAACTACGCTCATAATATACCTCCATATTCGGCTAATTGTAACATTTATATTAACAGCCGTCTCCGGCTTTGTACAGTCATTATATCATACCAAAACAGTATATATCTGCTCTTATAGGACATAAAACGAATCCGAAAAGACAGATTTATATAAATCCAAGGGAGTTGACAAAATCGGGAAGTTGGTGTATAATATAGTCATAACAAAACTGCCTGACGTAAAGAGTCAACTCTGATCGAAAGGGAGCGTCACAGAGATTGGAATAATTCTGCCAGACCGCTTTCTTTCAATAAGGCGGTCGGCTTGTTTTATTTAAGTAGAAGGGAGCAAACACATGGAAACCAGAGTCGCCGTCATGGGCATTATCGTTGAGAATATGGACTCGGTAGAGCTGCTGAACTCACTGCTGCACGAGTTTGGCGAGTATATAATCGGGCGCATGGGGATACCCTATCGCCGCCGCGGAATCAGCATTGTGTCAATAGCGATTGACGCGCCGCAGGACGTTATATCCGCGCTCGCCGGAAAAATCGGCAACCTTGACGGAATCAGCGTCAAAACCGCGTATTCGAACGTAATTGGCATTAGTGAAAACGCTAACGGCAGATGAACAATAGTATAACTTTGCTTCAAAAGCTCGCCGATGAGCACAGGCTTTCGCTTGACGAATATCAATGTCTCATCGACGCGTATTCGCCCGAGACGGCACGTCTCGCCGCGAGCCTTGCGGATAATGCCCGGCGCGAGGTGTTCGGGAACAAGGTCTACATCCGCGGACTTATCGAAGTTTCCAGCTTCTGCCGCTGCGACTGCTATTACTGCGGCATTCGCAGGTCGAACAAAAACTGTCAGCGCTACCGGCTCACACCTGAGCAGATACTCGACTGCTGCCGCGAGGGCTGGCGGCTTGGATTCCGCACGTTTGTGCTGCAGGGCGGAGAGGGGATATTCACCGCGGACGAAGTCGCCGGCATCGTCTCGCAAATCAAGTCCGAACACCCCGACTGCGCGGTGACGCTGTCGCTCGGCGAGTATACTCGCGAGGACTACGCGAAAATGCGCGTTTCGGGCGCGGACAGATACCTCCTGCGGCATGAGACTGCCGACCCTGCGCACTACGCAAAGCTGCACCCGACGGCACAGAGCTACGACAACCGTATGCGCTGTCTTTATGATTTGAAGTCGCTCGGATATCAGGTCGGCTGCGGCTTCATGGTCGGCTCGCCGTACCAGACTTCATATGAGCTCGCGCAGGACCTCGAATTCATCGCCGACTTCTCGCCCGAGATGTGCGGCATCGGTCCGTTCATACCGCACCGCGATACGCCGTTCGGCGATATGCCGGCAGGCAGCGCGGAGCTGTGCCTGTATCTATTGTCGCTGCTGCGCCTGATCAAACCGACGCTGCTGCTTCCGGCGACGACCGCGCTCGGCACACTGCTTCCGAATGGACGCGAGTCGGGAATGCTCGCGGGGGCGAATGTGATCATGCCCAACCTGTCGCCAAAGAGCGAGCGAAAAAAGTATTCGCTCTACAACAACAAGCTCTCGGACGGCGACGAAGCCGCCGAGAACCTCGAGCATCTGCGCCGTAGTATCGCCGCGGTTGGTTATGAGATAGTCACCGACAAGGGCGACGCGCCTGTGTAATCCGCTCCGCTATAACCGGTGTAATAGGATATCTCCGCGCTTAGCACTACCCACTTTATAATGGTTTCACACAATGTTACCCTTGTTCTGCACAATCATAAGGGCAAAATCAAGGGCAAGAAAATCTCATAACAAGATATAACAGAGTGTGGCAATCGGAGAACTG
>CAJFKR010000083.1 GCA_904386005.1 Candidatus Flemingiibacterium merdigallinarum
AGAGCGACCGGATAGCCTCGACCGCGGCTCTGCTGAAATCGCTCGGCGCGGATGTTGTCGAGACCGACGACGGGCTGATTATAAACGGCAAGGAATCGCTCGCGGGCGGGGAGGTGAATTCCTACCGCGACCACCGAATCGCTATGGCTGCCGCCGCGGCGTCGCCAGGCTGCAAAGGCGATGTGACGGTTGACGACATTGGCTGCACAGACAAGTCCTACCCGGGATTCGTTGACGACTGGAATTCTATTATAATGTAATTAATGCCTGTTTGATAATTGTTCAGCAATGATTTTGACACGGCTGTTCTGACTGTATATTTATAAGCAGGCTTTGACCTATAATTGTTTTGGCTGGCTGTTAAGGCAGCATCAAAGCCCCGTGTGGGGAGAAAGGATGCTGTTGCATTAATGCAACGGTAAAGACTATGAGACGTTTTGCTTATTGCGGCGAGACTGATTCGCTCGACGTCGTCGATTTCGACGTGCTCATTGTAGGCAGCGGAATCGCCGGATTATACGCCGGACTGCATATTTCGCCTGACAAAAGGACCGCGGTCGTTACCAAGGTCGACTTCGATAAATCCAATTCGTGGCTCGCGCAGGGCGGTATCGCGGCGGTCATTGACCCGAAGGATCACTTTGAGTCGCACGTCGAGGACACGCTTAAAGCCGGCGCGGGAATGTGCGACGTTGACGCGGTCGAAACTCTCGTGCGCGAGGGCCCCGAGAATATCCGCGAGCTGGTCGAGCTCGACGTTCCGTTTGACACCAACCCCGAGGGCGAGCTTATGATCACCCGCGAGGGCGGTCACTCCTGCCGCCGGATCGTACACTGCGGCGGAGACGCGACCGGACGCGAGACTACCCGCCGGCTCGGCGAGATCGCGCTCGAACGCAAGAACCTACAGATACTGTTCAACACCTATTTAATCGACATCCTGACCGACGATGGAAATGTGACCGGAGCCATCGCGTTCGACACGAAGCCGTTTATAATCCGCTGCCCGAATATCATAATCGCGACCGGCGGTATCGGCGCGCTTTACAACCACACGACGAATCCCATGGGCGCGGTCGGAGACGGCATATCGGCGGCACAGCGCGCCGGAGCGCTCGTCAAAAACATGGAGCTCGTGCAGTTCCATCCGACGACTATGACCCCGCAGGACGGACAGAGCGAACGGCGTTTCCTCATTTCCGAGGCGGTGCGCGGCGAGGGCGGAATCCTGCGAAACCACCTCGGCAAGGCGTTCATGGTCGGCAAGCACGAGCTTCGCGACTTAGCGCCGCGCGACATTGTTACCCGCGAGATAATCAAGGAAATGCGCCGCACCGGACGCGACAATGTGTTCCTCGACGTGTCGTCGATGGACGAGGATTTCTTCGCTCATCGCTTCCCGACGATATACGGCGAGTGCAAGAAGTTCGGAATAAATGTTCCGCACGACAGTATACCGGTGCGTCCGGCGCAGCATTACCTCATGGGCGGTATCAACACGAACCTCGACGGCATGACCAACATTGGCGGTCTTTATGCCTGCGGCGAGTGCGCGTGGACGGGTATACACGGCGCGAACCGTCTGGCAAGCAACTCAATGCTCGAGTGCCTGGTATTCGGCCGCCGCGCGGCAAGGCACATCAACGCCAATATGCGCGTAACGGATAAGCTCGACCCGAAGAGCATTGTAACCACCGGAACCAAGACGCTCGAGCGCGGATTTGTCGAAGCCAAGCGCGCCGAGCTGCGCGACGTCATGACCGCCGACGCGAACGCGGTCAGAACCAAAGCCGGCATGGCACACGGCAAGGCCTATGTCGACAATCTGCTCGAGCAGCTCGACGACGCGATACTCGCGACAAGAGCTGAATACGAGCTATACTCGCTTACGCTTATGGCTAAGGATATACTCGACGGCGCGATTGCCCGCAAGGTATCGGTCGGCGCGCACTATGTCGAGGAATGAATACAAGGTTTGAAGCCGGAATCGACCCAAACGAGCCGGTAGCGATATCCTCCTTGCGCGAATACGACGCCGACCGAATCGAAGCGCTGCTTCGCCGGCAGCTCACCTCCCTCGGGATATCGGATATGTTCGAGGGCAGGTCGGTCGTGATAAAGCCGAACCTTGTGATGAAAAAAGCTCCCGGGTCGGCGGCGGTGACGCATCCCGTCCTGCTCGAGGCGATGATACGAATACTTTCGGACAGCGCGTCCGAAATTGTCATTGCCGAAAGCCCGCCCGGGCTGTACACTCAGCAGGCACTGCGCGGCTTCTACTCCGCGTGCGGAATAGACAAGGTCGCCGATAAATACGGCGCCCGGCTGAATTATGATACCTCGGCCGAGAGCGTGTCTCTGCCCGACGCGCGCGCCTCGCATATGTTTGACCTGATTTCGCCGATACTCGAAGCCGACGCTGTGGTGAACCTCGCGAAATTAAAGAGCCACGCGCTGACTAAATACAGCGGAGCGGTCAAGAATTACTTTGGCTGCGTACCCGGCGTGCAGAAGGTGGAGTGTCACGCGCGCTTTCCCGACTACAATGTGTTCGCTTCTATGCTCGACGACCTCGCCGCGTATATTGTCTCGTCAAAGCCGACCTTCAACGTCGTCGACGGGATACTGGCGATGGAGGGCAACGGTCCGACCGGCGGCGACCCGGTTCCGCTCGGTCTGGTCATCTCGGGACGCAATCCGTTCAATGTCGACTGCGCGGCGGCGAAGCTCATCGGCTGGGACAATATACCGATGCTTGACGAAGCCGAGCGGCGCGGCTACTGCCGCCCCGACCCGATCGAGCTTCGCGACGGAGTTGACGAGAACTTCCGCGCCGAACGCTTCAAGCTGCCTGACTCGATTGAGCCGGGGAAGAAGCATTCATCGTCGATTGTCATGCTGTCACGGCTGTGCGGTGGCAGGATATACAAATGGATAAGTCCGCGACCCGAAATTGACAATAAAATCTGCGTCGGCTGCGGCGAATGCGCGCGCGCCTGCCCGAAAAAGACTATCGAGCTTGTCGCTGACGGCAAAAAAAGAAAAGCGCGCGTCAACATTGACGGCTGCATACGCTGCTACTGCTGTCAGGAGCTGTGTATGTACAAGGCTGTGAAAATTAAGAAGAACCCGATATTCTCCCTGCTTGGGGGCTGACGTCATACAGTCCGGCGCCGCGCAATATAAAAGCCGCGTATATCTGAATGTCTATACAGCGGTACGGCTGTATCAGCTTTGCTTAATAAGCTACGTTAATGTATATTTTTCGCCGCATATATACGGCAAATCACATATTTTTCGGAGATAGATTATCGAATGACAAAAATCACGCTGAAAGCACCCGCAAAAATCAACCTTTGGCTCGACATCGAGTCGAAGCGACCAGACGGATATCACAATATCGAGAGCATAATGCAGACGGTGACGCTGTTTGATGTGCTGACGCTCGAACGGCTTCCCCATCAAGGCGACCCTAACCGCCGCAACATAGCGATTTCCTGCACGACGAGCGAGCTCGCCTGCGACGAGTCGAATTTATGTTATCGCGCATCGCAGGAGTTTTTCTCACGGCTCGGTATTACCGGCTACAGCGTGGCTATCCACATTGAGAAGCATATTCCGATCGCAGCCGGACTCGCCGGAGGCAGCACCGACGCCGCGGCGGTATTGCTCGGGCTGAACCGGCTGTATGAAGCCGGACTTGATACCGACGAGCTGTGCCGTCTGGGCTGCCGAATCGGCGCGGACGTGCCGTTCTGCATAAAGCGGGGCATAAGCTCGGTGCGGGGAATAGGCGAGCATTTCAAGGACTGTACGCGCCTGCCCGGCTGCAAGATATTGATAGCCTGTGCCGGAGAGCATATCTCGACGCCGTGGGCGTACAAGCGGCTCGACGAGCTGTTCGACTACAAGCGGCGCGGCGCGGCAATCGGTCATTTCACCGAACGGCTCGAGGGCGGAAATATCCGCCGCATCTCGGAGGGGCTGTATAATATATTCGAAGCCGCGGTGCTGCCGATACGCGACGGAGCGCGTCGGCTCAAGGAGACAATGCTGGACGGCGGAGCGCTCGGCGCTATAATGAGCGGCAGCGGACCGTCGGTATTCGGCATATACGACAATATAAACGACGCCGAGAGGGTCTGGCGACGTCTCTGCGACGACGGAGTGACGGCGTTTATCTGCGAGCCTTATTACGAATAATTGTGAGACTATAGTCTGAAAAGCTTATAAGTTCGCACTTTATATACAGTTCAATTTATACCGCAATGTACACAAAACCATAACATTAATTTTGGAAAGGAACAAATTAAAACATGAAATTAACAAAGCCGATTGCGGCAGTTATCACACTCGCGCTCGCGTCCGGCGCGCTCTTCGCGTGCGGGGACAGCTCGGACGATTCGAGCTTCGATTACAGCGCCGGACTTGATTCGAACGGATTCTTCAAGGATGTAAAGGCGTCCGATATCGTGACTCTGCCCGAATACAAGGGCGTCGCGATTGACCCGTCGATACTCGAGGCTACCGACGAGCAGATACAGGAGCAGATTGACGGCGTGCTCGAGAGCTACACCGATTTCGAGCACATCACCGACCGCGCGGTTGAGGACGGCGACCGTGTAAACATCGACTATGTCGGCTCGATAGACGGCGTGGAATTCGAAGGCGGCAGCACGGGTGGCGCGGGCACCGACGTCACTATCGGCGTGACGCAGTATATCGACGACTTCCTCGAGCAGCTCATCGGTCATATGCCGGGCGAGAATTTTGACATCGAGGTCACCTTCCCCGAGGATTACGGCAACGCCGAATTGAACGGCAAGGACGCGATATTCAACATCACGATAAACTATATTCTCAATGTCGAGCTCACCGACAACATCGCGGCTGAATACGGCTTTTCGTCGGTTGACGAGCTGATTGCCGACATCGAGGATTTCATCGTCGACGGAAACAAGTTCAACCTCTTCTCTGACCTTTTACTCGAAGCTACCTGCACCAGCATACCCGAATCGGTGCTCGATTATGTAATCGACGCCGACATCGCACAGTATTCTTATTATGCGTCGCTCTACGGAATCACAGTAGACGAGATGATTCAACAGCTCGGATACGAGTCGAGACAGGCGTATATTGACGCGAATATGGCGACCTACCAGTCGAACGCTACCCAGTATCTGGCAGCTCAGGCGATAGCTGAGCTTGAGGGAATCACGGTAACTGCGGACGACATCGCGGCGAGCGACTACGCCGGATATGTCGAAAGCTACGGCGAGCCGTATATCAAGCAGTGCATACTGATTCAGGAGAAGCTGCCCGACTTCATCGTCGAAAACGGCGTGGTAGGCTGATGATCAGTCAGTCGGCATTTATAGTAGTCCAACAAATATTTATAAGCCATATATTTTAATATATAACAAAGTCCCCGAGGTCAACCCCGGGGGCTGTTTTTGTATTCGTTCGGCGTGACGCCGACGCATTTTCGAAAATACGCGATAAAGTGCGAACAGTCGGAAAATCCCGCGCCGAAACAGGCGTCAGTCACGCTCTGTCCCTCATGCAAAAGCCGCTTTGCTTCAATAAGCCGAATACTTTGTATGTACTGGTACGGCGATATCTGGAGTGAATCGCGGAAAAGCCGCGACATATACGATTCGCTCACCCCGAAATGTGCCGCCACAGCTGACGATGTGGCAATCGCCGCGTATTCGCGTCCGATGTAATCCATCATGGATTTGAGCAGCGGCGGCGGGGCGATGCCGAACTGAGGTGTGTTTTGCCCGTGCAGAATTTCATAAAGCACACGCTGTATGAAAATGCGAAGTCTGAAATGGTCGGGGCAGATATCATTATTGGTCGCGGTACGATTGAGCTCGGTGAGCTCGTGCAAAAGCGAATTACGCCGTTCGGATTCCAAACGTATTATATTCGGACTTTCCGCGGTAAAACAGGAGGCGATTGCTTCACCGTCCGGCAGGTATGAAAGCAACGCGGGATTAATGTAGATATAATGACGTTCGTAAATTGCGCGGGCAAGGTCGATGCCTTTGTGCGGCACGCCCGCCGGAAAAATCAGTATATCGCCGTGTCCGGCTTCATAAAGCTTGCTGCCTGCGAGAAATCTGCGTTTACTCTGGATATGTATGATAATTTCATGGTAGTTTTGTGTGTGCAGCTTTGGCGAGCCATAATTACTGGCGTTATTCATGTATGAATATACCAATTGCCATTCGACTGGAATCGACTTGATAAGCTCAATGGTTATGTGCTTTTTGTCGGATAAAGTTCCCTTCAGCTGAAGCTCGAAAAATTCTGATGTGCTGTTGTTTGTATCCATATTTTATCTGGTTCAATTATTGCATATTTAATCGTATTTTCGTGAGATAATCTCATATCAATATGATATTATTTATGATATCATTATATCATATACCCTATAAATAATCAATCGTCATTTTGAAATATGTATAGTTTTTTGAAAGGAAGTATAGTATGTCTTACAGGAAATACGCAAAGATAATGTCGGGATTGCTCGCGCTGCTTTTACTGTCGGCTTCATGTCAGTCATCTGTAGATGATGGCGGACAGGTCACATCATCTGTGTCCGACTCCGACGCTATTACTGAGGAAACGACCTCTTACCTTGAAACAATTCCGGTATACGACTTCGGCGGCGCGGACTTCCGGCTGCTCGTCAACTCGCAGAGCGACCGCCCGAACCTGCACGCCGGTGAGCTCAACGGCGAGGTCATCAACGACGCAATGTACAACCGCGACCAGACGGTCGCTGAGATGTACAATCTCAACTTTGTCTACACCGCATACGATACGCGCGGAGATTTGTATTCGGACGTCTCCCGTCTGATCACCGCCGGCGAGGACTGCGGAGAGGTGATAATCACCTCGCTGACCGACGGAATCGGTGACTTCGCGCTGAATGGTATGCTGTCCGACCTCAACGCATATGACGCGCTGTCGCTCGAGTCCGAGTGGTGGTGCCAGTCGATGAACGAGACTATGACGACCGGAGATAAAATTTACGCGACGACCGGCCCGATGGCACTCTGCTACGCTTATTCGCCGTACGCGTTCTTTGTCAACCTTACGATGGCTGATGAGTGGGGACTCGAGGATGTATACAGCCTTGTCGAGTCGGGCGACTGGACAATTGACAAGATGAACGAGCTGATGAAGAACAGCTACAGCGACAGCGACGGAGACGGAGTGCCGAGCGTCGGCGACAGCTTCGGGCTGACTACGACACACGAGGCGGGCAAGGCTTTCTACATCGGTTGCGGCATGAGTATGGCCGAAAAGACTTCCGACGGCGCCGAGCTGCTCATCGACTCGCCGATGTCGATCGAGGTGCTTGATAAGCTGCATGGTATAATGACAAACGAATATGTGTTCTGTACCGAAAATATAGGAAACAGCGCGAACACCGGCGACTACAAGACCCTGCTGTTCACGAACTCGCAGACCCTGTTCTGCGCCGCGCCGATACAGTGGGGCGTGCTGAACTTCCGCGACATGAACGACGACTACGGAATCCTGCCCTATCCGAAATACGACACGAACCAGACCGAATATTACAGCCACATCAACCCGTTCTTCCCAGTCGGAATCGCGATTCCGGTGACGAATCAAAAGCCGGACGAGACTGCCGCGGTCATGGAGGCGCTCGCGTATATCTCGAACAGCGAGATGCTGCCGAAGATAAACGAGGTCGTACTTAAAGAAAAAATTGCGCGTGACGAGAAATCGAAAGAGATGCTCGACCTATTGTATGAAAACATGGTCGTAGACCTGAACTGCGTATATGATTTCGCCGGCTCGGCGACGAAGCTGCGCCTCTACGCGATAGGTCAGAGCGACAACTTCAGCTCGGAGTACGCGTCGATAAAGGAAAAAGCCGAGTCCGAGCTTGCACAAATGCTTGATTAGTTGTTAGTTATTAGTTTTTAGTTGTTAGTGATAATGAAAGGATTGAATAAATGAATTTGACTGAGAGATACAAGAAGCTTATCGAAAATTGGATATGCTCGATGAAAGAATATGTCGCCGAGCCGTTTGACCGGCGCGAGCTCGCGTATTACGGCACCGGAACTGACGTCTGGGGCATACAGACGCACATGAAGGGCTTCTCGGCTCACGCGGTCGCGGCGGCGGCGCCCGACCTCGACGAGGCGCGCTGCGGTTATACGCGCGGCGAACTTATCGAATTGTCGCTGAAAATGCTGCGCTTTACGCTCGAGTCGCACAAGACCGGCTCGTATCACTGCACTGACGGAGAGGACGTGAAGTGGGGACACCACTGGCTCGCCGCGCTCGCTATCGAACGCATGATGCACGGCGTCGACGCGATCGACGCGTATCTGACCGAACACGACCGCGAGCGGCTGCACGACGTGCTCATCTCCGAGTGCGACTACATCTGCGACAAACGCCGTGTCGAAGCCGACCCGGTCAGACCGAATGTGCCCGAGAGCAACCTCTGGAGCGGCGCGATTCTGCACCGCGTCGCGCTGATGTACCCCGACTCGCCGCGTGTCGACGACTACAGACGGCACGGCACCGCGCTGCTGCTCAATTCTATCTCGGTTCCGTCCGACGCCGAGTCGACCGAGATATACGCCGGACGTCCGATGTCCGAATGGTTCGTCGGCGCGAACTTCTTTGAGAGCTACGCGCTGAATCACCACGGCTATATGAACGTCGGGTATATGGTCATATGTCTGTCGAACATCGCGATGCTGCATTTCTCGTGCAAGAAAGCCGGAGTCGCCGCGCCGCCCGAGCTCTATCACCATTTCGCCGACCTGTGGCGGCTCGTGCGCACCTGCGTATTCGACGACGGTCGGCTCTACCGCATCGGCGGCGACACGCGCGTCCGCTACTGCTACTGTCAGGACTACTTAACTCCGGTGTTCGCGCTCGTGTCCGACCTTGTCGGCGAGGACATGAGCGGCGAGGAGAACGGCTGGCTCGATCAGCTCGAATGCGAGACCAATGCAAACGGCGACGGCAGCTTTCTCGCGATACGCTGCGAGCTGATGCGCGAGCGCTCGCCGCTCTACTACGCGCGGCTCGAATCCGACCGCGCCTGCACATTGTCGATGATGTGGCTCTGGCACCGGCTGTTCGGAGACATATTCGAAAAGAGCGACAAGCCGTCAAAGCGTCAGCTCTGGCAGGACGCGTATCACGGCTCGAGCTATGTGCGCGGCGAGCGGCGCATGGCGGCGTTCACATGGATTGCAGCCGAGCGTCCGCAGGGAAGCGTCGTGCCGACCTGCGACAGCTCGATGGCCGAGTCGAAGTTCAATCTGGTCAGCTTCATCGAGGGCGGCGGCGTGATGAACTCCTGCTCGATAAAGAATCACAGCGAAAAGCTGATCGACGGCGGCTTCATCACCGGCGGAGAATTTTCGTACATCACGTCCGGACTGCTCGAGGAGAACGACTCGTCGAACGAAAACGCGCTGAACCGACTGGTATACTGCGCGCTCGGAGACGACCGCACGGTGATCACATTGCAGTGCTGCCGCGCGCTGCGCCGCTGCTGGCTGACCAGCGTCAAGCCGCTGAATCTGAATATACCGAACGACATCTTCAACGGCGAGACGCGCGACTACATCGAACGGGGCAGCAGCGTCACGGTCGACGGCAAATTAACTGCGAGCGTTATTTATGACGGCAATGACAGCTCTGTTCGAGTCGAGCGCGGCACGGCGCGGACGATCGGACTTCAGCACATCTCGATGCCGAGCGGCTCGCTCAACAACTCGATTGTCTGGGGCGACCGCGGTATGCTGCGGGTAGACAAAATCCTGATTGGCGGCAGCGACAAGCCCTCATGGTACGACCGCGGCGGGGTGATATTCGATTTCGGCGCGGCGATAAGCGTGTCGGGCGAGCCGGTCGACTGCGAGTATATACGCGAAGGCGAGCTGCGCGCGGTGAGGTTGGTTGGCGCGGACGGCAGGACATATATCGTGGCTGCGAATTTCGCGCGCGACACGCGGACGTGTGAGCTGTACGGTCATACATTTGAGTTTGACGCTGAAAATTGGTATGATGTTGTTGTCGAATAAGCTGATTGCAGAAAATTTAATATCAGTTGCTCAATAATTAAAGCGCGCCGCAGAAAATAATAAATACGGCGCGAAATTTTTGCGTAGTTACTTGACAAATCCGGCATTTAGCGGTATACTTGTATTGCAATGATATGAGAGGGGTCGCAGAAGCTATAAATATTCTGCAATACTGATATGATACACAGAAGTGAAATTTTCGGGTTCGAGACGATAGAGCACACCGCCGATCTCTGTATTATCGGAGCGGGAGCCGCCGGTCTTTTCGCCGCGGTCGCCGCGGCGCGTCACGGCGCGAAGGTGCTGCTGATGAACGACCGTCCGGTTGTAGGCGGAAACGCGTCGAGCGAGATTCGTATGTGGATTCGCGGCGCGCACGGACGTGACAATCAAGAGACCGGTCTTGTCGAGGAGCTGGCGCTTATGAACCTGCGCCGCAATCCGACGCTGAATTTCTCGATATGGGACAGCGTCACATATGAGTTTGTCAAAAACGAGCCGAACATTGAGCTGCTATTAAACTGCTCCTGCCTTGCCGCCGACATGAAGGACGGCAGAATCGAGTCGGTCAAGGGCTGGCAGCTGACGACGCAGCAGTTCCACAGCGTAAAGGCGAAGCTGTTCGCCGACTGCTCGGGCGACAGCGTGCTCGCGCCGATCACCGGAGCCGAGTTCCGCATGGGCCGCGAGTCGTGCGATGAGTTCAATGAGGACATCGCGCCGAAGGTATCAGACGACCACACGATGGGTATGTCCTGTCTTATGCAGGTGCGCGAGGTCGACCACGAGGTGCCGTTCACCGCTCCCGACTGGGCGGTGAAATTCACCGACGAGACGATAGGTCACCGCGTGAACATCAACGACCCCAACCGATTCAAGGGCGACAACTTCTGGTGGATTGAGCTTGGCGGAATGGTCGATTCGATAGCCGACACCGAAAAGCTGCGCGACGAGCTGCTGCCGATCACATTCGGAGTCTGGGATTACTACAAGAATTCGGGGCATTTCGACTCGAAAAATTGGGAGCTTGACTGGGTCGGATTCCTGCCCGGCAAGCGCGAGAGCCGCCGTTATGTCGGCGACCACATCCTTACGCAGAACGACGTCCGCGCCGAGGGACGCTTCGACGACCTTGTCGCGTATGGCGGCTGGACTATGGACGACCACGACCCCGAGGGATTTGCGACGAGACGTCAGCCGACTACATATCACCCCGCGCCGTCGCCGTTCGGAATCCCCTACCGCTGCCTGTATTCGGTGAACATACCGAACCTGATGTTCTCGGGACGCAATATATCCTGCACTCACTCGGCGACGTCGTCCTGCCGCGTCATGGCTACCTGCGCAACGCTCGGTCAGGCTATGGGTACGGCGGCTGCGATCGCGATAAGAGAGGGAATCACGCCGCGCGACATATACGAGAAAGGCTATGTCGCAGAGCTGAAGCAGACGCTTATGGAGGACGATTGTTTCCTACCGTTCAACCACCGCGAGCCGACTCCGGCGATGGCAGGAATCACCGCGACTGTGTGCGGGCGAGACGCGTCGGTGCTCTTTGACGGCTACGACCGCACAACCGGCGGCGATGCTCACCTCTGCGAATGCAATTTCGGTGACGAGATTGTATTGACTCTGCCCGAGGCGCGCCGCCTTGAGTCGATATCGGTGATTTTCGACAGCGACATCAACCGCGACAGCTTCGAGGGAGTTAACGGCAATTTCAAGCGTTATCCGATGCGCTGCAACACCTTCCTGCACGAAAAGCTGCTCGGTCTGCCCGCGCCGCTGATGCGCGACTTCGAGGTATACATCGATTCGGGCGACGGCGAATACAAGCTGGCGGCTGAGGTCAAGGACAACTACAAGCGGCTCTGGAAGCTGTGCGGAGATATCACGGCAAAGCGTATCAAGCTGATTCCGAAGTCGGCATACGGAGCAGAGACGGCACGGATTTATTCGGTAGTGTTGAAGTGAATACACCCAGGAAGATAAATCTTCCTGGGTTTTTTATAAAATAAGATTGTGCAAATATAACAAAATTTAGCAAATAATATATGCAAACATACAATAAGTAAAAATAATTAAAATAAGTATTGACATTTATTTTAAAATGTGATAATATAAAGACAGCATAAAAATGAATAAAAAACAAGATTGCATTAAAGTGATTTGAATGTTTATGTTAATTAGAAAATCGATGTAAGTTATATAAATAGTGCGCAATATTTATATAACTACATAATTCGCAAGAATTACCGTGATAATGTTATGCTGGCGGTATCGATAAAATACGGCATAACGGATGCTTTAAGAGAGGAGGTGAGAACAAGATGAAAAGGTATATCATAAACTTTATATGTGTTGCTGCCATTATGATAGTTTCACTTGGGGTTTCGATAGGTGCTTTAAGTGATAAGGTACTATCTAACATACCTGCAATGTCTTTATCAGTAAATAGTGAAACATACAAAGAAGTTGAAAGCTATATTGATTCTGATATTTCGTTTACAGGTTATACTGACCCTTATACTCTTGACTTAAAACATTATGGTTTCAAGTATAAGAATTTAAAGTGTGACGATCAAACAGCAACATTAGCAATTACACAATGCTATTGGACGCTTTTAGGAGTATTCCCAATCTTAAATGAACTCCCTACTGTCAATGCAACAGGAATTAATGGCGTAGAGAACATTTGGTATGGTTATATATGGTGTAATGTTCCTCATTGCGATGCTTCTGAATTGCTCGACGTGGACGATTATGCAATTCCGACAGATTATGAAATCGATACAACGCCGGGAGATAATATTCATAATTCTAGAGGTGAATGGATTAAGTATTCTACCGATGATGATTCTTATTGTGAGTAATTATTACATAGGTTTATGAATATGATGAGTGATTATAAGATGGATAACTATCCATCTTATAATCACTATTTTAAGATAGGTCCAATATAATAATCCTGGTTAAATCCTGGTTATAAATTTTTATTAATATAACATAATAATAGGGTAACGTCATAAGTTTAATACAATTTTATGAAGGATCTGGATGAATGATAAAGATATATAATCTCACAAAGCTCTACCGTACCGGTCAGCGGACAGTAACCGCGGTCGATCATATTTCTCTCGAAATTGACGACCACTCATATGTATCGATTGTCGGTAAAAGCGGATCTGGTAAATCCACCTTTCTGCATCTGCTCGGCGGACTTGACCTTCCGGACGAAGGTAAAGTTGTCATAGACGGAATAGATCTGACCAAGCTTAACGCGCGCGGACTTGATGATTTCAGACGCGACCGGATTGGTTTTGTCTTTCAGTTCTTTAATCTGATCCCAGAACTTACAGTCAGGGAAAATATATTGTTCCCAACGATGTTTCAGAAAAATAAAAACGACAAATCATTTTATGGTGATTTGATTAATCTTATCGGACTTAGTGGGCGTGAGGAACATCTTCCTTGTCAGTTGTCCGGAGGCGAGCAGCAGAGGGTCGCCATAGCACGCGCGGTTATATTGAAGCCGCGGTATTTATTCATGGACGAGCCGTGCGGCAATCTTGACTCTGAGTCGACCTATGTGGTAATCGACCTGCTTGACCGGCTTTACAAAGCCACCGATATGACTATAATTGTAGTGACTCATGATGCTGATATGGCTAATGCCGCGCCGCTTGGGGTAACTATAAGCGACGGAAGGTTGGTTTGATATGAAGCTGCTCTTTGCCTATATAAGAAAGACGCTGTTACATTCCAAAAACTATCTCTTTATCTCAATTATATTGATGTCAGTTGGCATATCTGGTCTTTGCGCAATTCTTACAGTCTCATATTCATTGTCGCGTTCATACGATGAATACAATGATGTCTGTTATGGCAGATATACAGCGCTGATGTATTCACAGGATAAACTGGATTTTGAGACAATAAGCGAATATATTTATGACCATGGCGAATATCAGCGGCTGGGGATCGGAATTATAGATGATGTGCCCGACGGTTTTACAATCGGCTGCATGGATCAAAGCGCGCGTTGGCTTCTCGGTGCGCAGCCAACAGAGGGACGTTATCCCGAAACTTTTGATGAGATAGCAGTCGAATCCGAAGCTGCGAGCTATTACCAGATTTCGGTCGGAGACCATGTAAAGCTTGATTTATACAATAAATCAGGCGGATATATAGATAGCCGTGAGGTTGAAGTCACCGGCATCATATCAAATTACACTCGATATCAATATTTCAGCGATTATGATAATGAAAATTTGTTTTGCGAGCTGCTCATCGGTGGTGATTGTAGTTCACTCGCAGAAAAATTCGGCGAATATGACACGGTACATCTTTTAGTGACTGATGAATCAAGGGCTGCTCGGGACAAGCTCAAGCTATTTCAAAGGGGTAATAATGCGAGACTG
>CAJFKR010000084.1 GCA_904386005.1 Candidatus Flemingiibacterium merdigallinarum
TTTCATATGTCGATGTTTTGTGACGGTTTGCGAAGCAAATCGCGGTCATTGACCGCGAAGTCACAAAACTCGTGTCTGAAAATTTATTTTCAGACTTATGACTTCATTTCATAACGTCAACAGTCTCACAAAACGCCGTCTCAAATGCAGCTAAAAAACACGAACTCCGGCTCTGAGCCGATTTCGATATACCCCGATCAAATCGAAAGGATGATTAAAAATATGGCAGAAAAGAACGCAAGGCTTAACGAGGAGCCCATCGATGATATCAACGACGATGAGTTCGAAGATGTCGAAAAGAAGATAAATGTAAGCGAGCTGATTGCCAAAGGCAAGTCTAAAGGCTCGCTGACCTCGAGCGAAATCGTCGAGGCGCTCGGCGACGCCGATTATGACATCGACCAGATTGACAAGCTCTACGAAGACCTTGAAAACAACGGCATCGAGGTAAACTACCTCGACAGTCCCGACTTCGCGGACATCGAAAGCGAGATCGAGCAGTACGAATCAGCAGAGGATATGGAGAAAATGCTGATTCAGGAGGGTCTCGCCATAGACGACCCGGTGCGTATGTACCTCAAGGAAATCGGCAAAGTGCCGCTGCTCGACAACGACCAGGAGCAGGTGCTCGCCGAGAAGATGGCTAACGGCGATGAGGAAGCGAAAAAGCAGCTCGTGGAAGCCAACCTCCGTCTCGTCGTGTCGATAGCCAAGCGCTATGTCGGAAAGGGTATGTTCTTCCTCGATCTTATCCAGGAGGGCAACCTCGGTCTGATGAAAGCGGTCGACAAGTTCGACTACCACAAGGGCTACAAATTCTCGACCTACGCGACCTGGTGGATTCGTCAGGCGATAACCCGCGCGATCGCTGATCAGGCGAGAACGATACGTATCCCCGTCCATATGGTCGAGACTATACACAAGGTTTCGCGCTATTCGCGCCAGCTCCTGCAGGAATACGGCCGCGAAGCGTCGGCAGAGGAGATCGCCGAGAAGATGGGCACCAGCCCCGACAAGGTTCGCGAAATCATGAAGATAGCGCAGGACCCGGTCTCGCTCGAGACCCCGATCGGCGAGGAAGAGGACAGCCACCTCGGCGACTTCATTCCCGACGACGACTCGCCCGCGCCCGCCGAAGCCGCGTCGTACGCGCTGCTGCGCGAGCAGCTGAACGAGGTGCTGCACACTCTGACTCCGCGTGAGGAGCACGTGCTGAAGCTGCGCTTCGGACTTGACGACGGCCGCACCCGCACGCTCGAGGAGGTCGGCAAGGAGTTCAACATCACACGCGAACGTATCCGTCAGATTGAGGCTAAGGCACTGCGCAAGCTGCGCCACCCGAGCCGCTCAAAGCGTCTGAAGGACTATCTCGACTGACATCAAACCATCGTCAATATAAGCGGAGATTTCTTAAAACAAACGTATAATTAGCACAAGTTACAAAACGGAGATAAAATTATTGTCAAAAGGTCACTAACTTTTAGTCCGAAACACAAAATTTATCGTCTCAACTTTGTAAGTATTATACGAAATTGCAAGTATTTTTTCCCAAAAACCGCGTTAACCGATTGTAGAACTTCGTTTTTTGGAGAAATTATCACTTGACATATCACTTCTTATCGTGTAAAATTAATAAGGTATATTTTTCTGAAATCTATCAGGAGGAACAGCGAATGAAAAGACGACTTACAAGCGCGGCTCTCTGTTTGTTCATGCTTGCTACCGCGGCTTCTTTTGCAGCCTGCGGTCAAGAAGATGACCTAAGCGGCGTCGGCGAGGAACAGATAGACAGCGCAATGACTCTCAACATTTACGGCATCAAGGGTGAGGGAACAACCGACGAGGCTATCGCGATGGTGGAAGAGGCTATGAGCTCGATTACCGAGGCGCAGTTCAACACCGCGATAAAGCTTATGCTCTATACCGAGGACGAATACGACGAAGTTCTCGAAGCTAAAATGGACGCGATCCAAGAGCAGCTCGACCTCGAAGCCGCCGAAGCCGAGGCTAAGAAAGAAGCTGAAAAGGCAGCCAAAGAGGATGATGAGGCCGATGAAGACGAGTCGACTGATGAGTCGACCGAGGAGATTGTCGACGAGACTATACTTGACGAATACGGTCTGGTCGAGACCTTCTATCCCGAGGTTGAAGAAACCCAGCTCGATATTTTCTTAATGACCGATTACGATATGCTGATGAAGTACAGCGAGAAAGGCGTGCTCTCCGCGCTTGACGAATCGCTGTCGTCATCATCAAAGCTGCTTAAGTCTTATATCAACCCGAATATTCTCGCGGCCGGCAAGGTCAACGGCTCTACCGTGGCGATTCTGAACAACCAGATGATCGGCGAATACACGTTTATGCTGCTCAACCGCGAGCTCATAGACAAGTATTACTATGACCCCGATGACCTGCTCACCTTTGAGGATACCCTCAATTTCATACTTGATGTCGGACGCAATGACAGCGCGTACACGCCTTTCATGGGCGACATTTCTCCTGTAGGCATACATTACTTCACGAGCGACGGTTCCGAGAGCATCGTGGGCAACCTGCTTGCTCCCGACGCGGCAAGCGGCACAAACGGCGCTCCGAAGGCTCTGACCGACGTCCGCAACTGGACCGATTATATCGAAATCGTAAAGCAGCTTGAGGACGAGGGCTACATCGGCGGAACTGAGATTGCTGTCGGCGATAAGTTCGGCGTCGGCATAATCAAGGGTGAGTGGTCGGATGTCGAGGGCTTCGAGGAGGAGTATTACATCAACGTGCTCCAGAATCCGCAGGCTACATATGACAACATCTACAACGGAATGTTCGCGGTCAGCACCTATACCAAGAGCCTTGCCCGCAGCATGGAAATCGTTACCTATCTCAACACGAGAAGCGACCTGCGCAACCTGTTCGCATACGGCATTCAGGGCGTGCATTACGAGCTTGACGATAACGGCGTCGTTGTAAAGCTCAGCGATGACTACAACATGAAGCTCGAATACACCGGCAACTCCTTTGTCGCATACCCGCCGGAAGGCAGTTATCCTGAGGTTTGGGAGGACGCGAAGCAGCACAACCTCGACATGGTTCTCAGCCCCTACTACGGCTTCATCTATGACGAGACTCTGCTTGATCCCGCGCTCGTATCGGCAGCCGCTGACTTCAGCGAAGACTTCTTTGCCGAGCTTGAGGATGTCACCTACGCCGAGCTCGAGGAGTGGCTTGACACGATCAGCGAGGAAATTGACGACAACGACGATATCCAGGCGCTCATCGCAACCACCGACGAGGACACCGAGGACGAGTATGAGCCGCTTGGCAAGCTCTATGCCGACTGGTTCGCATCCGCTTATCCGGCAACCTAACTGACAGCTATATCACAAATCGGGAGATGCCGCTTTGCGGTATCTCCCTTTGAATTAATATCTGCATATGCGCAGGACAGCTGCCAGCATTGACGCGATGAGATTTTGCACGCCGTAATAATATTTAACCGGAAAGGAAAAACATATGAGCTACGATTTCTATATGCCGACACGGATTATTTCGCGGGACGAATCGTCCGCCGATAGCTGTGTCAAGACGCATTCCACAATATTCGCACTCGGCAAAAAAGCTGTCATCGTATGCGGAAAGCATTCAGCGCGTGCCTGTGGAGCGCTCGACGACGTCGAGTCAGTGCTGAAAAAGCTCGGAATCGATTATATCATATACGACAAGGTCACCGAAAATCCGCCGGTCTCGACCTGCTATGCCGGCGGCCGCGCGGCTATTGAAGCCGGCTGCGACTTCGTCATCGGTATCGGCGGAGGTTCGCCGCTCGACGCGTCAAAGGCGGTCGCGGTCTACGCCGCAAATCCCGACTTCGCCCCTGACGACGCGTTCTCCGACAACATCCGCGCCGCTCTGCCGATAATCGCGATTCCGACCACCGCCGGCACCGGCAGCGAAGTCAATCCCTACTCGGTTATGACGCTCGACGGCAAAAATGTCAAAAAGACGATGAAAACGCCCTACGCCTATCCGCGCGTCTCGATACTCGACCCGCGCTATACCGAGACTTTGAGCCGCGAGACCACCGTGTCGACCGCGCTCGATGCGTTCTGTCACTGCGCCGAATCATATCTGTCACCGAAATCGACCGACATCTCGCGTATGTTCGCGGTCGACGGCGCGAAGAAAATATACAATTCGCTCGACGCGATCGACAAGCTCGGCAGCGACGCCGACGACCCGGAGTGCCTTAAGCTGCTCCGCTATGGGCTGATGACCGGAGCGAACGCCGGCGGTATCGCGATCAACACGACCGGCACCGGCTTCAACCACCCGCTCGGCTACAACCTGACGCTTTACAAGGGCTTGCCGCACGGACGCGCCTGCGGCGCGTTCATGAGCGCGTACTACTACTACAACCGCACGACCGAGCTCGGCGCGAAGCTGATCGACGACTTCTGCGACGCGATCGGAGTTGAGTGGGCGAAGGTCGCCGCCGATATAGTCCGCTGGTCGGACGTCAAAATCGGCAGCGCGTACGGCAACGCGCTGACTCCGGACGAAATCGAGCTGTATGTCAACAACGTCAAGGGCGCGGGCAATTACAAGAACAGCCCGTATGTGATTAACCCCGACGAAATGCGCGACATATATCAGAAGCTGTTCGGCTGATAGATAAAATCACAACAGACGGCGCTGCCGCCGCGGTCTGACCGCGGCGGCAGCGATTTGTTGAATTGTGAACCTTTTCAGCCCATATTCTCGGGCAGCTTGCGTCCGCCCATGATGTGGAAATGCAGGTGCTTGACCGACTGGCAGGCGTCGTCGCCGCAGTTCGTGATTACACGATAGCCGTTTGTAAGTCCGGCTTCCTTCGCGATCTTCGGAATCATCGTGAAGATGTGCGCTACAACGTCGCTGTTGTCTGCGTTCACCTCGTCGACCGACGCGATGTGCTGCTTCGGTATCACGAGTATGTGTACCGGCGTCTGCGGATTGATGTCTCGGAACGCGAGTACGCGGTCGTCCTCGTAGACCTTATTTGACGGGATCTCGCCCGCGATGATTTTGCAGAAAATGCAGTCCATATTATCACTCCCAAAATATTATTCCGCATATATTATACACCAATTTAACGCAATTTGCAAGTGCCAAATTGTTACCTCGACGATGAAATTGTCTATATATCCGACTAAAACCGTTATCATTAAAAATTTACTTTTTTCGATACGAAAATCTGCGCAGATTCGTTGACAATCGGCGCAAAATGGGGTATAATTATTCTGTAGGTTTATGCTCGGCAGTTAACTGCCGATGCAGGCGACTGCCGATTATGTGTTTTAATAAATTAATATATACAATATACGAAAGGGATAATCAAAATGAAAGTCACGAAAGATTCAATCATCGGCGAGGTTCTCGACTTTGACCGCGAGACCGCAAAATTCTTCCTCGAAATCGGAATGCACTGCCTCGGCTGCCCCTCCGCGCGCGGCGAGTCGATCGAGATGGCCTGCGAGGTTCACGGCACTAACGCCGATGAGCTCGTAGCCAAGATCAACGCCTTCCTCGAGTCCAAGAACTGATTATAACCGGCGCTCCGCGCCGGTTTATCTGAATTTATGAAATCTCCAACAGCACTCACTCCGCGGCTCGAAGCGGCGGCGTCACTCGTCGGCGACGGCAGCTTTGCCGATATCGGCAGCGACCACGCCTACCTCGCGATAAAGCTGGCGCTCGAGCGCGGAGTCTGCGGCATCGCGTCCGATCTGCGCGAGGGTCCGTGCGAGCGGGCGAGGAAAAACGTCCGGCAGTATGGGCTTTGTGACAAAATCAAAATTTACTGCCGCGCCGGACTCGACCATGTCGAGGATTTCGCGCCTGATAACATCATAATCTGCGGCATGGGCGGCGAGCTGATTGCCGAAATACTCGAAAATTCCGAATATCCGAGGTCGTCGCGCTGCCGGCTGATTTTGCAGCCGATGTCGATGCAGGACGAGCTGCGCCGTTATCTTTCGCGCGAGGGTTACGCGATATCGGACGAACGGGTGATATACGACAGCGGCAAATACTACCAGCTGATCGCAGCGGAGTACACCGGCAGCGGCTGCGTTCTCGACGACGTCGAAGCTCTGCTCGGACCGCTGAACCTCAAACGCGCCGCCGCGGGTCTGTCCGATGTCGACCGCGGCTGGCTTACAAGCGTGTCGAGAGCCGCGAGGAATCGCGTAGACGGCAGACGGAAATCAGCCGCCGGAAGCAACTCGCCCGAGCAGCTATATGACCAAAGCCTGCTCGAACGAATCGAAGCGATTATTCAAGCCTGACGCCGCGAGCTTATGTAAGCCGCGTCATATAAATACCATCGCGATAATAAATATATTTCCGAAAACAACGCGCAACCCCAGATACATTTCCAAATATTACACAAAAGGAGAGGCTTACGTGGCCGAAATTCATTATCATGCCGACTGTCGATGAACTTTACCGTTTTCTGTCAGAGAAATTTCCCGAGGAGCTGCGCTGCGAATGGGATAACGACGGGCTGATGACCGCGTCCGACCCAAAGCGCGAGGTAGTGCGTGTGCTGTGCACGCTCGACGTCACCGAAGAGGCGGTCGACTACGCGATATCGAACAATTTCGACGTAATCGTGTCGCACCACCCGATGATATTCAAGCCGCTCAAATCGGTCAGCTACCTTGACCCGGTCGCGTCTAAGGTCATCCGCCTGCTTAAAAACAACATATCGGTCATGTCATTCCACACCCGGCTCGACGCGGCGTCGGGCGGCGTCAATGATGTGCTCGCGAAGCTCGTGGGACTGCGTGACGTCGAGCTGCTCACTTCCGACGGCGAGACAGTCGGTCGCATTGGCACGCTCGAAACTCCGCTCGGCTGTACTGAATTCGCCGCTTCGGTCAAAAAGGTGCTTATGGCCGAGCGTGTGCTCTACTCGCAGTGCAGCGGATTTGTCAGCCGCGTCGCTATATGCGGCGGCGACGGCAAGGACTATGTCAAGGCGGCGCGAGACGCCGGCGCAGATTCCTACCTCACCGGACAGCTGTCGTATAATATCATGGAGGAATCGAATTACCTCGGACTGAACCTGTTCGAAGCCGGACATTTCCACACCGAGGACTTCATCTGCGGCTACCTGACACTGCTGATACTCAAGGAATTCACAAACGTAAAGACAAGCTATTTCAACTGCAATCGCGTGATGTCGGTTTGACCGGATTTCGATATTGCCAAATGTTATAATCAGGAGCAAAGTTCGAAAATAAAATCTCAAACACGAGTTTTGTGACTTCGAGGTCTTAGACCTCGATTTGCTTCACAAACCGTCACAAAACATCGACAAAGAAAGGTAGACTTTGTTATCGCAAAGTCATGAACTTAATAATGACCGGATACAATCTCATAGTCGTATTCAGCCATGACCGCGAGCGTGTGCTGCTCTGCCACCGCAGAAAGAATCCCTACCTCGGTATGTATAACTTCGTCGGCGGACACATCGAGCCGGACGAGACCGGCAAGAACGCCGCTTACCGCGAGCTATTCGAGGAAACCTCGATTGGTCGCGACGATATAACGCTGCGTCATCTCTGCGACTTCACCTACTACAATCAGAATTGCTACGTCGAGGTCTGGTGCGGTCGGCTGAGGACCGACTTCGACGTGCGCGGCGACGAGAACGAGCTTGTCTGGGTTCCCTCCGACGGAAATTTCTTCGACCTTGGCAAATACGCCGGCGAGGGCAACATGGGACACATCATGGAGCAGCTGCGTCAGTACGGCGATGGAATGCTTGATTAGTTGTTAGTTGTTAGGTATTAGTTGTTAGTAGTAAAGTAGATATTGGAGGTAATAATCATGCCTTATATTAATTTCAAAACCAATCAAAAGCTCGACGAGAGCACGAAAATCCAGCTGAAAGCCGAGCTCGGACGCGCGATAGCGACGATTCCCGGCAAGAGTGAGACTTATTTAATGGTAGCCATCGAGGATTCGGTCGATATGTGGCTCGGCGGCGACACAAAGCCGCTCGCGATGATCGACGTCAAAATCTACGGTCACGCAAAGCCGGCAGACTTCTCAAAGCTGACCGGCGAGCTCTGCAAAATCAGTAAATCACTGCTTGGTATCGACCCGACCGGAGTCTACGCCACCTACGAGGAGATCGACAACTGGGGCTGGAACGGGAAGAACTTCTGATATGATTACAATCGGACAGGTGAAGTCGAGCGAGGCGATACGCACCTACATCTCGAAAGAGGACGAGGCATTGATCGCGCTCGGCTACACCGAACACAGCTTCACTCATGTCGGCAAGGTTTCAGTCACCGCGCGCAATATTCTTTTGAAGCTCGGCTACCCCGAGCGCGACGCCGAGCTCGCCGAGATCGCCGGCTATCTGCACGACATCGGCAATATTGTCAACCGCACCGACCACGCGCAGAGCGGCGCGGTCATGGCTTTTCGCATACTCGACAACATGGGCGCCGATCCGGCGGATATCGCGACAATAATCACCGCCATCGGCAATCACGACGAGAGCACCGCCGTCGCGGTCAACCCGATCACCGCCGCGCTGATACTCGCCGACAAGACCGACGTGCGCGCGTCGCGCGTGCGCAACAACGACATCGCGAGCTTCGATATACACGACCGCGTGAACTATTCGGTCAAGCGATCCGAACTTGAAATCTCGACCGAAAAAAAGGAAATCGAGCTGAAATTGCAGATAGACACGTCGTTCTGCTCGGTTATGGACTATTTCGAAATCTTCCTCGGTCGAATGATACTCTGCCGTAAGGCGGCTGAGCGGCTCGGACTTCGATTCAGGCTGAGCGTGAACGGGCAGATTTTACTTTAATTTGCCCTGAAGCTTTCGCGAATTTATTCGACAGATACCGGAAAGGATACAACAATTAATGAGCAATGTAGAGGAAATATTCGGCAGCATGGTATTTAACGACGACGTCATGCGTCAGAAGCTGCCGAAGGAGACCTATAAATCACTGCACAAAACGATAGACGAGGGCAAGGAGCTTGACCTTACCGTAGCCAACATTGTCGCGAACGCGATGAAGGACTGGGCAATAGAAAAGGGCGCGACCCACTTCACGCACTGGTTCCAACCGATGACCGGCATCACCGCCGAGAAGCACGACAGCTTCATCACGCCGATAGACGGCGGCTCGGTGATTATGGAATTTTCGGGCAAGGAGCTTATCAAGGGCGAGCCGGACGCTTCGTCCTTCCCGTCGGGCGGACTGCGCGCGACCTTCGAAGCGCGCGGCTACACGGCGTGGGACCCGACGTCCTACGCGTTTATCAAGGACGACACGCTCTGCATCCCGACCGCGTTCTGCTCGTACGGCGGCGAGGCGCTCGACAAAAAGACGCCGCTCCTCCGCTCAATGGAGGCGGTCAGCCGTCAGGCGGTGCGCGTATTAAAGCTGTTCGGCACCGAGACGTCAAAGGTCATCAGCACAGTCGGTCCCGAGCAGGAGTATTTTCTCGTCGACAAAAAGCTGTATGACAAGCGCAAGGATCTCGTGTTCACCGGACGCACACTGTTCGGCGCGCGCGCTCCGAAGGGTCAGGAGCTCGACGATCATTATTTCGGCGCGCTGAAACCGCGCGTAAAGGCATTCATGAAGGAGCTGAACGAGGAGCTGTGGCGGCTCGGCGTCCTCGCCAAGACCGAACACAACGAAGCGGCTCCGGCACAGCACGAGCTCGCGCCAATATTTACTTCCACCAACATAGCGACCGACCACAATCAGCTGACTATGGAGACAATGAAAAAGGTCGCCGCGCGTCACGGACTTGTATGTCTCCTGCACGAAAAGCCGTTCGACGGAGTCAACGGCAGCGGCAAGCACAACAACTGGTCGCTTTCCACAAAAGAGGGCGTAAACCTGCTTGAACCGGGCGACACTCCGCGCGACAACGCGCAGTTCTTGACCTTTCTCGCCGCGGTTATCGCCGCGGTCGACGAATATCAGGATCTGCTTCGCGTATCGGTCGCGAGCGCGAGCAACGACTGCCGTCTCGGCGGCTACGAAGCCCCGCCCGCGATTATCTCTATGTTCCTCGGCGACGAGCTCACCGAGATACTCGCTTCGGTCGTATATGAAACAAACTACGACCAGCATAAAAAGACCGTCATGGAGATCGGCGTCGACGTACTGCCGAAATTCCCGAAAGACACAACCGACCGCAACCGCACCTCTCCGTTCGCGTTCACCGGCAATAAGTTCGAGTTCCGCAGTCTCGGCTCGTCGAACTCGGTGTCCGGACCGAACATCACGCTGAATACAATTGTCGCGGAGGAACTGTCGAAGATAGCCGACCGGCTCGAAGCTGACCTTGCCGCCGGCGAGGATTTCAACAAGTCGGTCGCAAAGGTGGTGCGCGAATTCATCAACGCGCACAAGCGCATCATCTACAACGGCAACAACTATTCGAAAGAATGGATACGCGAAGCCGAAAAGCGCGGGCTTTTAAATCTGCGCACGACTCCCGACGCGCTTCCCTACTTCACCGCCGAAAAGAATCTCGCGCTCTACGAAAAGCACCACATTTTCACGCGCACCGAGATGAAGTCGCGAAATGAGATTCACTACGAAAGCTACTGCAAGCGAGTCACAATCGAAGCCCGCACGATGGCTGACATGGCGAAGAAGGAGATTCTGCCCGCAGTGATGAAATATCTACGCGAGATTGCCGAGACCGCAGCGGCTGTCGAACATTTCGGCGCGGATATCTCGGTCGAAACCGAGCTTATAGGTCAGCTGTCCGACCGCACAAAGCAGCTGAATGACGCGATAAAATCGCTTGAGACGATTATCGAGGACAGCCGTTCGGTGCGTCAGCGCGGCTATTCTGAACTATCGTTCTACATACGCGACAAGATGATACCCGCGATGGCGAGCCTGCGCCGTATAGTCGACGACCTCGAGTGCCGTGTCGCAAAGGAATACTGGCCGATGCCGACCTACAGCGACCTGCTGTTCAACATCTGATAAAGTATTGTTTTTGTCAAAATACAAAAGGAGATATGCTTGCTCGGCGTATCTCCGTTTTGGTTTTATTATATTGTCAGAATGACGAGTACATACGCTTTTCAACGACCGAATACCGCGAAGCGGCGGCTAACATACAGCGTATCCGACATTATTCGAACAGCGAACCGAGCGTGGTGGTCAGTGAGTTCACGATTCCTCCCGACAGTGCGTCTAAAAATTCCGCGTTCTGGTCGGGCGATGAAATTATCCACTTACCGTCCGAATTCTTTTCAAGATTTACGGTGACGGTCGTTGTGATCAGCTTCGCGTCCGGATTGCTCAGCTTTTCAGCCAACAGCTCGTTTACATACGCTTCCGAGTCGAATTCAGAATCGCCGAGGTTGGTCAGCATTTCAGCCGTCAATTCAGTGACAAGCTCGGTCATAATCGTAGTCATATCGACTGTAGTTATCTGGATTTTCTGTGTAGCCTTGTCGCCGTCAACCGAAGTCTCGCCGAGCTCATAGGTTATCCGCGAAAAAAAGTCGATGTCGCTCTCGCCCAAGGCGTCATTTTCGATAGACGCCCCCTGTCCCGGGAAATATTCATACATTTTCTCGGTATCGAGCTTTTGGCAGGCTTTCATGTACGCGTCGACGACTCCCTTTGGGTCGGACGCGCCGCAGGACGCGAGTGCGAACATGAAAATAACAGCCAGTACAACAGAGAGAATTTTGCGTTTCATAATCTTTTCCTCCAAATAATATCCGCACCGCGGATTGATTACAATTTCAATTTACGGCAAAATCACAGCCGTATAATTCGGTATACTCTGCCGGACCGTTTCCGAGCTGTGAGCGCATCAGGCTGATTCGGTTCGCGGTGAATCCGAACGGCTCGAGCTTGTATTCCCTTGCGAGCGACGCTCCGACTCTGCGCGCGAGCGTCACGTGCGGCTTGAATTCGCGCGACTCGACATCGAATCTTGAACTTCGCAGCTCGTCAGTCAGCCGCGCGTGAATCTCGGCGAGCTCATCGCTCCGGCGCAACCCCGCGAACAGCACGCGCTCGCCGAAGCCGCCGATTCGGTCAAATCGCAGCTCAAACCGCGGAAAAACGTTCAGTCTGCCGACTATCTGCCGAAGCTCCGGAAGCCGCTTTGACTCGACCTCACCGAGGAACGCGAGCGTCAGATGCAGGTTCCGCGGAGGCGACCATGACGCGTCGCTCCTCGACCGTGCCCTGAGTTCCCTCTCGACCGTGAGCAGACGCTCAACAGTCGTTTTGTCAAAATTTATTGCTATAAATAATCTCACAATCCGCCCCCATCAAATCGACTCAATAATCAAACCGAAGGCTTAATCAAGCCATAGGCTTGAAGCCTTTTTCACCGAGGAGACGGCAGAGCTCCTTGTAACGCGAAAAATACGCGTCTGACCGTCCCGACGGCTTTGCGCAGGGACCGACGTTGTAGCTCTCGCTCCTGCCCTCGCACGTGAATCTGATCTGCCGGATTCCGGCGGTATTGTTCACTGGAGTAAAGCTCATATTTTTCATTTCGGCAAATTTGAACTTGCGGTTGTCTATTATCAGCTGACTGTCGGTTATTTCAAGCTTTGAGAACATATTCTTCGTCTTGCTGACGTTGGAAGCCGCGTATATCGCCGCGATCACAATGCAGAGCACCGCAAAAACAGGGATAATATTTATCGCATTTACGACGGGAATGTATACCTGCGATAACAGCAGCGCAGAGACAAGATAAAGCGCGACTGTGCCGAGCAGAATATACAGCACGCCGAGTACGCATCCGCGCTCCGCGGCTTCGGCTACGGCACGGCGCGGATAATAGAACACCTTTTTTGTTACCAGATGGCTGTCGTCAACCTGATTTTTCGTCCGGTTGTCAGAACGCGACGCCGGCTTCTTCATATCGAAATCGTGTATGTATTCGTAGAGCGAATCGTCGAATTTGGCAAGCTCGGGAATCTTGTTGTAGTCGCTCGGGATGTCTCGTTCAAACGACGCGCTAAGCCCCTCGATGATTATCGGGTCGGTAGCCTTGTCGGCCACCGGCTTGACCGTGAGCAGATCGTTTGACTTTGCCGCTGCGGCGGCTGTTTTTGTCGGTGCGGCTGCGGACTGTGACATTGACGCTCCGGGTGCAGACTGCGACTTTGCCGCTTCGGTCGCGGGCTGCGATATTGACGCTGCGGGCGCGGACTGCGACATTGCCGCTGCGGGCGCGGACTGCGACATTGCCGCTGCGGGCGCGGACTGCGACTTTGCCGCTTCGGGTGCAGACTGTGACATTGCCGCTTCGGGCGCGGACTGCGACGACGCCGCGACACCGTCTGCGGTCATCTGCTTTGCTGATTCGGTATTGCGCTTCTTATAATTTTTCGAATAGGGATTGTTTTGCGAGTAGTCAGTATCATTAATGATCGACGTTCCGAAAATATTAGTGGAAGTCCTCGGCTTCGACTCCTTTGACGACATACGATTGACAAAATACGCACTCTGTCGCTCGGAGATATATTTTACCATGTCATTGAAGTTCTTGTTATCAAATTTGTCTAATTTACATATAACCTTAAATTCGCCGACCCGTTTCTCGATAGAGAGCTGCTTCTTGCCCTTGACCGCGCTTATATAGTAGTCGGCATAGCTGTAGAAAACCGGCGGCTTCGTGCCGACACGATATGACACGCCGCTCTGCTTGACCACTATGCGCGACGACGTAAGCACCTCATATACGATCGATACCGCGACCGCGAGCAAGAGCGCGAAATTACTTGACCAATCAAACAGCACGACCGCCAGGATATTAAAGATAAACGACAATATCAGCATCCGAATAAATACTGAGCTAATATGCCCGCTCAATCCGGCGGTATAGGTCTTTTCTTCCATTTTGCCAATCATCCTCCGCTGGTATTACTTCATTAATAGGCGATTGTAAATGTGCAAACTTGTTCGCTTTCCCTGGGGGAGGCGCCTTTTGAAAAAGGCACCTCCCCCAGACCCCCACCGCGAAAACTTTAACAA
>CAJFKR010000085.1 GCA_904386005.1 Candidatus Flemingiibacterium merdigallinarum
AATCAGGGCTGGTTGGTGCGGGATTGGGGATTTTTCTTTTGTCGATTGATTCTGCTTAGTAGCCGATTCTCACTGCGTCGATATGTTCTTTTATTTCTGTGAGGTTGATTCTACCCGCGCAGTCTCAAATAAACTCGCCGAGGGCGAGTTTATTTGACCACGAATGATTTCGCTTGTGTTGGTTGCGCTCAAACTAACCCTTGACACCGCCCGCGGGGGCTTCCCCGCTCTCGAAAAAAGCCGCTGATAGCGGCTTTTTTCGACCACGAATGATTTTGCTTGTAATGGTCGCCCTCATGCTAACCCTTGACTTTGCCCGCGGGGGCTGCCCCGCCCGCTTATCGCAACTTCGCATCGATAGCGGCTGCGGCGATTTTGCCGGCTCCCATGGCGGAGATGACGGTTGCCGCGCCGGTCACGGCGTCGCCGCCGGCGTAGACGTTTTCGCGGGTCGTTTCGCCGGTCTCCTCGGCTACGATAATGCCGCCATGCTTGTTCACTTCAAGACCGGCGGTCGTCGACTTGATCAGCGGGTTCGGAGATGTGCCTATCGCGATGATGACAGTGTCGACGTCAATGTCGAATTCGCTGCCCTCGACCGGTACGGGGCGGCGGCGTCCGCGCTCGTCCGGCTCGCCAAGCTCCATTTTGATGCAGCGGATGCCGGTGACGCAGCCGTTCTTCGGGTCGCGGCGGTCGTCCGGATTGTGATAGCCGAGTATCTCGACCGGATTGTTGAGGAGTCTAAACTCGATGCCCTCCTCCATAGCGTGCTCGACCTCCTCGCGGCGGGCGGGCAGCTCGTCCATTGAGCGGCGATAGATGATGTACACCTTGTCCGCGCCGAGACGCAGTGCGGTGCGCGCCGCGTCCATAGCCACGTTGCCGCCGCCGACGACCGCGACGCGCCCGCCTTTCGAGATAGGCGTAGTCGGGTCGTCGCGGTAGGCTTTCATCAGGTTGCTGCGGGTCAGATACTCGTTCGCCGAGTAGACGCCCTTGAGACTCTCGCCGGGGATGTTCATGAAGTTCGGCAGTCCCGCGCCCGAGCCGATGAACACAGCCTCGTAGCCGCGCTCGAACAGCTCGTCTATTGTCAAGGTCTTGCCGATGACTATGTCACACTCGACGTCGACGCCCATCGCCTTGAGGTTGTCGACCTCTTTCTGCACGATAGCCTTCGGCAGACGGAATTCGGGTATACCGTATACCAGCACGCCGCCTGCGGTGTGCAGCGCTTCGAACACCGTGACCTTGTAGCCCTTCTTCGCGAGGTCGCCCGCGCAGGTGAGTCCGGACGGTCCCGAGCCGACCACAGCTACCTTGTGTCCGTTGTCCGGCTCGCAGACCGGTGTCTCGTCCGAGTGAGCGTTGTGCCAGTCGGCGACGAAGCGTTCGAGTCTGCCGATACCGACCGGCTCGCCCTTGATTCCGCGCACGCACTTAGCTTCGCACTGCGTCTCCTGCGGGCAGACGCGTCCGCACACAGCCGGCAGCGACGACGTCCGGCTTATCACCTGATACGCGCCCTCGAAGTCGCCCTCGCGGATCTTTTCTATGAATTCGGGTATGTGTATATTGACCGGACAGCCCGAGACGCAGGGCATATTCTTGCAGCCGAGGCAGCGCAGGGCTTCGTCAAGCGCGGTCGCCTCATCGTAGCCGGTCGCGACCTCGTTGAAATTATGAGCACGAACCTCCGGCGCCTGCGACGGCATCGGGTTCTTTTTTGGTGACATATTTGGCATATATTGTGTTCCTCCGAAATGAAATCGAATTTGTATATGAGAGTGTGGAGAGTGGTGTCCGCGCTCCGCGCGGACAGATATGGCAGCAATTCGCCGATGGCGAATTGCATTAATTTAAAATCGCCTCCGGCGATTTTATTCCTTTCTCTCCCGCCGAAGGCGGGAGACCACTCTTCGCTCTCTCGGCGAAGCCGAGACCACTCTCCACTCTTATTTTCGCACCTATCTCAATTAGGCGCAGATATAATCAGTTCTGCTCAGCCTTAAACAGGTTGCAGGTTTCCTCGTAGGCGTGGCGCTCGAAGTCGCGGTACATAGTGCCGCGCTCCATAGCCGAGTCGAAGTCGATCTCGTAGCCGTCGAAGTCGGGACCGTCGACGCACGCGAACTTGGTCTTGCCGCCCACCGTGAGCCGGCAGCCGCCGCACATACCGGTGCCGTCGATCATTATCGGGTTCATCGAGACGACGCAGGGGATTCCGGTGGGCTTGGTAGCCGCGACGACAAACTTCATCATTATCAGCGGACCGATAGTGATGACCTTATCGAAGCGCTCGCCCGCGTCGAACATACGCTGGAGCGGCACGCAGACGTTGCCCTTCTCGCCGTAGCTGCCGTCGTCGGTCATGACGTAAAGCTGCTTTGACGCGGCGCGGAACTCATCCTCGAGTATGAGCAGGTCCTTTGAACGGAAACCGATTATCGACGTGACCTCGCAGCCCATCGCGTGCAGCGCCTGTGCTATCGGCAGAGCTATCGCGCAGCCGACGCCGCCGCCGACTATACACACCTTTTTGAGTCCGTCAAGCTCGGTCGGTCGTCCGAGCGGTCCGACGAAGTCCTGCAAGTACTCACCCTCGGCCTTTTGGTCGAGCTTCTTTGTAGTCGCGCCGACAATCTGGTATATGATTCTGACCGTACCCTTATCGCGGTCATAGCCGGCGATAGTGAGCGGTATACGCTCGCCGTCGTCGTCGACGCGCAGGATGATAAACTGACCCGGCTGTGCCTTTGCCGCGACCAGCGGCGCTTCTATATCCATCAGTGTTACCGTGGGATTCAACGGTTTTTTGTATACTATTCTATACATATGCTCTCCTTATATTTATTGAGGTATTCGTTTTTATACCCGAAAATTACAGATAATAGGTATAGCATTATAATCAAACCTATACAATATATATTATATCACGTGAGCTATGTACAAAACAATATTTTTGTTTTATAATTTTATGATTCGTAAAATTGGAAACTGTCTTTTGCAGGTCTGACCCTGCGGGCTTCTATACATACTATTATATATTATTACATATACTATTATATTTTATTACTGCGATTTTCATCGCAGGCAGGACAAGAGGGGGAAGACCACGCTCGCCGCGAGGTCTTCCCCCTCTTGACTCCCCTATCCCTTGGCTTTGTCTCTGCCTCAGGGGTGAAGTGAATACGAACTTGTTTATTTTTGGGTGCGGTGCTTATTCTTTCTATCTGCGCGTAGTGATAGCTCCCGCGTTGCCCTGCGCCCTGAACGGGCTGTCTTGAACCAGCCCGAGTTTCAGGGCTGGATTGTGCGAGGGTGGGGGATTTGTGTTCTGTCGATTGATTTGTGCTCAGGAGACGATTCTTACTGCGCCATATGTCGTTTTTCGCTTGTGCGTAATTGATTCTGTCTGCGCGTAGTGTTAGCTCCCGCGCCGCCCTGCGCCCTGAACGGGCGGGCTTTAGAATAAGCCCGCCCGGAATCAGGGCTGGTTGGTGCGGGATTGGGGATTTGTGTCCTGCCGATTGATTCAGCTTAGGAGCCGATTCTCACTGCGCCAATATTTTCTTTCGTTTCTGCGAGGTTGATTCTGCTGTGCAGTCTCAAATAAACTCGCCGATGGCGAGTTTATTTGACCGCGAATGATTTTGCTTAGCGTTGGTCGTGCTCACACTAACCCTTGACTTCTGCTGCAGGCCGTGCCTGCCTGGAATCGGGAGAGAGTGATAAAATATGGCGAGATTGGGCAAAAGGACTAAAAAAAGTACATACATGAATCGACATGGGAATTTTCCTTTTTGTGGTATAATATACACACGAACCGCATAGCGGAGTGGACGCGGGGCGCCCGCATAAAATATAGGCTTGCGTAAAGGAAGGAATTGACATGGCAACGAAATCATTGTATAGCCGAATTATTGAGAAATACACAGAGGGAGCGCGTAAAAGCGGATCTGACGATATTAATGAGCAACGCGACACAGCCGCGCTCGTCGCCGTTAAGAATATCGCGTCGCTGCTGCTCGCGGCGCTGTATGGTATGTCCGAGGGACCGTTCGGCAGCTTCCCTTTTGGCATCGCGCTGCTCGCCGCGTCCGATCGATACATACCGGCGATGTATATCGGACTATTGCTGTCATCGCTGTTCAATCGAGGACTCGCGGTGTCGTCGGCTATAGTGTATACGCTGGTGATAATATTGAGGCTCGCGCTCGGTCGGCTCGCGGTCGAGCTGTCGCGTCCGCAGACCGAGCCTCGCTCTAAAGCGAAATCGGATCTCACCGCAGCAAACAGGACGTCTGCAAACAGGATGTCTGCAAACAAGTTTACACCGCCTGATACGAGCTTATCCGCAAATAAACGGCAGTCCGACAGCGCGTCGGGGGGCAATGCCCCCGGAACAGCGCGCGCAAGATCCGGAACGATACGCGCATCCGCAAAGCGTTCGTTTATTGACAGCGTCAAAGCTACGATAGCCGAAAACGGCGGGATTCGCGGGCTTCTGTTCGCGGGAGCGGATTCGAGCGCGGCTCGCGCGGTCTTTGGCGAGAGCATACTGCTCCGCTGCACCACGTCCTGCGCCGCGGCGTTCATATTCGGGCTTTACCGGCTCGTCGCGGGCGGGTACCTATACTACGACCTGTTCGGAATGGTATTCGCGTTCTTCGTATCGCCGCTGCTGACGCTCGGGCTCGCGCTGCTGTACAGCCGCGACGAGCGGCTGGCGCGCTGGCGCGACCTCGGCGTCGCGACGTTCATATTCGTCACGATCTACGCGCTGCGCGGCTACAGCCTGTTCGGCTTCACGCCGGCGTTTGCCGCGTCGCTGCTCGCCGCGCTGTGGGTATCGGCAAAGCAGGGCGGAATGCGCGGCTGCGCGGCCGGACTCATAGCCGGAATCGCGTGCGGGCGCAGCTTTGACAGCGGACTCGGCGGCGAGGTTGTGCTCGTGTCAGCCCCGTACATAGCGGCGGCAGTCGGGCTTGTCGGCGGGATGCTCTGGAAATTTTCGAAGGCTATAGCGGCGGCCGCGGTCTGCGTGGTGTCGCTGATACTCGGCTACTCTGCCGACGGCTTCACCGCGCTGACTACGATACTGCCCGACACGCTCGGCGCGGTGACTGTATTCATGCCGCTATATACATTCGGGCTTTTACCCGCGCTACCGTCATTTGCCAGTCCCGTCGTCGACCGCGACGGCGAGCTTGCCATAATTAATGAGAAGAAACAAATGGACACAATAAAACGCATGAACTCACTATCCGAGGCGCTCGGCAGACTGTCGGACGTGATATACACTCTCTCCGACCGTCTCAGAAGGCCGGGAATAATCGACCTCAAGCAGATCTGCGACAATTCTTTCGACAAATACTGTCAGAAATGCTCGCTCGCGTCGCTCTGCTTCGAGCGCGAATGTACATCGACGCTCGACGCGCAGAGCAAAATCACAACCGAGCTGTACAAAAAGGGCAGAGTCGAACCCGACGATGTGCCTTCATTTCTGCGCGACCGCTGCTACAATATCGTGAACATAGTGAATCTGATGAACACCGAGACGGCGGAGCTTATCGAAAGGCTGATCAAAGGCGACAAGACAGAGGCTTTTGCGCTTGATTACGAATCGTTGTCGCGGCTGCTTGCACAGTCGATAGAACAAAACGACGCCGAATACAGAATAGACTCCGAGCTGACGTCGCGTCTCGGCCGCTCGCTTCGATACATGGGCATGAGCGGCGCGCGTGCGCTCTGCTTCGGACAAAGAAAAAAGCAGGTGATTATATCGGGAGTTGAACTGGCGGCAATGCGCATGGGCGCCCAAGAGATATGTCTTGCCGCCGAGCGGATACTACATACAAAATTGACCCGACCGAAATTCAACATAGACGGCGACAAAGTCGAGATATCAATGACCGCCGGACGCAGCTTTACAGCAGAGAGCGCTCGCGCGTCGAGCCGATGTGAGTCCGAGAGCGCGAACGGAGATACCGCGATGATGTTTGAGACCGGAGAGGATTATTTCTACTGTTTGATTTCGGACGGAATGGGCAGCGGCCGCGAAGCCGCGATGACGTCCAAGCTCTGCGCGCTCTTTTGCGAGCAGCTGTTATCGGGCGGCAACGGCAAGGCGATAACGCTCGAAATGCTGAACGGCTTCATACGCAATCGCGGCGAGGAGTGCTCGGCGACTATCGATCTCGCCGAGATAGACTTAATTAACGGTCACGCCTGCTTTGTCAAAAGCGGAGCCGCTCCGTCGTACATACTAAGGCAAGGTAACCTCTACAAGCTCCAGTCAAAGACGGTGCCTATCGGCATAATGCCCGCGCTCGACGCGGAGCAAATCAAGTTTGACCTTGAGGAGGGTGATGTTATCATAATGCTAAGCGACGGAGTCGCGCAATCGCTCGAGGACGGCGTATGGCTCGCGAATCTACTGACCTACGAGTGGGAAGACAATCTCGATTTAATGGCAGAGAAAATAGTGGACAACGCGGCTCTGAACAACCGCCGCAGCGACGACATGACCGCCGCCCTTATTAGAATTGCGAGCAGCGGCGGGGACACCCCCGCGGGCGGCGGGGACGCCCCGCGGGCGGGTACGACCCGCGGCAATAGTCAAGGGTAAGTTTGAGAGAAACCTAAGAAAGCAAAATCATTCGTGGTCGAAATAAATCTGCCCACGGCAGATTTATTTCGAGACTGCGCACAAGCAGGTACTCATGTTTGGAAATGGTGGAATTGGAATGAATCGAACGACAATACATGAGGGGAGTGGAACATCCTCATACCCATTATTTCCAAGCACACGCCGCGCAGCCTGTGATGAAATCGAATCATCGAATCATTAAAAATTGAATAGTCGGACAATTGAATAATCGAAAAAGCTGCCGGGCGGCAGCTTTTTTCGAGCTTGCTTCGTGTTTTAAAGCGGGTCTGACTGCTCGTTCCCGACACGAGTATTTATATTAATGTGAGTTCGATAAGAATTATGGCAATGTAAATACGCAATCAACTGAACAAAAAACAAAGAATTCAAACGACCACGTAGAAACCAGCCGCCGGTTGGGAAGCAGGGTCCCATTAGGCGGCGCATCTCTGTGGTTCCAACGATAAGCAGAAATAAAATATCCGCGCAGATATTAACAATTATGCTTTGACCCAAATTATTAAAGTTTTCGCGGTGGGGGTCTGGGGGAGGTGCCTTTTCCAAAAGGCACCTCCCCCAGTAAAAGCAAACATATTGATTCTGTCCGTGAATTACTGTATAATATACTTGAAATTACACCTGCCAGTGAGGAAAGCATCATGAAAAGACTTGCCATTATGCTGATTATCGCGTTGTCAGCTACCGCCTGCGCCGGTACGGGCAACGGCGAAATTGAATCAACCGAAACGGAGGATACCGCTATGAAAAAGGAAGAAACTACTGTCACCGAGGACACCTCGCCGAAGCTGCTGTTCGAGGACAACTTCGACGGCACGACGCTTGACGCGACGAAATGGGAGACGGTCGACGGCTGGGAGCGACAAGGCGCGTCTTATTGGTATTCGGACGCGGTCTCGCTTGACGGCGACGGGCATCTCGTCATCACAGTCACGCCGAGCGAAGCCATAAACTACGTCGACGCCGGCTGTGTGCGCACCCGCGGCAAATTCGAGCGCGCGTTCGGCTACTACGAGGCTTCGATCAAGTTCATCGATTTACAGGGTGTCTGGTGCGCGTTCTGGCTGATGGGCGACACTGTAGGCAACGTCGACGGCTCGGGTCGCGACGGCACCGAGATTGACATAATCGAGTCGATCCACAACGAGAACGGCGTCTGCAACCACGCGCTGCACTGGGACGGCTACGGTGAAGCGCACACAACTACGTCGAAGACTATCGAGGACTGCGGGCTCTACGACGGCAAATTCCACACCGTCGCGCTCGAGTGGACCGAGGACGAATACATATTCTACATAGACGGCAGCGAGACCTGGCGCACTACCGACGGCGGCGTCTGCCAAGCTCCGCTCTATATGAAGCTGTCGGTCGAGTCGGCGCCGTGGGCGGGCGAGGTAGACCACTCGCAGCTGCCGGCGGAGATGCTCGTTGACTATGTACGCGTCTGGGACAAGAAGCCGGAGTGATTGAATATGAACATCTCCGAAACGATACGGCGCGGGAACATCACCCGCGAATTTCCCGGGCAATACGACGTGCCGGCGCTCTACCTCGGCAGCGGCGACTTCGGCGGCTGCTTTGACAGAACCGGATTCATGAATATTCCCTATCAGGGGCGCGCGCACTCGAACAGCGTGTTCATGCACGCCGACTACTACCACCGCGGCAAATACGGACTGCATTATCACCTGCCGGTCATGCAAATAAAGCTCTCCTCACCCGAGAAACCGAAGTCGGGACGGCAGACGCTCGACCTCTGGGACGGACGGCTCACGACTGAATCGGTATACGACGGCGGCAGAATCAGTCTCTGCGCCGGATTCTCACCCGAACGGCGGGATGTGTTCGCGCTCATGATCGATTATGAAGCGACCGGTGAACTGCCCAGAGTCAGGCTGTGCGGTCTGCCGGAGATATCGGTCGACTACGGCACGTTTCTCTCGGGCAGCCTTGAGCTGAATATTGTCGGAAGCACTCACGATGTGTATTCAGCCAAACAGACTGACAGTGAGACAGATACACATACGGCTGAATGTTCAGCCGCGCAGACTGACAGCCACGCCTCGGTGTATTCAGCCGAATATACCGCCTCGGCAGGAAACGCGCGCGCGGTCGTGTCACTTCGCGTAGCTGCGACCGGCGGCGCGGGAGTGACCTTTCTGCCGGACGGCGTGACGCTCACGCTCGGCGGCAATCCGGGACGCGGGCAGATACGGCTGTACATCGGCGTGTCGTCGCTCGGGCGCGCGGCTGAGATGAATCGTCAGCTCGACGAGTCGCTCGCCGACGGCTTCTTCGACTTTGCCGCCGCGAGCTGGCACCGCCGCTGGGGCGATAATATCGTGACTGTGGACGACGACGATATGACGCGGCTGTTTATACGGTCGGTCTATTATATCCTCTGCTCATTCTCGCCGAGCGCGAACTGCATAGCCCCGCCGACCGGCTGGACGTCGAACGCGTGGGCCTTCCACTTCCCGCAGGATTTTTCGTACATAGCCCCGGTGCTGCTAAAGCTCGGTCACACCGACATCATGCGCGCGAAGCTCGACTACTACTGCCGGCAGCTCGACACGATGCGCGAATACACCCGCCGGATATACCACGCCGACGGCACGATGTGGGCGTGGGAGTTCCCGATCGGCGACGACTCGCACATCCTGCCCGAAGACGTGCCGAATCACTTCCAGTTCGAGATACACAACGCCGCGTACGTGGTGCGCATGGCGTGGGAGACCGCGCTCTGCCTTGGCGACGACGACTGGGCGAAAACGACCGCGCTGCCGATAATCTTCGAGACCGCGAAATTCTACCTGTCGATACTGCGCCGCGAGGACGATGGCAGCTATGGGATCACGCTTGTGCCGTCGATGGGACAGGATGAGTTCGGCGGCGAGGACGCGAAGAACTACCTCTGCGCGCTGTACGCTGCCGAATATTCGCTGAAAACCGCTCTTGCCGCCGCCGAGAGATACGGCGCGGACTTTGACGGCGCGGCGAAGGCTCGCGAGATACTCAAAGCCGGCATCGCGTTCGGGCGGCTGTACAATCCCGAATTCGGCGCGTACCAGACCTACGAGTGCCCGCCGGACGAGTTCAAGTTCGGTCGGATGAAGCATCCGGTGCCGCTCATGCCGCTGACCTTCCTGCCGAAGCCGACAGGTGAGCTGAACGCCGCCGAGCTGACCGCGTACAGGCGCAGGTACGACCTGTGCGAGCGGGCGCACGAGCATTTCTTCAGCGGCTGGACCCTGTTCGACTATCTGCTCGCCGAGGCGAGAATGGGCGACGTCGACGCGTTCAGAAAGGATTTCGATGAGATTCGCATATCCGACAACGCCGACCCCGAGCTGACCGCGATATACGAAACCTGCCGCACTCACGCGTGCGCGTATTACATAACGAGCCACGGACTCTACGCACAGGCGGTAATCGAAATCGCGAAGCATATAAAATAAGCGTTTGGTTTGAGTGACGGGAGCTTGGATTGGTTAGGAGCGAGGAGCTGTTATAGACTGACGATCGCCGGACAATAACTGACAGAATAAAGATAATAGAATAAAAACAGCAGATGGAAAAGCTTAGCTTTTCCATCTGCTTTGGCAGGGGCACAAAGGCTCGAACTCTGGACACGCGGTTTTGGAGACCGCTGCTCTACCAACTGAGCTATACCCCTATAACGTTTAATATTATATCACGTTTCACTCGGCTTGTCAAGGGGGTTTACAAAAAAAGCGCAAATTCTCGGCTAAATCTGTGCCGCCCGAAGCGGCAAATCACGGCGGCAAAAATTTCCGAGATGTTTTTTCGATTTTTTTGCCGATACCTATTGACAAACGTATTTATTTATGATATAATATCTAAGCACCGTGATTAAACGGTGTGATATGTTTATGGCGGAGTAGCTCAGCTGGCTAGAGCAACCGGTTCATACCCGGTAGGTCATGGGTTCAAGTCCAATCTCCGCTACCAATCTCAGCCAATCGGTTGGGATGAGGCCCGTTGGTCAAGCGGTTAAGACACGGCCCTTTCACGGCTGTAACATGGGTTCGATTCCCGTACGGGTCACCAAGGCTTCCGGATTTCCGGAAGCCTTTTCCTTTGTTTGTCATATAACCGGCTTGCTCCACTTTGAATTCGGATGGTGTCTACGTATTTCTGCAAGGACTTTGCTTATGTTTCGTTGCTGATTATTATATACTGACGCAAATAAACGCACGCGTGCAATAATAGCCTTGACAAAAAACGCACGCGTGCAATAATAGTCTTGACAAAAAACGCACGCGTGCAATAATAGTCTTGACAAAAAACGCACGCGTGCGTTTATTATTAAATCAGCCCCTCTGAATGCTCGAAAACCGTTTGTCAGCGTGGTTTGCGACTTATCGAGCATTCTCGGTAAACACTGAGATTAGCGATTCCCGTACGGGTCACCTTCTTTCGGTTGTAGAAATGAAAACCGGATTCGCTTTTACTCCGGTTTGTAAAGCTTGATTTTCACAGCTGTGTTTGTTCACTATGCACAGTTAATACCGGTATTTTTAGGCGTTTGTACGAATATACGCTGCTTGAATATATTATATTGACATTTGAAAAAACATATGCTATACTTTACTTGTTGAATAAAATAATGATGCTTTATTAAGATTTTTGAAACGAGGTGATTTGATATGATATATAAGTACAATATTTTCAGCAAAGCAGATATAAACACAAACAACAGCATACCTACATATAGCACGTCTTATCAAATAAACAAGCTCAGCTTGAAAAGAAAATGGAACTATAGTGGGGCACAGGAAAACATGGCGGATTATTATCCGATTATTTGCGAAAAACCCGGAGATTTATGGACGCTCGGTTCTCTAATCAATTGATGAGTTTTTACAAGTCGAAAGGTAAATTCAGAATTATCGTATTTATATTTGCAGCGATACTCATTGTGTTTTGTCTATATGTATATATTCCGCGGCATATATATTTTGAGCTGCCGATATACGATTACAACCCCGATACGCATGAGTTTTCGGGAAAGGACGCGATGCTGACGGTTGACATTTATAAGTGCCACCACATATTCAACGACATATCGTTTTTCGGCACAATAACAATTGACGACGAAGTATACACGGTGAATTTCAGCTCCGCAGTCATTAAAAATGGACTGCCGGGATTTATGAATCAAACAAACTTCAGCCTTGAAATGCACGGCGAACATAATTATGGCGTAATATTCTTTTCATTTGCGCTGAATCCGCCGGTCATTAATCATTTAACCGGCGAGCAGGAAAATGCCCAAATTGATATATTGATATATAATATGTCGCCTTCGGAAGCGTTTGAGCTTACACATAAATATCATATTGAAACAGAGTCGATTTTGCTGCAATATCAAAAAGGATATCTCTCCTCGGTCGACCAAAAGACGCTCGCCCGCATGAGGGGTTGAACCGCCGTGCCGATATACAGCCTTGCGTCGTCGCCATGAAGACAATACGAAAAATTCGAGAGCGGATGTAAACTCGCTCTCGATTTTTTATTCGGGACAGCCTACTTATTTCATATCCTTGCCGCAATCGCGACGGCGCGATCCGAGCGTAGCTCCGCCCTGCCCATTCCGGCGGGCAGGAAGTAGGTGTCGCCCTTTGTGAATTCGTATTCACAGCCGTCAAACACAATCACGCCGTCGCCGTCGGTGAAGGTCAGCGAGACGAAGCTCGTTTCGTCGGCGTCGACAGTGACCTTGCCGCAGATGTCGTATCGCGTGACGACGAATTTGTCGCAGGCGGCGAGCAGCGCGGAGCTGTCGTCGCGGGGCTTCACGTCGCGCGAGAAGCGCAGAGCCTCGATTTCGGCGGGCGTGTAGTTTACGATGACGTCGAGTGCCTTGTTTACGTGCAGCGGACGCGGCTTGCCGTCAGCGCCCGGGCGGTTGTAGTCGTATACGCGGTAGGTGACGTTCGAGTTCTGCTGAATCTCGCAGATCAGTATCCCCGCGCCGATGGCGTGGACGAGTCCGGACGGGATGAAATAGACCTCGCCGGCGTGTACCTTGACGCGGTGGAGCATATCCTCGACCCTGCCCGCGTCAAGCGCGGCTTTGAATTTTTCGGGTGTGTAGTCGCTCGAAAGTCCGAACACCAGCTCGGCGCCCTCGTCGGCCTCGACTATGTACCACATCTCGGTCTTGCCGTATTCGTTTTCATTTTTGAGCGCGTATTCGTCGGACGGGTGTACCTGTATCGACAGGCGGTCGCGCGCGTCGATAAGCTTGATGAGCAGCGGGAAGCGGTCGCCGTCGTAGCCCTTGCCGATGACGTCCGCTCCGGCGGCGTCGATGAATTCGCCGAGCGTTCTCGTGGCATACTCTCCGTTCGCGACAACGCTCATGCCGTCGGGTCTGACCGTCAGCTCCCAGCTCTCGGCGAGCCGCTCGGCGTCGCCGCGCTTATGGTAGCCGTCGATAAGCCGCCGACCGCCCCAGATTATATCCTTTGTCGCGGGGATTAATTTCATTGGGTATAGTTTCATTTTTATGTCCTTTCAAATATCGATTCAATCAAATATCGATTCAGGCGCCCGAGGCGGAGTTTATTCTGCCGTCCGGCTCGGGCTATGTGAAATTATATTAATATTATACTCTATGTTAGGACGGCTGTCAATCGCCGGTCCGATATTTGTATGAACTGCCGCAGATATTTCGCTCGGCAAAGCCCATTCGATTTATTGGATCTAAGTCTTTTTCAAAAAGATGGAGAAGGTGCTTCCGTTTTCATCGGACGCCACCTTGATATAGCCATGCTGCTTATTGACAATATCACGGGCTAAATACAGCCCGATTCCTACGCCGTCAATGCCGGCGGAGTATTTACCCCTGTAAAAGCGTCCAAAAATCTTCGCCTGCTCATCCTCGGGAATCCCGATACCGTTATCGGATATATCCAGCCGGAGATAGGACGGATATTCTATAATCTCTAAACTGACAACCCCGCCGCATGGCGTGTATTTCACCGCGTTGTCGAGTACATTTGTAATAGCTTCTGCCGTCCAGTTGTAATCGAGCGGAGCTTCAATATTCCGCTCGCAGTCAAAGGTGATCGTTATATTTTTCTCTTTGGCCTTAGCATAAACAGCTTTTACCGCTTGCAGAATAATATTGTTTAAGCTGTTCCGTTCGGGCTTCAGGCTGATAATGCCGCTTTCCAAGCGTGACATTTTGATAAGGCTGTTTGTTAAAAAGGTCAGCTTGTCAATGGAGACCCGCAAAGCGGCAAGATATTCGCAGCGTTCCTCGTCGGATATCCCTTTGTCGTAAAGCAGCTGTGTAAAGGTATTCGCCGCCGCCACGGGCGTTTTGATTTGGTGGGAAATATCCGAGATCAGCGTCTTGATTTGCGCCTTTTCCCGCGCCAGCGTTTGATTCTGCGCTGTTAAAATATTGCTGAGCTTCAAAAGCCGGTGCTGTAAGCGGGCGGTCAGCGTGTCCTCGTTTTCAGAAAAAACAATCCGTTCCTGCCGCTCCGTCAGTCCCTCTATCAGCAAAGCTATCTGCTCTAACAAATCATCTTGATAGCGGTTGTGCAGAAAGTCGAGCAAAAATAAAAGACCGCATAAAATCGCAAAGGCACATATGACCAAAGGCATATGGGCAGAAGCGCTTTCCAAAACAAACACAGCACCGATCAATGCCGCCGCCTTTGCCGGCACGTTACAAGCAATCCAAACGGTTACCGCAGAGAAAATAATGGACAGAATAAAGATAACGGGATGGAAAAATACAACACTGTGGTCTGATGGAACTGCTTGCTGATAGACTGCATAAGCAGAATGACGTCCAGACTGGTTTTGGAGTCCAAATTACCGGTCGGCTCATCGGCAAGGATGATTGCGGGCTTGGTCGCAAGCGCGCGGGCAATCGCTACACGCTGCTGCTGACCGCCGGAGAGATTGTTCGGCATATTTTTGAGCTTCTTTTCCAGTCCAAGAGTATGGATGATCTGCCGGACAAACTCCGTATCGGCTTTCGCTCCGTCAATCTCGATGGGGTACACGATATTTTCGTACACATTGAGGACGGGGAGCAGGTTGTAATTCTGAAAGACGAAGCCGATATTCCTGCGCCGGAAAATGGTTAATTCCTCGTCTTTCATTTTAAACAGCTCTTTTCCACGGATCGTCACACTTCCCGATGTGGGGCGGTCTAATCCGCCTATCATATTGAGCAGCGTGGACTTACCGCTGCCGGAAGTACCGACCACGGCGACAAATTCGCCCTCGTCCACGGAAATCGATACGCCGTCCAAAGCATAAACTTCATTTTCTCCGCTGCCATATAGCTTTCGTAAATCTTTTGTTTCAAGTATCGCCATATCTAAAACCTCCAAATCTATTTAGTGCTTTTAGTATAGCAGACGCTTCTTACAATCTCATTACAGACTATACCGCAATCTCAAATACAATATATATTATAGGCGGCGTCAGGCAAATTATCAACAAGCATCGCTTATATAATCAAAAATAAAACGATTTACTGCAAAATTATCTCACCCGCACACACGTATATGATGGTCTCTCACTCGTCGTCGCCGGCTTTGAAGTTGTATATCGGGCGGATTATCCTGTCGACGCGCGCGGTGGGCGTGATATTTTCGAGAATCAAGCTCATGGTCTTGTATGCCATCGGGCACTCGTCGAGCGTCTCGCGGCTGACCGACGTCGTGTATATGTCCGCCATCTGCTTCTTGTACTCGGAGACGGTGAAGGTCTGCTTTGCCTCGGCGCGGCTCATCAGCCGACCCGCTCCGTGCGGAGCCGAATAATTCCAGTCCTCGTTGCCGAGTCCGGTGCAGATAAGGCTGCCGTCGCGCATATTTATCGGTATCAGCAGCCGCTCGCCGTCGCGAGCCGAGACCGCGCCCTTGCGCAGGATTTTTTCGTCGGTGTCGATGTAGTTGTGTATCGTCGTGAACTGCTCCTCGATATGCAGCTTCATGCCCTTGACAATCTCGTCCGCCATCGCCTGACGGTTGAGCTCGGCGAACTTCTGCACTATTTTCATGTCGTCGATATACTCGTCGAACATCCGTCCCGACACATACGCGAGCGCCCTCGGGATATTCGTCTGCTTCAGGTTCTTCAGCTTTTTCAGCTCGCGTGAAATCTCCTTTTCGCGCCCCTCGGCTTTTAGCTGTGCGATCAGCAGCTGGCAGGAGGCTTCGTCGCTGCCGTTCAGCGCGTTGTAGCCGGCTTCCTGATAATAGCGCGCGACCTCGACTCCGAGGTGGCGGCTGCCCGAGTGAATGACGAGGTAGATATTGCCGTCGTCGTCGCGGTCGCACTCGATGAAGTGATTGCCGCCGCCGAGCGTGCCGACACTGTTATACGCGCGGTCGAGGTCGACGTGGTCGGCGCAGTGCAGGCGCGACAGGTCGATATTGTCGGCGTAGCGGTGCGGCTTTTTTCGGATATCGAAGCCGGACGGTATCTTTTCGTATATGAGCTTGTCGAGCTTTTGCAGCTCGATGTGAGTCTCGCGGAGGCGCAGCGTCTCCATGCCGCAGCCGATATCAACCCCGACGAGATTCGGCACGATCTTATCGGTTACAGTCATAGTCGTGCCGATAGTACAGCCCGCGCCGGCGTGGATATCGGGCATCATACGGATTCGGCTGCCGGCGGTGAACTCCTGGTTGCAGAGCTCGAGCACCTGCGCGGTCGACGCCGAGTCGACGACGTCGGTGAATATTTTCGCGGAATTGTATTTTCCGGTGATTTCTATCATTACAATACCCCTTTTAGATAAGAGTGGTCTCATCTTCGGCTTTGCCGAAGATGAGAGAGTGGTCTCCGCTTCGCGGAGAGAGTGGAGAGTGGTCTCAAAACCGCGCAGCGGTTTTGAGAGGCGAATTTCAGAATTTTTAAGAGATAAGAGAGAGGAGAGACGAGGGCGGGGGGACAAGAACGGAGAGAGGAGAGACGAGAGCGGGGGACGGGAGCATATATATATACGCGAGAGGGAAGCGTCAGGTATAGATAGGCGTGAATGGGGCTTGCGCGGTAGGCTACTTCATATTTTGCGCATAGTCCGACAGGATATCGCGGATATCGCGTTCGGATATATTCCCGCCGAAAAGGTCGCCGGACGGACCGATACAGACGGCGCGGATATCGTTCGGGTCCTCGGCGTAGGGGCTGGTCGGATTGTCGTTCGGGTCGAAGTATTCGGCGAGGTATTTTTTCGCGTTGCCGCTCGGGAAGACTATATTGCAGTCGGACGGCTCGATTCCGCGCTTTTCGAATTCGGCGAGGATTTCGCGGGTGCGGACATTATACGGGTTGTCGTCCTCGGGCGAGACGAGCCACGCCGGGTGCGAGCGTATGCGCGCAGGTATACGTGTATCTGATCCGGCATCCTTAACTGCGAGGGCGAAGGTCATGACCGGTTCGAGCGGTATTGTCTCCTGGTGGAACGCGTCGGTTGACAGCAGGATATCGTTGACTCCGCTATCGGCGACACGCTTCGCGGCGGCGGTGATTTTCGCCGTATCGCGCGAAAAGAAGCCATTTGTTATCAGCTGTCGTTTCGGTATACCCGCGGCGCGCGCGGCTTCGTGTATTTTGCACACGCAGTCAAGGCAGAGCAGCGGCTCGCCGCCGAAGGTCATGACCGACTCGATTTTATACTCACGGCAGAGGCTATGCACCGCGCGTCCGGCGGCGGCTGTATCGAGCGACCGACCGGTGGAGGTATGGTCGCCCTCCGAGCAATGGCGGCAATGTCCGGTACAGGCGAGGGTGACGAGGAACTCGAGGCGGTTCAGGTTTCGATGTGGTGAAGAAGTCATGGCAGTGCTCCTTATTAAAAAGAGTGGTCTCATCTTCGGCTTTGCCGAAGATGAGAGAGTGGTCTCCGCTTCGCGGAGAGAGTGGAGAGTGGTCTCAAAACCGCGCAGCGGTTTTGAGTCAAAACCGCGCAGCGGTTTTGAGAGCTGTGGTAGAAATTCGCCGGAGGCGAATTTCAGATTTTTTAAGAGATAAGAGAGGAAAGAGAGCGGGGAGAGACAAGAGAGTGGGAAACAAGAGCGGAGAGAATCGAGAGCGCAGAGAATCGAGAGCGGGATAGAAACGGGCGCGGGGAGCGGCGGGGAAGCTGCTTCGCTTGGCTCATCACAGCGGCGTTACCTCTATATTCAGGCGTTCGAAAAATGGGATTATCCATTCGGGGCGCGACGACATGAGCGTCACTCGTTTCAGCTTCGGGAACTGCTTCAGCTCGGATTCGGCTATCGAGTCGACCGAGAATCTATTGTCCTCGCCGTCCCAGAACGGACAGATTTGCGTATATATCTCGTCGCCGCCGTCCATCTCAAGCTCGGTCACGTATTCGGCGAGCCGCGCGGGAATCGGCAGCTTCTCAAACCAGCGCAGAATCTCGGGTATCGGCTCGTATCCCTCGGAGTCGATGTCGATTTTACGGCGTGTATATTCGGCGGCGAACTCATACGCGTCAAACCTCGGCTCGAGCAAGCCCTTATCGTACATCAAGTGCTGCACGACCGCGAGCTTGAAGTTGAGATTCTTAAACACGAGCAGCGGCTCATCGGACTTTTTAAGTTGATATTTGTGCGTTTTCTTCGGCTTTGGCGGCTGACAGGACAGCTCGATTCGAATCGGAGACGTCATATCGGCGTCGACTGTATCGGCATTGCCGGTCGCGGTATCGCTCGCTTCATTCAGGTCGGTCAGCATATACAGTCTGAATCCGCCCGACTCGAGTCTATGCAGGTTCGGGGTCAGTTTCTGCCATTTGAGCGTTTTGTCGCGGCAGTCTCTCGCGCCGATTCGCACGCTGCCGACAAATTCGCGTTCGGGCAGGATTTTGCGGGCATTAGCTTTGTATGACAATGATAGAAACAGTGTGAGCGTGTCGACTGTCTGCTCGTCGCCGGCGAGACTTCCGCGCAGACCGAGCTCATCCCAGACCGCGAAGATTTTACGCACCGGCGTATGCTCTCCGGCGGGGCTGGTTATATTGTCCTCGTACAGCTCAATCCGCGCCGGACCGAGCGCATCGGTCAGCGCGTCGAGCGTGAACGGCGGCGTGAAGTCGTGACCGCAGATATTGACGCACCCCTTTTTGACCGCGAATATATATTCTGGCGGTTTTGGCGGCAGGCAGTCGGGGATATCGGGATACTTTTCGTGGTAGGGACGCCAGCTCTCGAGCTTTTGCGGCTTATGCGTCCGGCGCAGATAATCAAAGAAGTCGGTCGGATAGCGCAGTATCTGCCCATTATCGCCGAGCGACGCTATCAAGATGCTGCCGTCGGCGAGCGCCGATATCGCTTCGAGCCGCTCTGTGCCGAACATATCCTGCGTGACGCGCAGCAGCTCATTTGTGCGCGTATTCCAGAGCTGCGCCAGATCGAGCCGCTTGTCCTCGCCGTTCGACATGAGCAGCACCCAGTCTCCGCACAGGCGGCTGATACGCGCGTCCTCGCCGAGTCGCGGCAGATTCGCGATTCTGCAATCGCCGCTGTCCATATCGACGAGCAGCAGATTCTTTTGTATGGGATTTCCGCTAGTCTCGTGATACATACATATCTGTCCCGCGCCGAAGGGTATGCTGTTCGAGATGTCGTCAAACGGCGCGAGGTCGATGTGGTGGCGCTCGACCTCGCCGTCCTCCCAGCGCCAGAGTATACGATTGCGGCTGTCGGGCAAATACTCGCCGCACGAGAAATACACCCGTCCGAGACTGTCCGCTCCGAAGCGGTAATTTCTTTTTCCCTCGGGCATTATGAAGTTGTTAAGACTCGCCGGACGCGAAGTGAAGTCGACTACGACTACATTTGTCCGGCTGCCGACGAAGAGACGCTTTCCGAACCACGCGGTGGTGGGACGGTCGCAGGTATACGAAGTGCTGTCATGCGCACCGCTCGCGCTGTCGTCTGTGCTGGTGTTATGCGAGCCGCTTGTGCTGTCGGCGTTATCGCTGTCAATATTGCGCTTGCGGTCGGGGCGGGGCAGGGGCGAGAACATATCGGCGTTTGTCGGCTTGTTTCCGACATATACCCACATATCCCCGTCTGGTCGCTCGGACGCGGTCGCGGCGCACAATTCACCGTCGGGGGACAGAGTGAGATTCGAGAAGTTATAAGGTCGCGACAGCTTCATGACGCGCGGCGGTCGATATTTCAGCTCGGCGACGCAGGCTCCCTGCCATTCAGTTGACTCATTGCCGCGCCAGACGCCGGCGCCCCAGTCTCCGGAAAACGAGCTTATGTGCCAGCGGCAGAGACCGTGCCGCTCGGATATGTTGTATTCGTCCGCCGGCATCGGCTCGGGTACACGTCGGGACCTCGCGCTCTGACCGACTTTGCGTCCGCGCTGTGCAGCCAGCCGGCAGAACTGACCCTTGGCGCGGCAGTATTGCTCAAACTCGTCACGCTCGCTGTCCGGAATCAGCACAAAGAGGTATATATCGTCGCCGTCGAGGTCGTAGAGCAGCCAGCCGAGCGACGACAGCTCCTGCCCGAGCGCGTCGACTCCCTCGGTGTGCGGAAGTGTGATGTACTGCTTCGCGACACTGTCCAGCCGCGGGTCGCGCAGCGCGGGGATATCCCACTTTGCGCGCAGCTCGGACAAAGTGTCGGCGATGTTCGAATCGTATTTGATGATATCAAGCGCGTCCTTGATTTGCTTTGTGTAGTCTGACATTTAATACTCCTATTTATGGCTTGCGGCGTATCAGCCGTTTGGCGTATCAGCCGCTTGGTGTATTTGTCGTTTTACGTATTTGCCGCTTGGCATAATTGCCGTTTGGCGAATCAGCCATACTGCTGAGATTGGCACCGCGAGACAATCACGCGTCGGTGATATTCTTTCCGTAATATTTCTTATATATCCGGCTGACGTAGTTCGGGTCGGTGTAGCCGTAGAGCGCGGCGGCGCGGTTCAGGTTCATGTGCTCGTTTTTCATCAGCAGGCGGATCTTGTCGAGCTTCATGCGATTTATGTAGTGCATCAGCGGCACGCCCTCCGCCTTTTTGAAGATATCGCAGAGATACTGCGGCGATATCCCGAGGTGGCTCGCGACGTCGCGCTGACGGAGCTTGCAGCTTAAATTAGTGTAGATGAATTTTTTCGCTTTTGTGACATAAATCGACTCGGAGGATTTCATCTGTCCTCGCGCGGGCAGATTGGCGCGGCTCAGGGCTTCGATGAGTTCGAGAAACATTCCCGCCGCCGACAGCCGGTTTTCGGGCGCGAGCGTGTGCTCCTCGATTATTCGGTCGATGAGCATCCGCGCCCGAATCGTCGCGTCGGACGCCGGAGTCAGGAACGGCAGGCAGAGCACTTCGGGCGAATATGTCCGGATATCGCCGTCAGTACAGATGTCGAAGTCTACCTCGAAGCAGACGGTATTGTGACTATGGTATACCGGACTCATGACCTGAAGCGGACTTTTGTATAAATTGCAGATTATGTCGTTTTCATGCGCTGTATAGGTGTTGTCGCACTGCGACAGGTTCAGCGAGCCGCTTTTTATATAGTCTATCTCAATGCGCCCGCTCACGGCAGGCAGAATATTTTCATAACAGTCGTTTCCGAAGATATGCGCGAACATTATTTTCGGCAGACCACAAAGCCGGATATTCGGCATAGGATTCATACCTTTCATTGCTGTATTACAGCTTGATTATATCATTTTATCTGAATTTTGTCAAGATATATTAATATAATCAATTGTAATATCGCCTGCCGCGAATTATAATATAGTAAAGGGCGGTGAATGTGTGCTTTTCTTTGTACGCCGCCGCCTGCAGCTTGATTCGCTGTTGAAAGGATTTACAGCTATTGAAAGGAAATGATGAGAATATGAAAACGGCACAGAAGCTGAAGCGCGAATACGCACAGACCCCGAGCGGCAGCTTCGCGCGCAATTATTTCAAGTATCTCGGCTTTCGCCGCGACCTGACCGCGCCGCCCGCCACGGCAAACGCTAACGCGATAGAGGCGCTGTTCACTCTGCCCGAGCCGTATATTTACAAGAACGACTTAATTGTCGGCAGTATACGTCCGCTCTGGAGCGAGGTTGACAGAACCGAGCTTGACTACGCGAATCGCATAGTCGTGAGCTTCGGCGTGCGCGGATTTCTGCACAACGTCGACCACTTCGCGCCGAACTACCGCAAAACGACAAAGCTCGGTATAATGGGGCTGGTCGGCGAAATCGACAAGTCTTGCGCGAACCACACCGAGCCCGACCGGCTCGAGTATCTGTCGGCGATGAAGCAGACCCTGCTCGCGCAGCGCGCAATGATACTACATTATGCCGAGAAAGCCGAATCGCTGCGCGGTGAGGACGGCTACATACCCGAGCGGCTCGACGAGATCGCCGCGCGCTGCCGCCGGATCGCAAACGGCGCGCCCGAGAGCTTTGCCGACGCGCTGCAGCTTGTCTGGTTCTGCCACCTCGCGTTTGTCATGGAGGGGCGCTACGCAATGGCGCTCGGCAGAATCGACCAGTACCTCTGGCCGTTCTATCGCGACGATATCGCCGCCGGACGGATAACGTCCGACGAAGCGCAGGAATTGCTCGAGAACACGTTCATGAAGATATACGAGCACCACGCGCTGCTCGGCGGCGACGACGTCGTGAACATCTGTATCGGCGGCATGAACAAGGACGGCGGGTGCGAGACAAACGAGCTGTCCTATCTTGTACTTCGCGCGGTCGGGGCTTGTCATGTGCCCGGACCGAACCTGTCGGCGCGCATAACCCCGAACACGCCGGACGATTTTCTCGACGAGTGTCTCGGCGTAATCGGCACCGGACTCGGCTACCCCGCGCTGATGAACGACGAGGTGAACCTCGCCGCGCTGAAGCGCTGCGGCTACAAGGACGAGGACGTATACGACTACTGCATGGTCGGCTGCATCGAGAACTTCATCACCGGCAAGCAGCCGCCGTGGAGCGACGGACGCTACGACACGCCGCGCTTCTTCGAATTCCTGTTCAACCGCGGTCGGGGCATAAACCACCCGTCGGTCGGCATCGACACCGGCGACGTATCCGAAATCGGCTCGATGGACGAATTCATGCGCCGCTACGAGGAGCAGCTGAAATACGGAGCCGAGGAATACATGATGTTCTTCAACAACGAGAACACGCGCTTCAACCCGAAATTGTATGTACAGCCGTTTTTGTCCTGCTTCTGCGACGACTGCATCGGGCGCGGACTCGACATCAACCGCGGCGGCGCGATATATCCGTCGGTTCACGGAGTCGCGCTGATGGGCGTCGGCACGGTCTGCGACTCGCTGGCGGCAATCGAGAAGGTGGTATTTTGCGACCACGAGGCGACGCTGTCGGAGATAGGCGACGCGCTGCGCGGCAATTTCGAGGGCTATGACGAGCTTCGGGAGAAGCTGCTCGCCGCGCCGAAGTACGGCAACAACGACCTATTTGTCGACAAGTACGCGGTCTGGTTTGTCGACTATCTGTACAGTATATTTGAAAACTACCGCACATACGACGGCGGCAGGATATACATAGCCATGGCGGCGAACACATCCAACATCTGGGCGGGTCGGCAGATATCGGCGACTCCGGACGGCAGACTCGCGGGCGAGCCGTTATCCGACGCGGCGTCGCCGACCTACGGTCGCGACAAGCACGGTGTGACCGAGGTTATAAACAGCGTGACGCACCCCGACTACACGAAGGTCGCGTGCGGCACTGTACTCAACCAGAAGTTCACGCCGTCGGCGTTCGAGGGCGCGAACCGCGATAAGCTGCGCGCGCTGCTGCGTGTCTACTTCAAGAAGGGCGGTCAGGAGATGCAGATAAACTCGACGTCGCGCGAGGTACTGCTCGACGCTATGGAGCACCCCGAGAACTACCAGAGTCTGGTTGTACGCGTCTCGGGCTTCTCGGCGTTCTTTGTGACGCTCGACCGCTCGGTACAGCTCGACATTCTCGCAAGAACCCAGCAAGAGTAAAAGAGTGGACATGACTTTGCCTTCGGCAAAGTCATGAGAGTGGAGAGTGGTCTCCGATTCCGCACACGGCGGAATCGGAGAGAGTGGTCTCATAACCGCCCGCGGGCGGTTATGAGAGCTATGGTAGGAAATTCGCCGCAGGCGAATTTCCGGCGTGGACGAGACGGAAAGCGGCGGAGACGCGCGGCGGCATATGCTGTCACAATATATGCACGGGTGCGGCTCCGGTCGCGTACGCGAAATCGTATACAATTATTGTAATTATTATGGAAAACGAAAACACAAATTCGATTCTGCTGAACATATCCGACATACAGCATTTCTCGACCGGCGACGGCGACGGGATACGCACGACGGTGTTTTTCAAGGGCTGCAATCTGCGCTGTCCTTGGTGTCACAACCCCGAGACGATATCCGCTCTGCCGCAGCATCTGCGGCAGGGCGGGCACGACAAGCTCTGCGGACGAAAGCTGACGGTCGGCGAGGTCGCAAGCGAGCTGATGTGGGACTATGAGTTCTACGTCGAGAGCGGCGGTGGCGTTACATTGAGCGGCGGCGAGGTTATGCTACAGCCGCGCGGCGCGGCGGCGCTCTGCGCGGTACTCCGCGAGCGCGGCATTTCGATTGTCATTGACACTGCGGGAAACGTGCCCTACGAGAGCTTCGAGCGGCTGAACGGCTTTGGCGTCGAATACTACTACGACTGGAAAGCAAACCGCTCTGACTACGAGTCGGTCATCGGCGGCGACTGGGAGCGCATACACGGCAATCTCAAGCGGCTGATATCAGATGGTCAGCGCGTACTTGTGCGGATACCGTTCATCCCCGGCTTCAACGACTCGGACGAATACATCGACGAGATGTGCGCGGCGCTCAATTCGGCGAATGTGAAGCGGGTCGAGCTATTGCCGTTCCACCGGCTCGGCAGCTCGAAGTACACCGCGCTCGGACTCGACTACAGGTACAAGGACACGAAGCCGCCGACAAAAGACGAAATTTCAGAGGCGGCGCGGCGTTACGCGCGGTATTTTGACGTCAGCGTCGGCGGGTAAACGTCAGCACAGACTGACGGGATAAGTGAGACTGCGACGTCAGCGTCGGCGGTTGAATGTAAGCACAAACTGACAGTCAAGCGAGAATGCGACGTCAGCGTCGGCGGATCCCGCGAAAACGAGCGCGGGATGAATCTGAGGGCTGAATGAATATTCAGACACTACAAACAATCAACATAGAAAGGAATCTTTATTATTATGAAAGCAAAAGCAGCGGTATATGTTGGGGCAAACAAGCCGTTCGAGGTGCGCGAGTTCGACGTGGTCGAGCCGCCGGCGGGATACGGTCGCAGTCAGCTCATCGCGAGCGGAGTCTGCGGCACCGATTTGCACATACATAACGGCAAGCTCGACGAAGCGGCGCCGGCTATAATCGGTCACGAGTTCATAGGAAAGCTGGACGCGCTCGACCCTGCCGAGGGTGAGAAGTACGGGCTCAAGGTCGGCGACAACGTCATCGCCGACATAGCCGTTCCCTGCGGAGAGTGCCTGCTCTGCCGCACCGGAGACGACGCGAACTGCGTGAACATGGGCGTGACGAACGGCGGCGACATCAGCGAATCGCCCTATCTGTGGGGCGGCTACGCCGAGGTGAACTTCACGCCGCTTACGAATCTTATAAAGATACCCGATGGGCTCGACCCGACTACGGTCAGCGTATTCGCCTGCCCCGGCCCGACCGGTATGCACTCGTTCGCGCTCGCAAGGCGCGCGGGGGTCGAGCTCGAGGAGCTTGAGTCCGCGGTCGTGCAGGGACTCGGACCGGTGGGCATGTTCGCCCTTATGTATCTGAAAGCGATAGGTGTGAAGCGGGTGTTCGCGGTGACGTCGGGCAAGAACGAGGAGCGCGACAAAATCGCGTACCGGCTCGGCGCCGAGCGGGTATTCGCGCTGTCGCGTCAGTCGGCGGACGAAATCGCCGACGTCCTTTGCGCCGAGACCGGAGGTCTGGGCGTCGACCTCGCGTTTGAGGCGTCGGGCGCGCCGGCTGCCGTCGCGCAGGGGATCGATATGCTGCGCTGCCGCGGCGTATATTTAGTGCCCGGACAATATTCGATGAGCGGCGGAGTCTCGATTCAGCCGCAGGCGATAACCTTCAAGGCGCTGCACATCATAGGTTCGTCTCAGTATTCAATCTGCGACGTGCGCGCGTATCTCGAGTTTCTGGTACAGCACCCCGAGCTGCACGAGGTCATTCGCGGCATGGCGGTCTCGTATCCGGTCAGCGACGTCAACCGCGCGTTTGACGACGCGGGCGCCGGACGGAATGTCAAGACGGTATTAGTCAAGGGATAAATTTAATAAAACGAGGGTAAGGAACAATGCGGCATTAATTCCTCACTCTTTATAAACAGAAAGGGGTTAAGTTTGAAAAATAGATTTTTCAAACTGCGAGTTTTATGACTTTGCGGTCAAAGACCGCAATTTGCTTCGCAAACCGTCACAAAACATCGACAAAGAAAGGAGGACTTTGCTATCGCAAAGTCATGGTCATAATTATGTCAAAACAGCGTCTCTGTGTCCTGCTCGCGCTTTCGTTTTCACTCAGCGTTTTCCCCTCCTGCCAGTCGGCAGAAAGCACCGAAACCACCGCGGCCGACGTCACATCGACCGAAACGACTGCCGATACGCTCGAGCGCTCGGGCGTGCCGGCAGGAGTTGACCTCGGCGGCGAAACTATCAGCATATGGTACACGACCGGCGGCGGACTCAACTACACCGATATCGCCGGCGAACAGACCGGCGACGTCATGGACGACGCGGTGTACAATCTGAACCTCGCGGTTCAGGAGCGGCTCAACTGCACGATCGAATTCTACGATTCGGGTGCCGACCAGCGGTACTGCGACGTCGAGGTGTCGAATCTGCTGCTCGCCGACGACACGACCTACGATCTGTACTACGTCACGCAGTGGAACAGCGGCAATCTTGTCGTGCAGGGACTGTATCTGAACGTCGCCGACAAGGACTGCTTCAGCTTCGACAAGCCTTGGTGGGACTACGACTATATGCGCGAAATGACTATCGGCGAGGACAAGATCTATGCTTTGGTCGGCGACTACGCGCTCGACCGCACGCGCTACCTCACCTGCTGCTATTACAACAAGCAGCTGTACGAGGACTTCTACCGCGACCCGGACGGCTTGTATCAGGTTGTGGCTGACGGCGAGTGGACGTTCGACCGGCTCGCCGAGATCTCGGCCGAGGTCTACTCCGACCTTAACGGAGACGACAAGCTCGACCGCGACGACCGCATCGGCGCGACCCTCTGCTGGAACGACGAGATTATGAGCTTCATGTATTCGAGCGACGTGCGCATAACCGAGAGGGATAAGGACGACGTGCCGTATCTCGTGATGAACAACGAGCACACAATGGATGTAATACAGGCGCTGTACACGCTCGCGAAAAGCTCGGTCGGCATCTACTTCGGCAACGAGTCGGAGGACATAGAGGTGCAGAAGAACACGCGGAAATTCACCGAGGGCACGAGTATGTTCATGTTCGGTCAGCTCGCGACCGCCGACCTGCTGCGCGAGATGACCGACGACTACGGAATCATTCCGAATCCGAAGTTCGACGCCGAGCAGAGCGACTATCACTCGACGACCTACGAAGCCATGCGCTTCATGGCTGTGCCCTACAACTGTCAGAAAGCTGACGCGGCGTGTATGCTGCTTGAGGAGCTGGCGTTCGAGGGCTACAACAGCATACTTCCGGTCTACTACGAGACGGTGCTGAAGAACAAGTATGTACGCGACGACGTCTCGGCGCAGATGATCGATCTGATCCGCGAAAATCTAACGACCGATTTCGCGATAATCTACGGAGTCGGATGCGGATCCCTCTGCTACGCGCACCGCGATATGATCCGAAACGGCAAGGCTGACTTCGCGTCCGAATACGCGTCGAAGGAGGCCGCGGCCAAAGCCGGTCTTGACGAGCTGATCGAGCATTTCAGCGCGATTGAGTGATATACCGTCATGGTGTATAGACAGTTGGCGAAATCCCCGCTATGTATCGACAGTCAGCTGAATCTCCACTGTGTATCAATAATCAGCGGAATCCCCGCGGTATCCGGCGGCGACAGAGACGCCCTGACTGCCTGACATCTGCCCTGCCGCCGACAGATATGAGTACCTATAACAGTAAAGCCGGACAAGCCGTGAGGACTTGTCCGGTGTTATATTATCGCGGTATATGTCTCATGAATTGTCATCATCCTGACGGCTCATTCAGTCTGCGGTATGAGGCGAACCGCGGACAGCTCTCTGTATCCGGTATCACTGGTTAAGATACTGCTCGCGCATCAGGTCGGCAAGAATTGAGATAAACAGCGTATTTGTAGGTCTGTCCTGCTTTGGGGTCATTTCGTTATTAAAGAATGGGCTGAGGCTTTTGATATTCTCCATTTCCCAAGTCCGTTCGATTATGTGGCGTATCGCCCGCTCGACGCTGCCCGGGGTGGTCATGTACTTTTCCGCTACTATGCTATACAGCGACTTCGTAATCGGGTGAAGCAGCTGAGGGTTGTATACCACGAGCGGAATCGCGGTGCCGAGATAGCGATACCCGACCATGTGCTCGGGAACGCCGATCTGTGACAACAGGCGAAAAGCCGCGATGTTCACCTCGCTTCTGATACGGTCGTGCGCGTCGCCGCTTTCTTGAATGTCAGAAAAGCCGCCCGAATTCTTAAAGCAGATACGCGACAGCGCTTCTATGTATTCGTCCCGGCCGAAGGGACGCTCAAGCGATATCACCCGGTCAAGACCGCAGGTCAGCTTCTTGTCGCTGCGTTCGTGTATGAAGATACAGCTTAGAGTGTCGTTCTGCTCAATTTTCTTCGCGAGCATATCGTAAGTCTCGGTGCCGCCGTACAGCGAATCATATATGATAAGTTTGGGCTTCAATAGGTATTTCAGAAAATCCGCGAGCTCCCGTTGAGTTTCGGCGAATCGGATATTGTATTTGATTTTGCTCGCGATTAGAATATCGTTAGTCTCATCGGAAAAATCGCAGTCCTTGCTGAATACCAGTATATCCAGCGTATTAGTTAGCATAAAGTCAACACCGTTTCGATAAATTTATTATTCGGCTGTAGTTATGCCGGCGTCATTTTAGGCATATATCCGACATTAATAATATTTTACGACAAATCCGACACAATTTCAATACATTTTTTGCATAAAATATTGTTCTCGACTAAATCGTATATTGACACAAAAACGCAAAAAAATGTCGATATTTGACCGACATGACCGTTTTGTTGTCAGTAATCCATTATAAATAGATACATGGTACTGTTGCTCCGGTGTATATTGACGATTGCCGCTTGAAAACGGCATTGTGGTCAAATCACACATCTATCTATGATTTCCCCGCCCCCGATCCTATCACGCGTCTGCTTGGCTGACCTTATATCTCGCACAGATATGTCCAAAGCGGACATATCTGTGCGCCGCGATTTTACGCGCAAACGCAGACGGTCAATTCAGGATTACATCCACAAGCAGCAGCTTGATAAACGACAGATACTCGCGCACCATGCTTACATAGTAGGACAGGTTGTCCGGCGACTTCGCCGCGCAGACCTCCATAGGCAGATCGTAGACCCGCGACAGAACCTCGATGCGCGGCAGATGGAAAGCGGTAGACACGCCTATTACGCGCACAGGCTCGATCGAGTTTTTTATAAGCAGCTCCTTTGTGAAGCGGATGTTCTCGCTTGTCGAGTGCGACTCGTCCTCGGCGTATATCCGTTCGGCGTCGATGCCGACCTCCTCGAGATACGCTTTCATCGAAACGGCTTCGGCGACCGTCTCGTTCGAGCCCTGACCGCCGCTGACGACGCAGATTGCGTCCGGCAGGGCTTCGAGCAGCTCGGCGGCTTCGTCCAGCCGCAGCTTCAGCGTCGGACCGGGCGTATAGCCGTCGGTGTGGCAGCCGAACACGACCACCACCGTGCCGCTGCCGTCGTCGTGGAAGCTCTCGGCAGCGGCGGCGTAGCTCGCGGCGTCGCGCCGCGCGTCCAGTCCGATATAGCACCAGAATATGACGACGCTGATTATATACAGTATAGTGAGTATCGTAAATATGAGCTTCAGGGGAAAATACGCGCCGCCGAGTTTTGTCTTCAGCTTTTTGCGGAACACCACCGGCAGAATCATCACCGCCATCACCGCGAGCGCAAACAGCGACATTATCCGCAGATCATAACCGGCGAGGCAGAGGACGAGGTATACAAAATAGTAGAGCGAGACTATAGCCGCGGCGGCGACGTCAATCGCTTTATTCAGCTTTATCGATAGTTCAGTTTTCATTTTCAGTGAGCAGTCGGTCGAGATATGGCGAGACCCCGAGCTCGCCGCAAAGTTTGCGATAGTCGTCGAGCGCGGCGGCGAGCTCGTCCGGGTTCGGGTTATCGCGCAGGCGGGCGCGTATCATGACGTTTTTCGGAGTCTCGTCGGGGTCGATGAGCTCGAGCGTCTCGACCGAATAGCCGCGGCTCTCGAGCCGCTTCGCGCGGAGCGCGTCGGTCGCGATGTCGCAGAATTTCTGACGGAGTATCGGGCTTTTCAGAATGAATTCAAGCTCGCCGCGCAGTTTGTGCGAGCTGTCGGGGCGGCGGGGAAGCTGACGGGCCATCTCGTGGTGGCAGCAGGGGGTGGACATTATCGCGCGGGCACGCCAGCGTATCGCGTTATACAGCACGATATCGGTAGCGATGTCGCAGGCGTGCAGCGAGATCACGAGGTCGCAGGGCTCGGGCGGGTCGTATTTTGCGACGTCGCCGCAGGTAAAGTCGAGGTGTACAAAACCCTGACGCTGAGCGACCTCGGAGCAGTAGCTGACGACGTCCGGCTTTAAGTCGACGCCGTGCATATGAACCTCGCGGCCGAGGATTTTCGTGAAGTAGTAGTAGACCGCGAACGTGAGGTAGCTCTTGCCGCAGCAGAGGTCGTATATGACCGGCGCGCGGTCGGTGGGAAGCGACGGAACGATGTCAAAAAGCAGTTCGAGAAAGCGATTGATCTGGCGGAATTTCGCCTGTTTTTTGTCGTGTATTCTGCCGTTCTTATCGGCGAGACCGAGCAGGTACAAGAATCCCGAGTCGCGCGACGGGTCGAGGATATAATTCTTTTTATCGTTATGAGGCTGAGCCGCCGCGACGTCCGCGGTCTTATTCAGCCGGCCGGAGATATGGACATTGTCCGACTTTGAGCGCAGCAGCTCGAGGTCGCCGGCGGTAGTGAATATATTGACCTGACGTGCCGAGCGGGCGAGCGTATACAAAAGGTCGGCGCAGTCGGCGCAGTCGGCGCGGTTATATGGGTGGTTTTCCTGATAGGCTTTATTGTCGCGCGTGAAGCGTTCGACGCGCAGCGCGACGCTGCCGTCCGGCATTTCGACCGGCGCGGCGGTGACGCGCAGTATATTCTTATCCTGAATTTTAGAAAAGACGGCGCGCTTCAACACGCGTCGGTCGAGTATTTCGTCAATGAGCAATTTTATCTTGTCGTCCGGCATATGGATGTCCCTTTCGTAAACGGCGATGACCCGGTCATATCGAGCAACCGGCGTAATTTAGCGTGATTACATTATAACATATCATATCGTAGTTATGAAAGATATTTTGTAAACTTTTGGTTATCAGTCAAGGACAAATATGACGATACTATAAATCGGCGAGTTTGTTTCGCGCAAACCGGCGCAGGGGTACATCTGGTAACATCTGATGCCTATCAGCCAACTGCTGCTTCTACTTCTACTAATAACTAATACCTAATTGCTAATAACTAACAAGAGGGGGAAGACCACGCTCGCCGCGAGGTCTTCCCCCTCTTGACTCCCCTATCCCTTG